>NZ_JAGXKA010000004.1:0-558979 GCF_019091065.1 Burkholderia sp. GbtcB21
GGCTCCACTGGCATCTCGGCGATCTCGATTGGAAAGCCGCCATGCTAAAGCAATACGGTGTCGGTGCCACGCTTACGACAATAACGCGCAATTGAACAAGCCGCTTCTCACGGCTCAGAACCGTACGCTAGCAGGGTTACTGGACATATTTGCGCGCCTGTGAACACTGCTAGCGCTAATTGTGAACGCCTACGCCAGTAGGCAAATTCCATGGCATGAACGCTGTGTAGTCGTCAACGGTGGAGGCGCGCGGCAATTTCGCGAAAAGCCAGACGAGATAGCGGTACGGATCGATGCCGTTCGCCTTGTACGTCTCGACGAGGGAGTACAGGTTTGCACTCGCCTGCGCGCCGGCGACCGTATCGGAGAACAGCCAGCCCTTGCGACCGACGACGAACGGCCGGATCGCGTTCTCGCACAGGTTGTTCGAGATCGGCCAGGTGCCGTTCTCGACGTAGCGGACCAGCTTGGGCCATTGCCCGCTCATGTACTGCAGCGCCTTTCCGAGCAGACTCGACGGTACCACGGTGGGCAGATGCTCAATCATCATGCGTTCGATGATGGAGAGCACTCGGGCGCTGTATCGCACACGCAGCCGTTGTCGACGTTCTGCCTTCCACTTTGCGCTGCGTGCCTCGGCGGCGAACAACCGACCGACCAGCATAACGAAGCGCGTCGCCAGCAGATCCGGCGAGCGTGCCGCTTTCGGCACAGACTCCTCGGCCTTGATGAAGCCGCGGCGCACGTGTGCCTTATGCCGAGCTCGGCATAAGGCACACGCGCGCCGGAAGATCCACGACCTGCATGCGGTGCGCCCCAACGCCGTGACGGAGGAGGCGCTGCGGCGGATCGGTGCGCTCTACAAGATCGAAGAGCAGATCCGCGGCAAGCCGCCCGACGAACGGCGCAGTGTGCGCCAAGCGCGGGCGGTGCCGCTGCTCGACGACAGTTGACAAGGTCTTCGCGACGCCCGCACAGTGTCAACTTTATTGCGCCGCGTGCAACCTCATGAATTCATGAGGGTTTCGCATCCACCGGTCGACGACGACCGGCGAAGTGACATCTTTACTTCGCAAACGGTGACGACTTTATTTTGGTCTACGCCTGCGCGTTCGGTTCGAGCGGCTCGCCTCCATACACGAAGCGTTCATGAAAATCGCCGCCTGCATCATCTGCTGGCGACACCATCAAAAATCATTCTGTTAGCGTTTCTTAGACATGTCAGACGGGACGATCCATCAGGCCGCGCCCGAAACTCTGAAGCTTGCCGAAGAGGACTTTTGGCATGCTTTGTGTCAACCAGCTGGAAATACTCGCCTTCACCACGGTGTCGAATGCCTCCCCGTTAGCGTACGCTACCATCCCAAGCACTTGCTTATCGATCGGGCCGGCTACCTTCGTCAGGATACCGGACGCTGCGCTGCCCAACACTCCGGCCGCAACACCGAAGGCCCACGCTGTCGCTAGTCCGTCGGTCACGGACTTCCCCTGAATTGCGTTGCTGAGAAGCTGGTTTCCGACGCTCGTCACGGTGTCGGGTTCTACCATCACCAGCGCCGTAGTAATCGCTTTGACTGTGGCCTGCATGACACCGGACAAAGCTTCGCCCGCCCCCAATGCCGCCACGGCGGTGTCGGCAGCGACGCTGGCAAAAGGGGCCATCGCACCGCCCACGCCACCGGCAACGGCACCGGTGGCGGCCCCAATACCCACCTTGACGCCCCATTGGCTCCACGAGACCTGATTGGCTTTGTGTTGGATCGCCTTTGTTGCGTCGTAAATCAGTCCGCCTGTACCGGCCCCGATCGCGGCGCCGGCTGCGGCCCCTACCGCCGCCGTGACGAGGGTTGCGCCAAGCACGCCGATCGATGCCCCGAGGGGGGCCGCGAGTCCTAAGCTGGCGACCGACACCGCGATGCCCACGCCGACGGCGAGCACCCCCACTGCCACCTGAGCGACAAAATCCCAGATCGAGTGACCGTCGAGGTCGATCAACCCCACCGGGTCGTTCTCGACGTAAGCATAGACATTGGCTGTGTCTCGGTCGAGCAAGCTCCCGCCGAGTTGATCGTCTGACGTGATGAAGCGACGCAGGCGTGGGTCGCAGTACCGCGCACCGAAGTAATACGCGCTGGCGACACTATCGAATTCGCGCCCGCTGAAGCTGTAGCGGAAGCTGCGGGTGCCTTGGAGCGCTGCAATGGCGCCGAACGGATCATAGTCTATCCGGGCGATCAGTTCGCCGGTGCCGTCGAATGCAGCGCGAGGGCTGTGGACCTGATCGCAGATGAAGAAGGCCTCGCCCGGTACCGGAATGCCTTCGAGCGCAGGGGGCGAGCCGCTGTCGGCGATCGTGTAGATATAGGCCTTGCTGCCGCGGAGGCTGATCAGGCATGAATGCTGACGGCTACCGTCGGCAAAGTACACGATCTCGTACTGTGGGTCGACGTAGAGCGTCCGGACACCGGCCTCGTCTTTCGTGAGCCGGTTCCCCAGCGCATCGTAGGTGTAGGTGGCCTGCCGGCCGCTCGCCGAATCAGCCACGTGCACCAGACGCTGCTCAGCGTCGTACGTATAGGCGAGCGTGGCACCATCCCGCGTTAGCGACACGATCCCGCCCGCCATGTTGTAGTCCGCGATGAAAGCGCCTTCGCCGGTGCCTGACACGACGCGGTAGCCGTTGCACGCGAACGTGGTGCCACCGGCCGACAGGCAATTGCCCGACGCGTCGTACTGGAAGGATTGGGGCGGAATCGCCCCCCCGGTGGTACTGGCCAGTCGTCCGGCCGGGTCGTAGGCCAGCATCTGGAGCGACACGGGATCGCCCAGCGATCCAATAGAGTCGTTCAATTCGCGCGATACCTGATAAGCGAACATCGAATGATTGTGGGTATCCGTCACTAGTTGGCCCGCGAGTCGACCGTACAGGTCATAGTCGATGTCACAGGTCAGGCCGTTGGCGAGTGCCAGGGTCGCGGGATTGTCATGGGCGTCAAAGCCCGAATAGCCGAGTACGCGACGGAGCGGCAAGCCTGACGGGGTGAAGTCGACACCGAGTAGCGCGCCGTTCGGCGCATACACGTTTCTTTGCTGAGACCCGTCCGGGAAGGTTGTGGTGGTCGTTTTGCCTCGCGGGTCGAAGATCCGCGTCACCTGTGACGTTACGTCCGACAGCGTCACGTCGCGTCGAGCCACGTTACCTTGAGCATCGTAGCCGTAGCGCAGCACGTCTCCGTTCGGCAGCTTCACGGTCGTTAGCCGCCCGATACCGTACGGCACGTCCGTTTCGTCATAGATGAATGCAGTCTGCTGGCCATCGCTCGTGCGCTTCGAGATGATCCGTTGCAGGCCGTCCTTCACGATCGTGACTGAGCCATCCGTTTGCACGTCGATCGGGGTCGTCTCGATGGTCGTTCGAGTGGGATCCTGGTAAGTGACCGTGCTCGAGGACAAGGTCGTGTGGTCCTGGCTGATCGCGATCGCGATTTGTCGACCGAGGCTGTCGTAGGTCGCGGACGTCACGATGCCGGTCGGGTCTGTCAGCAACAACAGTCGCCCGAGCCCATCGTATGCATATTGCGTGACGGCGCCCGCATTGTCGGTGCGATTGATCGGCACGTGCTGTTTGCCACACAACGCATGGTGCACGGTTGTTGTCCGAGCTGATGACGTGCCGGACGCGACGGTCGTCTCGGTGATGTCGACGCGTGGATAGGCGGATATGGTCGTTGTAGTCGATCCGTTGGCTGCGGGCGCCTCGAATTTGATCACACGGCCGAACGCATCGTAAATCCATGTGGCGCCGACAGACGGCTCGCCTTTGAAGCGCGGCAGCGTTTGCGTCTGTTTAGCGCCATGCCCATTGTAGGTCGTTTCGACGACGATCGGCCTCGTGCCTTCGGGCGGATCCCGCTCGACACGCACGTGTCGACCCAGTCCATCGGCGAACACGCAGTGCGTGGTCCAATTGTCCGTCGTCCAGTCCAGGCGTTGGGACGTGGCGGCGCACAGCAGACCGCCCTCCATCGACCAACGGGTGCGCAAGACCTCGACCAGCGTGCCGTCGGGCGCCGTGCGTAAGATGGAGACTGTCCGCCCAAGGCCGTCAACGACATGCTGCTCTACGGCGGACGCCGGGTCGACGCGCAACGTACAGGCGCCGAAGGCCGACTCATGTGTGAACTGCCACGTCAGCGTTTTGGCAGCATCGACGGTGGTGCTTTCCGACTGGACGAACGTCTGAAATTCGGTTTCGTACTCAGTCGTCTTCACTGTACCGGCCGGATCGGTCTGCTGGTGGATCCGACCGAACCGGTCGCGCTTTGTGATCTCGGTGAGCCACTGTCCTTCGTTGGCGTTGTTCCATCGGTCGTGCGTGATGGGCAGCCACGAGTCCAGGTCGTAGGTGAAGCGCTCCCGATGCAACACCTTGGTGTCGTCGAGCACCGTACCGGCATAGACGGTCTTCTTCGATAGCAAACCGATCTGCCAGCTCGCCTCGTCGGTGTCGAACTCCTGGGCCAGCACGGTCGGGCCGGCCGCCAGCGCGGTGCCCGCAGTGGTCCGCTGCGTGACGTTGCCGTACGGCCCGTATACCGTGTCGACGGTCAGTATAGTATCGGGCGCCGCCTCGGACGCGGCGAAGCTGTAGTGCGCTGTCGCGGTCGAGGTCTCTAGCACCTGGTAGGACTGTCCCGCTTGCGGCGTTTCATAGCTGTGCATGGTGGTCATCATCAGCGCCCCGTCTGAGGTCCGCGTGAGCCGCGATCTGCTGACATGTTGCACGAGCGGGAACACCTGATGGAGCTCGTCACGCAGCGTCGTATCAGCATCCTGGTCGTCCGTTTCCACCGCCGCGAAGCCGAGCCAGCCGCGTCCCGATCGGTCGATCAGCGCATTCTCATAGCGGCACACGGTCTGCCACTGGCCGCCGATGCCGTCCGCTTTCGTGAAGGAACGCACGAGGTACTTCGGCAACGGTGTGCGCGCCAGCACCGGACGGCCTCCGGTCGAATTCGGCCACTGCGCGGTGCCGACACTGGCGCCGCTCCCATTGACGAGCGCATGCAACAAGGCGCGCGGCTCCATGGCTCCCTTGGCCGCGCCAGTCGATGAATAGACTGCGGGATCTGACATCGGCGCGTAGCTCAATGCATATTGTCCGCCAACGCCGTTCGTGACGGTGGTGAGCAGGTCAGGATACGGACCGGCGACGGCCATTACGATCGCGTTCTGTTTTCCCTTCGCGTTGATCGCATACACTAGGTCGCTCAAGCCACGGCCCCGCAGATCAAGCGGCATCGCAAGCCCGCCGGCGAGCGTGCCAGCCGGCGGCTGCCTAAGCACCGGCAGCGGTGTCAGTCCCGATGGACCGGTGCGGAACGCCGAGACGATGAGTTTGTTGTCGGTGTCGTGGGTAAGAACAAGCACTTCCGGTGACGATGATCCGGTAAGGGTCGCCGGTGCGATGACTCCGCCGTACGGCAGACCGGTCGATGTTGGATCGCCCGCGTGGAAAACGCCCCCGTCGTTAAGGAGCACGCGCGTGGTCAGCTTGCCTGTGTCCGAGGCAAACACCACAAGGTCAGTGTTGCCGTCGGCGTTCACGTCGATTGGCACAATCTGCCCGCCGGCCGGGACCGTCCCGTCGAGCACGTCGTCGATCTGCACGAAGCCGGCGCGTCCGTGACTGCGCAGCAGCGTCAGCGCCAGATGCCGGCCGTTGTCCGTCTTTGTTGCGTAGATCAAATCGTCCCGACCGTCGGCGTTTGCATCGCACGCGTACAGCGTGCCGCCATAGGGGGCGGTGAGTGTAGTCTGGTCGTCGGGCGAGGGGGCGAAGCGGGTACCGTCCGAGAACAGGGTCTTGACACCAAGCTTTCCGCTGTTTTGGAAGGTCAGTACGAGGTCGGCGAGGCCGTCGCCGTCGACATCTGCGGCGACGAGGATTCCGCCCGCCTTGAGGTCCGACGGACCAGCGCTGTTCATGGGTCCCGGCACGAGGGTCCAGTTGCCATCCTGCAGCGCGGACACGAATAATGTGAGCCCGAGCGAGCCGTTGTTGTTGGCCGCGTAGACAAGTTCCATCCTGCCGTCACCGTTCGCATCGAGCGCCACCAGTTGGCCACCGTAGCGAAGACCGGTTGGCGGTACGTCGAACGGTCCGTCGAAGCCACCTGTACGGTTCGCGAGGAATATCTGCATCGCCAACTTGCCACCGTCCGAATAGGCGTTGACGAAGTCGACATGTCCGTCGCCGTCGATATCCATTGGCAGGAACGAGCCACCCCATTGCAGGGAGTCGATGTCGAGTTGCGTAGCCGGTCCGAAGTTGGCGGTGGCCTCCAGCCAGTCGAACTTTGTGGGCGGCAGCGCGACGCCCTGGCCGTCGGCGCGCGTGATCGACACGAGGCGGCTGCGTCCGGTGGCGAAACCATACTCATAGGTGAGTGCATAACGAGAGACTACGGCGTCGTCAACCCGGGTGGCGACGGTACTCAGGCGCCGTCGCTTCGCGTAAGGTCGACCGGCGATGTAGCCGGACTCGACATCGGTCCGGTCCTCGTAATCAAACACGATCGACCGTCGGGCCTCGGCGCCAGCTCGCGCATTCGATGTGTAGCGAATCGCGCTGGGCAGCTTGAATCCGCTCGAGCCGGCATCTATATAGGAGAAGGCAATCGTGTTCCCGCTTCGATCGGCAATACTGCTCAGATACCAGGCGCGGATCGACGAGTCGCCCGCGGAGGACATCACCGCCTGCGCATCGGGCGTCGCGCCGTAGCGGAGAATGCGCCCGTTGCGTTGATGCACCTCGAACGCGTCGGGGCCTTGGCGGCCAGGCGTGCCTTGGTAGATCGGAATGACCTGATCCCACGACTGGATCTCGGTTTCATAGACAGTGTTTTGCCCAAAGTAGCTGGCACCGCTCCGTGGCACCAGACGCGCACCGTCGAGCGCTAGCCGGTCGGTATCGGAGAAGGTGACGCCGGCGAGCAGCCCGTCTTGTGCGAGCGTTGGCGCACAGCGCTCGATGACGGAAAGGCCGTCGAGCGCCCAGCCCACCCCGATCGGACCATTCGTAGCAAGGCTGCTGTAGACGAACGCAAGCTCGGGCGCTATGCCAGCGATGCCGGGCGGAACGGCGACGTCGATCTTGTAGGTGGCGCCGCCGTTGTTGTCGACGGAGAAGGAGCCGGGGAGCGTGCCGCAATAGGAGTTCATGAGATCACCTCGTGCCATTGACCGGTCGAATGCACGGATTTGGGGTGTGAGCGCCCAGCCCGGAACCTGGGCCGAGCTGGGCATGCGAGAAGGCGAGGGCACGCGGAACGCGAACGCGAACGCGGCAGCGCGAAGCGGGCTACGGCGCGCCTAAACGGGCAGGGGGGCCCGAACGGAATTCGTCAGCTTTGTGGAGAACCGGTGAGGGCGACCAGATCCCAGGCAGGCACATCCCATTCATTCGATACTGTCCACGAATACAAGGTGGGCGTGGTCCAATTGGTACTATTAATCAATTCGACCAGGAATTCATGTTTGAAATGCAATTGACAGTTGAGTGGAGATTGATTGCCTGAGTTTTGGGGAATCGTCCACAGCGCCATTGTTTCCCCGCTAACGCCATTGTTAAACTGTGCATCAAGGGGGCGCACCTTATAATATTGAATATCTCCACTGCTACCATCTGGAGCATAAAGATTCCATTTCCAAGAATCAAAATTGTCGGGCGTCTGAGACAAGGCACTCCAGAGGCCATTCTCGTAATACGTCCACGCAGCTTCATTGTTTGACTGTACGCCCGTTTGCCCTACCCCCCAATTGTCATTCGAGGTTTGAACGCTCTTAGATATCGTGAACGGTGTCGAGGTTGATCCGCCGCCATCATCGGCCATGACAGTGATCTGATAGTCGACTGCGGTCGTCACCGGCGAACCGGTGGTGCCATCCGGTGAGAGATCGACTAGCGATAGCGATCCGTCCAGAACGGTGCTCGATACCGTGTTTGTCGTGAGTCCAGCGCCCCTACCCCAATCCCTGTTATAGATACCCCCCACGCCAGGTACACAGTTGCTGTTCAGATCCAGAAAGATCAAGTAGTACGGGTCCTGGCCATCGCCATTTGCATAATAAATATAGTAATTGTGTGTGTTGCGGATGCTATATGGTTGAGAAAAGGGGCCAGATCCAGTGTTTGAAGTGGATATTGGAGCTGGGCCTTTCTGGAACGTGTAAGTCAATATGTGAAAGTAGGCTCCAGTCGGGGGAATCAAGTTGGTATCGAGCTGCGCTGGCTCTGCGACGTGTTGCGCAATGGCGTGCGCGACCTGTTCGACGGGAAGCAGGGGCCGTGAGCCGCTCTCACGAAACATGATCGAGTCTTCGTGTGGCACGATGGTCACGGCCGTATGGTAGCGGTCCTTGTGACCCGGGATCTCGCGCCGTTGGACTGCAAAGAGCGCGACATCCTGAGGCACAGTGATGCCCGTCCCCCGAAAAACCGTGCTCAGTTGACCTGCCTTTGCGTCAAGAATGACGAAGCTGTGGCCTGCGGAAAGTGCGTCGCGGGCCCGTTGCTCGTCGAAGCCGGCGTGACCGTCGGCCACGACCACCTGCTCGACTGCGCCGATGCTCGAAAGGGTGTGATAGATCGCGACCCGGAGGCCCCCAGAAACGCCGTCCATGAATTCGACTGAGGTGCGGCCCGCCTCGTTGCGTAATTGGTTCATTTTTCCTCTCATTATTTAGGAATATCAATTTATCTTCGCGATGGCTGAAGATGCAAAAAAACAACAGCTGATTTTCCACTCGAAATGTGCTGCAGGTGAGGGTTGCAGGTCACTCTAGGCGTGAAACGGCGAATCTTCAATTACACGTGGTAACAGGTGCTCCTCGCCGGCTATTGTTGGTGTTCGAAGTTTCTGCTAACAGTGACCCCAGATACTGCTAATGTGAAAACTCGTGAAAGCGCCGGCTGCAAAGGCCGAGAGCCACGTTCTGTTCGTGTCCGCACGCGTTGCGCTGATGCAACAATGAGGGGGTGTATGTGCGAAGATTTTGCTAATGCGCCTTCGAGAGCTTGCGATGCCAGATGTGGCTCACGAGCGGCGTAATGAGGAAAGTCGCTCGTGACGAGAGCAGGGCGTGCACGTATCCGATGATCAAAAACTTGGGTGCGTGCGCAACAATATACCTCTCCTCTAAAAGAAGGGGGCGCGACTTTAATGCCTGTTTTCCAGGATGGGGGAGGCTGTCGACATTGAGCCGTGGTGCACGCCTATGTCGCGCTTCAACACCATCGTTTGGAATTCAGCGCCCGTCGATGAAATACGTCGCCAGCGACCGGCCGCTGCGCACTTCCTCAGCTTGACGTTCGCCGCCCCGCATTAGCGGAATCACTGGACACGATTAGCGCACGAACGGACACCATTAGCAGTATCTACGAACTTCAACACCGACCGCCCCGAACTCGGCGCCAGCGTCTTGAGGCGCGACCTTGACGAACGCTACGTCCTAACAGGCGCCAGCCGCGGCCAGCGCGCACTGGTTGCCTGCGCCAACCGATCCATCACGGGAGTCACGCATGACCGTCATCATCACCAAAAAACCGAACAAGGGCATGGGCGAGGCCCGCGACCTCGCGACGTTTCTCGATCTGGTCGACCGCTGGACTCAGGGGATTCCAGACCTCGGCGATGCGCTATCAGTTCGTTTGCCGCGTCGGCCATGTCTTCGAGAAGTCAGTAGTTAGCCTCGAAAAGGGCTCGTGGTGCGTCATATGCTCGCGCAACGAGCATTCGAAGCGCATGGCAGATCCCGGCGGAATGAAGCGAATTCGCGCTGCCGCCCGCGCGCAAGGCGGCAAGTGCCTGACGACGACATACACGAAGCTTGGGGGCCGCTACCGTTTCCGTTGTGCGGTGGGGCACGAGTGGGAGACGGTCGGTCTTGAGGTCATCCGCGGCGCCTGGTGCCGGACCTGTGCGAACCAGAAGAAGGTACAAGGGTATTGGCTCAAGGATGGGTTGGCTCGGTTACAGCGGTGCGCTAAAGAACGTGATGGAGTTTGCCTTGCCGCGGCCTACGAAGGCAGCAAGGCCCGCTATCGATTCCGATGCGAAGTAGGCCACGAGTTCGACATGTTGGGTGCCCGGATATTTCGCGGATCGTGGTGTCTCGAGTGCCAGCACGAGGCAAAGCGATATGGCATGAGTCTCATGCATCAGTTGGCAGCCGCTCACGGTGGCCGCTGTTTGTCCGATTCCTACCGCAATGCGACTACTCGACTCGAATGGGAATGCGCACGAGGTCATCGTTGGTGGGCCTGTCCCGGAGCAATCGTCCGCGGGCATTGGTGCGCTGCGTGCGGGCACGACGCCAGCAAGCTCGGCATCGACCTGATGCGCGCGATCGCGATGGAGCGAGGTGGAGCCTGCGTCTCGAAATCCTACGTGAACAGCTCGACACGGTTGGAATGGGAATGTGCGCGTGGCCACCGATGGTTCGCCACGCCGAACACGATCCGCCGCGGCCATTGGTGCGCGCGCTGCTATTTCATCAGCATCACGACGACCGAGGAGACGCGTCAAAAGCGGCGGCACGACAGCACCCGAAAATGAAACTTGACGAGCAGACAGAGTCATCCGGCGAAATGCGATCGGATTCGCGGGGTGGCCGGCCGGCGTCCCGCAATGCGCTAAAATCGCGCTCGGACACGTAGTGACAGGGTGCGGCGTGTCGAACGACAAAAATCGAGAGGGCTCATGTCTAAGGCTATTGCAGGCATTGCGATCGGGGTCGTTTTTCTCGTGATCGCGGCTTTCATCGGGTGGTCTACGCGAGGGTTCCTACAGACTGCGATCGCCGTCCCTGGCGAGGTGGTCAGCCTCAATGCCGGCGGGAGCCACCCACAGATCGAGTTCGTGACGAAAACAGGCGAGCGCGTTTCCTATCCGCAAGGCGGGATGATCTACGGTACCAAGGTCGGCGACAAGGTCACCGTCCTGTATCAGCCCGAGGCACCGGCCCGCACCGCCACGATCGACCGGTTTGGCGCTGTGTGGAACTGGACGTTGATGGCGGCGATATTCGGTCTGGGATTCATCTTCTTCGCGGCGATGAACCTGCCATCAAAAAAATAACAGCATCTGAGAGGATCGGCCGTGTCAATTCTGAGACCAAGCAACTGGAGCTACAAGACAGGTGCGACGGGCGGCGTCAGTATCGAGTTCGTCGTTGCGTCGGGCGGCACAATCGTTCTGGCCGACCCCGCTGGAACGGAAACCGATTTTTACTACGGCGGCGTAGGTGTCGGCATCGGTTTCGGCCTTCGTGTTCCGAAGATCAAACTCCCGCGATTTTCCTTGCCGGAAATCAAGATACCCAAGATCGCCGGGCACGAGGTCGGAGGAGCCGGCTCTCTCAAATCGTTCGACAGCGCGGGGCTCATTTACATGGCGCCGGCGTTTAGTGGCGCCGAGCTGACCAAGAGCGATTTTCAAGGGGCTACGGTTTACCTCGATGGTGGTGTAGGCATCGGCTATGGCAAGGCCGGCTCAGCAATGATCCTGGGGATCAATTCAGCGCAGCTCGCCCTCGGGCTCTCGAGTCCGGCGATGACGTGGCTTGCTGAGATAGCGATTGCGCATGCCCCAGCGATCTTGCTGATGGGGGGCACGACAGTTGGTTTGCAAGCGGGCGCTGGCGCCGGGATCCTGGTCGGCTATTTACATTGACTAGATCACCGGTCGCGTTCCGCATTGAGCCGGGCAGCGATGCAGTTCTTGCCCCGTTTGGGACGACCGGATGATGAGCTGTACATAGCTGTTCGTTGGTGCGTACGGAGCGAACAACAGGTTGAGCACTTGCGCGAACAGGTGCAACGTGACATCGCGCAACATACTTTCCTCGAGCGATACCACGATCTCGACGCCACGCACGAACGAGGGGAACTGGTTGTCGAGCGACATCCACTTCATAGCGGGTTGGTAGTCGAGCCCTGTGATCGCATCAATGCTGCGTTGAGCAACAATCCTCGCGCGCGGCGCGTGCAGTCGCAAGAAATCCTTGAATGCCTTTAGGCCAATCTGCGTCAGATCGAACGGGTGCAGCGCCATGCCCGCCAAGACACGCCACAACGCATCGTGTCCACGGGGAAGTCCGCTTGGGACGGTCGGGCGTGTGAGCAGCCGTATCGGACAAGCCAGTGCCGCACCCTCGTGAACCAGGTCGCTGTCCGGCGCACCAATCGGTAGCCGCGAAGGTAGCTCGCCGTTGGTGGCCGTCACATCGACGTCGACTTGCGGGTGCTTCACCTGGGCAGCGTTGCCCTCCAGCCCGACGAGCGAGATCAGAAGGGGCGAACGTGCTTGTCCGGCCGCCGTGTGTGGATCGCGAAACGCGCTCCAGTAAGCGACGGCCGGGTCCGGTTGCCGGCCGTGGCTGAACGCGCGGTACGGCAATACGGTCGTCCGCGAAAGCGCGGTGGCCGACGGTGTTCCCATTTCGTGTTCGGACTGCGCCCGATCGCCCAGATGAACGGCATCAATCGAATACACATCGAGCGGCGTGCCGGTCTCGAGCGGCTCCGGTGTCACGGGGTACGCTCGGTCGGTGGTCGTCAGTTGGATGGGCGTCGCGTCTCGCTTGAACAGGTTGACGACCGGCGTGCAAAACAGTTTGAAGGACGAGGCGTCCAGGTCGTTCAGCGCCTGGCCGGCGACCGATGCTACCGGGGTGTCGCGAATCGCAAGGTGCAACGTCAGCAGCCGCGCGTGTGGTGCGCGCGCGGCGCGACGGATTCGACCTAGGTCGACGTCGACGAAATCGAATTTCTCGGGGAACGCGAACGACTCGATCAGGGGCTGGAAGGCGTCCGAGGTGGTCGCCGATTCCTTTGGAAACAATCGTTCATGTTCGCCGAATCCGACCGATTCGATCGGAATTTTTGATAATACCGTCCACCGGCCGCTTTGATCGACCTCGACGAACGCAGCGCCGGCCCGGAGCTGCAGCGCGTCGGCGAGCGCAGCGACGCGCGCTCGATCGCCCGCCAGGTGAATTCGAACTGTGCCCGACGGGATTGCGTCGTCGAACGCCTCGGTCGGCGTTGCGCTGGCGAACGCAATCGAGAGAACCGCGGTGACGTTGGCCGGCAGTCGGACGGCCGCGGGGACCATCGTGGCCGTAGCAAAACGGGCTGAGTGAACACGCAGCGGCGCGAGCGTCACATCGTAGACCGTTCTAAATCGGCACGGGGCCGCATTGGCATCGAGCGACGTGCCACGCGGCATCGTCAAGGGCGCCGTCAGCTGACCGAACAGGTTGGTCGGATCGAATTGTGCGATTGCGCAGGCAGGCACGGTCCGCAGGTACTGCGGGTACAGCATTTCGAGCATCGATTCGGTGAACTCGGGGTAGGTGTCCTCGAGCCTCGTGTCGACGCGGGCGGCCAGCAGGGCGAACGTCTGGATCATCCGGTCGACATGCAGATCGCCTTGACCATTGGCGATACCGAGTCGCGCGCCAATCTTCGGATAGCGTCGGGCAAATTCGGCGACGCCGCGCAGCAGCAGACCGACCTCGTACTCGTAATGGGGCAGCAGGTTATCCATTCACCTTCCGTACAGCTCCGTCCCCATATCCAAGGTACAAGAAACGGAAAACTTGATCCTTCCCGGGGCAGGCAGTTTAAAATCCCATGACGAATAATATCCTGCCGTTCCTATGCGGGGTTCCGAGGGCGCCATGCAACTGTCAGATATTCCAGGATTTTTTGGGCTACAGAGCAATCGGTTGTTCACCATTCAGACGCCAATGAAAGGGCGGTCTGATTTGGTGCTGGTCGATTTTCACGGTACTGAAGGTTTATCTCAAAATTTCGAGTTCCACATTCGGCTTGCCTCTCAAGATCCGAATATCGAACTGAAAAAGCTGATCGGTCAACCTGTGACGATTACGTTACAGCTAACCGATGCATTGGCGAGCTCGGACGAACGGTACTTCCACGGCTACGTGGCGAACTTCAGCCACCTCGACCACGACGGCAGCTTCACGGTCTACAGCGCGACCGTCGTGCCGTGGCTCTGGATGCTTTCTCGCAGTCGCGATATCCGGATCTTTCAGGAAGAGAACACCGAAGCCATTCTTTCGAAGGTCTTTCGCGAGTACGGAAAGATCGCGTCGTTCGAATTCCGATTGTCGAAGGCGACGAAGAATCGCAGCTACTGTACGCAGTATCGGGAGACGGATCTCGAATTCGTCGAGCGTCTTATGCAGGAAGACGGGCTCTTTTTCTTCTTCGAGCACGCGAAGGACAACCACAAGCTCATCATCACGGACAACTCGATTGGCGCGAAACCGATCAGCGGCCGCAGCCCCGTGCTGCAGTACACGAAGGGAGAGGCGCTCGACAATCTCGCGGTGATCACGTCATTCCAGGCGAGCCGCCAGCTTGAGTCCACCAACGTCGGCTTGAAGACCTTCGACTACAAGGTGCCGCATGCACGCCGGTTTGTGTCCGGGGGTACGGAAGTCAATCAAGGGGAAGTGCCGTCGTACGAAGTCTACGACTACCTCGGGGAACACGGCTTTGCGGACAGCGACCGTGGGGAGGCCTTGACGCGCTTTCGCACGCAGGCGCTTGCCGCCCACAGCAAGATCTTCATCGGAACCAGCACGAGCAGGCGGTTGTCGCCGTGTCTGTATTTCGAGCTCGACGATCACTATGATCACGACGCTGCCAGACCGGAAGACCGGCAGTTTCTGTTGACGACTGTCACGCACAACGGCACGAACAACTACCAGGCCGGAGAGGGTGCAGCGGCATACCAGTGCAGTTTCACCTGCATCCGCAAGAAGATTCCGTATCGTCCGGCGTTCACGATCGATCGGCCGTCGATCATCGGGCCGCAAACCGCGGTTGTCGTGGGGCCCGACGGCGAGGAAATCTACACGGACAATCTGGGGCGCGTGAAGGTGCAGTTCCATTGGGATCGGCAGGGTAAGCGCGATCAGGGGAGTTCGTGCTGGGTGCGTGTGGGGCAACCGTGGGCCGCTAGTGGATTCGGGATGATCCAGATCCCGCGGATAGGTAACGAGGTGGTCGTAATTTTTCTCGACGGCAATCCGGACAGGCCCCTGATCATCTCGAGCGTCTATAACTCGGCGAACATGCCGCCATGGGGGTTGCCCGCGAACGCGACGCAGAGCGGGATTCTGACGCGCTCGACCAAGACCGGCAACGTGAACACGGCCAATGCCATTCGCTTCGAGGACAAGAAGGGGGCGGAGGAGGTCTGGCTGCACGCTGAGAAGGACCAACGCATTGAAGTCGAGCACGACGAGTCGCATTGGGTCGGCAACGATCGCACGAAGAACATCGACCACGATGAAACGGTGCACGTGAAGCACGACCGGACTGAAACCGTCGACAACAACGAGACGATCACGATCGGCGTTGATCGCACCGAACGCGTCGGGAACAACGAGACGCTGACGGTCGGCGGCAATCGTGTCGAGACGATCGAAGGGATGCAGAACCTGCTCATCGCGCTCGCATCGGCTGAAGAGGTCGGCCTCGCGAAGGCGCTGGTCGTCGGCGGCGCCTACACGATTACGGTGGTCGGGGCGATGAACACGGCCGTGGGGCTCGCGCAGGCAGAGGAGGTCGGGTTGTCGAAGACGACGAAGGTCGGCAAGACGTTCACGATTACCGCGGGCGATCGGATTGAGTTGCGCACTGGAAAGGCTTCGATCGTGCTCGAGAGCAACGGAAACATTTCCATCCGTGGCGGGAACATACAGATCGTCGGGTCCGGTGCGGTGAAGGTCGACGGCAATACGATCAACGAAAATTGATCTTGCAAAGCATGCCTACAGTCGAAGATACGTCGGAAGGACAACCGTCGATCACAACGCCAGAGGTTCCCCCGCAGCTCGTCGAGCGCAACGTCGGATCGCTGTTGATTGCCAGCACGGCCGAGCCGCTTGCCGACCGATATGCCGATCTGCTCGCAATGGGATGGCGTCGACGGACGAACATGCTGGCCAGTTCGGCAGTCGACTTTTCTGATCTCGCCGAGTTCGACGATCGGTTGCTGGCCGCGTTGGAATCACTCCTCTTGCTTGGCGAGCCAGCGGCACTGCGCATGCAGGTGTCGACCCAGGAGCCGGTGCGTGCCGGCGAGATGTTTGCGATGACGCTGTATGCGCTGGCGAGCGACAACCACGAAATGCTGGACGCATGCCAAGCGCTCGCCACGGCAATTCCCGATCTTCGAGTCGGAATGATCGACGCGTTTGAATGGGTGCCGGCGACGCCCCGAGTTCGCGCGCGCATCGAGGCGTTGCCCAGTTCAGTCCGTTTGTCGCTTGTCGGCGTACGCCATCGTGATTTTGCCGGCGTCGCGGAACAGGCGCTCGAGCAGCTGAAGATGATCCAGGAGCCGACCGCCGCCGAGATTGTCGATGCGCTGCAGCTCGTGCAGGGTGTCGGCCGGCACGACCTTGCCAGCGCAGCCCGACGGTATCTCGATCATGAGGTGCCCGACGTGCGGTTGGCCGCTGCGCAGACATTGCTCGCCCTTGCGCCGGCGGAGCACACGCCGGCCGCATGCGATGCGCTCGACCAGTTGTTCACCGACGCCGCGGTCGATGCTGGCGCATTCGGTGGTGCGCTGCGCAGTCTCGCGCTGAACGCACCCGAACACGCACCACATCACATCGAGCGATTGCGCCAGTCTGGCGAGATTCGCCTGTACCTGATAGCACTGGGGTGGCTCGGTCGTATTGGTGCCGTTCGGGTCTTGATGGAGCATCTCGCGGATCCTCGGACCGCGCGGGTTGCCGCGGCTTCGCTGTCATTGATCACCGGGGCCGATCCGGTCCGGGACGACTGGCAGGGCCAAAAGATGCTTCTGAATGCCCCTGATGAGCTCGCCGATAGCGAGATACCCGATGTCGACCCCGATGCGCATTTGCCGTGGCCAGATGCCACCGCATTCGCAGCATGGTGGCACGTGCACGGTTCGCGATTCGACAGCGCCTACCGCTCCTTCGCCGGTCAGCCGATCACACCTGAATGGCTTGGCGAGGTGTTGATTAGCGGTCCGCTTGCGTGGCGGCCGCTAGCCGCAGAACATCTCCAACGACTGACGCGCGGGCCGCGCTTTCCGACCCGCCTTTCGGCGCCCGCACAGCGCGCGCTTTTCCAGACGCTGACCCAGAAGGGGATCGCATGAAACACGAAATCGAATGTCTTCTGCAGCCGGGCACGTCAGCGACGACCCCAGAGAGCGGGGCACCGGAGATGCCGGCGGTTACCGAGGACGAGCTTGTGTTTGAGGCGAAGCAAAAAATCACGCTTCGATGCGGGAAGGCGAGCATTACGCTCTATCCGAACGGCAAGATTGCGTTGCGCGGCGAGTACATCGTGAGCGACGCGGCCGGTGTGAACCGGATTGCCGGCGGCCAGATCGAACTGAACTGACGGTATGTGGCGCGTCGATAACTGGACCCCATTCGTTGCTGATCGGACTTGGGTGCGAGATCCGGAAGGTGCGGAGGTGTGGGTGGTCGCCATGAAGGCGACCTACACCATTCTGCCCGATGGAAACGTCCGGCTCGCCGACGAACAGTTGCCCCTGAACCATGGGCCAGTGCCGGCCGACGGCCGCGCAGGCTTGCTCTACGACACCGATCTTGGGCCGCCCAAGCTGGCAACCGACGTCCTGCTGAACGGTTACGCGTGGGCGCCCAATGGCGAGCCCGTACGGACGCTGCGCGCGGGCTTTCAGATCGGCACGACCAGCCACTTCGCGACGGTACACGGAGATCGCTATTGGGAGCGCAAGCTCTGGTCGTGGCGCCCCAGCGAGGCGGCGCCGTTCGTGAGCTTGCCGCTCTCCTATGAGCGCGCATTCGGCGCTGACACGCCGGAACTGCCGCCGGCGAGCCGAAATCCCGTTGGGCGGGGTTATGTGCCCGACAGCGAAGGTCGCGTCTGGTTGCCGAATCTCGAATCCGCGAAGCAGCCGATTCGCAATCGGAGCGACGTGCCGCCAACCACGGGCTTCGGGGTACTTCCCGCTCATTGGCCGGCGAGGCTGCAGCATGGGGGCACGTACGACGACGCCTGGCGCAATACACGACATCCGCTACCGCCGGAGGATCTTGATCCCCGATTCTGGCAAATCGCTCCGCCCGAACAGCAGACGAACGGTCACTTGTCAGGGGGCGAAGCGGTGACGCTCCTCAATGTGATGCGGCCGGATTTCGCGCCTAGCGGCAGCTTGACCTTCCGGTTGCCCAAGGTCTCACTGGCGTGCGAGACGCGCTTCTACGACGGCACACGCGAGCATTCTCGTCCGGTGATACACACGGTCATTCTTGAGCCCGACGAGCTTCGGGTATGCGTGGTGTACCACATGGCATTGCCATGTCACGAGAAGGTCAACTTGCTGGATCAGACCCGCGTGACCATGAAGCGTCGGCCCCTCGATAAGGAGTGGCAGGCGATCTTCGGCGATGCACGGTCGGCAGCCGAGGCGAGTCCTGAATCCGACTCGGAGCAACCCGCATGAACAGTACGCCGGTGATCGTGTCCGCGTCGTGCATATTTCCATCCGGGCCCCGTATCGAGCTCGCCGACACGGCAGTGCGCGCGCAGCTCGCCCAGCTCCAGCGTCATCCCGACTACATTGACGGCGCCGGCGAGCCGGTCCGCGGTAGTTTCTTCCCCATCGAACGTCCTTTCGATTCGGCGCGGTGGGGCGCTCTCGCGCGCGAGGCGCTTGAGCAAGTGATGGCCGATCTGGTTCGGCGAGGCCACGAAGGTTTGGGCGGCCGCGCACGTTCGCTCTGGATCGTGCTTCCTGAGAACGAGCGTCGTCCTGGCCTGCCTACGGACCTCGTCGAGATGGTGGGGGCATCGGTCCAGGAAGTAGCGGGAACGTGGACAGAGATTGCGATCCGAAAGGGCGGTCACGCTGCGGGTGTCACAGCGATCGAAGAGGCAGTCGAGAGGCTCGTGGCGGACCCGAATGCGCTGGCCGTCGTGCTCGGCGTCGAGTCCGGCCTAAATCACGACGCGTTGATGTGGCTCGACGCGCGGTCGCTTCTGCATGGCGCGCATCGCGCGTATCGCGGTCGCTTCCGAGTAGAGCCCTACGGTCGAGTGCCAGGTGAAGGTGCGGCCGCGATTGCGCTATCCGGGCGATTGGCGTCGGGCGGAAAAAGTTGGGCGCGGTTACTCGGCGTCGGACACGCGCACGAGCCGCACACTCATGACTCGGGGAAGGTGTGCATCGGGGCGGCCCTATCCCAAGCCGTCCGCTCCGCGCTCGAGCAGGGGCGGGAATTCAGTGCCGACCGGATCGGCTGGATATCAGTCGATCTGAACGGCGAGCCTTACCGGGCCGACCAGTTCGGCTTCACGGCGCTTCGGCTGGCGGACGCGCTCGCCGGGGGATGGCAGCGCGTCGTACCCGCGCTGGCTAGCGGCGATCTCGCGTCTGCCAGCGCGGTCGCACACGTCGCGTTGGCCGCCTACGGAATTTCGAGACGTCCACGTCAGGCGAATCACCTCATTCTATCCAGTTCCGATGACCCGCTACGCGGTGCAGTGCTCATCGGTCCCACCGATCCCTCGCCCGCGTGGCAGGAGAGCCGCTCATGGCGATCACCATCAACGTCAACGGCCTGACGCTTTGCCATCGCGGTAGCGGCGGCGTCAGCGACAACACCTTGCCGGACGTCTGTAAGACGCCGGGCAACGGCGTGCCGGTGCCTTATCAGAACGAGGCGCACTCGCGCGACCTGGTGAAGGGGACGACGTCGGTGTTCGCCGATGGCGGGAACATGGTTGCGAACTATGGCAGCCAGTTCTCGAAGAGCATATTCGATGAGGCCGGGTCGATGGGGGGTGTCGTCTCGGGCACGCACCTCGCTGAAACCGACTGGATCACACATTCGTTCGACGTGAAGTTCGAAGGCAAGGCGGCCTGCAGGTTGACCGACAAGCTGTTCATGAACCATCGAAACACGGTCAACATGGCGGGGCTGAAGCAACGCGATCTGCCTGAAGATGAACAGGAACTGCTCGACGAGCTTTGCAAGATGGCGTGCGAGTGCTTGAAGGAGTGGAAAGGGAAATTGCCGCAGGGCAAGACATACCAGGATTGCGTTCGCAAGAAGATCGACGACAAGTACTACGATGGGAACGGGCATCCGAAGCCAGACGCGAAAGCCTGGCGCGAGATTCCGTACGATCGGGGCTCAAATTGGGACCTTATCGGTAGCAAGGGAAATCCTGACATCCCGACGTCGAACTACATTCGTCCGAATTCGCGGCGCCTTGATATCGCTCCCGTCAAAGATGGCAAAGTAACCAAGCTGTACGATTTTAAGTTTGAAAAGGATGAGTTAACGAGTGGGGCGCGAAGAGATTACCGAGAGATTGCTCGGAAGCACACTGGAGACGCTGACAATTTCGAAGAGTTTCGAGTCGACGAGCGCTGCAATTGTGATGACGATTGGCCGCCGCCGAAGACCGTCCCCGTGACGGCACCTGCTACGCAGGAAAAAGGCTTCCTGGACAAGGTGAGCGACGCGCTTTATTCGCAGACAGGGGTGCGGTTAGCTGGCGGTCTCTTGATTGCTTACGTGGTAGTCTCCGAGGTCAGCCGGGTCTACTTACCACGTAATGCGGTGCCGCTGCCGTGAATATTGACATTGCGCCTAGGCAAATTTCTTGAAGAGATGAAACGATGGACCCAAATCAGGTGATAGCAGAATTGCTTGAAGCGCATGGAGGTTTATGTGCGTTGGATAGACTACATCTTCCCTATGCGAGCGCCGACTCAGGGCCTGCCGCTAAATTTGGTTTGGGGTGCGAGCTTTATTTGCCTAGTATCGATCGAGCCGCACTTCGTGAGCAGGCGGTTCAGTTTCTACTGAACTATCAGGGAATGTTCCCAGAGCGAGTCAACGAGTTCCTTCGGCAAGATGCTCGTCGCTCCGTCAAGTTCTCGAATGATCTAGAGGCACTCATTCGCAACGACGCGCGCAAGGAACCTGCAGATGCGGGTTACAGTACCGCACTATTTGGCGCTGTCGACATCGGTTTGCAGAAAGACGACGTTGCTCCCTATCAAGCACATGTCCTGATCAGCCGCAGCAACCAGACGGATCTCTCGTTTGTCGCTGCGTTTATGCCCGTCTGTGGCGGTGATAAACCAAACGACGCAGTGCTGCTTGACGCGGTGTTGAGGTGGAGTGCCATGTGCCGACCCGTACATGGAACTGCGGGGCTTACGCTAATTTACGCGTCAGGAATGTCGCAGAACACCAAGTACGCCTTGCCGTTGATGAAACGCTTTCCAGGGTTTGATTTCATCGACGGCGTTGACTTCACGATGGAGGCGGAAGCGACTCATAACCGCATCAAGTGCGTGAACTGGCTAACGGTGCTTGGCGACGAAATTGTCACGGAGCTGGGGGGCGCCGGTCCGATGCGTGCTGCGCTCGAACCGACGTGCAAGATCCACGAATATCCCGGCGGCGTTGTGATTCAGGCAGGAGTGAATCCGCAGCTCGGCGACGCGACACGAGGCGACATTCCGGAGGCGTATCGGATGGTTGCGAGGTACACGAAGCCCGTCCGCTTCGAGGCATATTCAAGCCGACTGTTCCGCGTGCCGGACAATCTCGACAAGAAAGAAGAGACTCTGCGCTGGATCCGACGATTTGACTAGCGACTGCTTTGAGGTCGCGCGCAGCGCGGGGGCCTGACAGTATTCGCTCTCGGGCCCACGCTCGATTCAACCCCGGTGCCTTTTACCTTGGTCGGCTTGTTCGGATCTTTACTCCGCGTCCGGGATCAAAAAGCGGGCGCGATTCTTGGCATTCGCGATCCACTGCGGTGCTTTCCCGCGGCCGCTCCACGTCGCGCCGGTCTTCGGGTCGCGATACTTCGGCGCAATCGGAGCACGGGGGCTCGATGCAATGGCGCGACGTCGACCGAAAAGTTGCTCGGCCGTAATGCCGTATTCGGCAATCTGTTCACGGATCGTCGTGATGATGCTGTCCAGCTCGGTGAGCCGCGCTTCTTCTGCTTGCTGTGCCAGCGCGTCTGCCTGCGCTTTAAGTTCGCGATAGGTAGCCATGAGTGTGAAAGGACCGGCGCGTTCAACTGGTCATCGCAACACCTTCTGGTCTAATGTCGCCCTAGGAGGTAAGGTAGGTGAGCAAGAAGAAGCGGTGTGGGCTATCCGCCGACTAAAAAGCGTTGTTGTGGCAAAGATGGAAAGACGGTGAGTCGTTAAGTGCGTACTTCGCGAAGGACTCGACGTGAAGTACGCCTTCATCGAACGCAATCGCCGTTACTGGCCGATTTCGGTGTTATGCGAGGTGTTGGAAGTCAGCCCCAGCGGCTTTCACCAGCGGCGGCAACGCGCCGCTCAGGACAAGCCGCAGCGCAGCCGCGTGAGCGACGATGCACTGCTGGCGCACATCAAGGCGATTCACGCGGAAGTGAAAGGCGAATACGGCTGGCCGCGCATGTGGAAAGAACTGGTTGCACGCGGCGTACGTGTGGGCAAGGAGCGCGTTCGCAAGCTGATGGTGCAGCACGGCGTGCGTGCCCGGCACAAGCGCAAGTACATCGCGACGACGAACTCGAATCATGGCCTGCCGGTCGCGCCGAATCTGCTCGAGCGCAACTTCACGACGCTGGCGCCGAATCAGGTCTGGACGAGCGACATCACCTACTTGGCGACGGCTGAAGGTTGGTTGTACCTAGCCGTCATCATCGACCTGTTTAGCCGGCAGGTGGTGGGCTGGTCGATGCAGCCGCACATGAAGGCCGAACTGGTCACGGATGCACTGCGCATGGCATGGTTCCGACGCCGTCCCGAGGCCGGCGTGATTGTGCATAGCGACCGTGGCAGCCAGTATTGCAGCGGGCTCTTCCAGGACACGCTCAAGGCGTACGGCATGCGTTCGTCAATGAGCCGGCGCGGCGATTGTTGGGATAATGCGCCGACCGAAAGCCTGTGGGGTTCGCTGAAGGTGGCGCGGCTGCACGGCCGGCACTTTGCGACGCGACGAGCGGCGATGGACGAAGTCATCGATTGGCTCGGCTTCTACAATGCCCGTCGACTGGCTGTGTCGCAATAAGGCCTGCGGTAAGATCCGCGGTCTGACACCAATGGCGAATACCATGGCCAAGACGAAGAAAGCCCTGCGAAAGACAATGCCCGCAGGCACTGGCAAGGTATTGAAGCGTCTGCACTATCCGTTGGATGTGATCCTGCTGTGTGTGCGATGGTACGTAGCGTATTCGCTGAGCCTGCGCAACCTCGAGGAAATGATGGCCGAACGCGGTGTCGAGGTGGACCATTCGACGGTGCACCGCTGGGTGATCAAGCTCGTGCCGCTTTTTGAAAAGGCGTTTCGCCGACACAAGCGCCCGGTAGGGAAAAGCTGGAGGATGGACGAGACCTACATCAAGGTCAAAGGCCAATGGAAATACTTGTACCGTGCCGTCGACAAGGCTGGCAACACGGTGGATTTTCTGCTGCGTGCCCGGCGTGACAAGGCTGCCGCCCGGCGCTACTTCGAGAAAGCGATTGGCCAGAACGGTGCGCCGGAGACGATTACCGTGGATAAGAGCGGCGCCAATCTGGCTGCGCTCGCAGCGCTCAACGCTGACCGGCCAACGCCGATCAAGGTTCGGCAAATCAAATACCTGAACAACATTGTCGAACAGGACCACCGCGCCATCAAACGCATCATCAGGCCAATGATGGGCTTCAAGGATTTTCGCTGCGCACGCATCATTCTGTCGGGTATCGAAGTGATGCATATGATCCGGAAAGGGCAGATGAAAGACGTTGCTATCCGTCGGACCGTCGCCGATCAATTCTATTCGCTAGTTATCTAAGCAGTTCTTATCATAGATTAGATGCCTCGCCCTGCCATCCTTATCGCGACACAACCCTGTTGGAGATAGACTGTGACGAAGAATATTGTCTTTTGTGTCCTTATGCTTGTTTCCGGTGCCGCCTTTTCGAAGGTTGCTTGCAATGGCCAAACCAATGCAGAATTGACCAATTGCGCGCAAGCAAATTACGAGGCTGCGGATAAAATTTTAAATAAAAGCTACAATGATTTTCTGGGTGAGGTGTCCCCATCAGATAAGCAAAATCTCATTGCAACTCAGAGGGCGTGGGTAGTATATAAGGAGAAGTATTGCGGTGCGGCTTTTGACGCTACCGCTCCGGGGGCGGAGGCGGCTATTGATAAATTGGCTTGTTTGACGTCGGTGACGGAGGCGAGAACGGAAGAAATTCGCTACTTGGGGGCAGCGATCGGAATGGATATATTCAGGCGGTCGCTGACAGTAATGGCGAATTTGTATGAAAATGGGGACACCGGCAAGGTGATAGCGAAGCTGATAAAAAATACCCCCGATGGAGATAATCCTAATTGGGTTAAATATGTGGCCCTGAACTGCAAGATGACGGCCGGGAAGCTACACGAAGAGCGCGACGCCTGCACGGCCCGGCTTAATTTCTTCAAAAATTGGTGACGTTGATCTTCATTTCCCGCTAACGGAGAGCAGATGATCGATTTGATTCGCATTGGTGACGGCACTGACCACGGCGGTAAGGTCGAAACAGGCTCAACAACCATGCGCTTCGACGGGCGATATGTTGCGCGCAAGGGCGATCGCGTGTCATGCCCGCAGCATCCCGATGTGTCGCCCAACCTCATCGAGGAAGGCGACTCGACGATGACGGATGACGGCATCCCGATTGCCCGGCACGGGCATCGGGCGACATGCGGTTGTCACCTCATTTCTAGCCTTATCTGAAAGAGCCGGGTAGTTAGGGCGATTTCGTGCGTGACGAATGCACACGAAATCGCCATCCTGCGACTGCCACGCGGCCAGCTCGGGCCAGATGGCGAGACGTCGCAACGCTGGCACGATCCCACTATGACGGTGATTGGGGCGCCGGCCGAGGCCAGCGTCCCGATCGCTTTGCCTCATCAGGTCGACATCTCGCACTCTCCGTCGAGATCGTCGGGTGTGCGGGGTTGTCGGCCGTGATTCGCGGCGGAATGGCTTTGCGTAGAGCGCCATGGGACCTGCTGACAATGTCCAGCGACCTTCAAGCAAGGGATAGACAGTATCCCTTTGATTTATATATGCATTTATTTGGGGCCGCAAGGCAAAGCCTTACTGGGCCTAAAGGCGGCTGACCGGAAAAATGCGTGGAAATCAAGGGCACCCCTACAACAACGACAGCTGGCTCGAAATGCTCTCGTGGATAGCTTGACCGCTTTCCTTTGCCGGTCGGCCACGCTGGACTGCGGATTGTGCATTCTCGCGTAGCGCGTCACCCGCGTCGTCCTGTCGAAACTTGCGTACCCATTCGGTACCAAGCACATCGGCGGAGAACACGACGCCTGGCGCAATCTGAACAAGCTGGCTCATCGGCAGATCCTCCTAAGCGGATTGAACGTCGAAGTGCGCAGCAGCGTAGCGGGCGCTGCAGTTCCACACTTCGGGCCCTTACGCTCCCGTGCCGCCGTTGCTCGACACAGCAGGCCGACGTCTCCGTCCGAACTCGAATACCGCGGCCTTACCGGCCAGGAGCGGCGGTTCGGCCCGCACGCGTCGCTTGCTCGGGTTCGACAGCCGCCGGCGCGTGAGCCTTTGAAGCCGGCGGCGCCGCATTCATATACGCCGGTGCAGCCTTTTTCTCCTTTCGTACTCCCGGTGGCGGCGCGGTCGGGCGCTGCTCCATGTCGGTCAGCATCTGCTTGCACGGCAGCGGCTGATTGCGGCCCGGCTGGAGCAATGCGAGCAAACTCGCGAGCGGATTCAGCAGGCCCAGCGCCACCGCCGCCCCGCCGCGCGCGATGAGCGCGCCCGGCTTCACGCCCACGTGAGGCTGCTTGAAGGTACCGGTGACGTACAGCGGCGAGCGCAGCGATACCACCCGGAACCCCTTGGTATGCGGATGGATCGTCAGGTTCATGGTCTCGTCCCGCAGGTTCACGTTCCCGTTCATGCCGATCACCGCATCTGCGGTGTCGAGCGCGAATACGCGCGAGTCGAGCACGCCATTGGTGACCACGAAATCGGCCACCGCGCAGTTGATCTTCACGTCGCGATCGCCGAACAGCTTCTCGTACACCACGTTCGCTACGTTCAACCCGGCCGCTTCCATCAGCAACAGGCTTACGGTGCCGTCCGTGACCAGCGTCTTCACTTCTCCGTTGGACGTGGCGGCGAGCGCCGCCGGCGAGTTGCCGGTGGCCGACAGCGCGGCATCGCCGTTGACTTCGCCGAGCGCCGTCTGCATGACCTCGAACGTCGGGAATAGCCGCTTCAGCTTCAGGTGCCGCGCCTGCAGCGTGAACCGCCCCTTGAGCGGCGTGCCGCTGCCGTCCAGATGGATGTTCGACGCCAGCGTGCCGCCCGCGACGCCGAAGTTCAGCGGGTTGAGCGTCAGCACGCCGTCCTGCATGACGACGTGGGTCTTCAGATCGGTGATCGGCAAGCTCGGGGACTTGATGATGCGCTGCCCGGTGAACCGGACGTCGGCGTCGATCTTCTTCCAGCGCTCGGTGCGGAACGCCTCGACCGGCAGTGCCTTGTTCGCGGGCTGCGCGACCGCGGCACCGCGGCGCGCCTTGCTGGCATTCGTGTCGGCGCCGATGAGCGGCGCAAGGTCGGCGAACCGCAGCACCTTCGACACCAGCGTGCCCGACAGGAGCGGCCTCGGTTCGCGCGAAACGTACACCAGCGTGCCGGTGAGATCGCTGCCGCCGACACGCCCCGTGAAGTCCTCGTACTTGAAGACATTGCCGGACGCGCGGAATTGCCCGATCAGCCGTCCGTCGGTCGCATAGGGCGGGGTCTCGGGCAGCGTGATGCCGGTGACGTCGTACAGGTGCGCCATGCTGGTGCCCGCGAGCCACAGTCGCAGGTCGACCGCCGCCAGGTGCGCCGGATCGGTCAGCGTGCCGACCAGCGCCAGCTTCGTATCGCCGAAGCGCAAATTGGCCTGGACCGGAAACGGGCGCTGAACGCTTTGCAGCCCCAGCACGTTTCCGATCTTGCCAGTGCCGGCGACGTGCCCTTTCTTGTAGGTTCCGTCGACGGTCCACCCGATCGTGTAATCGCCCGTGCTTGCGGACGCCGCGGGCGCGGCGCCTGCCGACGCGCCCGACGCTGCCGTCGCGGACGTGCTCGACGCAGCCGATGCCGCCGGGGCGATCGCGGTAGTGGATATCGCGGCCGACGCTTGCGACGCCGCGGCCACCGCTTGCGACGCCGCTGCCGATGCGCGGGATGCCGCTTCGATACCCGACCCGGGCGCCGGCGATCGTGCCGCACCTTGGTGTACCTGTGCCGCGAGTTTCTTTTGGCCCTCCGGGCCGACGGCCTGCGCCGATTCGCTGCGCGCCAGCGCCGCCTGCTGCTTCAACGCATCACCGAACGCAATCGGCCTGCCGAGCGTGTCGATCACACCGCTCAGGTCGAATTGCTTCTGTTGGTCGTAGTAGCGGAGCTTGCCGGTGGCGAACGCGATATCGTGCAGGTCGAGCGTCCACTTGCCCGGATGATCGGCATTCTTGAGCTGGAACGTCCAGTTGACGCGCCCGTCCGCGAGGCGTTCGAGGTCGACGGACGGATTGACGAGGTCGATGGCCGGAATCACGATGCGGCGCGCGAGCAGCGGCAGCGCCTCGACTTCGAAGCTGATCGCGTCGAGCGTGGCGAAATGCTTCGTGCGCGCCCAGTCCGGGTTGGCGATCGTGACATTGCCGGCGCTGAATCGCGGCCACGGCACCCAGGCGCGCCAGCCGTGCTCGCTCACGGGCCGGTGCCACCCGACACGCAGGTCGCCGTTGATGGCGAACTGCCGTCCGATCGCGTCCGATACCTTGTCGTCGACCCAAGGGCGCGCGCGGTTCCAGTCGAACGTCACGATGAAGACGAACAGCGCGGCAATCGTCAGGGCAACGACAACGGCGAGCCACGCAGCCACCTTGCCGACGGTATGGCCGTTGCGCATCTTTCACTCCCGGGTTGGGCTGCACCGAAACGATGGCGCAATTCGTGTTCCCGAATGCGCTTCGACCGGCCAACCGGTCTGTTTCAGCGTTGCAACCGGGCAGGCGAGTCGGGAAATGGCGAGCCCAATGGGATCGGGAAGGGGAACCTTCCGCATCGACCCCGAAGGTTTCGACAAGGGCGAGCGACGTGTGCAGGCGCTTGAGCCGTGCGAAACGTATCAACGCTGAAACATTTTCATCCGTTCACGGCGACTTTCCGTGTATTCCGGCGGTTCGTATCGCCGTGCGAATCGAGTGCATTGCGATGGCATATCGCTTGCTACTGAGATTGACCCGCAGACGAGTGATCCGGGAAATAGCGTCCAGGTGCGATCGTCTTCATGAGGATCAAGAGGAAATCGTAATGAGCATACTTGCGACTTACACGTTCGCATTGCAGCACGGCAGCCATGTGACGTTCCTTATTCCTCAGAACGGCTGCCCATCCGGCGCGGCCCAGTTTTTCCTTGCCGCGCATCTGTCCGATGGCGCCGGATCGCTCGCCGACAGATTTCATCGAGCGAACAGGTTTGCCGAGCTGACTTCACCCGACGCGCACGAGAATTTGTCCTATCGCTACCTGGTCGATCTCGGCGGGCATATCGTCGCGTTTCGGCACGACTCGGAGGGGAACGAGTGGGAGCGGTTTTTCTCGGGACACTACGCGGAATTCATCAATGGGCACGCGCCGCTCAAGGTGCTCGGCGACGGCGTGCTGAAGCACATCAAGTCCTGCACCGGCGGAAATGACGAATGGGTGACGCGCGGGCAGCTTGTCAGGCGTCATGCCGCAGCCGTGGAGACACTGTCGTTGCAACGCGAACGATTTCCGGAGCGGGCGGATGTGATTTCAAGCTATCAAAGCGATGTCGATGCACTGGCCGTTTCTCTCCGGCGATACAGCGAATGTGAGGATTTCGAATGAATGCGGGAGAATGTTTCTTGAAGACATCGACCTGCATTATCTGACAGCTTCAAAAATGAATGATTTGATGATTATATGAAATGCGGTGGTATTTATAATTCATACCATTTCGCATGTTTTCTTAATTTAGATCAATGATAACGTTTCCGAATCAGGGCATCCACCTATGAGGTAGCGGACCGAAATGGATGCGAGCGCGTTAGAATGTGCCCACTAAATTTCGCATTGAATCGTCGCAGGAAATGGTGGGGGTCGTTACAAACTCTCGAGCACCTCGTTACGTTGAAAGCGGGAGGCATGCGTTCGCGCATGTATACACAATCCAATTGTCCGATACGAACATTCCATGCAGACCATGCTAAGTCCGCACGAAATTACTACTTTAATGATCGTTCGGGATGCGCCAGATCAGATCGAACTGGATCGCGACGAACTCGTCACGCTCATCGAGCATCGCCTGATCGCCCTTGATCAGCCGGCATCGGGTTGTCGGCGTGTCCAGGTTACCGCAGAGGGCCGCGCTGTCCTGAGAGCGGTGTCGCGAATGCGCTAAGTGATCCGAGTTGGCCGAAAATGAGGGAGGCTGCTATGAGCGGAGCATGGGTCGGGTTCGTGGTCGGCGCGTTCGTGCTGGCGTTTGCGGCAATTGCCGCAATGAACCGCTATCGCCGCGAACATCGTCGCGCGGAACTGCTTAGAAATCTGGACCACCATGAGTGGTGGCACTGGACTCATACCTCCACTGCGGGTTCGCGAACCGCGAAAAGATGAACCACGCACATCGCAGGCCAGGCATCCGGCAGCAGGTCGCGCGCGACACGTTGCAATGACGCGTCGCGCGTGGCCGTCTCTACCAGGTACTTCTTCGGTCACCACAACTGCCTCTACGGGGTGCATGCTGGCGGGCGCGCCTGAGGTTCGTTACTCCGGAGAGGGCGAAGGTGTATCGCTATGGTATGCAGCAGGGGTCGCTTTGATTCCGGTGCAATTTTCCGGATAGATCTACCCCAGCTTGGCGGTGCCCCTGACTTCCTGAGATTCCCTTCCGAAAGCGACGTTCCACCAAACGGTCGGCCTCTTCGCGGCCACGACGTCAGGGCCTGCGAGTCCACCGTGTGCCATATTTGCCTGAGCGTTTTGATCTAGTCATGCGAAGCGGCGTGGAAGCGCGTTTCGTCGGCAAGGAAGTGGGCGGCAGGAGCCCGGATCGACCGGCGCTCTAGAATTGATGCCTGTGCCGAAGCGCCCTTGCCCGGACAAACCGTTCGCCGTTCATGTCGACGCCGGCCGGTCGGGCGAGTAGACCTCCTCAACGGATTCCAACATGCGCATCCCACCACTAAAGGCAATCATCGCGTTCGAAAGCGTGGCCCGGACCAAGAGCGTGAATCGCGCTGCGGACGAGCTCGGCCTGACCGCATCCGCCGTGAGCCACCAGCTCAGCAACCTCGAATCGCTGATCGGTCAGCCGCTGTTCCAGCGATCGGGGCGCGGACTCGTCCTCACGCCGACCGGCGAGCGCTACCTGGCGGACGTCACCGGCTCGCTGGCCGACCTGAGCCGCGCAACCGAGCGCGCGTCGAGCCGCACCGAAGTCGATATCCTGCGCGTGCATTCGAGCCCGAGCTTCGGGTTGATGTGGCTGCTGCCGCGGCTGTCGTCGTTTCAGGAGGCGAACGGCGATATCCAGCTGAACCTCGCGTGCTCTTACGAAAACGTGTCGTTCTCGAACGGCTTCTACGATATCGATGTCCGGCACGGCTACGGCAACTGGGACAACCTCGAGGTCAGGACGGTGCGCGGCGAGTTCATTGCGCCGCTCGCTTCGCCGCAATATCTCGAACGGCATCCGGTGAAGGCGCCGGAAGAACTGCTCGCGCATCGGCTGATCTATTCCGAAACGCCGTTGGTCCAGTGGAAGCAGTGGTTCGGTCGAGCCGGCGTATCGCTCGCGGCTCAGAAGACCTTCGATTTTTCATTCGACCGGTCATACATGTCGCTCGAAACCGCTGCGCTGGGCCTGGGCATCGCGCTCGAAAGCCTGATGCTCGCGTCGGTGAAAATCCGCGAAGGGCTGCTGGTTCCGGTGTTCGACGACACTCATGCGGTCGAAGTCGGCGCGCATCACCTCGTTTACCCGCGGCAGAACGCGGAACTGCCCCGCGTGAAGCGTTTCCTTGCATGGATCGAGCGGGAGGTCGCGGCTGACGGGCGGCCGGGCTGAGCGCCACGCCCTCCGGTCCGCACGCGATATTGCGTTGCAGCACCCGCGGCGCGCCGTGCGGCGTCATCTGAAATTTTCTCAACTATGGCTGAGCGTTTCCGCGTTGATGCGGGTGTCCGGTGAGCCGACACTCTGGACACACATCAACAACTGGAGACGACCGATGTTGCTCGACAACAAGACCATCATCGTGACAGGCGCCGCATCGCCGCGCGGTATCGGCAAGGCCACGGCCCGCACGCTGGCTGCGCACGGCGCACGGGTTGCGATTCTCGACCTTCGCCGCGAAGACGCCGAGGCGGCCGCCGCCGAACTCGGGACGGACCATCTCGGCCTGGCATGCGACGTGACCGACCGCGACGCGTGCGTGGCCGCGGCCCGCGCGACGCTGGAGCGCTATGGTCGCATCGACGGCCTCGTGAACAACGCCGGCGTCACGCAGCCCGTGCGCACGATGGACATTTCCGGGCGCGACTTCGACGCGATCGTCGACGTGAACCTGCGCGGCACGCTGTACATGTCGCAAGCGGTGCTGCCGGCGATGAAGGAGCAGCGCGGCGGCAGCATCGTGTGCATGTCGTCGGTGTCCGCGCAACGCGGCGGCGGCATCTTCGGCGGCCCCCACTACAGCGCCGCGAAGGCCGGCGTGCTCGGCCTCGCGAAGGCGATGGCGCGCGAATTCGGCGCCGACCATATCCGCATCAATTCGATCACGCCGGGCCTGATCCAGACCGACATCACCGGCGACAAGCTGACGCCCGACATGCGCGAGGAGATCATCAAGGGCATTCCGCTCGGCCGCCTCGGCGATGCCGCCGATGTCGCCAACGCATGCCTGTTCCTGCTGAGCGACCTGTCGAGCTACCTGACGGGCATCACGCTCGACGTCAACGGCGGGATGCTGATCCACTGAAACGGTGCCGCGAAACGCGCGGCGCCGCCCATCATGCACCCGGGACAACCCGGGGCCATGGCAGGAGACAAACATGAGAGCAAAATACCCCGCACCGCCGGTTCCGGGCGAGATGCTGCAACGGGACGATGCGCGGACGTTCGAAGCGGCCACCTACGCGAAGGTGGCGCGACGGCTGATCCCGTTCCTGATGCTGTGCTACCTGGGCGCCTATCTCGACCGCGTCAACGTCGGGTTCGCGAAACTGCAGATGCTCAACGACCTGCGTTTCAGCGAGACGGTATACGGCATGGGTGCAGGCATTTTCTTTCTCGGCTACTTTCTGTTCGAAGTGCCGAGCAACCTGATCCTGCATCGCGTCGGTGCGCGCCGCTGGCTCGCCCGCATCATGCTGACGTGGGCAGTCATTTCGGCGAGCTTCGTGTTCGTCAAGTCACCCACCGCGTTCTATGTGCTGCGGTTTCTGCTCGGCGTCGCCGAAGCGGGCTTCGCACCGGGTGTGATCCTGTACCTCACGTACTGGTTCCCGTCGGCACGCCGCGCGAAGGCACTGTCGCTGTTCTTCATGGCGATTCCGCTGGCGGGGATCATCGGCGGGCCGCTGTCGGGCGCGATCATGCATTCGCTGCACGGCGCGATGTCGATGGCGGGCTGGAAGTGGTTGTTCCTGCTCGAGGCGCTGCCTTCGTTCGTGCTGGGCTTTGCGATCCTGCTGTATCTCGATGACGGCATTGCCGGCGCAAAATGGCTGACCGATGCCGAAAAAGCCTTGCTGGCGCGCAACGTGTCGGCCGACGCCGAGCACACTACCGCCCACCTGTCGATTCGCGCGTTCGTCGCCGACCGCCGCCTGTGGCTGATGGCCGCGATCTACTTCTGCGTCGTGCTCGGTCAGTACGGCCTCACGTTCTGGCTGCCCACGATCATTCGCAAGGCCGGGGTCGCCGATCCGCTGTGGGTCGGCCTGTTCACCGCGATCCCGTATGCGTGCGCAATCGTCGCGCTGCCGCTGATCGGCATGAGCGCGGATCGCCGCCGCGAGCGCCGCTTCCATCTCGCGGTGCCGATGCTGATCGCGGCGGCGGGCTTCGCGACTTTGCCGACGCTCGGCAGCGTCAGCGCGTCGATCGTGTGCCTGAGCATTGCGTCCGCCGGCATCCTCGCGTCGTCGTCACAGTTCTGGTCGCTGCCGACGGCCCTGCTGGGCGGGATGTCGGCGGCGGCGGGCATCGCCGCGGTCAACTGCTTTGCCAATCTCGCGGGCTTCTTCTCGCCTGCGATCGTCGGCTGGCTGAACGACCTGACCGGCAAGTCCACTGCGGGACTGCTCTTCATCTCCGTCGCGATCACGGTCGGCGCTCTGCTGGTGTTCCTGGTGCCCCGATCCGTTAACCGCTGATTCGATTTGCATTCCTTCCGACTCAATACTGGAGCTATCGATGGATACCGAAACCATCCATGAAGCGGTCACGCTCGCCGAGCGCGCGTACCGCATCCGAAGAAACGCCGTGCTGATGGGCGAAGTCCAGGGGCAGGGCTATGTCGGCCAGGCGCTCGACATCGCCGACGTGCTGGCCGTCGCGTATTTCGGCGCGATGCGCTATCGCCCCGACGATCCCGAGTGGGAAGGGCGCGACCGGTTCCTGCTGTCGAACGGCCACTACGCGATCGCGCTGTACGCGGCGCTGTTCGAAGCCGGCATCCTGCCGGCCGAGGAACTCGAAACCTACGGCAGCGACGACAGTCGCCTGCCGATGTCGGGGATGGCGAGCTATACGCCCGGCATGGAAATGTCCGGCGGTTCGCTCGGGCAGGGCCTGACGATCGCGGTCGGTCGTTGTCTGGGCCTCAAGCGCAAGGGCTCGGATGCCTCCGTCTATACGCTCTTTTCGGATGGCGAGCTCGACGAAGGTGCGATCTGGGAAGGGCTCATGTCGGCCGCGCACTGGAAGCTCGACAACCTGATCGCGATCGTCGACGTGAACAACCAGCAGGCCGATGGCCCGTCGACGCAAGTCATGGCGTTCGAGCCGCTGGTCGACAAGCTCGAAGCATTCGGCTGGTATACGCAGCGAGTCGACGGCAACGATATCGACGCGGTAAAGCGCGCGTTCGACAACGCGCGCCGACATGACAAGCCGCAGCCGCGGATCATCGTCTGCGACACGAAGATGGGGCGCGGTGTGCCGTTCCTCGAAGCACGCGAGAAGAGCCATTTCATCCGCGTCGATGCGCACGAGTGGAAGCTCGCGCTCGACGCACTCGAAGCAGGGAGACACGCATGAGCACCGTCGACAACAAGCCGCGCCTGAAGACTTCCGCGATGATCGCGTCCATCGCGGCAGAAGGGCAGACTACGCGTCCCGCGCCGTTCGGCCATGCGCTCGCGAAGCTCGCGCGAACGAGCAGCCATGTGATCGGAATGACCGCCGATCTCGGAAAGTACACCGACCTGCACATCTTCGCGAAGGAATTTCCGGAGCGTTACTACCAGATGGGCATGGCCGAGCAGTTGCTGATGGGCGCGGCCGCCGGGTTCGCGCACGAAGGGGCGCAGCCGTTCGTCACGACCTATGCGGTATTCGCCACGCGCCGTGCATACGACTTCATTCATCAGGCGATTGCCGAGGACAATCTCGATGTGAAGCTGGTGTGCGCGTTGCCGGGACTGACGACCGGCTACGGGCCGAGCCACCAGGCCGCCGAAGATCTGGCGCTGATGCGTGCGATGCCGAACATGACGGTGATCGACCCGTGCGACGCGCTGGATATCGAGCAGATGGTGCCGGCCATTGCTGCGCACAAGGGGCCGGTATACGCACGCCTGCTGCGTGGAAACGTGCCGGCCGTGCTCGATGAATACGATTACCGTTTCGAACTCGGCAAGGCCAAGCTGCTGCGCGACGGCAACGACGTGCTGCTGATCTCGTCCGGGATCATGACGATGCGCGCGCTCGAGGTTGCGAAGGCACTTGAAGCCGATCGCGTCGATGTGGCCGTGCTGCATGTGCCGACGATCAAGCCGCTCGATACGGCAACCATCGTTCGCGAGGCGGCGCGCAAGGGACGCATGGTGATCGTCGCCGAGAACCATACGGTGATCGGCGGGCTCGGCGAAGCGGTGGCGACTGCGTTGATCGGGGCCGGCGTTGCCGTACCGTTTCGCCAGATCGCGCTGCCGGATGCGTACCTCGCCGCGGGCGCGTTGCCGACGTTGCACGAGCGCTACGGGATCTCGACCGGCGCGATGCAGGCGAACATCAAGTCGTGGCTCGCGTAGCAACTGAAGCCACTGACGCCGCCGGTGTGCAGCCCGCCGAGCAACGGCATGGCTGAGAGCTTCGTGAAGACGATGAAGCGCGACTATGGGGCCTTCTCGTGCTGAAACCGGATGCAGCGACGGCCGCGCGGAATCTCGCCGTTGCGTTCGAGTATTGCAACGAGAAGCATCCCCGGATGCGCGCTGAAATATCGCTCACCACGCGAGTTTCGACGCGCGGTGGATTCATCGACCGTAGTGTGAGGCTGGGTCCGGGACTGCGGGGTAACTCCGCTTTGTGTCGTGGCCGCGGTGGCCATCGGCTCCGCGGCACGTGACAGGTGCTGTTGTGCCGGGGGGGCGCTGAGGCGGCAAGCAGCGTGGATTCTGGTCCGGATTGTCCGGCGGGGGCGGTGAGGTGCGCCGGAACCGCTTCCGTCACAACAGGCAGACCCGACGCAGCGTGACCGTTCTCCGATAGACGGATTTATCGAGCCATGGCACGAACACATACTCGTCGTATGCGTCGCAACCGATCAGAATCCAGTGGGACAGAACGTTGGACATGATGGTCTCCTTGACTCCGTTCGCTTCGATGTGAAGGGCGCCGACGCGTCGCGGTCGTCATCCGTCGGCCCACACACCGTATACCTGGCGAGTACGGCGTCTATTCCCGAAACCGCGCGATGCACTTCTTGCGCGGGATGTCGCGCGTCGCTGGAATAAACGGGCCCGCTCCGCGGTATGCCGATCAAGCGGCGGACGCATCGAGGGGAGGCGCCAATGAACGGCAAGGAGAGGCAAACCCGGAACATTCCGGGCCGATCGCAGCGCGATCGCGACGGTGCCCCGCAGGTGAACGAGGCATGGCGGCCATCGTTGTTCCAGGATCGCATCGGCATGCGCCCGCCGCGGCGCAACCGCGCGCCGCGTCCCGCGCAGAACGCGATCGACTCCGATGCCGGTAAAACGGCGTCGGCGCAAGACGGGATGCATACGGCCGCGCGAAGGCTGCAACTCGGTTCCGGCATCCTGCTGTGGCTCTATATTTCCGTCCATATGGTCAATCACGCGCTCGGCATCTGGTCGATCGATATCGCTGAGCGCGCGCTGCATCTGGCAATCGGGCTCTGGCAAAGCGCGCCCGGCACGATCCTGCTGTATGGCGCGGCCGGCCTGCATTTCGCGCTGGCGATCCGCACCATCTACGGCCGCCGACACTGGGCGCTGCCGCCCGCCGAATGGCTTCGTCTGTGGGCGGGCCTCAGCCTGCCCTTGCTGTTGATACGTCACGTCGTCGGGACACGGGTTGCGACATCGTTCTACGGCTTCGAGCCGAACTACGAACGGGTCATCGTGTCGCTCCTCACGAGCGGCACGCAGGGTTTGCAGATCGCGCTGCTCGCACCGGGATGGGTACACGGCAGTCTCGGGCTGTGGTTTCATTTGCGCCGCCATGCGTTTTTTTGGCGTGCGAAGTTCGTGCTGCTGGCGATGCTCGTCCTGCTGCCTGTGCTGTCGGCGGCGGGATTCGTGCAGATGACGCGTGCGATCGTGCCGGGAAGTCTCGCCGTACCGGCACCCGACGCGGCGCTGGTCGCGCACCGCGCCGCGCTCGACGGCTGGCGACATCTCCTCGTCGCCGGGTATCTGTCATTGATTGCGGCCGCGTTCGCCGGCGGTCAGCTGCGAAACAGGTTCTCCAGCGGCGATTCGCACGATCCATCCCGCGAGCAGCGGCGAACGGACGCATGAACACTGCCCGCCCGCTCGCGGTTCGCGTTCCGCGCGTGTCGATTGCGTCCCGTACGGGGGCGCCGGCCGGGCAAAGACTGCTGACAGGAACTGGCAGGGGCTTCGGCGATACTGTGTGCTTTCGCAATCATCGATCTGCGGCGCACGTCGGATCCACTCGCAATGACCACCACTCAAGCTCCCGTCCCGCTGAAGGAATCGCTGGCAGCGCGGCAGTTCCACGCGCTGTCCGACGTGCTGCATTCGATCGAGCCCGCCTTCGACCGGGCGGCATTTCTTGCGACGGCGCTCGACGGCCTCGACGGCTTGACGCTGATGGAGCGCGTCAGGCGCGCCAGCGTGGCGATCGACACGGGGGCGCGGTCGCTACCCGGCGGATACGATGGCGTGCTGGCGTTGTTGCAGGAGGCGGCACCTCGATTGGGCCGGGGTTTCGTCTCGCTGATCGCCCCCGACTACGTCGGGCAGTACGGTCGGCACGCATTCGACCGCTCGATGGACGCGCTGAAATATTTCACGCCGTTCGGCTCGTCGGAATTCGCGGTGCGCGAATTCCTGCGCATCGACAGCGCTCGCGCGCTCGCAGTGATGGAAACCTGGTCGTACGACGCGGACGACGCAGTGCGCCGCCTGGCAAGCGAGGGAAGCCGCCCGCGCCTGCCATGGTCGTTCCGGCTGCGCGAGATCGAGGCCGACCCGGCGCTGGCCGCGCGGATACTCGACAATCTTCGCGCTGACTCGAGCGCTTATGTACGCCGCTCGGTCGCGAATCACCTGAACGATGTGGCGAAGACGCATCCTGCATGGGTGCTCGATCGAGCCGAAAGATGGGGCGGCGACCATCCGTATACGTGCTGGATCGTTCGTCGTGCGCTTCGCACCCTCGTGAAGCAGTGCGATGCGCGAGCGCTCGCGATACTGGGTGCCGAAAGCGCGCCTCTCGTGGAAGCCGGTCCGTTTGGCGTGACGCCTGCGCAGGTGGTGCTCGGCGAGTCGATCACGCTCGCCTGCGAGCTGCATTCGACGGCCGGCACGGCGCAGCGGCTCGTCGTCGATTATCGTATCGCCTACGTGAAGCAAAATGGCGATGCGTCGCCGAAGGTGTTCAAGCTGAAGGTACTGACGCTCGAACCCGGCCAGCGCATCACGCTGAGGCACAGTCGGCCGATCCGCGATTTCACTACACGCCGGCACTATGCGGGCCGGCATGAGGTCGAGCTGATCGTCAACGGCCGGGTCGTGGCGCAATCGTTCTTCGAACTCGCCGTGTGAGCGGTCGTTGGCTGGTGCGAAGGAGGGAGTACGAAACGACGGACGTGTCGGCCGCCGGCCTTCGGAGATCGTGACCGGTGGCCAGCCGCGGGCCACCAGCGGTCATTCGACATCGCTGCCAGGATCGTTACAATCCGCTGCATACACCGCACCCACTGGCGCAAAGCCACCCGACAGGGAGTCCTCAATGACTGGAATATCCATCAGGTCCGCAAACATCGACGACGCACAGGCGATCGCCGATTTCCACGTCAAGGTCTGGCGGCACACCTATCGGGATCTCGCACCGGCACAAGCGCATGCCGTGCTCGACGAGCGCTATCGCGGCAAGAAATGGCAGGAAAAGCTGGCGTCGAACGACGCCGACCAGCTCGTGCTGATTGCGGAGACCGACGGCAGGATCGTCGGAATCGGCGCGGCTGGCGCGCCGTCGGAACCGATATTCGACGGCCGTGGCGAGATCAAATTCCTGTATGTCGATCCCGAATTCAAGCGTCGCGGCATCGGCCGCAAGCTGCTTGCCCAACTCGCAACGCATTTGAGAAGGCTGCGGTATCGGGGTGCCGCGTTGAGTGTCGTCAACGGAAACGCATCCGCGATTGCCTTTTACGAGGCGCTGAATGCGCGGTTTGCCGGCGAGTACGTCGATGCGGGGCCGATCTGGCGGTCGCACAACATCGTCATGGTGTGGGACGACCTGGCGAATCTCATTTCCTGACCGAAACCCTGCCGCAAGCAACGACGCGCATCACGCGAGGCATGCTCGCAGCCACGACGTGAACGCGGTCACGAGCGGCGTCCCGGTCAGCTCGTGACGCGTGACGAGATAGTACGCATGACGTGACGGCACCGTTGCGCTGAACGGCCGCACGAGCGTGCCGTCGATCAGGTCGTCGCGCACGGACAGGCTGTCGCCGAGTGCGACGCCTTGCCCGTGCACCGCGGCTTCGACGCCGATGTGCGCGTTGCCGATTTCGAGGATGCGGATGCCCGGCAGCTTGTCGGCGTTCGCTTCCGCCAGCCAGCGCATCCACGAGCCCGCATGCTCGCAGAACAGCGTGCGCCCGGCGAGATCCTGCACCTTGCGGATCGCATCGGGCCCGTTCATCAACGCCGGGCTCACGACCGGGAACAGCGCCGGATGATCGAGCAGCTCGACGTGCCGATTGCGCCAGGTGCCTTCCCCGTAACGGATGCAGACGTCGACGTCCGTCGAATAGATCTCGCGTTCGTCGTTCGACGGAATCACCTTCAGATGGATGCCCGGATAGCGCTCGAGAAAATCGCCGATGTGCCGGGCGAGCCAGCGCGACGTCAGCGACAGCGGCGTCGACACGACGAGATCGCCGACGGCGGCCGGCGAATCGAGCCTGACGGTGGCGTTCGCGATCAGGTCGAACGCGGCGCCGACCGGTTCCAGCAGCGCCTCGCCTTCGGGCGTGAGCTTCACGCGCGCCTTTGATCGGACGAATAGCGCGACGCCGAGCGTGCTTTCGAGAATACGGATCTGGTGGCTGACCGCGCTCGCGGTCACGTGCAGTTCGTCGGCGGCGGCCGACACGCTGCCGCGCCGGGCGGCGGCCTCGAATGCGCGAAGCGGGTTCAGCGGGGGCAGGCGGTTGCGCATCGGCGGGCGCGTCGAAGGCGACGGTGCTGAGAAAAACTTCATTTAAGCGGAGCCAATTTCTCGCTACAACAAAAAAAATTGAATGCCTACAGTGGGGGCAATCCAACCGAGTCGAGGTCGACCGCAATGAGCCTTACCGAACCGATCGAACGCCTGTGGGGCGGCCGCTTCCAGTCGGAGCCGTCCGACGCGCTGCAGAACCTGTCCCGCTCCGATCCGAGTTTCTACCGTCTCGTGCCGTACGATCTGGCCGGCTCCCGTGCGCATGCGCGCGAATTGAACCGCGCCGGCATCGTGAACGACGACGACCTCGCGCAGTTGCTGGCCGCGATGGACGGCATCGCGCGCGACTACGCGGCCGGTGTGATCGCGCCGTCGCTTGCCGACGAAGACGTGCACACGTTCCTCGAGCGCGTGCTCACGCAGCGGCTGCCGGCGCTCGGCGGCAAGCTGCGCGCCGGGCGTTCGCGCAACGACCAGGCGGCGAACGATCTGCGCCTGTACCTGCGCGACAAGGCGCGCCAGCTCGTGCGCGGCGTGCTCGACCTGCAGCAGGCGCTGGTCGGCCAGGCGAGCCGGCACGTCGACACGGTGACCGCCGGCTTCACCCACCTGCAGCCCGCGCAGCCGATCGTGTTCGGCCATCAGTTGCTGGCGCATGCGCAGTCGCTGTATCGCGACGCCGACCGCCTGGTCGACTGGGACCGCCGCACCGCGCGTTCGCCGCTCGGCGCGGCCGCGCTGGCAGGCTCGGCGATTTGCGTGCGGCCCGAGCTGTCCGCGCAGGAGCTCGGCTACGACGCGCCGTGCGAGAACTCGATCGACGCGGTGGCCGCACGCGATCACGTCGCCGAATTCGCGTTCGTCACGAGCATGCTGGCCGTGAACCTGTCCCGCCTGTCGGAAGAAGTGATCCTGTGGACGTCGCGACAGTTCCGCTGGGTGGAACTCGACGACGGTTATGCGACGGGCAGCTCGATCATGCCGCAGAAGAAGAACCCGGACATCGCGGAACTGACGCGCGGCAAGGCGGGGCGCCTGATCGGCAACCTGACGGGCCTGCTCGCGACGCTGAAGTCGCTGCCGCTCGCGTACAACCGCGATCTCGCGGAAGACAAGATCGCCGCGTTCGATTCGATCGACACGCTCGAACTCGTGCTGCCGGCGATGGCGGGGATGATCCGCACGATGCGCGTGAACGTCGACGAGATGCGCCGCCAGGCGCCGCTCGGCTTCACGCTCGCGACCGAGGTCGCGGACTGGCTCGCGCTGACGGGCGTGCCGTTCAGCGAAGCGCACGAGATCACCGGCGCGCTCGTGCGGGCGTGCGAACGCGACGGCATCGAGCTCGCGGACGCAAGCGCGGAACAGCTGCAGGCCGTCGACCCGCGCCTCGCGCCGGCGGTGCGCGCGCATCTGACGCTCGACGCGGCCGTCGCCGCGCGCGGCGGCGCGGGCGGCACGTCGCCCGCGCGCGTGCGCGAGCAGATCGGCCGCCTGAGCGGTGCGATCGAACGCCAGGCCGCCTGGGCGGCCGACTACCGGGGGCCGTCATGCTGAGCGCATCCGATTCGAGCCGTCTCGACGGCGCACCCGGGCCGGCCGGCGCCGCGGCAGACGATACCGCAGGCCTCGTGCGCGTGCGCCGGCGCTACTGGGGCCGTTATGTCGCGTCGATCGCGATCGTTGCCGCGATCGCCTACGTGGCCGCCGCGTTCGCGCGCGGACAGATCGAGTGGCGCGTCGTCGGCCAGTTCCTGACCGCACGCTCGATCCTGACGGGGCTCGGCAACACGATCGTGATGACCGTTCTCGCGATGACGCTCGGCGTCGTGCTGGGCGTGGTCACCGCGGTGATGCGGCTGTCGTCGAACCCGGTGCTCGGCGCGATCGCGCAGGGCTACATCTGGCTGTTCCGCGGCACGCCGATCATCCTGCAACTGCTGCTGTGGTTCAACCTCGCGCTGGTGTTCCCGACGCTCGGCATTCCGGGTATCGCCGAATTCCGGACCGTCGACGTGATGACGCCGTTCCTCGCGGCGGTGCTCGGGCTCGGCATCAACCAGGGCGCGTATACGTCGGAAGTCGTGCGTGCGGGGCTGCTGTCGGTCGACACCGGCCAGTACGAGGCCGCGAAATCGATCGGCATGCCGCGCCTGCAGGCGCTGCGCCGGATCATCCTGCCGCAGGCGATGCGCGTAATCGTGCCGCCGATCGGAAACGAGCTGATCGGCATGGTCAAGCTGACGTCGCTCGCGAGCGTCGTGCAATACGCGGAGATGCTGCACAACGCGCAGAACATCTACTACGCGAACGCCCGCGTGATCGAGTTGCTGATCGTCGCGGGCATCTGGTATCTCGCGGTCGTCACCGTGCTGTCGCTCGCGCAGGCGCGCGTCGAACGGCGCTTCGCGCGCGGCGCGGGTCGCGCGGCGGGCCGCACATGAACGACACGACCCTCAACCATCGGGAGAACGTCATGACGAACGCGGTCGTTCGCGCGGTCGACGTGCGCAAGTCGTACGGCGATTTCCAGGCGCTGCACGGCATCACGCTCGACGTCGCGCAGGGCGAAGTGCTGTGCATCATCGGGCCGTCGGGCTCGGGCAAGAGCACGTTCCTGCGCTGCATCAACCAGCTCGAGACGATCAGCGCGGGCGCGCTGTGGGTCAACGGCGAACTGGCCGGCTACCGGCGCGCCGGCAACCGGCTCCACGAGCTGTCGGAGCGCCAGGTCGCGCGCCAGCGGCTGGCGACGAGCATGGTGTTCCAGCGCTTCAACCTGTTCCCGCACAAGACCGCGCTCGAGAACGTGACCGAGGGCCCCGTGCAGGTGCTCAAGCGCCGCCGCGGGCAAGCGGAGGAGGAAGCGCGCGCGCTGCTCGCGCGCGTCGGGCTCGCGCACAAATGCGACGCGTTTCCGGTCGAGCTGTCGGGCGGCCAGCAGCAGCGTGTCGCGATCGCACGGGCGCTCGCGATGCATCCGCAACTGATCCTGTTCGACGAGCCGACGTCGGCGCTCGATCCCGAGCTCGTCGGCGAAGTGCTGGCCGTGATGCGCGATCTCGCGAAGAGCGGGATGACGATGATCGTCGTCACGCACGAGCTCGGCTTCGCGCGCGAGGTGGCCGACCGCGTCGTGTTCATGGACGGCGGACGGATCGTCGAGAGCGGGCCGCCCGACCAGGTGCTGTCCGCGCCGACGCACGCGCGTACGCGCGATTTCATCTCGGCCGTGATTGCATGACCGGGCCGGGCGCCCCGTACCGAAGCGCCCGAACGATTCCACCGTCAACGATACAAGCCCACCACGACAAGGCGATACTCCCCATGAAAGCATCCGTCCTGACCCGCACGCTGGCCGCCGTCGCATTCGGCGCGCTCGCGCTGCATGCCTCCTTCGCAGTCGCGCAGGCCGCGAGCGCGAAGCGCACGCTGAACGTCGCGATCGTGCCGAACTATCCGCCGTTCGAATACAAGGACCCGGCGACCGACAAGCTCGCGGGCTTCGACGTCGATCTCGGCGAAGCGCTCGCCGCGAAGATGGGCGCGAAGCTGAACTGGGTCGAGACGAGCTTCGACCAGATGATGAGCGCGGTCGCGACGCAGCGCGTCGACATGATCCTGTCCGGCATGACCGACCTGCCGACGCGCCGCGACGCGGTGACGTTCGTCGACTACATCGAAACGGGCCCGCAGTTCTATACGCTGAAGGCACGCGCCAGCGAGTTCGCGCAGATGAGCGCGCTGTGCGGCAAGCGCGTCGGCTCGAGCCGGCGCACGTCGTTCCCGGACAACACGACCGCGTGGAGCGCGGAGAACTGCGTGAAGGCCGGCAAGCCGGCGATCGTCGTGGTCGGCACCGACGGCTCGTCGGACGCGCGCATGCAGTTGCGCCAGAACCGTATCGACGCGGCCGTGCAGGGCGGCGAGACGCTGCCGTACCAGAACGGCCTCGAGCAGAATGCATACGCGCCGGTCGGCAAGCCGTTCCTGTCGCAATACACGGGCATCGGCGTCGCGAAGAGCAACACCGCGCTGAGCAGCGCGCTGACGACGGCGCTGAACCAGCTGATCGCTGACGGTTCCTACCAGAAGATCCTGGCGAAGTGGGGGCTGCAGGAGCACGCGGTGACGAAGGCGATGATCAACGGCACTCACTGAGCGTGCGATGACGGCCCTGGCTCCCCGCTGGCCGGACGCGAAGCGCGCGTGCGTCGCGCTCGCGTTCGATCTCGACGGCCCGACCGGCGACGCGATGCTGAACGGGTCGATCTGGCGCAACCCCGCGTATTTCACGCTCGGCAGCTACGGGCCGTGGCGTGCGCTCGGCCGCTTGCTCGACATGCTCGCGGCGTTCGACCTGCCCGCGACGTTCTTCGTGCCCGCGTGGGTCGCGCGGACCTGGCCCGCGCAATGCGCGGCGATCGTCGAGCGCGGCCACGAGATCGGCTACCACGGCTACCGGCACGAAGCGTTCTGGACGCTCGAGCCCGAGCGGCAGCGCGAGATCATGGCGCAGTCGGCCGACGTGTTCGCGCGTACGCTCGGCGTGCGGCCGGTCGGGTTCCGCACGCCGTCCGGCGACTGGAGCGCGGCGACGGTCGCCGTGCTGCGCGAAGCCGGCGTGCGTTATTCGAGCTCGATGCGCGGCGACGACCGGCCATACCTGCTGCACGGTGACGACGGCGAGCCGCCGCTCGTCGAGATACCCGGCCGCTGGGAGACCGACGACTACGCGTCGCTTGCGTATCACCGCAACCCCGATTATCCGGCCGGGCTCGACCGGATCGCCGGCTACGGCGCGACGCTCGACAACTGGACGCGCGAATTCGACGGCGTATACCGCGAAGGACTGTGCCTGACGACGCTGCTGCATCCGAAGGTGTGCGGCAAGCCCGGCCGCATCGCGCTGCTCGAGGCGTGGCTCGGCCACATGCGCGCGCAGGATGGCGTATGGTTCGCGCGCTGCCGCGAAGTGGCCGACTGGTGGCTTGCGCAGCACGCGCGAGACGCGCAACCCACGCAACGGAGCGGCCTGTGACGACACTCCCTTCATGGCCGGGCGGCGCGCGATGCGCGGTCGCGATCACGGTCGACTTCAACGACATTCACGGCATCCAGACACGCGAGCCGCGCATCGTCGGCCGCGAGAAATCGCTGTCGGTCTGGCGTTACGGCGCGACGTGCGGCGTCGACCGGCTGCTCGATGCGTTCGATGCGTTTCACGTGCCCGCGAGCTGGTTCGTCCCGGGCATCGTCGCCGAAACGCATGCGGAAGCGGTGCGCGCGATCGCCGCAGCCGGCCACGAGCTCGGCGTCAGCGGCTATCGCTGCGAGGATTTCGATGCGCTGCCGCTCGCCGCGCAGATCGACGCGTGCCGAGCCGGGCGAGCGGCACTCGCCGACACGATCGGCCGCGACGTGGAAGGCTTTCGCTCGTTCACCGGCAACTGGGCCGATGGTTTTGCGGATTTCCTCGTCGCGGAAGGCTTCACGTGGTCGTCGTCGTGGCGCGGCGACGATCTGCCGTACGTGCATCCGCGCGGCGACGGCGGCGCGGACGGTGCGCGGCTCGTCGAGCTGCCGCTGCACTACGAACTCGAGGACGAGCCGTACTTCGAGTTCAACCTGTCGCCGCCCGTGCCGGCCGGTCAGCCGCGCATCGCGGCGTACCGCGACGTGCTCGACAACTGGCGGCGCGACGTCGACGGGTTTCGGCGCTTCGGGCTGTGCTGCGTGCTGCGCCTGCATCCCGAGATCATCGGCACGGCCGGGCGGATCGACCTGCTGCGCGCATTGCTCGCGCATCTGCGTGACGCGGGCGAGGTCTGGTTCGCGACGGGGCGAGACATCGCGCGCTGGTGGCGTGCCCAAGCGCCCGTCAATGCCCCGGGACATCCGGTCGACGTTTTCGCGCACTGCGTGGCGGAGGAGTCGGCGCGATGACGATGACAACCGATACGCGCGCCACGCGGCTCGCGGCGTTCGTCGCGCAGACGCCCGCCGACGCGTTGCCGGACGACGTCGTCGCGAAGGCCAAGCGTCATGTGCTCGACACGTTCGGTGCCGCGCTGGCGGGCACGTCCGCCGTCGAGACGCGCAGCGCCCGTGCGCTGACCGGCGCCGTCGCGCAGGGCGGCGCGTCGCTGTGGGGCACGCGGCGGACCGCTGGCGCGCGCGATGCGGCGTTCGTCAACGGGATTGCCGCGCACGCGCTCGAACTCGACGATTCCGGCGGCTGCGATCATTCGGGCGCGGTCGTGCTGCCGGCCGTGCTCGCCGCGCTGTCGTGCGTGGGGCGCCCGGTGACGGGCCGCGAATGCGTGGCGGCGATCGTGCTCGGCTACGACGTCGGCCGGCGCGTGCTCGAGGCAGCAGGCGGCTACTCGGTTCACAACGGGGCGGGCTGGCACTCGACGCTCAGTTGCGGCGTGTTCGGTGCGGCGGCCGCGAGCGCGCGCGTGCTCGGGCTCGACGCCGCGCGCACGCGCGACGCGCTCGGCCATGCGGCGAGTTTCGCGGGCGGCCTGTGGGGCTTCATCCACGACGGAGCGCAGACGAAGCGGCTGCACGCCGGGCGTGCGGCGGAGGGCGGCGTGCTCGCGGCGCTGCTCGCGCGCGAAGGCGTGAGCGGCCCCGCGCACGTGTTCGACGACGTGTGGGGCGGCTTTTTCAACACGTTCGCCGCACAGTCGCATGTGCCCGACTCATTGACCGACGGCCTCGGCGCGCACTGGAAGCTGATGCGCTGCTCGATCAAGCCGCACGCATCGTGCCGCAGCGCGCATGCGGCCGTCGACGCGGCGCTGCAGCTCGCGGACAGCCGCCTCGTCGAGGCCGGCGAGATCGAGCGGGTGGTCGTGCGCACGAGCGCGTTCGTGGCCCGCATGTGCGGCGGTCGCGACCTGTCGACGCTGTCGTCCGCGCAGATGAGCCTGCCGTACGCGGTGGCGGCAGCGCTGGCATTCGGCGACACGGGGATCGGCGTGTATCGAGCGGACCGACGCACCGATCCGCGCGTGACCGCGCTGCTCGCGCGCATCGCGGTCGACGTCGATCCTGCGCTCGGCGATCTCGACGAGCCGACGGTGATCCTGCATCGCACCGACGGACGGCGGGAATCGCGCCACGTGCCGATCGCGCTCGGCGACCCGCGCAATCCGCTGTCGGACGCGGCGCTGTTGGCGAAATATCGGGCGCTGGCGGGCATGGCGCTCGACCGCGCGCAGGTCGATGCACTGGGCGACGTGTGTCTGTCGCTGGACCGGCAGGCGGATGCGCGCGTGATGAACGACTGGCTCGCAGGCGATGCCGAAGCGGCGGGGGCGTTCGTCTGAATGTCGACGTCGTGTCGAATCGGTACGAGCGTACCCGTTCGGAGAGCGGAATGAACGTGCGGCATTCGAAGCCGTGAGCGCGGGACGGGCCTTCCGCAAAGTTGGCTGCCGGTGAGCCGGAAATTATGCCCCTGTCGATATAAAGGGCACACGCATTAAAAAAATCGCCCGGAGGCGATGAAAGAAGCGCGCCATACGTCTCTCTTGCCGCATCGGCCATTTCCCGGGGGAAATCGGGAAAAACGCTCATGCCGTGTCAGAACTCGAATGTCTACCCCTATTTTCGATAGCTGATCGCTCGAAGCCCGATCATGCTTCGAGAACTGACTCGCCTCGATTCAGCCCTTATTCGCGAGCATCCGCATCCCTCTCCCGCATGTCGGCAACGAAATCGGTCCGTGGTCGTTGCGGCCCTGACCGGGCCCGGCCCCAGCCCCGGACTCGCACGGCCACGCGCGCGCGGAAGAGACGTGCGCCTGTCGATGGCATGCACATGACAGCGACCTGAGCCTCCCGAATGCCGTTCATGTCGGCCGCGTTACGGCGTGTCGTTACGTAACGTATGCGAACGCCGCAGTCGCGCAAACGTTACACAGGATTATTTTGATTTATTCATACCTTTCAAATTTGGGACATAGGTCATTGGTTTATCGAGGATTTTCCGCGCTGCAGCACGAGAGAACGTCTCGGTGGCACGGATCGTGCATCAAATGCCATGTGCAGAAGTAGTTAATACCATAACGCTAGACCAATCATGAATCAGATCAACACTCCTATATCCGGACGCGACGCGGGGGCGAAGCGGTCGATTCCGGACATTCAATCGATAAATCGCGTCCATTCGCCAATCCATTCAGGATGGTTCGGGCGCGGCATTTCCATTGCCATACCGAATCGTGTTGACACGTCCTTGCGGCGGCCATGCATCGGCGCGGGGGCGTGAGCCCAAGTAACCGGTAGTTCGTCCGCGGTCTGGATTCCCGGCGTGAATTGAACCGTCCGTTCGATAAAGGCGCTTTCAATTTCATATAGGAATGCGAATTTCTTGATTAATTCATCGACGAGCCAATGACGCCCGGGATGAGTGTTGTCGATGCATCGGGATACCGAGGGCGGAGCATGTCCGGCGTCGCTCGGGAAATGTCCGTCGGCGTGGTGAGCGGCACGGACGCGTTTGACCGCAAATAAGGCGCCACCATGCGCCGCCTGGAGAATATCCATGTTCGGATTTCAGTCGATTATCGCGCGCCTGCTCGATGCGCTCGTGGTGGTGCTCGGAGCGGCGGCCGCGTCGCACGTGCGGTTCGATGACGATACGCTCGGCCGGCCGGACGCGATGGTCGTCCCGTTTGTCGCGATGCTGACGCTCGCCGTCTTTCCGGCATGTCAGGTGTACCAGTCGTGGCGCGGGCGGTCGTGGATCGCGATGATCAGCCGCATCAGTGCCGCATGGGTCGCCGTGCAGGCATGCAACCTCGTGCTGCTGTTCGCGATGCATCGCGCCGATCAGGTGTCGCGGCTGTGGTTCGTCTACTGGACGGCGATCGCGGGATGCGGATTCATCGTCATTCGCCTGGCTGCCTATACGATGCTCGCGCGCGTCAGGCATGCGGGCCTGAATCTTCGCAAGGTGGCGATCGTCGGTAACGGCGCGCATGCCGTGCGTGTGATCGAAACGCTTGCGCTGTCGCCGGCAAGCGGGTTTCGCCCCGTCGTGCTCCACGATCCCGCGGGATCGTCCAACGGCATCATCCCGGCGATCGCGGATTTCACCGAATTCGCCGCGGCAGTGCGTGCCGAAGCCGCGACGGAAATCTGGCTCGCGTTGCCGATCTCCGAGGAACGGACGATCCGGCGCGTGCTGAAGACGTTCGGCGACGATCTGATCAATATCCGCTTCATGCCGGACATGTGCAGCATCGCGTTGCTCGGCGGAACGATGATGGATCTCGTCGGCATGCCGGCAATCAACCTCGTCGCATCGCCGATGTCGCATCACGCGTTGATGCAGAAGGCGCTGTTCGACCGGGTATTCGCGGCGGCAGCGCTCGTCGCGCTGGCGCCGCTGCTCGGCCTGATCGCGCTGGCGGTCAAGCTGTCGTCCCCGGGCCCGGTGCTGTTTACGCAGTACCGGAAAGGCGCCGATGGCCGGGTGTTCAGGATCTACAAGTTCCGCACGATGCGCGTGCACGCCGAACCGGCCGGCATCGTACGCCAGGCGACCCGGGGCGATGCGCGCATCACGCGCGTCGGCGCGTTCCTGCGTCGCACCAGCCTCGACGAGCTGCCGCAGTTCTTCAACGTGCTGCGCGGCGACATGTCGGTCGTCGGGCCGAGACCGCACGCGATCGAGCACGACGATCTGTACCGGCCGCTCGTCGAGGGATACATCCATCGCTACCGGATCAAGCCGGGCATCACCGGATGGGCGCAGGTCAACGGTTATCGCGGCGAGACGGATCACCTCGACAAGATGGTCGGCCGTGTCCAGCACGACCTCTATTACCTGCGCAACTGGTCCTTCGGGCTCGACATGAAGATTGTCGCCGCCACGGTGCTGAAGGGCTTCGTCCATCCGAACGCGTACTGAGCCCGGCCATGATCGAACGCATTCTGGTCGTCTGCGACGGCAACGCATGCCGCAGCCCGATGGCGAGCGCGATGCTGGCACGCGCGCTGCCGTCCGTGCAGGTGCGTTGCGCAGGACTGATCGCGCTGGCGGGCCGGCCGGCCGCACAGGCCGCGATCGACGTGATGCGCGAACGCGGCTTCGACATCACGTCCCATATCGCGCAACCGGTGCATCTCGGCCACGTGCGCGCATCGCAGCTGATCCTCGCGATGACGCTCGTGCAGTGTCGCGAGATCGAGCGCCGTTACCCGTTCGCGCGCGGTCGCGTCTTCCAGCTCGACCATGCCGCGAAATGCGATATCGCGGATCCGGTCGGCAAGTCGGCGCAAGTGTTCGATGCCGTGGCGCGCCACATCGAGCGCGCGGTGGCGCACTGGATTGTGCGGATTCCCGCAGCTGCCGCACGGGGGCACGGCTGATGCGACGCCATGTCGGTCGACTCGCGATGCTCATCGGCCTGTCGTGTGCATCGGCTGCGCACGGCAATGCGCCGGTAGCGCGCCCTTCGACGAACGCGCCGCGGTGGATCGCGGGCCTCGCGGATAGCGCTTCCCAGACCTCGAATCCGTGGCGCGGATCGATCGCAAAGCCGGCGGTCGCGTCGGGCGTCGCGGCGCCGGCGGTCGGCAACTACGCGCTGCTGCCGATCGAGCGACAGATGCGGGTGTTGTCGATCGACGCGCTGGGCATGCCGGCGGCACATCGCACGCGCGGCGCGGCACGCGTCCCGATTCGGCCGCGCGGCGGGAACGACAACGCGACAGACGACTGGCCGGGCATGGCGTCGCCCTGGTCCCGTTCGTCATGGTGATCGAGCGCGCGGCGCGGCATGAGGGCGAAGCAAGCCGAACCCTCACACGACGAAATGAACACAACCGTGAGCACGGCGCCACGGACGGAATTGACGACAGCGCGACATACGAGGCAGCAATGGGCAAATCATTCGACGGTATTTCGACAGGCAGCAGACGGGGCCGCGCGCTGGCCTCGCTCGTGCTGTCCGTGTTCCTGACGGCATGTGCCGTCGCGCCCGGCATGCGGATGACCGGCTCGCAGGAATTGCCGGTGGCCAGCGCGCGCAACGGCGAACCGGCGCAGTCGCTCGATGTGCCGATCCGGGAAATCGACGTCAACCTGCTGCAATCGATGCGCGACGACAGCGACGCGGCCGGGAATGTCGACGCGCTGTTGCACGAGCGCGCGAAGGGCGGCTATCGGATCGGTGCCGGCGACGTGTTGCAGATCACGGTGTGGGACCACCCCGAACTTTCCGCGGCGGCGCCGACGAATCAGACGTCGTCGCCCCAACGGCAGAGCGACCCCGTCGGCGGCTTCGTCGTAGATGAAACCGGCAGCGTGCAGTTTCCCTATGTCGGCACGCTCGCGGTCTCGGGCAGGACGACGACCGAGGTTCGTGATGCGTTCCGCGTCGCGTTGACGAAAACCTTCCGCGACCCGCAAGTCACCGTGCGCGTCACGTCGTACCGCAGCCAGCAGGTCTACGTCGAAGGCGAGGTGCGCAATCCGGGCGTCCAGCCGATCAACGACGTGCCGATGACGCTGATCGAGGCCATCGATCGCGCGGGCGGGCTTCAGCCGACGGCCGATCGGAGCCGCATCGAGCTGATGCGCGGCGACGAGCATTACGTGCTGAACCTGTCCCGGCTCGTCGCACGACGCATCGACCCGGCCAGCATCCTGTTGCGCAACCGGGACGTGCTGCGCGTGCAGTCGCGCGAGGACAACGGCGCGTTCGTGATGGGCGAGGTCGCAAAGCCGACGCTCGCGCTACCGCTGCGCGACGGCTCGTTGACGCTCGGCGATGCGTTGCAGCAAGCCGGCAGTTTCAACAGCGGCACCGCCGACACGGCGCAGGTCTACGTGATTCGCGGGCGCGGCTCGAGTACCCCCGACGTGTTTCATCTCGATGCGAAGTCGCCGGTCGCCATGGTGCTAGCGAACGACTTCAGGCTGGCGCCGAAGGACGTCGTCTATGTCGACGGCAACGGCCTCGTCCGACTCAGCCGCGTGCTGTCGCTGCTGTTGCCCGCCATCAATGCCGGCATGACCGGCGCGCTGGTCGCGAAATGAACCGCCGGAACCCGATCGACACTGGATTTGCCATGACAGACCTTTCCGATGCACGGCTGTACGACGCGGCGTTGTACGACGATGCGCCCCTTTCGTCCTACGTCGACATCGTGCTGGCCCGGTGGCGCATGGTGCTGGGCATCGCGGCCGGCGTGTTCCTGCTCGGGCTGCTGTATGTCGTATTCGCGACGCCGGTCTATCGGGTCGACGCGACGATCCAGGTCAACGAATCGACCACGGCGGGCAATTCGCCGTTGCACGACATCGCGGCGTTGCTCGACAACGGGAGCACGACCGCGGCCGAACTCGAACTCGTGCGCGCGCGCATGGTGATCGACTCGGTCGTCACGAAGCAGCATCTGAACCTCATCGCCGAACCGCGCTATGTCCCGTTGATCGGCCGCTGGGTCGCGCGTCGTTATCGGGACGACGGCGTCGCGCGGCCGCTTTGGGGATTGTCGCGGTTTGCCTGGGGCGGCGAGCGATTCGACGTCGTCACGTTCGAGACGGCCGGCAAGAAGAGCCACGACGGCATCGACGCGCTGGACGGGCTCTGGTTCGACGTGACCGCCGAAGGCGGCGGACGCTACGTGGTCAGGGACGAGGACGGCGACGTCGTGCTGAAAGGCGAGGTCGGCGTGCCGGCGCACGGGCAGTACAAGGCGCAGCCGCTGACGCTGCTGGTCGCGGCCCTCGACGCCCGGCCGGGCACGGCGTTTCGGCTCAGGCGCATCCCGCAGCTCGAAGTGGTCTCCCAGCTCCAGGACGATCTGACCGTCGAGGAAAAGGCCAAGCAATCCGGCATCCTGACCGTCACGCTCGAGGGCGACGACCGGACCCGCATCCGGGACATCCTGCGGGCCGTGGTCGACGGCTACGTCCAGCAGAACAAGGAGTACCGGAGCGAGGAGGCCGCCGCGACGCTGGCATCGCTGAAGAGCAGCATGCCGACCGTCATGAAGGCGCTGAAGGATGCCGAGGACAAATACGCGGCGTTTCGCGCGCGCACGGGGACGGTCGATCTCGACGAACAGGGCAAGCTGCTGCTCGGCCAGGAAGTGGACATCGAGACGCGCACGCTCGAACTCAAGCAAAAGCGCGTCGACCTGATCGCGCGGTTCGCCGACGGCCATCCGGCCGTGCAGGCGCTCGACGCCAACCTGGCGGAACTGGCGGGCAAGGCGAAGGAACTGAAGGCGCTCGAAGCCAGGTTGCCCGATACGGAGCGCGAGGGCCTCGGCGTGCTGCGTGACGTGCGCGTCAACACCGAGCTGTATACGAACCTGCTGAACACCGGACAACAGCTCGAGATCGCCAGGCGCAGCGAGATCGGCAATGTCCGCGCCGTCGACTTGCCGGTCCTGCCGGTGAAACCAGTCAAGCCCAGGCGCCTGTTGCTGGTCGCGCTGTCGTTGTGTGTCGGGATCGCCCTCGGCATCGCCGCCCCGTTCGCCCAGCGGGCGGTATGGGGCCGCGTCGAACATTCCGAGCACCTCGAGCAGGCGCTGGGCGTACCGGTCTATGCGGTGGTGCCGCATAGCCGGGAGCAGCGGCGTCTCGTGCGAAACCAGCAGCATGCGGGACAGGGCGCGCATGTTCTCGCATCGGAAATTCCGGAGGACGTGACCGTCGACGCGATCCGCAGCCTGCGCACGACGCTGCAGTTCACGATGTCCGAGTCGGGGCACAACGTGATCATGGTCACGAGCCCGCAGCCCAGTGCGGGCAAATCGTTCCTCTGCGCGAACCTGGCTTCGCTGTTCGCGTCGGGCGGCAAGCGCGTGCTGCTGATCGATGCCGATATTCGCCGCGGTCAGTCGCATCGCCACTTCGGGCTGCCGGCGGCGCCCGGCCTGCCCGACGCGATCGCGAGCGGCACGCTCGAGCGCGGCGTCCAGAAATCGGCGGTCGCCGGCGTCGACGTGCTCGCGCGCGGTGCCGTCGCCCGCACGTCGGAGCTGTTCAACGACGGCCGCTTCAAGTTGCTGCTCGACACGGCAGCGCGTCTCTACGACATCGTCATCGTCGACACGGCGCCGATCCTCGCGCTGCACGATGCGGCGACCATCGGCCGCCACGGCGCGACGACGCTGCTGTGCGTCCGGCATGGGCGCAGTTCGATGCCGGAAATTCGCGAGGCAGAGCGTCGCCTGCGCAACGCCGGCATCGCGATCAGCGGCGTCGTGCTGAACGACGTGCCGCGGCGTCAGGCCGTCTACGGCGCGTATGGCGAAGGGAAATACGCGTATGAAACCGAGCACTGAGCCCGCGATTCGCGACATCGCGCTGCGCGCCGCGAGCGACCGCGCGTCGCCCGCCGGCGAGCGGCTCGGTGCGCGCACGGTGCGAAGCCTCGCGTGGGCGCTGGTGCAGGCATGGGGCGGCAAGCTCGTCACGCTCGTCACCTATCTGCTGGTCGCGCGCTGGCTCGGCCCGGCGGACGTCGGGCTTGCGGCCGCGGTCACGCTGTCGCTGTCGCTGGTCCTGATGATCGCCGAGGGCGGCCTGGGCGACGCGCTGGTTCAGCGCGCGTCGCTCGACGACGACGATCTCGAATGGCCGTTCGTGTGCTCGATCGGCATGGCGATCGTGCTCGCGGTCGCGCTGTTCGTCCTCGCCGGGCGCGTCGAAACGTGGCTGGGCGTACCGGGCCTGGCGCCGTATCTGCGGGTGGCGTGCGCGTTCGTGCCGATCGGCTCGGCGAGTTCGTTCCAGGAGGGGCTGTACAAGCGGCGGCTGGATTTCCGTACGCTTGCGATGCGTCAACTCGGCTCGGTGAGCGTCGCAGGCGCCGTGGCGGTCGCGCTGGCGATCGCGGGCGCCGGTGCGTGGAGCCTGATTGCGCAGGCGGCGACCTTCATGACGATGTCCGCGCTCTGGCTCTGGCGCAGACCGGTCTGGCGTCCGCGCGGCCGCCGGAACGCGTCGACGTTCTGGCCCATTGCGCGCTTCGGCGGTCACGTCGTTGCGTCGAGGCTGATCGACTGGTGCGCGACACGCACCGTGGACCTGATCGTCGTCGCGCTGTACGGCGCGGCCGGGCTGGGCATCTATGCGATCGGGGCGCGGCTGTACCAGACGGCGCTGGAACTGCTGTGCCGCGCCGCGACCGACGTCGCGCTCGCGGTGCTGTCGCGTGTCGCGCACGACGCCGGGAAAATGGCGGCCACCTACCTCGACGTCACGGGGCTTGCCGCGATGGTCGCGGCGCCGCTGTTCGTGCTGATGGCCGTGTCGAGCCACGACATCACGGTCGTATTGTTCGGCGCGCGCTGGGCCGACAGTGCCGCGATCATGACGCCGCTGATGGGGCTCGGCGCGATTCAGACGGTCCAGTTCGTCAACGGTGCATTCCTGTCGGCACGCGGGCGGCCGAACGTCACGATGTGGCTGACGGTCGTGAAGCTCGTCCTGGTGCTGGGCGCGATGGTCTGCCTGCCGTCGCACGACGTCGCCGGGCTGGCGTGGCTGTATGTCGGCGCGGTGCTGTTCATCACGCCGCTCAGCTTCGGTGCCGTCGTGGTCGAGCTGTCGATCGATCCCGGCCGCTTGCTGGGTCGGCTGGTGCCGCCGTATCTGATTGCGTTCGGCTGCGCGCTGATCGTATCGCGGCTTGGCGCGCACCTCGGCGGTGTGCCGGCCCTGGTCAGGTTGCCGCTGCTGATCGTCGCCTTCGGCGCCGCTTATGTCGGCGCAACCTGGACGTTGCGTCGTCAGGCCGCCCGGCAAACCGTGGCGATGCTGATCGCATTACGCGATGCGAGGCAACGGACATGAGCCGCCTCGCGCTGCAGGTGCCGCGGCAACGCGCGTCGTCACTCGGTGGGGCGACGAGCGGGCCGCAGGTGCGCTTCGACCTCGCGGACGCGGTCCTGCTCGTGCTGCTGCTGCTGAGTTCGATCCAGTTCCTGAAGATCGGCGGCGCGCAACTCGGTCAGCTGTTCGCGGTGCTCGTGCTGCCGGTGCTGCTGGTGCGGCGCCGGATTCCCGTCGGCGCGTGGGAAATCTGGGCCTTCGCGTTGTTCGTCGGCGTCGCGTTGTCGACGACGTTCCTGTCCGGCTATCCGCGTTTCAAGGCGACCGAGCAGATCGTGAAATTCGGGTTCGTGATGCCGGCGTTCTATTTGATCGGCCGCTATTACGGCGCGCGGGCACGCACGCGGCCGTTGCCGTTCGGCTATGTCGCGATCGCGGGGTTCCTGGCGTTTCAGTACGCGCTGCAGTATTTCGACGTCCCGGTGCTGTACGAAAAAGTCGACTTCATGCAGAACGCGATTCACGGTTCGTTCAAGGAGCGCAACTGGTTCGCGGCGTTTTTCTTCCTGACCGCCTACGCCTGTTTCCTGCAGTCGCCGCGCCGCATTCCCGACGTCGTGAGGTTCGTTGCGCTCGCACTCGTCGTGACGCTGCTGAGCGAATCGAAGACGGTGTTGATCGCATGCGCGATCGTGATCCTGCTGCAGGTGCGCGGCCATTTTTTCGCGAAAGTGCTGACGATGGCCGCCGGGGCCGGGTTCTATCTGTACATGTTCACGCGCGAACTGACCGGCGACCAGCTTCAGGTCCGGCTGCAACAGGAGCGCGGGCTTGCCTTCACGGAATCGATCAAGCTGGTCGGCCGCGACTGGATCGGTCACGGCTTCGGCTTCGTCGAGCATTACTTCTCGCACTCGGCCGTCGCCGTCCGCGGGCTCGGCGAGGGCACGAGCGCCGTGTTTTGCGCGCCGCTGGATCTGATGCTGGTGGCCGGCCCGATCGGGCTGCTCGCATGGGCGGTGTTCTTTGCGGGCCTCGGCCAGGGCCGGCGCGCGATGGTGTTGCTCGCGCCGATCGCGGCATGGTCGCTGATCAACCCGATGCACCAGAGCGAAACGTCGTACCTGTTCGTCGGCTACCTCGCGTCGTTCGCGTTCGTTCCGCGGGCGGCACGCCGGAAAGCGCGCGCCGCGCCGCGCGTGTTGCGGCCCCGATCCATTTTCCCGTCCGGACCTACGCGATGAAATTCTCTCTCATCATGGCGACGCTCGGCCGTAGCGACGAGATCGAGCGCATGTTCGATTCGCTGCTGCGGCAGGCCTACGCCGACCTCGAAGTGATCGTCGTCGACCAGAACCCGGACGACCGGGTCGAGCGGATCGTCGACCGGTATCGCGACCGGCTGACGATCGTCCATCTGCGATCCGACAAGGGCAAGTCGCGGGCGACGAACGTCGGCCTGAAGGCCGTGACGGGCGACGTGGTCGGGTTCCCCGACGACGATTGCTGGTATCGGCCCGGGACGCTCCATGCGGTCGCGGCGCGCTTGTCCGCGGACAGGATGCTGGACGGCGTGACGGGCATGAGCGTCGACGCCGCGGGGCGGCCGTCGCAAGGACGGTGGGCGACCTCGGCGCAGACCGTCAACCGCTTCAACGTATGGGTGTGTGCGACGTCGTACACGATCTTCCTGCGCCGGTCCGCGGTGCATGCGGCGGGGCAGTTCGACGTGGACCTCGGCGTGGGCGCGGCCACGCGCTGGGGAGCGGGGGAAGAAGTCGACTTTCTGGTGCGCGCGTTGCAGGCGGGGTGCCGGATCGACTACGACCCGCATCTGCGCGTCCATCATCCCGAACCGCTCGCCGTGCTCGACGAGCATGCGTATGCGCGCGGCCGGCGCTACAACCGCGGGTTCGGGCATGTGCTGCGCATCAATCGTTATCCGCTCGCCTACGTCCTTTACATGATCGCGCGGCCGGTCGCCGGCTGCCTGCTGTCATGCGTGCGCCGCAATCCGCGGCGTGCGAAGTACTACTGGATCGCCGCGTCGCATCGCCTGCTTGGCTGGATGGATTGAACGATGAGCACGATCCTCACCGCTTCGACCGAATGCACCGACCGTGCCGAGCGCACCGAGCGCGCGCCCCTCACGGTCTATACAGACACGCGCTGGCCGGTTGGAACCGGCATCCACAACGTGATGGCGGCCTATGCCGAGCGCGCGCCGTCGACCGTCCGCATCGAGCCGCTGCCGGTCGGCGGCGGTGTCGCGCACCCGCTGTCGCCGCTCGCGTTGAGCCGCGCGCTGAGGCGGCTGCCGGCCCGCAACGCCGTGTTCTGGAATCCCGGGTTCGTCCCGGCCGCGTTGCCCGATTTCCCGTCGGTGGTCGTGGTGCACGACCTTACGCATCGCCACTTCTATACGCGCGCGCACCGCTTCTACTACGACACGGTGCTCCGTCCGCTGTACCGGCGTTGCACCGCGATCGTCTGCGTGTCCGAGTTCACGCGCGACGAATTCCTCCGCTGGTCGGACATGCCGCCGGATCGCGTTCACGTGATCCACAACGGGACCGACGCTGCATACCGGCGCAACCGCGACACGCTCGGCTATCCGTTTCCGTACGTGCTTTATCCGGGTAACCGGCGCAACTACAAGAACCTGCACCGGTTGATCGCGGCATTCGGCGCAAGCGGGCTGTTGCCGCTCGGCGTGCGCCTGATGCTGACCGGCGATCCCGACCCGGCGCTGCTTGCGCACGCCGCGCGGCACCGATGCGCGGACGGCCTCGTATTCGCGGGGGTATTGCCGAACGATGCGATGCCGAAACTGTATCGAGGCGCGCTGTTTGTCGCGTTCGTGTCGCAGTACGAAGGTTTCGGCCTGCCGATTCTCGAGGCGATGGCGTCCGACGTGCCGGTGCTGACCTCGAGCGTGTCGGCGATGCCGGAAGTGGCGGGTGACGCCGCGATGCTCGTCGACCCGTTGTCGGTCGCCGACATCGCGGTCGCGATGCGCCGGCTCGGCACCGAGGCCGTGTGGCGCGACGCGCTCGTCGCGCGGGGCCGGGAGCAGATCCGCCGGTTCGACTGGGATACGTCGGCGCGCAGGTTCTGGCAACTCGTCGAGCAGGTCGGCGCGTCGGCATGACGCGCATGTCAACGAACAGAGCCGGGCAAACCGGCCGACACAATCAACCACGGCGCGGGGTATCACGATGGAAACCGAAGGAAGAATCAGCGTCATCGTCGTCAATTACGGCACGCCCGACCTGACGATACGATGCGTGGCGTCGTTGACGTCATTGCGCGTCGCACTCGCCGACGACATCGTCGTCGTCGAGAATGCGTCGCCGGACGACTCGTACACGCGGTTGCGGCACGCGTTGCCGCGCGGCGTCAGGCTGCTGCGCGCGGCATGCAATCGCGGCTTCGGCTCCGGCGTGAACTTCGGCATGGCCGCCTGTCGACGCGACTACGTGCTGGTGGTCAATCCCGATACGCGCTTCAGCGAGAACGGGCTGGCGAAAGTACTGGAGCTGTTCGAGACGCGACCGGAGGCCGGGCTCGTCGGGCTCGACCTGCAGTATCCCGACGGCCGGCGCCAGTACTCGGCGCGACGGTTCTACAGCTGGCTCGACATCGTCGCGCGACGCACCGCGCTCGGCCGCTCGGGCCGCTTTCGCGCGCGGATGAACCAGCACCTGATGATCGATGCATGGTCGTGCGGCAACCCGTTCGATGCCGAATGGGTGATGGGAACGGGATTCGTCGTGCGGCGCGACCTGTTCGAGTCGCTCGGCGGCATGGACGAATCGTATTTCCTGTACATGGAGGATGTCGATCTGTGCGCGCGGACCTGGCTGGCCGGCTATCGGGTGCTCGGCATGCCGGGCGTCACGCTCGTGCACGATCATCAACGACAGTCGGCGGCGAGCCCCGTGTCGCGAGCGGGGCGGCATCATCTGCGCAGCCTGTGGCGGTTCTACCGCAAGTTCCACGTGCCGCTGTCGTTGCCGCCCGGCATCTCGCGGATCGCACGGTAATGAGGCCTGCTGCGCCGGTTCGTGTCGCCGTGCGTGCCGCGGCTGTCGCATTGTGCGCGATGGCCGCACGCGGCGGCGATTGCGCGCAGCCGGTGCGGCCGCCGCACGACGCGAATGTCGTGAATGTCGTCGCCGGAAAGCCGCCGGTGTCGGCGCCGCGCGTGCTGCTCGCGCGGGATGGCGTCGCGCGCTACCTCGTTCGCGCCGGTGCGACGGATGCCGTGACGCGACATGCGGCGGACGAGATTGCCGACTACCTGTCGCGAATCAGCGGTGCATCGTTCGCCGTGTCGGACGACGCGCAAGACCGGACGCCGGCCATTGTCGTCGGCGGCGAGCATGCGGCGGAACGATGCCGGTCGGCACACGCGGCGCCGCTCGGCAGCGACGGCTTCGTCGTCTGCCGCAGCGGCGACGACCTCGTCGTGGCCGGCGACACCCCGCGCGGCACGCTGTTCGGCGCGTACTGGTGGCTCGACCGCAAGCTCGGCGTGAAGTGGCTCGCGCCCGATGCGACCGAGGTGCCGCAACAGGCCGAGCTGCGCGTCGACACGGCGCCCGTCCGGCAGGTTCCGCGCTTCGCGTATCGGGAGGTGTTGAGCGCGGAAGGGGAGGACAAGCCGTTCCGCGCGCACAACCTGCTGAACGGCGAGTCGCACGGCACGTCGTATCGCGCTTCCCCGCCCGGTATCGACATGTGGGATCGCAGCTGGCTCGCGCGGGACGGCGATGCGGATTTCTGGACGCTCGTGCCGCGTGACCGGTATGCGGCCGCGCATCCCGCCTGGTATGCCGGCGGGCAACTCGCGATGATGTCGGCCGACGTCCGCGCCACGATGGCGGCCGGGATCGTGACGCGCCTGAAGCGGCAACCCGACCCGAGCCGCATCTGGTTCGGCATCCGCGACATGGACTGGGGCTGGGATCCGGACGCAGCCAGCCGCGCGTTTGCCGACGCGCATGGCGGTGCGCCGTCGGCAGCGTTTCTCGATATGGTGCGGGACGTGGCGGCGCGGGTCCGGCAGGAGGTTCCCGGCGCGCGTTTCGCGATGCCGGCCTATCACTGGGGCTTCACGCCGCCGGACGGCATGCAGGTCCCGGATTACGTTCGCGTGTATCCGATGACGATCCAGGTCGACTACAGCGTCGCGCTGAACGAGGACCGCAACGCGTCGCTGCGCGACGGTCTGCGCAAATGGAGCGACATCGCGCGGCACGTCACCGTGTGGGATCACGTCGTGAACTTCGGCGGCTACATCCAGCCGACACCGAACCTCTATCCGATCGGCCGCAGCATCGCGTGGCTCGCCACGCTGCCGAGCGTCGACGGCTACTTCGCGGAAGGCGACTGGCAGTCGCGCGGCGGCGAATTCGCGAGCCTGCGCGTGTGGTTGATCGCCCGGCTGCTCTGGACGCCGACTGCGGACCCGCGCACGCTCGTCCGCGAATATTGCGACGCCTATTACGGCGCGGCGGCGCCGGCCGTCGTCCGCTACATCGATCGCATGCACGCCGCGCTGCGCGCGAGCGGCGACGTGCTGGCCGAACAGACGCCGGTCGGCATGTCGATGTACACGTACGACTTCGTCCGCGAGTCGGAGCGGGATTTCGACGCCGCCGCCCGGGCGGTCGACGGCGATGCCGTGCGTAGCGCGCGCGTTCGCCAGGCGCGCATGCCGCTCGATTTCGTGATCCTGGCGCTGCGCGACCGCTACGCGGCGCGCGCCGCGCAGGAAGGCTGGGACCTCGATATCCGCGCGCGGCGCGCGCGTTTCGACGCGGCAATCTCGGCAGCGGGCGTTCGTCAGTACCGGCAAAGCGGCAATCTCGCGGCGCTCGGCGCATTGCTCGATCTCGACCGGCATCCCGTCGTTGCGCCGCCGCTCGTGGCGGGCCTCGCCGACAGCGACTGGCGCGCGATCGATGTTTCGCGTGTGAATCTTTACGACAGCGCGCGCGTGGTGGCCGACCCCACGGCGCTCGACGGCGCCGCGATAGCGATACGCGGCGATTCGGGCGTCTGGGCAATCCAGCTCAAGCTCGACAAGCTGCCGCGCGACGGGCGCTGGGATCTCTACGCGTCGGTGCGTGTGCCGGAAGGCGGCGGTGCGGGTGGTGCTGGCGCTGCGGCCGTGCGGTTGGGCGCCTACCCGCCGATGACGCTGCGCACCGACACGCCTGCGCACACGCTCGACGACGCGCGATTCGAATGGCTGCCTGTCCCGGGCGGCCCGTTCGCGTACGGCGCCGATCACGAGAAGGGCATTTATGTCCACGGCGTCGGATTCGCGCGAGGACAGTCCGTGCGCGTCGGCACCTTCATCGCCATTCGTCACGGTGTGCCGGGCGGCACGCCGCCGCCGGTTCCGCCCAAAGGAAACGCCTCATGAAAGTTGCCATCGTCTCGCCCATTCCGCTGTTTCCCGTCAATGCCGGCAATCGCAGTCGCGTGCTGAATCTCGCGCGGGCGGTCAAATCGCTCGGCTGCGACGTGCATTTCGTCTATCTGGAATCGCGCCAGACGGGCGGCATGGACCTTGACGCGCATCGCCGGGAGTTCGGTGCCGACTGCGTGTCGATATTGCGCCGCGCGGGCCTGGCGCTGGCGCTGTATCGCGTCAAGCGGGTGGCCTGGCTGGCGCGTCGTCTCGCCGCGAAAGCGGCCGGCAGCCGACATGCGTACTACACGGGGCTCGACGAATTGTTCAGCGAACGCTTTACCGCACAATTGCGCGCGCTGCAGCAGCACCACGCATTCGATGCCGTGTTCGTCGAATACGTGTTTTATTCGCGCGCGCTCGATGCGTTTCCCGATACGGTGGTCAAGGTCATCGATACGCACGACATCTTTGCGGACCGGCATGTGCCGTTCATCGGCCGCCCCGGCGCGAAGCGCTACATGTTTTCGATTCCGCCGGAACGGGAGTGCGACGGATTGCGCCGCGCGCATGTCGCGCTGGCCATCCAGGCCGAGGAAGGCGACCTGCTGGCGGCGCGTCTCGGCAGCGGCGCTACCCCGGCGGTCGCGGTGCTGAGTCATCTGCTGGCGTTTCCGCCACAGGTGGACTGTGCCGCGCATGCCGACGCGACCTTCCTCGGCAGCGACAACCAGCCGAATCGCGACGCCGTCAAATACTTCGTCGACGAGATCCTGCCGCGTATCGTGGCCCGGCTGCCGGCGTTCCGCCTGCATCTCGCCGGCACGATTGCCGCGGCCGTCCCCGACGGGCCGCATATCGTCAAGCACGGCCCCGTCGCCGAGCTGGGCGACGCATTCGCGATCGCACCGATCTCGATCAATCCGATGCTGCTCGGCACCGGCATCAACATCAAGCTGCTCGAAAGCATGGCGCTCGGCGTACCGATCGTCAGCACCCGGACCGGCGCGCGCGGCCTCGGCGAGCATGACCTGAGCGGGGTCACCGTCGTGCGCGACGGCGATCCGCAGGGCTTTTCGGATGCGGTCGTCCGGCTCGCGACGGACCGCGCGCATCGGATTGCCCAGGGCGCGGCGGCGCGCGATTGCGCGCGGGCCTGGCACGACACGCAGCTTCGCGTGCTTCGCGACACGCTCCGGCGGCGGCCGCCGGTCGCCGCACCGGCCTGACGGTTGCATCCGTCGAAACCACCGAATCATTCAGGGGAACAGAACATGTCGAAACTGGCCGGTTTGAAACAGCGGCTTCGCGTGTGGTTGTATGTGAAGCGATTGACCATGCAGTGGCGTCGCGAGGCCGCGCGACGCGTCACGGGCGACGACGGCGCGTCCGCCGCCCATCTGCTGATCCTGCCGTGCGATCCGTGGACGCTGGTCGGCTCGAAAGGCGATGAAGCGATGCTGCGCGCGGTCGTCGAGCGGTTGCGGCAGGCGAACGGCGCATTGAAGGTGTCGGTCGTCACGGCCACGCCCGCGGCAGCAGACGCGGCGACCCGGCTCGGTTTGCATGCGGTCGACGCATGGAACGAGCCATGGCGCCTGACGGACACGGTCGAACGGCTCGCCGCACTGCGACCCAGCGCGGTGGTCGTCATCGGCGCCGACGTGATGGACGGCTACTATTCGCCCATTACGTCGCTGAGGTTGCTGGCAACGGCGGATCTGCTGGTCCGACGCGGCGTGCACGGCACGATTCTCGGCTTCAGCTTCAACCGCTTGCCGTACATGCCTTTGCGGCATGCATTCGATCGGATCGACGCGCGGCTGCTGGTCAACGTTCGCGACGGCGTGTCGCTCGATCGATTCAGGCGTTTCAGTTCGGCGAGCGCGGAGCTCGTCGCGGATTCCGCCTTCATGCTTCAGCCGGACGATTCGTCCGATTGCGTCAGGGGCACGGCCGCGTGGGTCGAAGCGCGCCGCGCGGCCGGCGACATCGTGATCGCATTCAACCTTCACCCGATGCTGATCCGCCGGGCCAGCGACGCCGATATCGCGGCGCTGGTCGCGTCGGCACAGGCAGCCATTCGCGAACTCGCGGCGCTTCATCGGATCAGCATCGTGCTGCTGTCCCACGACTATCGCGGCCGGGACGGCGACGATACCTGTCTCGAGCCGCTGCATCGCGCATTGGCCGCGACGATGGGCGAGCGGCTTTGCTACCCGCGCACCAGGATGTCGGCGGCGGAACTGAAGGCCATTTCAGGGCAGGTGGACGGCGTGGTCACCGGGCGCATGCATCTGGCGATCGCGAGTCTTGGCATGGGGGTGCCTGTTGCCGCGTTGACCTATCAGGACAAGTTCCAGGGGCTCTTCAGTCATTTCGGTCTGTCGGACAGCTTCTTGCTGAAGCCCGAGGAAGCGATGCGCTCCACGCATCTGGCGGCGGTACTGGACCGGTTCGTGTCGGCGCTTCCGCAATTGCGCAACCAGGTGCATGCCGCGCTGCCGCGCGTAAAGGAGGCGTCATCCAGAAACCTGCGCGGCGTGATCCATGCGATCCGGCCTTCGTGAGCGGTGTCCACGATATTTTTCCCGCATTCGCAGCAGCGCCGCATGACGCGCGCGGTCACGCCGGCGTGACTCAAGTGAGCTGAATTCCAGAGGCATCGTTTCACATGCGGAATCCAAACGAAGATCCGGTTGATCCCGACGGTTCGGGGCTCAGGAAAAAAGCGCATTATCGTGCGCCGGCGCTCGAGAAGGGCCTCGATATTCTCGAGTTGCTCATCGGTCGCGAGTACGGAATGGCGCAGGCGGACATCTGCCGCGCGTTGAAGCGCAGCCGGAGCGAACTGTATCGGATGATGCAGGTGCTCGAGGAGCGGGGGTACATCTACAGGGTGGATCGTTACGACCGTTACGCGCTGACCATGAAGCTTTATTTTCTCGGACAGCATCATGCGCCGACACGATCGCTCGGCGCGCTTGTCACGCCGCTCCTGCAGCAGTTCGCGTTGCAGACTGTTCAGTCATGCTACCTGTCGGTATTCGATGGCGACACGATGGTTGTCATCGCAACGGCCGGCGCTGAAACGGAATGGAACCTGGCGGTCCGGGCCGGCACGCGCGTTCCGCTGCACGGCAGCGCCGCGGGCGAGATGTATCTGGCTTTGCAGGACGAAGACGTGCGAACCCGATTGCTGCGGACCGTCGGGCGCGATGTCGAGTCGTGGAACCAGCCGCGCAGTGACGAAGCATTGCCGACCCATCAGGCAGACGGCTATATCTGCCGCCCGAATGAGCGCATTCCCGGCATCACGGATATCGCAACGCCGATCGTCGACAAGTCGGGCTCGGCAATCGCCATCCTCGCTTGCCCATACCTGGCGCTCTCGGGAGAAGCCGGGGCGATGTCGATCAGGCAGATCGGCGTCGCGCTGTGCGAAACCGCACGACGCATCTCCGCGACGGTCGATCAGCGGTTCATGCAATCTGCGGTCGAGATGCCGGCGCGTGAGCCGGTGCGGAGTGCGCGTCGGACGGGCTGAGGGTATCCCGGAGATTCGTATGGCACGGCGCCCGCGCATGCGATAACGCACGATGCGGGATGGGCAACCCGGCCGTGGATAGTCGGCATGCCCGGACCAAACTCGTTGGCCAGTCGATGCCATTATGAAAAATTCGTGAAATGGCCTGTTCGCTTTTTGCGCCGGCGCATCGGCGGCCGGCATTTCGTGCGCAAGCGCCGGTAGTCGGCAGGTTGTACGAATATCGATAATGACACTACACTGATTATCAGCCGGCGCCGGGACACGCGGTTATCCATTCAATACGCATCGCCAAGTACTAATTAAACGCGTGCCGACAATCGCCATCGAGGATGGTTGCCTTGTTCCTCAATATCCAGCGGGGGGAAAGTGGCGATGAAAATCGGGGCTGCGCATAACCCGTCAGCGGTTTGCTAGCCGAGCGGCGCGCGCATGAGCACGACCGGAAGCATTCAGGCGACGTCACTCGGGCTGCATGGCACGAGCCCGGCGATGACCGACCTGCGCCGCTATCTGGCGAAGGTCGCGCAGACCGATACGACGGTGCTCGTGACCGGCGAAACCGGCACCGGCAAGGAGCGCGTCGCCGCCGCCGTCCATCGCCTCAGCGCCCGCACCGGCAAGCCGTTCATCGCGGTCAACTGCGCCGCCGTGCCCGACAGCCTGTTCGAATCCGAGATGTTCGGCCACGAGCGTGGCGCTTTCACCAGCGCGCAAAACGCGTTTCCCGGCCGCTTCGTCGAGGCCGACGGCGGCACGCTGTTCCTCGACGAAGTCAGCGAGATGCCGCCCGCCGTCCAGGCCAAGCTGCTGCGCCTGCTCGAAGACCGCACGGTGATGCCGGTCGGCTCGCTGCGCCGACGCGCGGTCGACGTCCGGATCGTGGCCGCCAGCAACGAAAGACTGGAGGATCTGGTCGCCGAACGCCGTTTCCGCCCCGATCTGTTCTATCGACTGAACGTCGCGCGCATCGAGATACCGCCGCTGCGGGAACGGCCGGAAGACATCGCGTCGATCGTCGATCACTTCGTCGCCGAACACAACCAGCGGCGTGCGATGCGGGTGGGGCGGCCCGATCCGGCGTTGCTCGAATGCATGCGGCACTACCCGTGGCCGGGCAATGTGCGCGAGCTGCGCAACCTGGTCGAGGCGTTGTTCATCGATGCGCCGGAAGGGCGCCCGTTCGGGCTGGGCGATCTGCCGCCGGCGTTTCGCCGCCTGTTCGTGCAGGACTTTTCCGCCGGCGAACATGAGCGCGAGCGGCTGGTCTCGGTGCTGCGCCAGACCAACTGGAACAAGATGGAAGCGGCGCGCCAGATGAACTGGTCGCGCATGACGCTGTACCGCAAGCTGGCCAAGTACAACCTGGACGCCGGCAACACTGCATCAGTGTGACAGCGCGGCTGTCACATGGTACAGCCCGGCAGCCTTCACGCATTCCGGTCCGACCGGGAAATTCCACGGCAAATCATGCGCTTGCGTCAGCGCGCGCGGGTTGGCCCGCTCCTTGCGAAGATCGACGGACAGACCGCCCGTCGCCATGCAAGGAGGCCGTGTGCACGTCATCGAGCCACTCCAGGACGCCCCGCCGGATCCGGCGCAGCCGGCCGGCCAGCCACGGCCGCTGCTGGCCAGTTATGCGAATTATTTCGAGGTCGGGCATAACGCGTTCGAGTTCCTGATCGATGCCGGACAGGTCGAGCCGCAGTCCGGCAACGTCCAGTTGATGAGCCGCATCGCGGTCAGCCCGGTTCACGCCAAGCTGCTGGCGCAGTTGCTCGCGCGTTCGATCGCCCAGTTCGAAGCGACGCACCACGACATCCCCGACATTGCCGACATCGCCGAACCGGAACCGGATCTGGCGATTCTTCCACCGCAGGAATTCGAACAGCGCGCGATCGATGCGCGCAGCAAGCCGATGCTCGGCGGCCGTCGCGACGAGCCCGATCAAAACCAGAGCTGAGGACACGACATGGCAGCGCAACTCCATCCCAACCGCATGGTCGTGACCGACCGCTTCCCGATGCTGGGCTTCACGATTCGCGTCGGCCACGCGCCGTGCGTCGCCGAACTGGTGATCGCCACCGATCCCGCGCTGTTCGTGCGCAAGGAAGGCCGCACGTCGTCGACGTTCTACACCAGCCGCGAGGACGGCCTGCTGGCGATCCCGCGCGGCGAAGCGGTGTTCATGGTGCCGCCCGCGGTGCTGGCGCGCTTCGCGGGCGCGGGCCGGCTGTGGTTCGGTCTCGCCACCGCCGCATCGCCCGATGCCGATGCGTGGACGGTGGACGTCCTGCCGAATGCCGACAGCCCCTACGTGTCGCTGTCGGGGCTCAGCGACCGGGGGTTGCGCAGGGTGCTCATGTTCCCGACGCGCGGGGGGACCGGCGTCAGGAGCCCGCTGTTGAACTGGGCCGGCGACGGCACCCGGCCGGGCACCACCGCCGTGCCGGCGCCCGCCGCACCGGCAGCCGTTCCCGCCGCGCCGCAGCCGGGCGTCGAGGCCGCTGTGCCGCATCACGACGTCCACTACGACGACGGGTTCGGCCCGCTGCCGCCGCTGCACGCCGCCGCGCCGGTCGCAGCGATCCCTCCTGCGCCGGCACCGGCGCCCGCCGCCGCGCCGGCGCCCGTCTCGCAGGGGATGGGCGACGATGCCGAGTTCCGCCTTGCCGGCGAGCGCCGCAGCTTTACCTGGCCGCGGCCGCGCAAGCTCTCGACCGTCGAGCGGGCCGCGCTGCGCGCGATGCTGAGCGCGAATCCGGCCACCGCGTCGCTGCTGCTGCTGCTGCCGGTCGCGATGCGCAACGGCCTGTCGGTCTCGATCGGCGCGGGCGCGGGCGCCGGGCTGGAAGCCGGGGGCTCGGGCTCGGTCGGCCTCATCTTCGACGCCAATGGCGACGACATCGGCGCCTTCGCGGCGGGCGAGCTCGACTTCGGCTTCATCGTGTCGGCGAGCGTCACCGGCCAGATCAGCCTGCTGCGCGGGCATATCGACGATTTCGCGGGCGCCGGCACGTCCGTGGGCGTGATGATCGGCGAGGCCACGGCGGGCGGCATCTCGGCGCTGTTCAACGCCCGCAACGAATTCGTCGGCGTCACGCTGTCGGCCGGCGTCAGCGTCGGCAGCCCGGTGAGCATCTTCGTCGGCGTCTCGCGCGCCGCGTCGGGCACGATCGCCACCGCGTCGTCGCTCGCGTGGTCGCGCGGCCTGAGCGACGACCCGGAGGCGTACGGCATCGATACGCCGCCGTACAGCGACGACGACGCGGCCGCCGAGCCGTCCGCAACGGCCAGTGCGCTGGCGCTGGGGGCGCGCGAGAACAGTCTCGTCACGCGCACCGCGGCCAGCCCGAATTTCGACGAGGGGCGCGGCGGCAGGACGATCGACCGCATCATCATCCACATCGCCGACGTGCCCACCGTGCAGCACGTGGTGAATACCTTCACCAATGCCGCGTCCAAGGTGAGTTCGCATTACCTGGTCGGGCAGGCGGGCGAAGTCGTCCAGTTCGTTTCCGAGGCCGACACGGCGTGGCACTGCAAGGGCTCGAACCAGCGCAGCATCGGCATCGAGCATATCGCGGTGAAGCGCGGCGGCGCCGACTACCCGCGCCGCAACGGCACCGTCCAGCATTTCGACGCGCTGGCGCCGACCCCGCTCCAGTACGAAACCTCGGCGGCGCTGGTCGCGTCGCTGTGCGACAAGTATCAGCTGCCGATCAATCGCACCACGATCATGGGCCATCGCGAGGCCGACACCTCGACCGGCCATACCGCGTGCCCCGACGGCAACTGGGACTGGGACTACTTCATGCGGCTGGTCAACAGCCGCACCTGCCAGCCGCAGTCGGCCGGCCAGGCGCTGGGGCTCGCCGCCCGCGGCCTCGGCGACGACATTCCGCTCGATCCGGGCGTCGGCGGCCTGTCGATCGGCACCGATGCGCTGGAGATCGGCGACATCATTCTCAGCACCACCGGCAATCCCGGCTCCGGCGTCATTCGTGCCGGCTCGGGCGCCGAAGTCAGCCATGCGATGCTCTATGTCGGGCAAGGCGGGCAGGTGATCGAGGCGATTCCCGGCGGGGTCCAGCTGCGCCCGCTCGCGGATGCGCTGGCCGACGCGCGCCTCGCGGTCGCGTTCCGGGTGCCGGGCCTGACCGATACGCAGAAGCGGCAGGTCGCCGATGCCGCCGCGCGCTACCTCGATCGCGGCTTCAACTATGTCGGGCTGGTCCGCTGCGGCGGCTACCTGATCGATCGCCACGCGTGCGAACTGCTGTCGGGCGACGCGGCGGAGCGCTGCCGCCGTTTCGTCGGCCGCATCGAGCTCGGCGAAGGCGCCGACACCGACAACTTCTTCTGCTCGCAACTGGTCGCCCAGTCCTTCCAGGACGCGGGCAAGCCGATCGTCAGCGTGCCGCCGCACTGGGTGCCGCCGGGCGATCTCGCCAGCCTGTCGACCGGCACGATGACCCCGGGAACGCTCGCGTATGTCGGCCACCTGAAGGCGCCGATCCCGAGCCGCAGCTTCTTCGGCATCGGCCAGGCGCTGTCGGTCGCGCCGGGCACCGCGCGCGCGCTGGGCGCCGACGACTGGACGGTGAACTGGGACGAGGTGCAGCTGACCCCGCAGCCTACCGACATGGGGTGCTGGGCAACGGCCGCGTCGATGGTGATCGGCTGGCGCGACAACCAGAGCGTCGACCCGGCGCTGCTCGCGCGCTGCATCAGCCTCGAGCGCCAGATGCAGGATGGCCTGAAGCCGGCCGAGGTGGCGGTCTTCGCCGGGGCGTCGAGCCTTACGGTCGAACCCAATGCGTGCTTCGCGCCCGAAGGCTTTCGGCGGTTGCTCGAGGCCAACGGGCCGATCTGGGTCGCCGAAGTCGTGCGCGCGCCGGTCAACTTCTTCCATGCGGTGGTGGTGACGGGCATGTATCGCAGCGGCGACGCGTATTTCGTGCGGATCACCGATCCGCTGGACCGCGTGGTCGGCACGCCGGGCCATCCCGGCGCGCGGACCCTGCCGCCGACTCACGCGACCGGCAGCCGCTACATCATGACTTACGAGGATTTCGTGTCGGAATACGAGGCCGCGGCCGGCATCGGCGTGATCCAGCTCATGCATGCGGGCGGCACGTTCGGTCACCTGATCAATCGCGGCAGCGCGGCGGGCGCGGGCTACGCGCTCGGCGTCGAGCCGCCGGCCGCGGGCGGCGAATTCGGCTTCGGCGTGAGCCTGACCCGGCGCACCGAGAGCCGCGACGGGCGCAGCTACGATCTTGCGCAACTGGCCGGGCTGGTCCAGCCCGCCAATGCACTGGCGGGCGGTGCCGGCCAGCCGCGCATGACCGGTCAGCGCATCGCCCTCGACGACTGGCCGTACATCGACGGGCCGAGCGGCCGCACGTCGGCGCCGGTGACGATCGACTGGGCGTGGCAGGGCGGCGCGGTCGGCGACGTGGCGATTTCGCCGGGCGACGGGCAGATGCTCGACGGCTGGAGCGCGCTGGTGCGCGCCGATATCGGCCGCGGTTCCGGCACCCCCGAGCGGGCGAGCGTCAGGCTGCGCATCACCACCACGTTCCGGCATGCCGGCGAGGAGGATCAGATCGGCGTGACCGAGGTGGCGCTGAACGGCGACGGCCGCTTCCAGACCGTGCACGGCGCCGATGGCGCGGCGCCGCTCCCGGCAAGCGGCACGCAACCCGCGGCGCGCGAATTGCAGCCCGCCTGACCCCTGAGGGACACGCGCGATGGCCCGCCACATTCCCCCTCCGCCGCCACGCGGTGCGGCAACGCCTGTGATGGCGCTCGCTCGCGACGCGTTCGGCCGCGAGATCGTCGACGGCTCCGGATCGAGCGACCCGGGCAGGCAGGACGGCGCGTTGCCGCAAGCGACGCCGGCTGGCGGCCCGGGCGCGTCGGCGCCCCCCAAGGAGAAGGCGACCGACGCCATCGGCCGGCGTGCGGCGGCACTGGCCGACGCGATCGACTTTCCGACCTTCGTCGCGAGCCTCGTGCATGGCACGTACGACGCGATCGTCGACAGCTCGATCAAGCAGGTGGAGAGTTTCGCCGACCTGGTCGGCGCGGTGGCCAAGCCGCTGGACCAGTTCGCGCAGGAGAACGTGACCGACGGACAGGCGCGCGCGTGGCTGGTCGAGCAGTATCCGCACGACGTGACGCTGGCGCAGGACGGCGGCGAATACCGTCTCGCGCCGGTGGTCCGGCCCGGCGACGACGACGCGGCGCCCGCGCCCGCGTGGCTCGCCGATTTCGGCGCCGCAGACGGCGCGTTCGATGCCCAGACGCTCGAATCGGTGGTGCTGCCCCGCGCCCGCGAGCGCGTTGCGCAACATCGGCTGTCGACGCTGTCGACGATGGTGCTGCTGGGCATGCAGCGCGTCGTGGTCAAGGACGGGACGATCGCCGCCAGCCTCAATTTCCAGGCCAAGGCGCGCGATCGGGCCGCCGTGCAGTATGCGACGTCGAACGACCCGTCGTCGGGACAGACGACCTGGGGCGGACGGGGGACGTCGGGCGACGTCGTCACCACGGTCTCGACCGTTGCGGTCAATGCGCAAACCGACACCGATCTCAAGGCGACGCTGACCGGGAAGGTGAGCATCAATTTCGCGTCGGAGACACTGCCGCTCGACCGTTTCGTCGACGAGGCGTCGCGCAATCTGCTGGAGCGGCACAGCCGGCCCGCCGCGCGGATCGCGCCGCCGGCGCCGACGGCCGCGACGGTCGCCCAGCCTGCCGCGCCGGTTGCGGCGCCCGCTCCCGCGGCGACGCCTGCGTTGCCGGCCGCGCCCGTCGCACCCGCCCCGTCCGCTGTTCCGGCCGCTCCGGCTGTGCCCGCATCCACTCGAGGAGAACCGGCATGATTTCGCAGCGGCCGCTGGGCGAGACGCTGGGCGCGTTTGCCGACGTTGCCGAACTGCTGACCGCGGGTGCGGCGCAGGGGCTGCAGGTGCGCTCGCTGGCCATGGAGCTGCCGCTCGACCTGCGCGTCGCGCGCGGCGCCGGCGGCATCGAGCTGGTCGGCGACCTGCCGCAGTTCCTGACCCGCACGGCCTTCGATCCGGAGCCGGCGCGGCTCGTGATCGTCCTCGAAGCCGTGCCGATCGATGGAGCGGGGCAATGAACAGCAACGCCAGCCTGCGCCTCGAGGATTTCATCCAGGCCGTGCAGAGCCAGCTCGACAACGCGCAGGCGGCGATGGCGATCAAGGCACGCAACCTGAACCTGCCGCTGACCTTCGCGATCAAGGACGTCAACCTCGATTTGCGCGCCCATGTCGAATTCGTCGAAAGCGAGGTCTGGATTCGCCCCGCCGGCCCGGGCGACACCGACAGCAGCACCTTCCATCTCGTCTTCACGACCATCACGCGGCCGGCGATCGAGGAGAACGCGATCGCGCTGTCCGAGGACAGCAAGGACCAGCCGCTGGACGCGCTGGGCGACGAACTCTCGGCCGAGGACCGCAAGCGGCTGGAATGGGCCGGCGTGCGTACGGTCAGGCAATTTCGGCAGGCCGAGCAGCGCGACATGGTGCATGCGATCGGCCGCGTCACCAACCTGTCCGTGGACCGGCTGCGCCGGGCGCTCGACCGGGCGTCCGCGCCGAGCGTCGAGCGGGTCGAGCCCGTGGCGCCCGCCACCGACGCGCTGCCCGATGCGTCGCCGCTGCTGCGCGTGGTCGGGCGCAATCTCGTCAACGGCGGGCACGCGCCGCTGGTGCGGATCGGCAATCGTCCGGTCGCCGTGCTGCAATCGGCGGACGACGAGCTGCTGCTCGCGCCCGGTCACGACCAGTGGGCCGGCGAACTCGCCGTGTCGCCGACGAGCCGGCATGCCGCCGCCATGGCGTTCGACCTGAGCGCGTTCGCGCCGCCGCCGGCGCCTGCCGCCAGGCCGATGACCCTGGCCGCCGTTCCCGGTCAGGAGGAGACGCGGCCATGACGATCCATGCACTCGGCGCGCCGTGGGCGTCGCCCGGCGAGCGGCAGTTCAGCCTGCCGACCAGCCTGCTCCTGAAGCTGGCGCTCGGCGAAGCGCCCGAGCATGTGCCGTCGATCCGCGACGTGACGCGCGGCGCGCTGGCCGCCGCGCAATGCATCGACGGCGGCCCGGTCGACCGCATCGTGGTCGCGTTCGCCGGCCGCTTCCTCGCGGTGCGCCCGTTCAGCGCGGTGGCCGGGCGCTGGGTGCCCGGGCAGGCGCACCACGGTTACGACGCGGTCGAACAGACGACGGGCATGGCCCGTACGCTGCTGCTGCGCGTGCCGGCCGGCACGCCGATCGGTGCGCTGTGCGACTCGCTCGCGCAGCTCGCGAGCGTGGAGAGCGTGACGCCCAACTACGTGGCGATGGTGCCGATGGACGCGCCCGGCCGGCTGGCGCCCGTGCCGCCGGCCGCGCGGTTCGCGCAGGATGCCCGCGCGCTGGTGCGCATGGCCGACGCGCATGCGATCGAGCGGGGCGACAGCGGCGTCACGGTCGGCCTCATCGACAGCGGCATCGCCCGCCAGCATCCCGAATTCGCCCACGCGTTCCGCGCGGGCGCCGACACGGTGCGGCTGGAGCCCGGCGATCTGTCGCCGGGCGTGCAGCTGCTGAGCGGCCACGGCCATCGCGGCGATTTTCCCGAGGACCGCTTCGTCGGCCACGGCATGGGCTGCGCGGGCATCATCGCCGCCGAGGGCGTGGCGATGCCGCGCGGACTCGGCGGCGATTGCCGCATCCTGCCGATGCGCGCGCTGGCGGCCGCCCGCCTGCCGGGCAACGCGCACGCGGTCGGGCTCGGCGCGATCGCCGACCTCGACCGTGCGCTCAAGCTGGCGGTCGACCTCGGCGCCAAGGTCATCAACATGAGTTTCGGCACCGACGATGCGACGATCGCCGCCAACCGCCCGAAGCCGCACGCGGACACGATCGCGTATGCCGCCGCGCGCGGCTGCATCCTCGTGGCCGCGAGCGGCAACAACGGCAGCGTCACCCGCTACTGGCCCGCCGCCTACCCGCAGGTGATCGCGGTCGGTGCCGTGGGCGACGACGGACGGCCCACCCCGTTCTCGACGCGAGGCCCGCACGTCGCGCTGTGCGCACCGGGCGAACGGGTGCTGACGAGCGCGATCGAGGCCTATCAGCTTGCAACCGGCACCAGCTTCGCCGCGCCGTTCGTCGCGGGCGCCGCGGCGCTGCTCGTCGCGTATGCGCAGCGCCGAGCCTATCCGCTCGACGGCGCGACGGTGCGCGATCTGCTCGTCGCCACCGCCCGCCCGTTCGCGCCCGGCGCGGCCGACGGCTGCGGCGCCGGCATTCTCGACGCGGCGGCGGCGCTGCAGGCGCTGTCCGGCCGCATCGACGCGTACGAAGCGGCGGGCGACGACGGTTGCACGGACAAGGAAGGAAGCGCCGACGACGGCTGACTTGCGCACCGGATCCCGTTCATTCCCTCGAACCGACCGGATTTCAAGGAGAAGTTAAATGTTTCATGTCAATCATCAAGTCCGCTTCCTCGACCTCGTCGACCTCGAGACCCGGGCACGCGACGGGCTGGTCGATATCGTCAACCGGCTCGAGTCGCTGAAGCGGCCCCTGGTCGCTGCCGAGCGGCAGCAGCTCGCCCTGTGCAAGGCCATTCTCGACGTCGTCTACGGCAGCAAGACGTCGTCCGGCGAGGAGACGGAGGTCTGCGACCCGCTGTTCGTCGCCACCCGCGAGCTGCTCGCCAGCAAGTCGCTGATCAACCCGCCGCTGCTTTCCGAGGAAACCGGCCAGCTGAAATTCGGCGAGGGCGGCGTGGGCGGCTCAAATGGCGCGAACGGCGCGGATCCCGAGCCAGCGTCGATCACGCTGGTCGCGCTGGTGCTGGGCATCCTCGCGGTGGACGGGGCCACGCCGCCGCCCGTGAAGGTCGCGGACGGCAAGATCGTGCCGGACGACGACAACGGGCTGATGAACGCGTTTACCCGCCAGTTCTTCGCGGCGGTGGGCGAAGCCAATTCGTACGGGGCGCTCGCGCAGCGGGTGCTGGCGCTGCTGTGCATCGAGGGCGATCCCGACGGCCGCGGCGGCGAGCAGCAGCCGGGCGTGGTCGCCACCGAATTCGCGCGGGTGATGCGCGGCCTGCAGGCTCGCAAGATCCAGGCCGACGAGCCGCAGTTGCGCCGCCGCATCAACGAGGAACTGAACACCGTCCAGAACATCGGCAGCCAGGACGCGATCGCCGATCTCGGCATCGACCTGCCGAACCTCGAGGATCTGGAGGACGCGAACATCGTCGCCGACAACGTGCGCGTGATGGGCCCGATGATCGTCGCGGCGATGTTCGACGAGCTCAAGGTGTTCCAGGTGGTCGACCGCATCGTCGAGCAGTTTCAGCACGGCACGCTGCCGATCGGCCCGGGCAATGCCGGCAAGCTGCTCTATCGCTACTGGCGCGAAACGCCGAACCGCATCTCCGAGCAGGAGCGCAAGAACTTCGCGGCGATCACGCTCGGCGTCCCGGGCGGCGATCCGAATACCGCGGGCAACCGCGAATTCAACGATCTGTGGATCCGCTTCGTGTCGTCGGTGTCGTCGTTCGTGCGCCAGACCGAGGTCGACTCGTTGCTGCGCGCGAGCGTGCCGAACCCGATCAACCACCAGCAGGTGCGCAAGGCCGCCCGGGATCTCGCCGGCAACCTTTCGCTGCACGGCTACGGCATGGCGCATTACGCCGCGCGCGAGATCCAGTCGCAGGTCAAGTTCATGATCGACCTGCTGCAGGATCCCGAGATCCGCGGCTGCTACGGCGCGAAGGACATGTGGCAGGTGATCGACCAGGTCGCGACCTACGATCTGGGCGGCGCGCGCACCAGCTCGCGCTATCGCACGCTGGCGACCTGCGGCACGATCATCACCGCGTGGCTGGCCAACAACGTCGATCGCGTCAACAAGGCGACCGGCCCGCTGCTCAGCATCGACCAGATCGCCAATCCCGACGTCTCGTCGAACCACAAGTCGACCGTCGATCCCACCGACTACGACCTGGTCAACGCGTGCGAGCTGTGGCTGGCCGATACCGCGACCACCGATACGCAGATCGAGCAGTTCTCGCAGCCGCGCGAGGCGCCGCAGATGACGTCGAAGCCGGTGCCGATCCCGGCGATGGCGCGCGAGATGCTGGACGGCGTCGGCGATATCGGCGCCGGCATCGGCCTCGGCACGGGCGTGCCGGTGAAGGCGGGCTACGGCGTCGGCACGCACAACGGCGCGAGCTACTACTCGAACCGCCCGCACTGAACCGGCGTTGCGTGCGCTGCGCCATCCCCGAACCCTGCCGGAGCCGAGCCATGCCCCTGACCTCAATCCGCGAGCCGGTCGTCGCCCGCGTCGAACGCCGCCTGAAGAGCGCCGCGCGAAGCCTCGGCACCGCCGATCCTTTCGCGCCGTCGCGCGACCTGTTCCTGCGCACGTTCGGCGACGGCGCCGACGATCTGCGGTTCCGCGACAACGCGCTGATGCCGATGGCGGTGCCATTCGAACCCAGCTTCTCGGAAAGCCAGCCGGGCAAGCTGCGCTTCACGATCGAGCCGCTGCCGCCGGAGGCGTCCGCGATCGACCGGCGCGACGCGTCGACGCGCGAAATGCGCAAGCTGATCCGCGACTTCATCGGCCGCGAAGCGCTGCACTGGTTCGACCAGGCGAGCGAGCCGTTCCGGGGCTTCGCGCGACCGGGCGGCAACCTCGACTACGGCGCGTTCTTCGGCTCCAGCTACGACCGCGACGGGCTCTACGCGTCCAAGGTGTACTACGAGCTGCCCGGCGACGCCGGCACGATCGAGAACCTGCCGCGCGACCTGGCCGGCATCGTCCAGGCCGCGCTGCAGATGGTGCCCGGGCTCAAGCCGCTGTTCACCACGATGGCGGCCCAGCGCGACCTCGGCGGCCAGCGGCTCACGTTCGCGTGCACCCGGGCGCTGCGGCTCGCCGATCTGCAGCCGGTCATGGACGCGCTCGGCCTCGGCCATCGCCTGCCCGGCATCATGCAGCTCCTGGGGCTGGTGCTCGGCGGGCGGTTCGACCTGCCGCCGCACGGCGCGCTGCTCGCGTTCGGGCTGGGACCGGACGGGCCGGATTTCGAGCTCTACGTGCTGCTCTCGGCGATCCCCGACGTGCCGCCCGCGTTCCTCAGCCTGCTGACGATGGGGCTCGCCGAGCGTCCGCGCGGGCTGCAGGCGCTGGAGCAATGGATGGGCGCGTTTACGCCGGAGGACGCGCACTGGCCGGGCCGCTTCTCGATCATCAGCCTGCGCACGGACGCGGCTTGCCCTGCGCGGGTGAGCCTCTACCTGCGCCCCATCGAGTTCGAGTTGCCTGTGGACGCGTTCGCCCAGGCCAGCTGAATCCGAATCGCTTCGTCACGCGTTTTCCGCGAGGTCGCCATGTTCCCGCAAGCTGCCCGTCCCACGCCGATCGCGCCGCCCCCGCGCGCCGCCGCGGCCGCCCCGCGCCACACGCCGGTGCCGGTGCCGGTGCCGGCCGACGCAGTGCGCCACGGCGTCGCACAGATGCTGACCCGATCGCAGGCCTTCAACGCGATGCCCGACGCCGATCGCCGCGACATCGCCCGCAACACCGCGTTGATCGCCGATTATCTGGCCCGGCCCGAAGGGTTTGCCGGCCACGAGATTCCGGGCGGTCTGGGCACCGCCACGGCGCGCGCGCTCGACGACAACACGGATCATTCGGCGCACGAGGCGGATTTCCAGACCCATAACCAGGCGGTGGAGGCCATCGGCAAGTCGAAGTTCACCGCGGCGGCCGCGCACGAAGGTGCCGCGGTGGCGGGCGAGCTGCTGAACCAGGTCAAGTTCCCGACCTTCGTCGCCAGCCTGATCAGCGGCGTGTTCCAGTCGATCACCCACAGCTCGATCGAGCAGATGAAGGCGTATCAGGAAATGATCGCGCAGGTGGCGAAATCGCTCGGCCAGTTCGCCGACGAGCACGTGACCGAGAACCAGGCGCGCGATCACATGGTCGACCAGTTTCCCGACCTGTTCCAGATCGGCATGGACGACAGCGGCGATACGCCGAGCCCGCGCGTGCAGGTGCGCGACGGGGTCGACCCCGACGAGGCGTCGAAGACCGTGCGCGCCCGCCTGCAGATGGGCGACGGCGACACCTTCGACCTGTCGGACGAGGCCTCGGAGCTGGCCATCGTCAACCGCTTCAAGATGCAGCTCGCCAAGCAGCGCCAGCAGATGCTGGCCTCGATCGTGCTGATGGGCATCAACCGCATCGTCGTCACCGACGGCAAGATCTCCGCGAAGATCATCTACGACGTGCGCGCGCAGGACACGCTCTCCAAGCAGCGTAGCGCCACCGCGGTCGACCTGGCCCGCGACAAGGACGGCAACGTCCAGACGACCTATGCCGGCAAGGGCACCTACGATCGCGGCGGCAAGTACGACTCCAGCAACGACAAGGACAACGGCCGCCAGTACAGCGCCGACTACTACGCGAAGGGCGACTACGAATACGAGAACAAGCCGATCATCACCGCGTCGACCGCCGCGTCCGAAACCAGCAACGCGGCGATGCAGACCAAGATTCAGCTGTCCGGCGCGGTCGACGTCAATTTCAAGAGCGACTACCTGCCGCTCGACAAGATGGCGACGCCGCAGATGATCGCCACCATCACCGGCAACGCGACGCCGGCCGATCCCAACGTGCTGCCCAGCCCGAAAACGCCGGCGGGCGCCGCCGCACCCGCAGCGGCTCCGGCCGCTGCACCGGCTGCCGCGCCGGCTCCGGCCAGGGGAAACTGAGCCATGCGCCTGTCCGCTCCCCCCGACGCGCTTCACCCGGTGCGGCCGCCCACGAGCGCCGCCGCGTTCGACGCGACGCGGCCCGAGGTGCGCCGCCTGCTGACCGCGATTCCGTCGTTCCTCGACCTGCCCGACGACGAGCGCCGCCGCATCGCCGCCGATACGGTGCGGGTGCTCGCGTACCTGGCCGATCCCAACGGCGTGCATGCCGAGATCGCCGAGCGCGAGGCGAACGGCGAACTGCCGCCTACCGGCCTCGCGCGCCCCGTCGCCGCACCGCGTCCGGTGCCGGCCGCCGCCGCGCTGGCCGACGATCCCGTCTCCGCGACCAAGCGCCAGTTGTCGCAGGATCCCGGCTTCGCCGGCAAGGACTTCCAGGCCGGCGCGGTCAAGCAGGGCGTCGAGCAGTTCGGCCAGATGGTGCAGAAGGTCGATTTCCCGAAATTCGTCGGCGGCCTCATCAAGAACGTGTTCCAGGCGATCGTCGAAAGCTCGATCGAGCAGATGCGCGCGTATGGCGAGCTGATCGCCAATGTCGCCAAGACCACCGCCCAGTTCATGAGCGACAACATCAGCGAGGGGGCCGGCCGCGACTATCTCGCCGATTCGTTCCCGGACGTGCTGTCGGTGCAGGCGCAGGACGGCGCCGACGCGTTCGACGCCGACAGCGCCGGCGCGGCGGCCGCCGCGGCTCCGTCGCGGCTGGTGGCGCAGGGCGACAACGCGCAGCAGCGGCTCGCCGAGATCAGCCGCAACTACAACCTCGATCCGCCCGTGACCGACCTGTCCGACGACAAGTCCGAGCTGCGCCTCGTCACCGCGGCGCGCCTGCAGATGGCGAAGCAGCGCCAGCAGCTGCTGTCGTCGATGGTCATGCTCGGCATCAATCGCATCGTGGTCACCGACGGGTCGATCAACGCCAAGGTGGTGTTCGACATGCGCGCCAGCGACACCGCGAAGCGCACCTATACCGCGTCGATGCACGACCGCGAGAGCCAGAAATACAAGGAATCGCTCAGCGCCCACTACGGCAGCTGGTACACGCCTTATTCGGCCGACGCAGCGTTCGAGGGGCAGCAGGAACACGTGGCCACCGTCGGGTCGGCGCTCGACGACACCAGCGAATCCAAGGCCGAGGTGAAAGCGAAGCTCTCGGGCGAGGTCCGCGTCAACTTCAAGAGCGACTACCTGCCGCTCGACAAGATGGCGACGCCCGAGATGATGTCGGTGATCCAGGGCAACTCGACGCCGTACAACCCCAACAAGCCGGCTCCCGCCGCCGGCTTGCCGGCCGGGCAGCACTGAATCATGGCGCGCATGCTCATCGCCCCGCTGGCGGATGCCGGGCTCGCGGTCGCGATCCGGTCGGGGGAGCGGCTCGTCGAGCGCGCGACCGCGCACGGCCTGGCCTTCGCGCTCGACGAGCTCGGCGACATCGCGATCCCCGATCCCGTTGCCGCGCGCGTCGACAAGGCGCAGCTGCGGGCGCTCGCGTCGCTCTATCTGGCGGCCGATCTCGAGCCCGCGGGCGTGATCCCCGCGGTCGAGGCGCTCGCCGGCTTGTCCGCGAGCGGCGCCGTCGGCGTCGATCTCGGCGGCGCGGGGCCGCTGGTCGCCAACTGGTGGCGCCACCGCGCCGAGAAGCTGGCGGCCGGCGAACGCGCGGCGTTCTATTCGCGGTTGTTCGGCACCGCGTACGGCCCGGCGGCGGCGGATGCCGAGCGCAACGTCCAGTTCGAGGAGTGCATGCTCGCGCTTTGCGAGGCGCTCTACAAACTCGACGAGACGCCCGGCGCCGACCCGCGCGGAGATCTCGGGCACCAGGCGCGGGTCCGCAACGCCGCCCGCTCGCTCGCGCAGAACCTCGGCGCCGCGTGTACCGGCGTGACCGCGTTCATGGCCGGCGAGATCGTCGGCATGCTCAGGGACGCGTTCGCGATCCTCGGCCATGCCGACATGCGTCAAGGCTTCGGTGCGCACGACATCTGGGGCGTGGTCGCCGGCATCGGCCGGCTCTCGCGCCAGCCGCCGCGCCAGCCCGCCGCCCATGTTCGGCGCGGCAGGGCCGGGATGACCGTGATCGCGTGGCTGGCGGACGTCGCGGATGCGCTGGGCGGCGCGGCGCCGCTGGTGACCGCCGACAACCCGGTGATCGCCGCCGCCGCCGAATGGATCGAGGCAACGCTCGGCCTCGGCGAGAAACCCGACGGCCAGGCGCCTGCCGCGCCGGACGCCGGCCGCGGCGTGCCGCCGGCTTTGGGGCCGGCCGCGCCGGAGAACCCGTGGGCGGCACTCGGACGGTGACATGAAACCTCGTCGCTCAGGCCGTCGCGATGCGGACGGTACAACCGGGATGCCGAGGGCGGCGGACGCGCCGTCGCCACCCCGGCTGCGCGCCATGCGTCGCGCGACGCGCGACGCGCGGCGGAGCCGTTGAGATGGCGGCGGCCGCGCGCCCTGCGCGTTCGCCGGTGCTGCGGCCCGACGTTCGCCACCGTGTCCGCGAACTGCTGTCCGCGCAGCAGGGCTTCGGCGCCCTCGATCCGGCCACGCGCCGCGATCTCGCGTCCGGGCTGGTGCGGATCGGCTCGATCGCGCTCGACCACGACGCACTCGCGGCGCGTCCCGGTGCGGCGCTGGCCGTCGCGCAGAACGCCGGCTCGGACTATTCGGGCACCGCCATCGACCGGATGGCCGGCACCACCCGGGCGGTGCTCAACGCGGTGTCGTTCCCGCGCTTCGTGACCGAGCTGATCACGGGTGTCTTCAAGGCGATGAACGATTCGAACCAGCAGCAGCTGACCGCGTTCGTCGACCTGATCCGCAACGTCGCGCAGACCACCGAAGGCTTCGCGGACAGCAATGTCGGCATCGCCGGCGCGCGGCAGTGGCTGGCCGAGCATTTCCCCGCCGCCTACCAGATCACCGGCGACGACGAGGCCGCAGACGATGCCGACGAATTGGCGGGCCTGCCGCCGGACGAGCGCCGCCAGCGCCAGCAGGAGCTGCAGGCCGAGCGCGATGCCGCGACCCGGCTGACGTTGCGCCCGGGCGCGTCCCCGCCGGCCGAAGCGGCGCTGCGCAGCGCACTGGGAATGGGGCCGGGCGACGCGGTCCCGGCTTCCGATCCCGAGCGCCTGGTGCCGCTCGCGCAGCAGGTGCTGGCCCGCAACCGCCAGCAGTTGCTCGCGACGATGGTGCAGATGGGCCTGCAGCGCATCGTCATCGAAAGCGGGCGGCTCAACGCCGCGATGAATTTCCATATCGACGCGAGCAGCGCCGCCGCCAACGACCGCGGCTCGCAATTCGACACGCGCAACACGGTGGGCGTGAGCGGGGGCGCACGCTTCGGGCCCTGGGGCGCGGAGGCCAATGTGCAGAGCACGATCGGCTACGTGTCGACCGACCGGACCCAGACGACCGAGAGTTCGCACGCCGACGTCAACCTGACGAGCGGCGTCGAACTGGTGTTTCGTACGGACTACGTGCCGTTGAACCGGCTGGCGGGCGTGGGCGACGTCGAGCGCATCCGCGTCAACACGATCAATCCGGATGCCGAAGCGGCGCGCCTGTCCTCCGATCGCGCCGCCCAGCGCAGCGCCGAACAGGCCGACCTGGCCGCCCGCCGGACCTCGCTCGACGGCGGGCTGCGCCCGCCGCCCGGCGCCGCGCCTGCGGCTTCCGGTTCCGCCGCTTCAGGCTCGGCAGGGGGGGCCGGCGCCGGCCAACCGTCCTCGTCGCCGCCTTCTTCTTCGCCACCGGCCGCGGCGCACACGTCCGCGCCGCAGCCGCCTTCCGGGCCTGGTGCCGCAGCGTCCCCGTCGCCCGCGCACCCCGCGGCGGCGGCACCGCGATCGCCTGCCGGCGCAACGGCGGCGGGACACCGCGCAGCGTCCTGAGCGCGCCATTGGTGACCACGAAATCGGCCACCGCGCAGTTGATCTTCACGTCGTGATCGTCGAACAACATCTCGTACACCACGTTCGCTACGTTCAAGCCGGCTGCTTCCATCAGCACCAGGCTCACGGTGCCGTCCGTGGCCAGCGTATTCACTGCTTCTATGGAAATGGACAGTCGCATGTGCGATGCACGGATTCAAGAATGAAACGTGTCGAAGGATGCAAACCCGTATCGCGCAAACCGGAAAGTGTTCATAGGATGGATAAGCCGCGCGCGTATGTCGCGGCGATCGCCATCGATGCGAGGTGTCGATGGCGCCTGGAACCCGAGTGGCGACGTTCGGTGGCCGCCGCAACGCAGCGTGACAAGCGCGCGGCCGATCGCGATTGCCCAATTCGGGTCCATTCTTACGGGGGGCAGCATGGTGAACTGGATCAGCCGTTGGGCGATGCGTCACGCCCCGACGCCGGAAAAAACCGCCGCGTCGATGCTGGTGACTGCACGCATGGAATTGTTCGCTGCCGAGCAGCGTGTCATCGATGCGAAATTGCGAGCAAGCTACTGGAGCACGCGCGTTGCGTTTCTCGAAGAAGTGCAGCAGCAGGGCATCGATCCTTGGGTACACGCGCTGCCGTCGCTACGGCCTGAAGCCGAGTTCACTACGCTTGGCGCGGGCCCGCGTCTCGCCGCCGGCACTTGACGGCCATCCGCTGCGCGATCGCTCGCGGTTTCTGGAAATGACGATCCGGTAAATGAGGATCAATCAGTCAGGACGCCGGTGGCGGACGTCGCGAAAAGTGCGCCCGCCGGCGCGTCGCTGAATTCCGCGATTGCCGCCAAGCGCGTTTTGCGAAACACTGCAACGAACCGGCCAACAGGCGGTCCAGGTCGCCCAAAGCAACCTCGACATGGACGTGATGGACACCTCGGCATCCATCAGGCGCGCTGTCGAGCCGGCGGCACCGGCCGCCACGCGGTGATGGCCGACTGTCGTCGGAGAGGTGGCCAGGCGTGAGCGCTCGCGGCGAGCGCTATAAGGCGCCAGGGATACCGGCGCCTGCAGATCGCGGCGCGATTCGATCCTCTGGTTTGTTGCCATTGTTATTGCTGGAGCGTGCCGGAATGGGAAAACACTCTGATGTTCGCTTCCGTTATGCGTTCGTTGCCGCCGTTGGCCTGGCTGTCGCGGGCTTTGCGAATGCCGATGAAGGCGCGCCGGGCCCGTCGAGCGGGCCCGCCCCGGGGCAACGCACACTCGACGCATACGCCATTTATGGGAATGGCCGTGCGAGCGAGGGCGGCAACATGCACTGGCGCGCTTACGAAGTCGGCTTTGGCCAGGCACTGAACGATTACGCGTCGGTGTTCGTCGCCTACCTGAACGAAGGCCATCCGACGGACAACCATCGCGACGGTTTCGCGCTGCTCGGCGCGGCGCGCTTGCCGCTTGGCGGAAGGACGGCGCTCGAGTTTGCGGCAGGTCCGTACTTCAGCATGAACACGACACACGTCGGTGATGGGGCGCGCAACGAGAAGCGTCTCGGAATCCGCGCGTCGGCTGCGTTACGCTACGAGCTTACGCCCAATGGCATCTATCTCAAGGCGCAGTACAACCGTGTTCAGATCGCGGGCGGCCACTCATCCGATATGGTGCTGTTCGGCATCGGCTCGGGATTCGGCGGCGACCCTCATCCGTCGCTGTCCGACGGCAGGACTCAGCTGAGCGTCTGGGCCGGAACCTCGCAAACGAACCGGCCGCGGGTTCCCATCCAGAAGGGGTACATGGTCGAGCTCAAACGACCGATCGGCAATGCCTGGGCATATTCGGCAAGCTTCGTTTACGAGGGCGTCAACGACGTCGCTGCCAGAAGGGGCGCCGCGGCCCAACTCTGGTACGTTGCGCCAATCTTGAGCAGATGGAGTCTCAGTGCCGGAGTCGGCCCCTATCTTGCATACGACAAGAGTGCGCCGTCCAGCCGGATGAAGCTTGCTGCGCTTCTCAGCGCGCAGATCGGCTATGAATTTACCAAGGACTGGACTGCGAATCTCCGCTTCAACCGTGTCGCGACCGGCAACAACACGGACCAGGACATGTTCATGATCGGATTGGCCCACAATTTCTGAGGTGGGATTGCCGTGCAGGAATCCTGAAGATTCTGCTGACTTCGCGCTAGCGACGCGCTGGCCGCCGGCCCAAGGCAACCGACGAGCGAACGGGCGTTCGCGAGGATCGTTGCTTCCGGAAAGGACGCATCGGAGTATTTGGGGCGTTCAACGAAAGCGGTGCGAAAGTACGACGAGGGCTCCCCCGGGCTTTGCTCGAGCGGCGGGTCGTTACTATTCACGATGCTCGTGTCGGTGTTCGTGTCCGTGCGCGGTGCCAGGCGAGCGCGCCGGCCTGCCCCTGCGCTTCGGATATGTATGTGTTGATCAGAGCACCGAACAAGTAGAAAAAATCTCCAAATCACCGGAATCGAAAAAAATAGAGAAATTGGCTTCTCCTGGCCGGGCGGTATGATTCCTCAAGCGAACGCACTACCCGATATGTGGGAAGCGGTCGCGTGCTACGGCTGAGCCGTCGTCCGCTGGGTTCCCGGTGTGCGCGCAAGTTCGTCTCGCGTTCGCCGCGTGGCGGCTAAAGAAATGTTCATCGGCGGCATCGGAGCGATTGCCGCGCGAGGACATACTCCTCGTAGCCTGCTGTTCGGTCTCGGGGCGAACGAGCCACGCGTGACTTTTACGGGCGACGCTGCAAAGAATCGCGCCGAACTGCCTTATACAACATGGACGCAGCGGCCGACAGAGCGGCGAGTCACGGCACGATAGATCGAAATCAGATCGACGGGAAATCTTAGCCCGGGCCGTCGCTCGCGGCTGCCAGAAGTGGCACGACCAGATCGCTAATCGGCGTAGGAATTCCGTGTGATCGAGCACAACGCTGCACGACTCCGTTTCGGCTGTCCCATTCAAGGGGACGGCCAGCTTGTCGGTCGGCGAGGATCGAAGTGCCCAGGTCGGCCGGGTAACTACGGAATGCATCCACGATCGCCTGCGGGACCTCGTCGCCCAGCGTCGCACCCTCTGCCCGAGCAACCTCAAGACACTCCTGCAAATAGGCTAGAGCCAGCCCGGCAACGTCGGTGCGGGAATACATGCCAGCGCGACGACCCGCGAGAACCATTAAGCCGGCGACCGCGTTCTGTAAAAGCTTGCGCCACGCGACGGACGTGAAGTCGGCCACGACGTCGACCGAACATCGCGTGCCTCTCAACGCCGCAAGGACGATGCTGCTCTCCGGCGTGTCTGGCAATGTAAGGCGCGCTTTGCCCCGTAGCCAGACCGAGGCGTCAGGTTCGCGTTGGGCAGGGAACCATACCACCGAAGGTAAGACTAGACTGTCGGGCACGTAAGGCGCGAAGAGCGTTTTCTGTTCAACGCCGTTTTGCAACACGCAGACAACAGTCCTCTTCCCGCACAGGGCAGAAAGCCACGACGCTGCCGCGTCCACCTGTGTTGATTTCACCGCGACAAAAACCAGGTCGAATGTATTTTCGACCTCGGCCGGATTGGTTCGCACAGGTCCAGGTACCACGATATGACCGCCGTCGAAGCGCAGTTCCAGGTGTTCGTGCGCTGAGCGGCCGAAAATGGTCGGTGTGCGTCCGACCTCATGAAGGGCCGCCGCCACAGTCGTGCCGATGGCCCCCGGCCCGACGAGGGCGATCGCTGGATTTTCTGACATCATCACTATCGTTCCGTCCCAATAGTCTGTGCTGGTTCCGCAGCATGTGGCTCCCACCTATCCATAGTCGCTGAGCGACGTGCTCAGGATCTGCACATCGCTCTCACTGACCTCGGCACATCGGCGGCCGCGCTTCAGGCAGGCAAATCGTCGAGGTCGCCTTCTCGATCTGCTGGGGGCCGCCGTCAGGCGGCCATAGTCCTGCGGCATAGTGCTGTGCCCGCAGGTTCATGCGCTCTTCCAGGCTTGAGAATCCCCAGATGAACCGCACCGGGAATCGTGGAGGCCAGTTGGTTTAAGTTAATGCAGGCACTTCATCAACGTTTCCGAGATGCCTGTAGTAGTTTGCCTCAGCTTCAGCAGGCGGGATATAGCCGAGCGGTTCCATCAGGCGATGAAGGTTGTACCAGGCGACCCATTCCAGCGTTGCCAGTTCGACGGATTCCCTCGTTTTCCAAGGGGCGCGCCGATGAATCAGTTCCGTCTTGTACAGGCCGTTGATCGTTTCGGCCAGCGCATTGTCGTAGCTGTATTGGGGGCTGGAACGGAAAGCCTTACAGGCATTGGCTCACAGCACAGACACGATCCAAAGTTAAATGATTTGTGATCACTCGCCGCCGCAAAATTTTGCACAATGGCGGCAGCGCGGCGTTGCGCCGCGATTTGCCCCCGGCAACCGACAATCCCGACAACCGTTGTCGCAACCGTTACCGAACCCGAACCCGAACCCGAACCCGAGCCCGACCTGCCGCCGCCCACCGCCATGGACCATCCGAAACGCATCCTGATCGTCGAGGACGACGCCGACATCGCCGACGTGCTGAGCCTGCACCTGCGCGACGAGCGCTACGAAGTCGTGCACAGCGCGGACGGCGCCGAAGGGCTGCGCCTGCTCGAACAGGGCAACTGGGACGCGCTGATCCTCGACCTGATGCTGCCGGGCGTCGATGGCCTCGAAATCTGCCGGCGCGCGCGTGCGATGACGCGCTATACGCCGATCATCATCACGAGCGCGCGGTCGAGCGAGGTGCACCGGATCCTCGGCCTCGAACTCGGCGCCGACGACTATCTGGCGAAGCCGTTCTCGGTGCTCGAACTCGTCGCGCGCGTGAAGGCGCTGCTGCGGCGCGTCGATGCGCTCGCGCGCGATTCGCGGATCGACGCGGGCACGCTCGACATCGCCGGGCTGTCGATCGACCCGATCGCGCGCGAGGCGAGCGTCGACGGCGCGCGCATCGACCTCACGCCGCGCGAATTCGACCTGCTGTATTTCTTCGCGCGGCACCCGGGCAAGGTGTTTTCGCGGATGGACCTGCTCAATGCCGTGTGGGGCTACCGGCACGAAGGCTACGAACACACGGTCAACACCCACATCAACCGGCTGCGCGCGAAGATCGAGGCCGATCCGGCCGAGCCCGTGCGAATCCTCACCGTGTGGGGACGCGGCTACAAGCTCGCCGCGCCGGGCCAGCGGGACGCGTCATGAAACTCACGCTCACCCAGCGGCTGTCGCTCGTGTTCTCGATCCTGCTGCTCGCATGCTCCGGCGCATCCGCGTGGCTGCAGATCCGCGCGAACGACATGCGCGAGAAGGAAGTCGTGCAGGGGCTGTCGCGCGACCTGGCCGCCAACATCGCCAACAGCGCGCCGCTGATGGACGCGAACGGGCTGCGCCCCGACGCCGTGCGCACGCTGTTCGGCCAGCTGATGGGCGTGAACCCGAGCGTCGAGGTGTACCTGCTCGACAACGCGGGGCGGATCAAGGGCGACGATGCGCCGCCTGGCCACGTGAAGCGCGACCGCGTCGATCTTGCTCCCGTGCAGCGTTTCATCGCGGGCCAGCCGCTGCCGATCCTCGGCGACGATCCGCGCAGCCCCGACGCGCGCAAGGTGTTCAGCGCCGCGCCGCTGCAGCGCGCCGGGCAGCCGCCGTCGGGCTATATCTACGTGGTGCTGCTCGGCGAGGCGCACGACCGGCTGGCCGCGCGCGTCGACGCCGGCAACGTGCTGCGCACGACGCTGTGGTCGATGGCGGTTGTCGCGCTGCTCGGCCTGCTCGCGGGCCTCACCGCGTTCAGCTTCATCACGCGCCCGCTGCGCCGGCTGACGGACGCGATGCGACGTTTCGACGCGAACGGCGTGCCCGACACGCAGCCGCCGGTGCCGCGCTCGCCGCCGGGCCGGCATGGCGACGAAATCGCGGTGCTCGAATCCGCGTTCGCGCAGATGGCCGACCGGATCGGCGACCAGTGGCGCGCGCTGACGCACCAGGACCAGCAGCGGCGCGAACTGATCACGAACATCTCGCACGACCTGCGCACGCCGCTCACGTCGCTGCACGGCTATCTGGAGACGCTGTCGCTGAAGTCCGACGCGCTCGCCGAACCCGAACGGCGGCGCTACCTGTCGATCGCGCTCGCGCAGAGCGCGAAGGTCGGCCGGCTCGCGCAGGCGCTGTTCGAGCTCGCGCGGCTCGAATCGGGCGGCGTGCAGGCCGAGCGCGAGCCGTTCTCGCTGGTCGATCTCGTGCAGGACGTGTTCCAGAAATTCGAGCTGGCCGCGCAGGCGCGCGGCATCGTGCTGCATGCGCGGATCCCGCCGCGCGTGCCGGTCGTGTCGGCCGATCTCGGGATGATCGAGCGCGTGCTGACCAACCTGCTCGACAACGCGCTGCGGCACACGCCTTCGCACGGCGAGGTCGAGGTCGCGCTGGAGCCGCGGGGCGACCGCGTGGTCGTGACCGTGTCGGATACCGGCGAAGGGATTCCGGCGGCGCGCCGCGAAGGGCTGTTCCAGCGGCCGCAGCGGCCGATGAGCGGCGGCTCGGTGACGAGCGGCGGGCTCGGCCTGCTGATCGTGCACCGGATGCTGGCGCTCAACGGCAGCAGCATCCGGCTCGTCGACCGGGCCGGGCGCGGCGCGGTGTTCGAGTTTGCGCTGGCGGTCGCGTCGCCGGCGGCCGGCGACGCGCGCTGAAATTCGTCAGCGTCGTCGTCCGCGTTCAGCCGCCGCGCTTGCGCCGCACGTCGCTCGGCGTGGTGCCGGTCCAGCGCTTGAACGCGTGACGGAATCCGACCGCATCGCTGAAGCCGAGCGTCAGCGCGATGTCCTCGATGCTGAGCGTGGTGGTGCTGAGATAGTCGATCGCGAGCGCCTTGCGCACGCTCGTCAGCAGTTCGCTGTACGACGTGCCTTCGGCTTCGAGCTTGCGGCGCAGCGTGCGTGACGTGATGCAGAGGAGGTCCGCGATCGCGTCGATGTCCGGGAAGTGTCCGGGCGTGCGGGTGAGCTCCTGGTAGACGCGTCGCGTGATGCCCGACTGGCTGCGCAATTCGTCGAGCAACTGCGCGCAGTGCGACGATACCTGCGCGGCCGTGATCGGATTCGCGAGCTGCGGCGCGCGTGTCAGCCACGCGGCCGGATAACTGAGCGTGTGGTGCGGCTGGTCGAACGCGAGCGGGCATTCGAGCGCGTCGGACAGCAGCGCCGCGTGCGGCGGCTGCGGCTGTGCGAATTGCGCGCGCGCCGGCACGCACCACGCGCCCATCACGTCCTTGATGATCGTCACGTGCAGCGCGAACTGCATGTCGATCAGGAAGCGGTACAGCGCTTCGTCGAGATCGGGCAGCGCGACTTCGTGCCGGTCCGGAAACAGCCACGACGCGGTGTCACCCTGTTCGACCCAGCGGATCGCGAGCATGCCGTTCGCGAGCCGGTGATACTTGACCGCCGAGTCGAACGCGTGCGCGAGCGATTCCGAACACAGCATCGCGTAGCCGTACATCCCGTAGCTCGACACGTGCAGCAGGCGGCCGACGCGCACGCCGAGATCCGTGCCGTCGTAGCGGCCGATCGCATTGCGCGCGGCGCGCAGGAACTGCTCGGGCGACGTGAGCGTGAACGGATCGGCGACGGCGGCCGGATCGAGGCCCGTGCCGTCGAGCACCGTGGCCGGGTCGAGGCCGGCCTCCGCCGCGACCGCGACGAGCGCGGCCAGCTTGGCCGGCGAGAAGCGCTTCTCGCGCAATGCGTGGGCGGGCGGGGCGTCCGGCAGGCGGTCTGCGCGGGCAGCCGTCGGGTTCAAGAGCGCACTGCGCGGCATGACGGGTCCTGCGTCCGAATCGATATCGTTGACGGAACGTAATTCTGAGCGGGAACGGTTCCGGGCGCCACAGGGTTCACCCTGATGCCGGCCGGCGCACGTGGCCTGCCTGGGGCGGGCGGCTTGACGGATGGGGCTGGAGACCGGCCGGCCACCGCCTATCGTGTCCGTTTCGATCATCTTTTCGGCCGGCCGGATCATTTTCAAAGCGCGTCGCGCGGGCGATAGTCGCCGATCAGGCGACGGCCCGCGCCACCCAGGCGTGCAGGCCGCCGTGCGAACGGCGCGAGGCCGGCCCGGGGCGGTTCCCGGCCGGGCGGTGCGCCGTCCCCCAGGAGCGAGACATGACGAACAGACACTGGACCGGGTCGTATGGCTCGATCCCCGCCGAGATCGACGCCGATCGCCATCCTTCCGTCAGCGCGCTGCTGGACGACGCGATGCGCCGCTTCGCCGATCGTCCCGCGTTCCATGCGTTCGGCCGCACGCTGACCTATGCCGATGTCGACCGCCTGTCGAGCGCGCTGGCCGCGTATCTGCAGCAGGTCGTCGGCGTGCGCAAGGGCGATCGCGTGGCCGTGATGCTGCCCAACGTGCTCGCGTTTCCTGTCGTGTTCGTCGCCGTCGCAAGGATCGGCGCGATCCAGGTCAACGTGAACCCGCACTACACCGCGCGCGAGCTCGAGCATCAGCTCAACGACGCTGGCGTCGAGGTCGCCGTGGTGTGCGGCGGGTCGATGGGCACGTTCGCCGACGTGGTCGGCGGCACGCGCGTGCGCACCGTGCTGAGCGTGGGGCGCGGCGATCTGGGCGTGGTCGATGCGCCGGCCGGTGCGTGCGACGCGCTGCCGCCCGGTTCGATCGCGCTCGCGGACGCGATCGCCGCAGGCGAATCGCTCGCGTGCGAGCCGGCCGCGCTGGGCGGCGCGGACCTGCTGCTGCTGCAATACACGGGCGGCACGACCGGATTGTCGAAGGGCGCCGCGCTGTCGCACCGCAACCTCGTCGCGAACATCGAACAGTTCGCGGCGATCGTCGCGGACGCGCGGGTGCCGGGCGAGGAAGTCGTCGTCACCGCGATCCCGCTGTACCACATCTTCGCGCTGACGGTGAACTTCCTGTCCTACTTCGCGATCGGCGCGCAGAACTGGCTCGTCGCGAATCCGCGCGACATGGACGCGTTCATCGACGTGCTGAAGGCCGCGCGGCCGACCGTGTTCGTCGGCGTGAACACGCTGTACGCGGGGCTCGCCGGCCATCCGCGCCTGAAGGAAGTCGACTGGTCGCGGCTGAAGCTGTCGGCCGGCGGCGGCGCGGCGGTGATCGACGTGATCTCGTCGCGCTGGAAGGCGGTGACGGGCAATTTCATCCGCGAGGGCTACGGACTGTCGGAAACGTCGCCGGTCGTGTCGTTCAACCCGCAGTCGATCGACGCATTCACGGGCAGCACCGGCCTGCCGCTGCCGTCGACCGACGTGAAGCTGCTCGACGACCAGGATAGCGAGGTCGCGATCGGCGAAGCGGGCGAGATCTGCGTGAAGGGGCCGCAGGTGATGACCGGCTACTGGCAGAAGCCGGAAGCGAATACGGCCGCGTTCACGGCGGACGGCTATTTCCGCACCGGCGACGTCGGCGTGTTCGACGCAGCCGGCTTCCTGCGGATCGTCGACCGCAAGAAGGACATGATCATCGTGTCGGGCTTCAACGTGTACCCGAACGAGGTGGAAGCCGTCGCGACCGCGCTGCCGGGCGTCGCCGAATGCGCATGCATCGGCGTGCCGGACGCGCGCACCGGCGAGGCCGTCAAGCTGTTCGTGGTGCCGGCGCCGGATGCCGACGTGACGGAGGCGCAGCTCGTCGCGCATTGCCGCGAGAGCCTCGCGGCCTACAAGGTGCCGAAGCTCGTCCGCTTCGTCGACCGGCTGCCGAAGTCGACGGTCGGCAAGATCCTGCGCCGGGAACTCAGCCGCACCGACTGATGGCGCCGAAGCGCCGCGCGGCCGCGGCGGCGCGGCCCGGCGCGCCGAAGGCCCCGAAGCAGGCGCGCGGGCCGCTCAAGTACAATGCGAGCGGTTCGATCGACGGGGACGCGATGACCGGCTCAGATTCACTTTCCGCCCAGCCCGGGCGTGCGCTGCCGTCGCCGAGCGCGACGGTGCCGATCTCGCTCGTCAACGGTTTCCTCGCGAGCGCGGGGGCGCAGCGCGACGTGGTCGAACGCTACCTGCGCGGGGCCGGCATTCCGATCGAGCTGCTCGGCGAGCCGCATGCACGCGTGACGGAGGAGCAGTTCTCGACGCTGTACCGCACGCTCGCGATCGACCTCGACGACGAGATGCCCGGCATCTTCTCGCGCCCGCTGCGCGGCGGCACGCTGAAGTATCTGTGCCTGAGCCTGCTCGATGCGCGCAACCTCGAAACGGCGCTGCATCGCTTCGGCCAGTTCTTCCATATCCTGCTCGACGACTTCTTCGTCGAATCGAAGCGCGACGGTCTCGTCGCGCAGGTGCTGCTGCGCCCGAACGACGCCATCGGCCCGATCGGCGCGCTCGGCCAGGAGCTGATGCTCAAGCTCGTGCACGGCGTATGTTCCTGGCTGATCGGGCAGAAGATCCCGCTGCTGCGGATCGAGTTCGCGTGCCCGCGGCCGCGCCATGCGGTCGACCACCTGTACTTCTTCACCGGCTCCGTGCAGTTCGACTGCGAGCGCACGCTGATGCGCTTCAGCGCGGACTACCTCGATGCGCCGATCCGGCAGAGCAAGCGCAACCTGCGCAAGTTTCTCGCGCGCGCGCCCGGCGACTGGATCTTCGAATCGTTCAGTGAACAGCTCGTGTGCCATCGCGTGCGGCAATACCTGTCGGCGGCGCTGCCCGACCTGCCCGTGATCGACCAGGCGGCCGAGCACCTGCATTGCTCGGTGCGCACGCTGAGCCGCCATCTTGCCGCCGAAGGGACGACGTTCCAGGCGCTCAAGGACGAACTGCGGCGCGACATCGCGATCCAGCGGCTGATCGGCACGCCCGACACGATCGCGGCGATCGGCGCCGATATCGGCTTCGACGATCCGAGCGCGTTTCATCGCGCGTTCCGGCACTGGACGGGGAGTACGCCGGGGACGTATCGGCGGCGCGCGTAGTGCGTTTTTTTCAAGCCGGTTCCCATAACCGGCTTCCTTCGTTCGCTCCCATGGCCGGCTCCCATAGGCGATTCCCATAACCGGCTCCCGTTGCCGCCGGCATGCTGCGCCGCTTCGACCCCATCGGCCGGCACGTCGATTGCTCACCGTTTTCATCGAAACCGGCTCCGGCCAAACCCTTATCCAGCCGGCCGTTTCCGGCCGCGCCCACGCAACCCGTGGCCGATTTTGTCACCATGTGGGCCGGATATGACAACGGGAACCGGCCATTGCGGCATTACGATGGGTCACGTCGTCGCCCGGGGCCGGCCGGTCTTGCCGTACCGGCCCGGTAGCGCGCCTCATTCACCGCCTGATTTGGAACATCGACCATGAGCTATAACGCCCCCGTCAAGGACATGCTGTTCGTGCTGAAGGAACTCGCGGGTATCGACGCCGTCGCGCAGTTGCCGGGTTTCGAGGATGCCGGTTACGACACGGCGCAGGCCGTGCTCGACGAGTCCGCGAAGTTCTGCGGCGAGGTGCTGGCGCCGCTGAACGTCGAAGGCGACCGCAACCCGAGCAGCTGGAAGGACGGTGTCGTGACCGCGACGCCGGGCTTCGGCGACGCGTTCCGCCAGTTCGTCGAAGGCGGCTGGCAGGGGCTGCAGCATCCGGCCGAGTACGACGGCCAGGGGCTGCCGAAGCTGATCGCGACGCCGTGCATCGAGATGCTGAACGCGTCGAACCTGTCGTTCGCGCTGTGCCCGCTGCTGACCGACGGCGCGATCGAGGCACTGCTGACGGCCGGCACCGACGAGCAGAAGCAGCGCTACGTGCCGAAGCTGATCTCCGGCGAATGGACGGGGACGATGAACCTGACCGAGCCGCAGGCGGGCTCCGATCTGGCGCTGGTGCGCTCGCGCGCCGAGCCGCAGGGCGACGGCACGTACAAGGTGTTCGGCACGAAGATCTTCATCACGTGGGGCGAGCACGACATGGCGGACAACATCGTCCACCTGGTGCTGGCGCGCACGCCGAACGCGCCGGAAGGCGTGAAGGGCATCTCGCTGTTCATCGTGCCGAAGTTCCTGGTCAACGAGGACGGCTCGCTGGGCGCGCGCAACGACGTGCACTGCGTGTCGATCGAGCACAAGCTCGGGATCAAGGCGAGCCCGACGGCGGTGCTGCAATACGGCGACCACGGCGGCGCGATCGGCTACCTGATCGGCGAAGAGAACCGCGGCCTCGAATACATGTTCATCATGATGAACGCGGCGCGCTTCGGGGTCGGGATGCAGGGGATCGGCGTGGCCGATCGCGCGTACCAGAAGGCGGCGGCGTTCGCGAAGGAACGCGTGCAGAGCCGTCCGGTGGATGGCTCGGCGAAGCAGTCGGTGACGATCATCCATCACCCGGACGTGCGCCGCATGCTCGGCACGATGCGTGCACTGACCGAAGGCGCGCGGGCGCTGGCGTACGTGGCGGCCGCGCACAGCGACATTGCCCACCGCCATTCGGACGAGGCGACGCGTGGCCGTCATCAGGCAATCTACGAGTATCTGGTGCCGGTCGTGAAGGGCTGGAGCACGGAGATGGTGAACGACGTGGCGAGCCTGGGCGTGCAGGTGCACGGCGGGATGGGCTTCATCGAGGAGACGGGCGCGGCGCAGTACTACCGCGATGCGCGGATCCTGGCGATCTACGAAGGGACGACGGCGATCCAGGCGAACGACCTGGTCGGCCGCAAGACGATGCGCGACGGCGGCGCGGTGGCGAAGGCGCTGATCGCGGAGATCGGCGACACGGTGGCGGCGCTGGGCAGGCTGGACGGCGCGGCGGCCGCGTCGATGAAGGTGCAGCTGGAAAAGGGTGCGCGCGCGCTGTCGTCGGTGGTGGACTACGTGGTGGCGAACGCGAAGCAGGACCCGAACGCGGTGTTCGCGGGCAGCGTGCCGTACCTGAAGCTGGCGGGCGTGGTGCTGTGCGGATGGCAGATGGCGCGCGCGCTGGTGGCCGCGCAGGCGAACCGCGCGAGCGACCCGGCGTTCTTCGACGCGAAGATCGCGATCGCGCAATGCTATGCGGAGCACGTTCTCGTGCAGGCCGGCGCGCTCGAAGCGTCGATCGTCGGCGCGAAGGGCAACGAGAGCGTGCTCGCGTTGACGGAAGACCAGTTCTGACCGGCTGACGGTCGGGACGCAGGAGGAGACAGGATTTTGACCACACAGGACTTGCTCGCGCAATACGGCCCGCGCGAATCGATGGAATACGACGTCGTGATCGTCGGCGGCGGCCCCGCCGGGCTGTCGGCGGCGATCCGGCTCAAGCAGCTGGCCGCCGAGAAAGGCACCGAGATCGGCGTGTGCGTGCTCGAGAAGGGTTCCGAGATCGGCGCGCACATCCTGTCGGGCGCGGTGATGGACCCGCGCGCGATCACCGAACTGTTCCCCGACTGGAAGGAACAGGGCGCGCCGCTCACCGTCGAGGTGACGGAAGACCGCTTCCTGTTCCTGTCCGAGAAGAGCGCGGTGACGACGCCGAACTGGGCACTGCCCGAGAACTTCAAGAACCACGGCAACTACGTGATTTCGCTCGGCAACGTCACGCGCTGGCTCGGCCAGCAGGCCGAAGCGCTCGGTGTCGAGATCTTCCCGGGCTTCCCGGCCGCGGAGATTCTCTACAACGACGACGGCTCGGTGAAGGGCGTCGCGACCGGCAACATGGGCGTGGGCAAGAACGGCGAGCCGACCGAGAACTTCCAGCTCGGCATGGAGCTGCACGCGAAGTACACGCTGTTCGCCGAAGGCTGCCGCGGCCACCTCGGCCGCCAGCTGATCTCGAAGTTCAAGCTCGATGCGAACGCCGATCCGCAGGCGTACGGGATCGGCATCAAGGAGCTGTGGGAAATCGATCCGGCGAAGCACAAGCCGGGCCTCGTGATCCACACGGCCGGCTGGCCGCTGAAGTCGGATACCTACGGCGGCTCGTTCCTGTATCACATGGACAACAACCAGGTCGTGGTCGGCTTCGTGGTCGGCCTCGGCTACACGAACCCGTACCTGTCGCCGTTCGAGGAATTCCAGCGCTACAAGACGCATCCGTCGATCCGCGCGTTCCTCGAAGGCGGCAAGCGCGTGTCGTACGGTGCGCGCGCGATCACCGCGGGCGGGCTGCTGTCGCTGCCGAAGACGGTGTTCCCGGGCGGCGCGCTGATCGGCGACGACGCGGGTTTCCTGAACGCATCGCGGATCAAGGGCAGCCACGCGGCGATCAAGACCGGCATGCTGGCGGCGGACGCCGCGTTCGACGCGGTGCAGGCCGGCCGCCAGAGCGATGAACTCAACGCGTACCCGGACGCGTTCAAGCAGTCGTGGCTGTACACGGAGCTGTACCGCGCGCGCAACTTCAAGCAGTGGATGGCCAAGGGGCTGTATCTCGGCACGCTGATGGTCGGGCTCGAGCAGAAGGTGATGGGCGGCAACGTGCCGTGGACGCTGCATCACCAGCACGCAGACCACGAGACGCTGAAGCCGGCGTCGCAGTGCGAGCCGATCGAGTATCCGAAGCCGGACGGCAAGCTGACGTTCGACCGGCTGTCGTCGGTGTTCATCTCGAACACGAACCACGAGGAGAACCAGCCGGCGCACCTGACGCTGAAGGATGCGAGCGTGCCGGTGAACGTGAACCTGCGCACGTACGCGGGGCCGGAGGGGCGCTTCTGCCCGGCGGCGGTCTATGAGTTCGTGAAGAACGACGACGGCAGCGATCGGCTGGTGATCAACGCGCAGAACTGCGTGCACTGCAAGACCTGCGACATCAAGGACCCGACGCAAAACATCGTGTGGGTCACGCCCGAAGGCGGCGGCGGGCCGAATTATCCGAACATGTAACGCATCAGCGCGCATGCGTGCGCGAACGAACCGGAGCAGACGATGAGCAATGCAGCGAAAGAAGTCGTGGTGGTGAGCGGTGTCCGTACCGCGATCGGTGATTTCGGCGGCAGCCTGAAGGATTTCTCGCCGACCGAGCTCGGTGCGAAGGTCGTGCGCGAAGTGCTGTCGCGCGCGAACGTGCCGGGCGATGCGGTCGGGCATGTCGTGTTCGGTCACGTCGTGAACACGGAGCCGAAGGACATGTATCTGTCGCGCGTCGCGGCGATCGACGGCGGCGTCGCACAGCACACGCCCGCGATGAACGTGAACCGGCTGTGTGGTTCGGGCCTGCAGGCGATCGTGTCGGCCGCGCAGACGATCATGCTCGGCGATGCCGACGTCGCGATCGGCGGCGGGGCGGAGAGCATGAGCCGCGCGCCGTACACCGTGCCGGCCGCGCGCTTCGGCCAGCGCATGGGCGACGGCAAGCTCGTCGACATGATGCTCGGCGCGCTGCACGACCCGTTCCAGACGATCCACATGGGCGTGACGGCCGAGAATGTCGCACGCAAGTACGACATCTCGCGCGACGCGCAGGATGCGCTCGCACTCGAATCGCATCGTCGCGCGGCGCGCGCGATCGCGGAAGGGCGTTTCAAGGATCAGATCCTGCCGATCGCGATTCGCACGAAGAAGGGCGAGGTCGCGTTCGACACCGACGAGCACGTGCGTCACGACGCGAGCGCGGACGATTTCACGAAGCTGCGCCCGGTGTTCGCGAAGGAGAACGGCACCGTGACGGCCGGCAACGCATCGGGCATCAACGATGCGGCCGCGGCCGTGCTGATGATGAGCGCCGACGCCGCCCGCGCGCAGGGCGTGAAGCCGCTCGCACGCCTCGTCGCGTATGCGCACGCGGGCGTCGATCCGGCCTACATGGGCATCGGCCCCGTGCCGGCCACGCAGAAGGCGCTCGAACGCGCGGGCCTGAAGATTACCGATCTCGACGTGATCGAGGCGAACGAGGCGTTCGCCGCGCAGGCCTGCGCGGTCACGCAGGAACTCGGCCTCGATCCCGCGAAGGTCAACCCGAACGGGTCGGGCATCTCGCTCGGTCACCCGATTGGCGCGACCGGTGCGTTGATCACGGTCAAGGCGCTGTACGAGCTGAAGCGCATCGGCGGGCGTTACGCGCTCGTGACGATGTGTATCGGCGGCGGCCAGGGGATTGCTGCGATCTTCGAGAACATCTGATAATCGGACACTCAGCACCCGAACACACAGGAAATTTCATGGCCATCGAAATCGTCGGCGTCGTGGGCGCCGGAACCATGGGCAACGGCATTGCGCAGACCGCCGCCGTTGCGGGATTCAACGTCGTGATGATCGACGTCAGCGACGCCGCGCTCGACAAGGGCATCGCGACGCTGAAGGGCAGCCTCGAGCGGCTCGTGTCGAAGGACAAGCTCGACGCGGCCGCACGCGACGCGGCGCTGGCGCGCATCACGACGTCGACCGACTACGCGAAGCTCGCGTCGGCCGACATCGTGATCGAAGCCGCGACCGAGAACGTCGAGCTGAAGGGCCGCATCCTGAAGCAGATCGAGGCCGTCGCGCGGCCCGACGCGATCGTCGCGACCAACACGTCGTCGATCTCGATCACCGCGCTCGCGGCGCCGCTCGCCGATCCGGCGCGCTTCGTCGGCATGCACTTCTTCAACCCGGTGCCGCTGATGCCGCTGGTCGAGATCATCCGCGGGCTGCAGACGAGCGACGCGACCGCGTCGGCCGTGCGCGAACTGACCGAGCGTTTCGACAAGTCGCCGATCGGCGTGCGCAACTCGCCGGGCTTCGTCGTGAACCGGATCCTCGTGCCGATGATCAACGAGGCGTTCTTCGTGCTGGCCGAAGGCATCGCGTCGGCCGAGGAGATCGACGCGGGGATGAAGCTCGGCGCGAACCACCCGATCGGGCCGCTCGCGCTGGCCGACCTCGTCGGCCTCGACGTGTGCCTCGCGGTGATGGACGTGTTCGTGAAGGACTTCGGCGATCCCAAGTATCGTGCGTGCCCGCTGCTGCGCGAGATGGTGTCGGCAGGGCGGCTCGGGCGGAAGGCGGGGCGCGGGGTGTACGAATACGCGTAACGCGTAGCGAGGTTGTCGATGCGGATGGCGAGTCGGGCCGGGCAGTATGGTTCACCCGGCGTCGGCTCGCGTCCGCGTTTTCCGTCCGGGTTGTCCATCGCGTGAGCGAGCGCCGTTCGCGGGGCATCGATCGAAGCCCGCATTGCCATCAAGGTGCCTTCAAGCCGGGCAACACCATGACAAATTGCGCTCGATGTCTTGTCCGCGATTTGCGCGAACAAGCAACCGAGTCCAATTCATGCGGTTTTGCCTGATCGAGAAGTCAATCGCCTATCTGCATAAAACTCGCGATGAAATGATTCGCAAAAAAAGCCACGAGGCGGTCGCTGCACTAAATATAGCAATCAGAAAAATATTTGAAAACGTTGCGTAATATATGCGTGCGCTGTCATTTCAGGGCATGACAATTATTGACTGTCTTGCGGATTTTCATGTGCAATCATCTGCCGAAAATACCAAGCGAGACCAACCATGCGCCGCGTCATGCGCGATATCGAGAAACGGCACGTTCAACGGGGAACGGCCAAGCAGACGATTGTCTTCGACCATGCTTCGTTGAAAAGCAAAGAGCACGGGCTTTGGGTCAAGGCGACCGCGTGGGTGATGACGGTCGTGATGTATTTCAGTCCGGCTGTCTTGCTCGCCGACCAAACCGCGCACGCGGCGCCGATCGTCGATCCGCGTGCGCCGATTCCGTTCCAGCCGTCCGTCACGCAGACCAGCACGGGCGTGCCTGCGATCAACATTCCGGGTGCCAACTCAAACGGAATCAGCGTTGGGCAGTACCAGTCTTTCGACGTCGAGTCGCGCGGCCTCGTGCTCAATAACAGCACGGTGGCAGGCACGCCGCTGCTCGGCGGTACGCTTGGCGCCAACCCGAACCTGAACGGTCGGCCAGCGACGACCATCATCAATCAGGTCACGTCCAACAACATCGCGACGCTGAACGGGCCGCTCGAGGTTTTCGGATCGCCGGCGGCCGTCATCGTGGCGGCGCCGGGCGGTATTGCCGTAAACGGCATGGCGCTGACGAACGTACCGGGACTAACGCTGACGACGGGCACGCCGCAGTTTCTCACTGGCGTCGGAGGCACTGCGACCGATTTCGCCCACGCTGGTGCGGTCTCTTACGATGTCCGGTCGGGAAACATTTCGATCAATGGTCCGGCGGGGGGGAATGGCCCCGGTGACCTGTGTCGGACCATTTCCGGCAATTGCATCAACCTCAATCCGTTAGAAACGCGCGCGGAACAGGCCACGGTCGGGCCGTTCGAGACTCATTCCCCGCTGGACAGCGCTGAAATAAATTAGAAAAGTATGCTTGACAATTCTTGGCCGCCAGAAAAAATTGCACGTGATACGATTCGTCCGGTAAAAATTAGCAGATAGCGAAATGTCGTGTCGGATATTTTCCGACGTGACCTAACAAAAAAGCCTTCGCAGGGGCGGAGATATGCGTATCAAGAAAGCGCAGCGTGCCGGGGTCGTGCGCGTCGCGCAGCACAAGTTGGCGCGCGAGTCGGCGTGCACGAACTATCAGTTTGCAGGACCGGCATGTGGCGAGCTTTCGCGTCCGCTATGGATGCGTGGCGTCGCAGCTGTGATGGCCGTCGTGATGTATTTCGCGCCGGCGGTGCTCCTCGCTGATCAAACCGCACATGCCGCGCCGATCGTCGATCCGCGCGCGCCGATTCCCTTTCAGCCGACGGTCACACAGACCAGCACGGGCATACCGGCGATCAATATCCCAACCCCTAATTCCAATGGAATCAGCGTTGGACAGTACCAGTCGTTTAACGTAGGAGCGGAAGGTCTCGTGCTGAACAACAGCACGGTGGCAGGAACGTCGCTGCTTGGCGGCACGCTGGGAGCGAACCCGAATCTGAACGGCCGGCCGGCCACGACGATCATCAATCAGGTCACATCGACGGGGCCGGCAGCCTCATTGTATGGCCCGCTCGAGGTCTTCGGCTCTCCAGCGGCCGTGGTCGTGGCTTCTCCCAATGGCGTTAGCGTCAATGGTTTGAGCGTGACGAACATCACGAATCTGACGCTCACAACCGGCACGCCGCAGTTTCTCACTGGCGTCGGAGGAGCGGCAACCGATTTCACGCACGCAGGCGCAGTCGCGTACAACGTTACGTCGGGCAACATTTCGATCAACGGGCCGGCAGGCAATAACGGTACACCCGGCGCGGGGGTGGAGGGAACTGTAGGCAACCTGGACCTGGTCGGTCAAAGTGTCACCATCAACGCCCCGTTGAGAGCCGATCAGCGCGTCAACGTAGTAACTGGCAACCAGCTCGTGACGCCAACATCGTCGGACGCGACTGGTATTACATACGGCACGGTCGCGAACGGCGCGACCAACACCGCCGCCGCGATCGGCAAGAGTGTGGCCGTCGATGCGAACCAGTATGGCTCGGTAACGAGCGGCACAGTCTATATCGTGTCGACCGCGGCCGGGATGGGCGTGAACACCCAAGGCCCGTTGTCGGCAACGGCGGGCAACGTGGTGGTCAATTCGAACGGCGACGTGTCGGTCGGTCAAACGTTTGCCAATCAGAATGTCAATCTGACTAGCGCGGGCAACACAACCATCAGCGGTACGGGGCTCGCTAACCAGAACTACACGGTCAACGCGAACGGCGATATTAACGCACCGGGCTCCGTGTCGGCCGGCCAGAACGTCACGATGATGGCGGGTGGCAATCTGAATGCTGCGTCGGTCGCCGCGAATGGCACGGCCAGCCTCACGGCTGCTCAGTCGATGACAATCGGTTCGCTGTCGGCGCATGATATCGCGCTGCAGACGACGAATGGCGATCTCACTGTCGGGGGCTTGAGCGCACCTGGCACGGTGTTGGCGAAAGCCGGACGGGATCTGACCGTCAACGGCGCGGTGCAGGGAGGTAGCACGGTCGCGCTCGCGGGCGCACGCAACGCGACTGTCAACGGGCAGGTGTCGGGCGTCGGCGATACGACGATCGCCGCGCAAACCGGCTCGACCACGGTGAACGGCAATGCGCAATCGAACGGTGCATTGTCCGTCACGGCTGGCCAGAACGCTGTGGTCGGTGGCACGGTACAGGCACAGGGGCCGGTAACGATCGCTGCGCAAGGCGGCTCGATCACGGGGCAAGGTAACGTCGCGTCATCGCAAGGCGCGGTGAATCTGAATGCCGGTCAGGCGATTGCGCTGAATGGCGCGGTGCAGAGCGGCAGTGCGATCAATGCGACGGCCGGCACCAACGCCAGCTTTGGCGGCACGGTTTCCGCTCCGGGCGCAGTGACGATTCAGGCGGGGCAGGACACGACACTCGGCGGGAACGTCACGAGCGGCAAAGCCCTGAATGTCACGTCGGGCGGCAACACCAGCTTGCAGGGAACGGCCGAGTCGGTTGACGACATGACGCTCGCGGCCAACGGCGGCTCGCTGACGACAACTGGCAACGTGGTGTCGCTCGGCAAATTGAACGCGAGCGGATCGCAGGGCGTGAGCCTGGGCGGTCTCGTCTATAGCGGCGGCAATGCATCGATCGGATCGAACGCGGGAAGCGTGTCGATCGCGGGTGCTGTGTCGACGCCGGGCGCGGTCAATATCAACGCCGGGCAGGACGCGACGGTCGCCGGGACGATCCAGAGCGGCCAGGCCACGACGATTGCAGCCGCGCGCGATGCGAATCTGAATGGGGGGCTCGCAGTCAGCAACACGGGCAACGCGAGCGTGACGGCGGGCCGCGACATTAACGGCACGGGTGCGATCAGCGTCGCGAACGACACGACGCTCAATGCAGGCAACAACGTCGCGGTTTCTGGCGCGATCCAGACCGGAAACAACTTGAACGCGACCGCCGGCCAGAACCTGTCGGTGGGCGCAACAACGGCAGTTGGCAACAGCACGCTGACGGCGACCAGCGGCAGTGCGACGCTCGCAGGCGATGCGCTGTCAGGCGGGGCGACGACGATCACTGCCGGCACCGACGTGAATACACAAGGCAGCCTGAAGAGCATCGGTGATCTGAACGCCAATGCGAAGACAGGGAATCTGACGGCAGTCGGTCCGGTGTCGACGGCGGGCAATTCGACCGTGAACGCCGGCCAGAATCTGACGCTCAACGGCCAGACGACCGTGTCGAAAAATGCGAGCCTCACGGCAAGCAACATCACAACGCAGGGCGTGGCCGTCGGCGGCAATCTGACCGCCACTGCGACGGATAACCTCGACACGTCGGCAGGCCAGCTCAACCAGCCCTTCAACGCCACCGCCCCCGCTTTGTCGATCGGCGGCAACGCGACCCTGTCTGGCGCAAGCGTGACGACGGCGAACGCGGTGGTCGGCGGCACGACGCAGATCACCGGCACGCAAAGCCTGACGACGGGTGGCACGGCGGCCTTCAAGGGCGACGCAACGCTCGCCGGCGGCACGATCAATAACATCGGTACGCAGATGGCGGCCGGTAATCTGAACGTGTCGGGCTTTGCGGTCACGAACACGGGCAGCCTCTCGTCGCTGCAGACTGCGAACGTCACTGCGACGAACCTCAAGAACTCGGGGACGATCTACGGACCGACGGCGAATTTCAATGTCTCGGGTGCGACGACGAACTCGGGCGGTTTGCTCGCGACCAACGCGCTGAACCTGACGACGAGCAACCTGAGTAACGCGAACGGTCTCATATACTCGGGCGACGTCAACCACCCGACCGCCGCAGTCGGCAACACGACAGTGACGGTGACGGGCGGCAATGGCTCGTTTGGCAATACGAACGGCAGGATCCTCGCGCAAAACGTTGCGACGCTGAACCTGCCGAACCAGACGCTCGACCCATCGGTAGCCAGTTATGGGACGGTCAATGGCGGTAACGGTCTGAACCTGTCGGCGCAATCGGTGAGCAATTCTGGGACGTGGACGCTGCCGGGAACGGCCGTTACGGTTTCGTCGGCCAACGGCATCAACAACGCCGGCACGATCAACCAGGGTACGGGTTCACTGACGCTGAACGGCGCGGTGGGCAACACGGGTGCAATAAACGGCAACGACCTGACGATCAACGGGGCGCTGGCGAATGCGGCGAGCGGCACGGTCACGGCCAATGATGCGTTCACGTTGAATGGTTCGGGTACGAACGCCGGCACGGTGCAGGCCGCCAATACGCTGACGATTACCGGATCGAGCTATGACAACTCGGGCGGCACCACGAAGGCGGGCAACAGCAACAGCCCGGCCGGCAGGGGCAACGCGACGATCAACCTGAGTGGTGATCTCGGAAATGCAGGCGGTACGCTGACGGCGACGAACGATCTGTCGATCACGGCGGCCACTGTCAACAATGCGACCGCTTCATCCGGCTCGTCGACATCGACGACGACCAAGACGGTGGATAATCCCGGGCTGTTGTGGTCGACCCCGATCGGCACCATCAATTACCAGTTCTATTTCCCCGGCGCGGGCGATCACGTCCTTTCTGAAAACATTCCGCTGACCCAGCAGGCGACGCTGGGCGACTTGTTGTCGCCTGTTGGCGTCGCGATCACTCAGGCTCCCGTCGCATCGACCGGAACGTTCACGCTGGTTCAACTGCCCGGCGACGCGTCGCAGGCACAACCGCAGCTCGGTAGCCTCGGTGCGGCGTACTGGTACGTGCAGGACGGCACGCTGGCGAATAATGGCATCAGCAAGACCTTCACGTTGCCGACGGTGACGGAAACGACAACGACGGTCGGTGTGGTGTCCGGCCCGCCGTCCGTAATCGCGGCAGGTCATAATCTTTCGATGACGGCCCAGACCTTGAACAATCAAGGCGGGACCGTCAGTGCGGCGAACGACGTTTCGTTGAACGTTCAGACGCTGAACAACGAGGCGCGCTCGTACACGTCGACCGTGACGGACACGGTCGATGCGGCGGCGTTGAATTCGCTGTTGTCGGGTTTGCGGGCATTGAGCGGTTCGACCTCGGGGGGATTCCTCGGGCAGGGTGGCACGCCGATCGCTGTCTACCAGAGCGTCGGCACGTCTCCGGGAGCGTCCGGCGGCGGTATCGTCGGCACGGGGATCCATGCTTGTGATCTGAACAGCCACTGTTCATACACCATCGGTCTGCCGACGACCTTCACGATCAATTCGCCGGGTACGGTGGCGATCCCGGCGGTATCGAACAGCGTCACGGTACAAGGGGTAGCGGGCCAGATCCTCGCCGGCCGCAACCTCAATGTGTCTGGCGGTAATTTGACCAACGCAGGCACGCTGACGGCGGGCAACGATGTCACGATTCAGGCAGCGAGCTTTACGAATCAAGGTTCGAATGTCGGGTCGAAGACGGTGACGGCGGGTTGCGCATCGGGTATCTCGAATTCGGGCTGTGCGTCGCTGCATACGACGAATCCGAACTCGGAGACGTACAGCTATCAGCAGGCCAATAGCAACGTTACCGCCGGCCATGACATCGTTATCGCGGCGAATCAGGTCTCCAATACCTATGGCAATCTGGTCGCGGCGCACGATGTCGTGATCGGCGGCGCAGGCACGACTGCGGGCAATCCGACGCAGGCATCGAGCGTCACGAACACGTCGGGCGCGATCGAGGCGGGCAACAACGTCAACCTCAACGCTGCGACAGTAACGAACACGGTCGCCGCGCCCGTCACGGTTCATCAGAACTACGGCACCGCATCGCCGTACACGGGATGCGGGCAGAACTGTGAAGCGTATATCGAAGTGCAGTCGGCCAGGCCGGCGACGATCACGGCGAACAACAATCTGTCGATCACCGCGGGTGTGTTCAGCAACACGGGCAGTCTTGTCACGGCGCTGAACAACGCGACGATCAACGCCAGCTCGAGCGCGTCGAGCGATAACCAGTACCTGCACGCGTACTGGACGGGCAATCCGGCTGGCATTCGCACGTGGGGTTGCCAAGGCTCGGCGGCGACCTGTCAGAACCTGTATGGCGGGGCGTTCAGTCTCGGCGATGCGCAAGCCGCGCCAGGCTTGCCGTCGAACGTCGGTATGTCGGATTTCGTGCCGGCCACGATTCAAGCGGGCAACTCGCTGTCGGTGAATTCGCCGACGCTCACCAACACCGGCAACGTGATCGGTCAAACCATCGCGCTGACGGGCTCGCAGCTTGTCAACGGCATCACGAATCCGAACGTCTTCACGCCGCCGCCGGTCGTGTCAGGTCAGGTGATTTCGCTTGGGCCGGTGTCGACGCCGTCTGGCGTGGCAACGACCGTCAACGTGGCGGGTCGGGTCGTCGACGCGAATGGTCAGCTGACGTCGGTGACGGGTTCGGCCGGTTTGCCGCCGAATACGCCGATTGGTGTGCGGACCGTCGGCATGCCGGTCGCACCGATTGTCACGCAGGCGAACACGCCATTGAGCGCAACCGTCAAGACGATTTCGGGGCAAACCGCGACGGTCACTTATCTGACGAACAACCCGGCCGCGCAGGTCGTGGATACGGTTTCGTCGGCGTCGTTGATCGCCAACCTTCCGTCGAATCTGCAGCCGGGCAATGTGCCGTTCTACTACGACCCGTACACGGAGAATCAGCAGATTGAGCAAGCGGCGCTGCAGGCGACCGGCAGGAGCAGTTTCTATAGCACGACGAGCGCCACGGACAGCACGAGTCAGGCGTCGATCGCCAATCAGGACAAGGCGGCACTTTACGGTGCGGCACTGGAGTATGCGAAGGACCACAACATCGCGCTCGGCACGCAGTTGTCCGACGCGCAGTTGGCGATGATCGATCATCCAATGCTCTGGTACGTCGAGCAGTCGGTGCCGGAGCCGGGTTGCAGCACCACCGGCGGCGCTACGTGCCCGACGGTGCAAGCATTGATGCCGGAAGTACTGTTGCCGAAGAACTTCGCGGTGGTGAACGCCGACGGTGAGATCACGGGCACCAACGTCACGCTCAACTACGCGAACAGCATCCTGAACACGGGGACCGTCACGGCGCAGAACCTGACGGTCAACACGAACTCGCTGACCAACGAACAACGTTCGACGAACGTCGGCACGATCTATCAGGTCGGGCAGGAAGGGATGTTGCTGGAAACCACGGGCACCCTGGCGCAGCAAGGCGGCTTCATGTCGGCCGCCAACTATCAGCTCAACGCGCAGTCGATCGCGCAGATCGGTGGGGCGTTGCAGCAGGTCAATGCCGATGGCAGCGTGAATCAGGCCGCGACGCAGCAAATGCTGTCGGACCTGAAGACGAAGCTGGGCGGGAATTTTACGCAGCGGACCGTCACTGACAACCTGCATACGGAAATGCTCGGCGGCGACGCGTGGTACGACCAGCTCTTCATGACGGGCGTGATCGTCGGCTTGTCGATCATGTCCGGGATGGCGGCATCGGCAGCCATCGGCGTAGCGGCAGGGGCGACGGCAGGCTCAGGCTCGGCATTCGCTGCGGCTGGAACGGGTGCGGGTGCCTTGGGCGCTGGTACGGCGAATGCCGCACTGGCTGCGGGCGTTGCCGGCATGATGAATAGCACGATGAGCCAGTTGAATAGTGGCGGTTCGTTTAGCGTGGGAACCATGCTCACGACGGCTGGTACGGCCGCGCTTACTGCGGGTTTGACGAATGGCATCACGTTTGGCGATAGTACACCCGGTTGGTCGTGGGCGGCGTCAAGGAATAGCCTTGCCGCGTTGGCAGGTGTGCAGTCGCTTGGCAATACGCTGGTGCCGCAGGCTGGCGCTGCAACCGGCTCGTTGCCGACTACGATTGGTGCGATTGCGGCCGAGTCTGTGCTTCAGGCGACGGTTCAGACGACTCTCCAAGGAGGCAGTTTCCTGACGAACTTGCGCGATAGTGCGGCGACGAATGCGGCGGCTTCGATTGCCTACACAATCGGCAACCTGAACCAAGACGGCAAGTTGACGGGGGCCGCGTACGTGGCTGCCCATGCAGCACTCGGTTGTGCTGCGGGCGCAGCAACCGGTCAAGGATGTGGCGGTGGAGCGATCGGGGCGGCCGCGAGTGCCGTATTGTCGCAGCAGATCGTGGGAATGCTTGATCCGAGCGGAGCACCATTGGACCAAGGTCAGATGGCAGCACTGGCGGCGATTTCGGCGTGGACGGGTGGCGGTCTCGCAGGCCTTGCGGGGCAAAATGCAATGGCGGGAGCGGCGGCTGCGCAGAATGAAGCCCTGAACAATGCCGGGCAGCATGCTGGGCAAAAAAATGACATGCTTTCGAAGGTCTGCGCCGCGACAAACCCCGCATGTAGCGACCAGACGATTCAAACATTGAATAATGCGCAGTTGCGAAACAGCCAAGCCGCCGTCAGCAACATGAATACAGCAGCCCCGTATGCAGCGGGTGCGCTTGGCGTGACATTACTCGGACCAGAGGCGATTGCTGCTGCTGTGGTGGCCGGTGCCTTTGATTACGAGGGCGATTATGTTAGTTACAAAATGGGACTATCGACAGATCAACCAAATTTTACAAAATCATATATCGCCGGGGTGATCGGTGGGTTTGCATATCCATTCGCTATTGCCGATTCGGCAATTGAGGGCATGAACACCTTCGGAAAAATTGCTGCCAACGGCTACAATGCAACTGTTGCAGGTACAGCCGCTTTTGGGACGGCAGGGGTGACTCATCAAGATAGTCCAAACCTATCCGCAGGAGTTGCGGGAGGCGCGACTGCACTAGGGTCTTGGGCAAAGGCGGTATTGCCCGCGCCACTCGGCAATATGGTCAACCAGGCTATTCAAGGTCTCTCGGGACCGTTCCAAAGTGCGGTCCAAAATGCATCTGCCCCTGGAAAGTGAAAGCTATGAATGATGCTCGAATAAATAAAATCACGATCCGCTATATTAAGGCTTACATTTCGCTGGCTGCCGTGATTTCATTCTTTGTCGCGATTTCGCTGGCCAAAGGGGCTGGCTGGAGGCCGCTTTTGATTCCGCTGCCATTGTTTATTTTGCTATTTATTGGAATCACTTATCAATTTTTAAAAGAGCGGCGAGCGATCAATCGAGGGGGGGATGTCAATTCAGTAGATTGAATTCGCATTCACGCAATAGTGATTTTGTTTGTCGGGAATTTCGATTTTGATGTGGCATGAGGTCGTAGGCTATGAGAGCAGTTTTCGTAGGGGCTTTTTCACTGATTTTGTGCGCTTGTGCCTCACAAAATTCGGATGTTCTAACTTCGCCTAAACAATGGCAGAAATATGGACTTTCAGTCGATATGACTGCGCAAAATCGAAGGGATCTGTTCGTTGGGCGATGGTACGACCGCCAAAACGCGCGTGATGGCAGTAAAACGATGACATTGATGGACATTAGACGCGACGGGACATATTCGGAGTTGTGGAAGGTTTATGAAAAGGGCGGTGAGACAAGGGTGGCCGAAGAAAAAGGAAGGTGGGGTGTTTCTGGCAACATCTTCTTCACCATTACCACCGGAAGAGCCGAAGGCAACAAGGCAATGTCTGAAGTGGATCAGAGTGATGCATACTATTACGATGCGTATTTCATCGATTATGCGAATGAAAGGGAAAATTCCATACGCCACGTTTTGACGGGTGATGAGTTTATTTCCCGTCGCGTGGCCGGCGATTTTTCCTTCCCTGAAATTTCGCTGGAGAAGTAGCGTGTTTGTGGCGACGAGTTTAGTAGTCGAATAATTTGGGCCGGGGTGGAGATGCGAGTTAAATTGTTGCGACGATGCTTGATGGTGGCATTTGCGGGCATGTCCGGTTCGGCGATAGCAGCAGGAGTTATCGCCGACGGCGGAACTGCGACGACCGTCTCAACCGGCATGAGCGGGCGCCAAACCATCAATATCGCGCCGGCCACCGGTGGCGTGTCGAACAACACCTACTCGTCGTTTAACGTCTCGAAAGCCGGCGCCGATTTGAACAACGTCGGCATCAATGCGCGCACGATTGTCAACCAGGTCACGAGCACGAACCCGTCGCTGATCCAGGGCAATATCAACGTCCTCGGTCCGCGCGCGAACGTGATCCTGGCGAATCCGAACGGCGTCACGGTCGATGGCGGCAGCTTCACGAACACTGGGCACGTCGTGCTGTCGACCGGGCAGGTGAGCTTCAACGACCTCACGCTCGCCCCCGGCGTCGTGCAGCGCAATGTCGTGCTCACGACGAACCGCGGTGCAATCACGATTGGTCCCGGCGGCCTGTCCGGCACGCTGGTCAACCTCGACCTGATTGCCAAGCAGCTGAGCATCAACGGCCCGGTCACCAACGACTTCACCAGCTCGACGAGCGGCATCCGCGCGATCGCTGGCGACAGCACGACGACTTACGACACCAGCTTCTCTCCGTCCGACAACGGCCACGACTGGCTGATCGGCACCTCATCGCCGGGTACAAAAAGCAACGCTGTCGCGGTCGATATCACGGCGGCTGGCGGGCTGACGGCCGGCCGCGTCCAGTTGATCGTCACCGACCAGGGGGCGGGGGTGCATAGCCTCGGCAAAATCTACGCGAACGCCGGCGACGTCGTCGTCACGGCAAACGGTGATATCGCGATCGCGGACGGCTCCGTAAAGGCAGAGCGCGACGTCGCGCTCACGACGCCCGGCGCCGTGTCGCTGCAGGGGGCACTGGTGACCGCGGCGAACAATGTGAACGTTCAGGCCGGCAGTATCGCGCTGTCCGACGACACCACCGGCCCAACGACGCTGAGCGCGGGTAACACGGTCAACCTGACAAGTAGCGGCGCGATCACCAACACCGGCAGCCTGATTCAGGCGGGCGCCACTGCGAGCGACGGCACCACGACCGGCGGCGACGTGATCCTCAACGCCGCAGGCGACATCACGAACCGCTCGAGCGCGAACAATCTCGGGATCATGTTTGCCGCCAACGGGCAGACGAAGCTGACGGCCGGCGGCAACATCATCAACGACAACGCCCGCATCCTGTCGAACAACGCAGTGAACCTCACCGCGGCCGGCGACGTGCGGAACATCATCGACCATACGGGCGGCACCAACGGCGGCCAGCCCACTGCGTATTCAGACCGCGGCGGCAGCTTCCTGTTCTTCACGCATACGACGAGCAGTTTCAACGTCGACTACGGCACGGTCGGCAACCCGGACCAGCTCGCCTATATCGCCGCCGTGCATGGCCCAGTGACGATCTCGAGCCGCAACTTCACGAATTCGGGCGGGATCGTTCAATCGAACGACGGCGACATCAATATCACCGCCCAGAACGCCTTCACCAACGCCGCAGTCTTCACGGGGCAGGCAAGCTATACGCGCAGTTGCTGGATCTTCTGCCACGCCGATGCGTCGAGCAACGTCATGCCGTACGGTGGCACGATCCAGGCGGGCGGCAACATCGGCATCAAGGCCGGCACGGTCGCGCGCAACGTCGGCGGCAACGTCTTCGCGACCGGCGATATCAAGGTCGACGCACCCATCACGTACGCACAGGGCGTGACCGGTTACTCGGCAATCAACCAGCACCGTGGCTTCAAAGCGTTCTTCGGCAGCACGTGGGCGCAGATCATCGCGATGGACGTCGGCGGCGGTTTCAGCGCGAACGGGAGCGTGACGCTGACCGGCGACGGCGTGATCGATGGCGGCTCGTTCAGCGGCGGGAAGGGCGTCACGGCGGCCGGCGGCATCACGACTGTACGCGCTCCCTCGCGCACGCCTGTCCAGATCGACCAGCACCTGGGCCTGACGACGTGGTGGTGGCGCTAACGCATGAACTATCGAACAAAAAATCGACTCGGGCTGGCCGTCATCGCCTTCGTCGCTCTCGTGATCGTCTTGGCCGCTGCGAAGAGTGACGCAATCGGAACGGCCACATCGACGCTCGAGCACCTGCACGCACAATAACGATGAAACCACGCGCATTCCCCCGACTGAAGCTGCCGCTGCTGGTCGCGAGCCTCGCTGCATTCCATGTGCCGGCGCACGCGCAGACTCCGCCCCCGGCCGGCCGCCCCGTGCAGGATCCGGCGCAGCTGATCATCGAGCAACAGCGCGAGCAGGCGCGCCAGCGGCAACTCGAACAGCCGCCGGCCTCGATTACTGTCGCACCGACGTCGGAGACGACGCTAGACATTCCGCCGGACACACCAGTCAACGCGATCGCCGAGCCTGGTCCGATCTTCGCCGTGAAGCAGATCACGCTGCAGGCGCCCGACGGCAGTTCGTTCGAGCCGCCGAGCGGCGTGTCCGGTAAAAGGCTCGACGCAGTCGTCGCACCGTTCGTCGGTCAGGACCTCGGTTCGCATCGCATCAACGTGTTGCTGAAGCGGATCACCGATGTATTCGTCGAACGCGGCTTCGTCACGACCCGCGCGCTGCTCGGTCCGCAAAATCTCGCCACCGGCACGCTGAAGATCACGATTCAGGTCGGTTCAATTGAAGCATTCACGATCAACGGCAAGCCGATCCACCGGCTCAAGCCCGGCGAGTCGTCGGCGGGCGGCGGCTGGTTCACGGACGCCGGCTACGAAAACGCCTTCCCGACGGCGTCTGGCGATCCGTTGCGCCTGTCCGATATCGATCAGGGCGTCGCACAGATCAACCGCCTGCGCCGCAACCAGGCGACGGTTCAGATCCTGCCCGGCCAGAATCCAGGCGAATCGATCGTCGACATCGGCAACAAACCAGGTGATCGCCTCTACTACACGCTCGGCGTCGATAACTACGGCAGCTCGGCCACGGGCGTCACGCGTTACCGGGCCGGCGTCGAAGCCGACAACCTGCTTGGCCTGCAGGAATCGCTGAGCGTGAACTTCCTCGACAGCCTCGACAGTAATGCGATCGTCGGCTCGTTCGCGGTGCCGTTCGGCCGCCACACGTTCAGCTACACGATTTCCGATTCGGAATACCAGCAAGTGATCGGCACGACCGCGCTTGAGTACGGCCGCACGCTGTCGCATATCTTTGGCTGGAACTACCTGGTCAGCCGCAGCGTGAGCGACATCACCAGCGTCGACGCCACGGTGTCCTGGCGCCGCACCGATCGCGAAGTCAACGGCATCGATCTGGATCCGCAGCGCGTCGCCGTGTTCCGTCTCGGCGGAAGCTGGCTGCATAAGTTCGTGATGAACGACGCGCAAGGCAACTTCACGCTTAATGGCGGGTTGTCGCAGGGCCTACCGTGGTTCGGCGCGAACCATGATCCGCACGGCATCACGCGCGACGAAGCGCACAGCCAGTTCACGAAGGTGGATGCCACTGCTGCATTCACGCTGCCGTTGCCGAAGATCGGACGCGCGCTGCTCGCATATCGGGGCGCATTGAGCGGGCAGTACACGAACATGGCGCTGTTCGGTTCAGAGCAACTGTACCTTGGGGGCATGGATACCGTCCGAGGTTTCCGTTCGGGCGAGATCGCCGGAGATCGTGGTTTCTATTCGCGCAACGAGCTTGCCTGGGTGAACGCGCCGGCGTGGAAGGACGGCCGCATCGAGCCGTACGTGTTCTTCGATGCGGGCAAGGCGAGCCTCGTCGCCACTTCGGGTTTCCCGACGCTGGCCGGCGTGGGCGCGGGTGTGCGCGCGCAATGGCAGTGGCACAAGCAATTCCTGTCCGGCGAGGTGTTGGTCGGACGGGCGTTGACGCAACCGGCCTCGCTCGGTTCGAAGGCGACGCTCGTGCTGGCCACGATGAACTGGAATTATTGATTGACGCGTACCGATCGCTCACGGAGCGGTCGCATATGGGCGAAGACATGTCTTCGCGCCTTTCCATTCGAAGACGGAACGAAGATGAAAACGAAACTGATGCCTGCGCTGATCGCAATGTCGCTTGCCGGTGCACTGACCGGTACCGCATCCGCGCAAACGACGGCTGCATCGCAGCAGCCGACCACTGTTGCGACGGTGAACGGGACGGCGATCACGCAGGCGGAACTCGACGCCGTGTTGCGGGTCTCGAGGCAGCCGGACACGCCGCAGGTGCGTCAGGCGATCAAGAATCAATTGATTGCGCGCGTGTTGATCCAGCAGGCAGCCGAGAAGGCGAACTACGGCAGCAAGCCGGAAGTCCAGGCGGCGATGCAGGTGGCGAAGGCGAACGCCGAGACTCAGCTCTATCTGAAAGACAACGTGAAACCCGACCCGGTGACGGACGCGCAGGTGAAGTCGCGCTACGACGAGATCGTCGCGTCGCTCGGGAAGGACGAATACAAGCCGCGGCTGATCGTCGTTCAGGATGCGGCGACGGCCGCGACCGTGCTGAGCGAGTTGAAGGCGGGAAAATCGTTTGAAGGTCTTGCCCGCCAGTACAGCATCGCGCCGAGCCGCGGGACCGGCGGCGAGTTGCCGTGGACGAGCTTCAAGGCGCCGGCGACGGAGGGCAAGACGTCCGGTTTGCCGGTCGCGATCGCGCAGACGCTCGAAAAGCTGCCCGTGGGCGCAGTCACGCCCTCATCGATCCCGATCGATGGTGCACGAGCCATCGTGAAGCTCGATGCAAAGCGGCCGACGCAGGTGCCGTCGTTCCCGCAAGCACAGGCAACGATCCGCCAGCAACTGGAGGCGCTTGCACTGGAAAAGGCGAGTGCGCAGTTCGTTGGTGGACTGTTGAAGAACGCGACGATCCAGCAGTAGGCGAAACCGTTGCTATAGCGCAAGAGTCGGTCGGTGATGCGGCGCTGCCGCGATTGCCGGCGGCCTGCTTCCGAACCACACTGCAAGCCGTCCGCGCGTCGAAGCGGGAAAACGGCAGACCGAGTACGCCGAGCCAGCCCGGGGAATTCAATGAGAAGAGGCGAATCATCGAACTCGTCCAGATCCTCAGCCGGTACTTCTGGCTGATTGCCATCGTGTTCAGCACGGTACAGTACGTGCGTTGTTCACGCCGCCGCGTGTCGACGCTTCGGAGCGATGCGCTTCGCGATCAGGCGCGCGCCTACGGCCGCGCTCTTTTCGGTTTGCAGATCTTGCCGTGGATCGTGATGGGCGGCGGCATATTGTCCGGGCGGGCTCATGATGTCTGGGATTTTCTGAGACCGTCGAACGGCAACGCGCCGGTGATGGTGTTTTTTGGCGTCATGGTGGCCACGGCATGGGGGCTCGCGTGTTGGATTTTCACCGGCGGCGCAAAGAAAGTCGTCGAGTTGCAGTTGATGGATCAGTTCGGCTATCGATACGAGAATGTCACGGAGCGTATGGTCAAGATCATGGCGATCGCCATGAGCATTGGGGTGGTGGCATTTTCGATAGGCTGCATTGCGATAAGCGGCACGGGTCAACGCAATCCCCTGATGGCTTTGACTTCCGATGTATCGTTGGCAGTATCCAGCGACGGCTATCGGATCGTATTCGACTACGCCAACAGTGGGTTTTCGAACTGGGCGTTCCCCGCATACGGCTTGTGCTTCGTGGCCGTTGGTGCCGTGTTTGTCTGCTTTCGCAACGATCTGCCGGTACAGGGGCCTGCCTTCATGCGCAAGGTCTTCCCGTTCGTCTGGCTGGGTTTTGCGATACTCTGGACAGCCATTGCCTTCGGAAGCACGTATGCCACGGCACATCGTCTTCAGAGCGCGATCGCCGCCGGCGAGGTTCGCGTGGTGGAGGGCGAGGTAAGCGCCTTTGAACCCATGCCTTATGGCGGGCACGCGATGGAGCGATTCTGTGTCAAACAGGCATGCTTCTCGTACTCCGACTATGTGATTACGGGAGGCTTCAACAACACCGCATCGCATGGCGGACCGATCCGCGCCGGCTTGCCGGTCAGGGTCGGTTATGTTGACGACGTCATCGTGAAGCTCGAAGTTGCAACTGGAAAGTAAGAGATAACGCGTTCGAATTTCGACCCTATGAAAATTACAACGGGTCTTTTCATGCAGTATGCCGTCGGCATGCGGTTCCTGACCGGTAACGGTCTGCCGAGAGACAGAGCCATCGGCGCAGCGTGGATCGCGCGTTCGCGCGCGAGCTTCGATGCCATATCAGGTCTGGGGCGGTATGGCGCTGCTGCGGCGCTCGTCGAGGCGAGAATGGCTCAACGGCTGGATGACGGGGAAAAACAGCGTACCGCTGATATTGCCGAGAATTTGATCTCGACATTACCGTGAACATCGCCGGATACAGAGAACTGGATGATGCGTCGGGGATAATGGTTGGACGATCAGGACAATGAAAAATACCTTCAAGAACGCCTGGAACGGGGAAGAACGTTTGTGGAAAGTCTGGTGGCTGATTGGCGCACCGCTTAATCTGCTGTTTATCCCCTTGCTGGCGCTGATTCTGGGATCGAATTTTCCGGCACCGCTGCGTCTCGCGGCATTCGTCATTTACATCGTGCCGTTTTGTGCATGGATTCGTTCCGCATGGATGTGCGCGCCGAATGTCGAGAATCGCATCTGGACGATCCTCGCACGCGCCGTCATCGTCTATCGCATCGGTTCGCTCGGATATGTCCTATTCAATTTGAATTGATCGCATGACATCCCCGTGCTGCCGCATTCCGCATCTGGAGGCGGCGCATGAACATGATTTCGCTTGAAAGCGCGATCCATCGCACGATGGACAACTGCGTGCAGCGTGCCTGCCGTTACGCGTCCAGCACCGCCAGATCCCGCGGCAACATGCGCTTGAACATCGCGAGGATCTGCCGCGACGCCTTCGGCGGCAGCGTGATCGCGTGGCGCACGGCCGCTGCGATCTGGATCATCATCAGCTCGGCGAACGCGCGCCGCTGCGCGCGTGTCGTGTCGGGCGCCACGTCTCCCAACGCATCCGCGAACAGCGCGGCCAGGAACTCGCCGTCCGCCCGGTCGAGTTCCTGCAGCGCGCGGTCGGCCTGCGTCGCGCGCCAGATGTCGCGCATCAGCGGCTCGTCGACGAACATCCGGTAGTAGCTGTCCGTGATGCGCGCGAGCGTGCCGTGCAGGTCGTCGAGCGTCTTCATCGCGGCGAGATCGCGCCGCACGCAGTCGTGCCCGACGGCGTTGTAGCGCTCCGCGAGCGTGCCGATCACGGCAGACTTGTCCGGAAAGTACTGGTACAGCGAACCGAACGAGATGCCCGTGCGTTCGACGATGTCGCTCATCCGGAACGCGTCGCAGCCTTTCTCGATCATCACGTCCGACGCGCACGCGAGGATGCGCTCGAACCGCTCGCGGCTGCGCTGCTGCGTCGGCACGAGCCGCGCGCGCGCCGGCGCGTCCGCTGCCGCCGCTTCGGGCTCGTCGTTCTGCCCCGATTTTTGTCGGCCCATGCCGCCTCCGGAAAAACTTGACGTTGCAAATGCGAGAGTCTATCGTGTTTTTAAAACGCGAGACATTCTCGCATTCAAGAGAGAAAAGGAGACGCACATGTCGGCACTTCCCATCCTCATCGTCGGCGGCTCGGGCAAGACGGGCGTCCGCGTCGATGCACGGCTGCGCGCACGCGGCATCGCTACCCGGCCCGTGTCGCGCACGTCGGCCGTCCGCTTCGACTGGACCGAGCCCGCGACCTGGCCCGCCGTGCTCGACGGCGTGTCGGCCGCGTACGTGACCTACCAGCCGGACCTGGCCGTCGAAGGCGCGGTGGAAGCGATCGCTGCATTCGCACGGCTCGCGCGTGAAAGCGGCGTCGAGCGCGTGGTGCTGCTGTCCGGGCGCGGCGAGCCCCGCGCGCAGGCCGCCGAGGCCGCGCTGCAGGCGTCGGGCGTGGGCTGGGGTGTGGTGCGCGCGAGCTGGTTCAACCAGAACTTCTCCGAGGGCTACCTGCTCGACGGCGTGCTGGCCGGCGAGGTCGCGCTGCCGGCCGGTGCGGTGCTCGAGCCGTTCGTCGATGCGGACGACATCGCGGACGTGGCCGTGGCCGCGCTTACCGATGCCCGGTTCGCGGATCGCGTGATCGAGGTCACGGGCCCGCGCGCGCTGACGTTCGCCGAAGCCGTCGGCGAAATCGCGCGGGCCGCCGGCCGGCCGATCGTGTATCGCGAGATTCCGCCCGATGCGTTCGTCGCGGGGCTGCGCGCGGTCGGCGTGCCGGAGCCGGTCGTCGAGTTGCTCGACGAATTGTTCGGCACGGTGCTCGACGGGCGTAACAGCGCGGTGGCGCACGGCATCGACGACACGCTCGGGCGGCCGGCGCGCGATTTCGCCGACTATGCGCGTGCGACGGCCGCAACCGGCGTGTGGAGCGCGTGACCATGATCGCTTTCGCGACTTCCGCATTGCTGTGGGGTTCGGCCATCGGCTGCGGGCTGATGGCCGGCGTGTACTTCGCGTTCTCGACGTTCGTGATGACGTCGCTCGGACGGATCGCGCCGCAGGCCGGCGCGGCCGCGATGAATGCGATCAACGTCGACATCGTGCGTTCGCCGTTCATGCCGCTGTTCCTCGGCACGACGCTGATGGCGCTCGCGCTGGCCGTGCTCGCGCTGTTCGATCGCGATCGGCCGGGCGCGATGGCGGCGCTCGCGGGCGGCGTGCTCTACGTGTTCGGCATGTTCGCGGTGACGATGGCCGTCAACGTGCCGCTCAACGATGCGCTCGCCGCGGCCGATCCGGCGACCGCGCACGGCGCGGCGCTGTGGACGCGCTACGTGCACGACTGGACGATGTGGAATCACGTGCGCACGGTGGCGTCGGCGGCCGCGTGCGTGTTTTTTATCGCGGGGATTGCGGCGCGGTAGTGTCGCGCTGGGCACGATGACGTTCCGATTCGCGCCGCGGTTCGAACGACCGCTGCCTGATGTCGCGCAAGCCGTGCCGGAAGCGAAAACACCGGCGGCCTGCATGGCCGATGAAGGACGCCGGGAATCGGGGCCCGCGATACAGCGATTTCGTTTTCTTCATCCCGGCGTCCTGGACTCGCCTATGTGACAAGTGCCATGGAAGCTGCATTGATTTCGGGTTTTCCGGAAATTTATTTTAATAAGACCCCGGGTTGCCGGAAGGAATGCAGCTTGGTCGACTTTTAGCTGATCGAGCCGATAACGACGAAGCTGAAATTCCGGTCGGAATATTTTCCGTATGAGTCGCCGGTTTGTATCGTGGCTCCGCTGCCGGAAAGCGCCGGAAAGATCACGTTGTCCAGCGTGTTTTGCCCGCCGCCGTATCCCCATTGCGAGCCGACGATCGCGGGCGTTTTGATGAATGCGGTATTGAACGAGAGCTGGTACGTGCCGGTGCTTTCGCGTTTCACGGCGAATCCGCCCGAGCCATCCACGACCGTGCCGTTGCCCTGCACGCTGCCCCACAGTGTAACTTGAGCCATGATCGTTTCTCCTTCGCTATTTTTCTGAAACAATATCGGGAATTGAAACGGAATGTCGATCGTGTGTGGTCGGGATTCCCCGGATCGACAGCTGTATTGTATGTGATGGATTTTTAAAGTCAGGATCGACGGTAAATAATTTATTCGGGTTTATATTTTAAATAAATCGAATTTGTAATGAGTGGTGCGAATTGTTGCGAAATATCGGCGCGTGGCGTCGGCAACCGATAAAAGCCCGCATTTATCGGGCGCGGGCCGTGGTATGCCGATCGCGGCGGGCAATCCGCGAGCGGCTGCGAACCCGACGCCCGGCTCAAGGCAAGAGGCACCACATCGCGAGAAACGGCGCGCTGCCCGAGCGCATCGCATGCACGATATTGGGCGTGTTGTGCAGCCCGCCGCCGATGCCCGGATCGAACCAGGCGCCATCCCGCTGGCGAAATTCGCCTGCGGACAGCAGCACGTACGCCTCTTCCGGCAGATGCTGGTGATCGGGGTAGCGAGTAAAGGGCGCGATCAACGAAAACCCCAGTTGAACGTCGTAACGGCTCTCCATCCCGCCCGGCCCGCAGATCATCCCGTTCACATGCTTCTCAACGTAATCTTCGCTCCCGTTCAACCCCGACGTTCGTCGTTGCCAGCCCAGCGAGGGTTCGAGCGTCTTGAGCGCGCGTGCCGCGGCGCGCAGGTCGGACGAATCGTCGAGAAGGGGCGCGAGCGCGGAATCGAGGAGGTCGCAGGCCGGATATCGTTTCGCGGCACGCATGCCGTCGTGAGACGGACGCTCGAGGCGAGCGAAAACTTGTGCCGCTGCGTGGCGGGCCGCATCCGGCAACCTGGGCGACTGAAACAGGGCCCGGGCGATGGCGATGAAATGTTCGAGGTCTTCGTTGCGCGTGTACATGGTGCTCCATGAATGCGGTGACGGCCGTGTCGCATGCGTTGCGACGCGTTGAGTGCGTGGCGATTTCCCGTGAATGCCATTGCACGCTCTCGGGCGTTGCCCTCGGCCCGAATCATAGGCCAGGCGCGTCATGTCCGGCACGGCTGCCGTATCGCGTTCGGAAAGTCGATGCGGAAACGGGCGGCTTTTCAGGATTTTCCCTTGATCCCGCGCTGTGTCGCGCTCGGGCGGAAAGCGCTCGTGCAGCAGCACCTCTCTCGCCGCGAAGCTCCGCCGCTATTGGCGTTGCGCGCCGGTCGGCACGCCGTCCGGGCGCCATCTCAACCCGTTGATCGACAGCGGCGCCGAATGCGGGCGTTCGGCCATGCGCCGATCGTCGAGTGTCGCATGCCGCGCCTTTCGAACTGGCGCTGACGTTTCTCGACCACCGCATCGACTACCGTCGAGCCGTTGGTTTCTTCTCTTGTCGGCATGCATGATCACGCCCGCCGGCCTGAATACGCGCAGATAGTGGCGCATAATGTTTCGATATCGACCCTTGGCAGGAAGAGGGTTTTATGCGCTGCACAACATGCGGATCCGAGAATCCTCCCGGTGCGAGGGTCTGCCAGGAGTGTCAGGCCGTGCTGCCCCGCACTTGTCCGCAATGCGGACATGAGGCCGAGCCGGCAGCCCGCTTCTGCAGCAATTGCGGGGCGTCGCTGGCTACACCCGCCGCCGCGCCGTCATTTTCTCGACCATCGGATCGGGAGCCGCCGCCAACCCCCATTCATTACACGCCCGATCATCTTGCCGAGCGGATCCGTGCCGAACACGCGGCCATGGAAGCGCGCGGCGAGCCCGCCGGCGAGCGCAAGACCGTTACCGCGCTGTTTGCCGACATGGCCGGGTCGACCGCGTTGATCCACGATCTCGATCCCGAAGTGGCGCATCGCTTGATCGTGCCCGTGGTCAAGCTGATGATGGAAGCGGTCCACTACTACGAAGGGTACGTAGCGAAATCGCTCGGCGATGGCATCCTCGCGCTGTTCGGCGCACCGATCGCCCACGAAGATCATGCGCAGCGAGCGCTTTTCGCGGCATTGCGCATGCAGCAGGCGATGCGGCAGCACGGCGACCGCATTCGTCTGCAGGAAGGCATTCCTCTGCAAATTCGCGTTGGCGTTCATACGGGCGAGGTCGTCGTCCGTTCCATCCGCACCGACGACTTGCATACCGAATACGATCCGCTCGGGCATACGATCCACATCGCGTCGCGGATCGAGGGAATCGCCACGCCCACGTCGATTCTCGTCAGCGAGTCCACCCATAAGCTGGCCGAAGGCTATTTCGAGTTCAACGCGCTGGGGGCAACGCAACTCAAGGGAATTCCCGCGCCGCTGTGCGTATACGAAGTGCTTGGCCTGGGAGCGTTGCGCACGCGCCTGCAGCTGTCGGCGCATCGCGGTCTAGCGCGTTTCGTCGGCCGTGAAACGGAAATGGACCATCTGAACCGGGCGCTGGAGGCAATGAGGGGCGGGCATGGGCGCGTGGTCGGCGTGGTGGGGGAAGCGGGCGTCGGAAAGTCTCGCCTTTTTCACGAGTTCAAGGAGCGTTCACGGCGCGGCGCGCTGGTGCTGGAAACGTTTTCGGTCTCGCACGGCAAGGCGTTTCCCAATTTGCCGCTCATCGAACTCCTGAAGAACTATTTCCAGATCACGACGCAGGACGACGAGCGGCGCTGCCGGGAAAAGGTCATCGGCAAGGCGCTCACGCTCGAGCGCAGTTTCGAGGACCTCGTGCCCTACATCCTCTATCTGCTTGGAATCGGCGAGGGCGGGACGATACTGGTCGAGATGGATCCGCAGATCCGGCGCGACCGTACGTTCGACGCGATCAGGAATCTTCTCGCGCGAGAGAGCCGGAATCAGCCGGTCCATTTGCTGTTCGAGGATCTGCAATGGCTGGACCGTGAGACGGAAGCCTTCCTCACCTACCTGGTCGACCACGTGCCGGACGAGCGAATACTCCTGTTGGTGAACTACAGGCCCGAGTATCGGCCCGCGTGGGACCGCGCGGGTCATTGCAGCAAAATCCGTCTCGAACCGCTTGGTCCGTCCGATGCTCAAGGACTGCTTACGGCGCTGCTCGGCGAAGATCGCACACTCGTGCCTCTCAAGCAGCTGATTCTGGAGAAGACGGAGGGCAACCCGTTTTTCATGGAGGAAGTGGTCCAGACGCTTTTCGAAGAGAAATCGCTGCTCGGCGATGCCGGGCATTACCGCATCGTGGAGACTCCGGCGATGCTGCACATTCCCACCACCGTGCAGGGCGTGCTGGCTGCCCGGATCGATCGGCTGCCCATCGAGGAAAAGGAACTGCTACAGGCGCTCGCCGTGATCGGCCACGAGTTTCCGTTCAGCCTGATCCGGCGAATTTGCAGCGAAGCGCCGGCGCGGGACGATGAACTGCGTCGTCTGCTCGCTCATCTGGAAGCCGCGGAGTTCATCTACGAGCGTCCCGCCTTTCCTGAGGTCAATTATTCATTCAAACACGCGCTGACTCAGGAAGTGGCCGGGCGCTCGTTGCTCACGGAGCGGCGTACCACATTGCACGAGCGCACTGCGCAGGCGATCGAGGTGCTGTTCTCGACGCGCATCGCCGATTACTGCAGTGAACTTGCGCACCACTACAGTCAGAGCGGAAACATTCCCAAGGCCGTCGAATATCTGCATCGTGCAGCGCAGCAGGCGCTTCGTCATGCCGCCCACCTCGATGCAATGAATCACCTCGGAGCGGCGCTTGCGCTGCTCGAGCGTTTGCCGGATACACCGATGCATGCGCAATGGGAACTGACGCTGCTGCTTTCCCTCGGGCCGGTCTTGATGGACGTCCGTGGGTATGGCGCGACGGAGGTGGGCGTGACATACAGGCGCGCGCTCGAGTTATGCGAGTGGACCGGCGACGCATCGCAACGCTTTGCGACGCAGTTGGGCTTGCGGATACACCATGTGGTGCGCGGCGAGTATGCAGTCGCGACCGATCTGAGCAACCAGATGCTCGGTATTGCCAGGGATGCGAATGATCCGGACTTGCTCGTGGAGGCATATGGTGCGCTGGGCGTGTGCTTTTTTCTGCAGGGCGATCTCGGCGCTGCTCGCGCAAACCTGGAACAGGCCTGTGCGATCTACGATCCGAAGCAGCATCAGGCACACGTCTTCGCGCACGGGGTGGATCCTGGTATTCGGGCGCTCAATTACCTCGTATTGACTTTGTGGTTTCAGGGCTATCCGGAACAAGCGCTCAAACGCAGCGCTGAAGCACTCACGCTCGCGCAGGGCCTTGCTTATGGGCCGTCTCTGGCGTTCAGCCTTACCTACGCAGCCCACTTGCATCAACTGCGGAGGGAGCCGGTGCTTGCCGGCGAGCGTGCCGATGCGGTCATTGCGGTATCGACCGAGCATGGATTGCCTTACTGGCTCGCGTGGGGGACGCTTCTGCGCGGCTGGGTGACGAGCGAGCAAGGAAATATCCACGACGGAATCGCGCAGATGCGGCTGGGCCTCGACGCGCAGCGGGCAGCCGGCGGCGCAGACCTGCGGCCATATTCTCTCGCGTTGCTCGCCGACAGTTACTGGCGTGCGGGTGACAAGAGGGCAGCACGAGACACGCTGGAAGAGGCAATGGCGATCGTCGAGAAATCCGGCGAGCATTGCTACGAAGCCGAGCTCTGCCGGCTCACGGGAATCTATCTGGCTGGAGAGGCGATCAAGGACGGCACGGCACCTGCACGCGATAACGAAGCCCTGGACTGTTTTCACCGAGCGATCGCGCGAGCGCGCCGGCAGGGTGCCAGGGCGCTGGAATTGCGCGCGGCGTCGGACCTTGCGAGGCTGTTGCAACGGCAGGGGAAGACCGTGGAGGCAAAGCGGGCGCTGTCCGAGGCGTACAGCTGCTTCACGGAAGGATTCGACACGAGCGACCTGCGAGAGGCGAAAGCGCTGCTGGATGCTTTGGACGCGCGCGCAGGATGAATGGGCCTGCGGCGCACGACGACGTGTCGCATGACGAAGTATCGTCCATTACTTGCCGCTGCTCCGCATGACGGAGAGCTGGGGAGACGGGCATGACAACCACGCACGCAAGACGCCGCAATGATGGACCGCGCAAACAGATCGCGCTGGCCTTGCAGGGTGGCGGAATGCACGGCGCCTTTACCTGGGGTGTGCTTGACAGTCTGCTCGAAGACAGCAGGCTCGAAATAGAGGGCGTCAGTGCAACCAGCGCCGGCGCGATGAACGCGGCTGTACTCGCATACGGGCTGCAAAAAGGCGGCGAAGACGGTGCGCGCCAGGCACTGCACGACTTCTGGCGGGCAGTCGCGCAATCGGCGGAACGCTACAACCCGCTGCGTTGGGTGCCCTGGCTGAAGGGCACGCACAGCTTCGGGCTCGATCATTCGCCGCTGTATGCATTCGCCGACATGATGCTGCGCGTTTTTTCGCCCTATCAGTTCAATCCGAACAACCTGAACCCGCTGCGCGAAGTGCTCGAAAGCCAGGTCGATTTCGACGCACTGCGCAAGCACTGTCCGATCCGGCTGTACCTGTGCGCAACCAATGTCGAGACGGGGAAAATACGCATCTTCACGGGACAGGATGTCAGTGCAGACGCGGTACTTGCGTCGGCATGCGTGCCGACATTGTTCCAGGCGGTCACGATCGATGGCGAGTACTACTGGGATGGCGGTTACATGGGTAATCCGGCCATCTATCCTCTCATCTACAATTGCGCGACGCGCGACGTCGTGATCGTGCACATCAATCCGCTCGTGCGCCGCGGCGTGCCGATCACGGCTGCGGAAATTCTCAACCGTATCAGCGAGATCAGTTTCAACTCGTCGCTGATGCGCGAGATGCGGGCCATCTCGTTCGTCACCGACCTGATCCGGCAAGGCACGATAAAACGCGGCGAGATGAAGGAAATGCTGATCCATTCCATTCGTGCCGACGACGCTCTGTGCGCGTTGAGCGTATCGAGCAAGTACAACGCGGATTGGGGGTTTCTCAGCGAACTGCATGACTACGGGCGACGCGAAGCGGATACGTGGCTCGCGCATCACTACGGAAACATCGGACAGCGGTCGAGTATCGACATCCGCAGTGAATTTCTCTGAGCGCATCGCGCTAATGTCGGTACCGGGCGATCATGCGCAGCCGTCCCGGGCCAAGGAGCGAACGTGAACCGGACGCGGGCGCGGTTCGTCGCGTTGTGGTCGTGCAGCGGCGGGACACATGCCGAGGATGTCTATCGCATGCTGGCGCGATGCTATATGGAGCCGGCGCGCCATTACCATACGCTCACGCATGTACGGCGATGTTTGCGTCATCTCGACCTGGCGCGCGACTCGATTCCCGAACCGGACGCCGTCGAGCTCGCGCTCTGGTTCCATGACGTGATTTTCGTTCCGGGCGCACGAGATAACGAGCAGCGTAGCGCGGACTGGTTCAGACGCCAGGCAGGGGAGCGAATCCGCGCGTGCGATCGTATCTGCGCGATGATTCTCGCGACGACCCACTTGGGGCTTGCCGCAGAACTGGATACCCGTTTCGTGTGCGATATCGACCTGGCAGTGCTCGGCGCTTCTCGCAGCCGGTTTCGTGAAGACGGTCGGCGCCTGCGGGCAGAGCGCCCCGATCTTGACGACCGGGCTTACGACCTTCATGAACGGACGATTCTTCGCGGGCTGCTCGCACGCCCGCGCATCTATCTGACGGATTTCTTCTACACACGCTGCGAGACGCGAGCGCGCAGAAATTTGAGCTGGCGGCTGGGCTTGCCGAGTCCGGAATAGCCAGGACAAGCTGCGGCGAACCAACGAAGGGGGCTAGCAGCGCATGCGGCTGGTTAACCGCCCCCTCAAATCATTTTGCTGGAGCTTCCTGGTCGAACGTGATGAACTGCGCCGACGACCACGCCTTGCTGTCGTTGCGCTGCCGTCCGAAGAAATACACGGGACGGCATCCGAACGGCGCATTGCCGGGCGCCACGTCGATGCTGCCCGCGAGATCGACGGGCAGCGGCCGGTCGGTCAGCCGCTCGACCGCGACGAACAGCTCGGTGCCGCCGAGCGCATGCGTTGCCGCGCCGCGCGCGAGCAGTTCCGCGCCGCTGATTTCGAAACGGAACGCGGGCGCATGCACGAACGGATTGCGCTGCAGCGGATCGCCGACCTTGGCGAAGCCGTCGATCGTGCCTTCGACCACGATCGTCGCGGCGGCGAGATTGCCGACGTCGAGTTCGATACTGTCGGCATCGCCGTAGGTGTCGCTGCGGAACTCGACGTCGGTCGCGCCGGTGCGCCATGCCGACTCCTCGACATGCTCGAACCCGTTCGATCCGAACCGATGGATCGTGCCGTTGACGATGCGGATCCGGCCGCGCCATGCGGCCCAGCGGTAGCGATCGCGAATGCGCGCGCCGCCCCAGCGGACACGAATCAGGCGCTCGGCGTAACCGAGTTCGGCATGCAGGTCGCGCTCCCACAGCAGGCCGTCGTGATCGTAGGCGGCCACGTATTCCCAGCCCGACTGGCCGAGCAGCCGGTAGTCGAGCCGCGCGGGCCCGCGGTGCGTAAACGCGTCGCCTTGCCAATGCTCGCCGCAGCGCACGAGCAGCGCGCTGTGCTCGCCGGTGGTCGCCCACGTGCGGCGCGCGCGCAGCGCTGCGCCGACGCTTTTCCGGTCGAGCGCGGGCGCGAGCACGCCGGTCAACCCGCCGTGCACGCCGAACACCTGCACGCCGGGCGCGCCGCCGCCCGGCCGGCCGCGATGCTCGTCGCCGCTGGCCGCTACGCCAAGCCGGTAGCCGCGCGCGATCACGTCCTGGTACAGCCAGCCGAAATGCCCCCATGACGACGCGATCTCGACGAGCCGCTCGAGCTCCGGATGGTGCCAGTCGGGGATGTAGCGGCGGCCGCCGACATGCGGCATCACCAGATGCTGCGCGGCATCGTCCGCATAAGCGTCCCACAGTTCCTCGACAGGCCAGCGGCCGAGTTCGACCGCATGGCCCTTCATGTCCTCGTTCCAGATGAGCGTGCGGTTGTGCTCGCCGCGCGCGTTGTACGGGAAATCCGGCCGCGCGTCGCCGAGGAACACGACGTTGTGGTCGCCGCCCGCGGTCGAGCTGCCGCACCATTCCTGCACCGGATAGACGACGAAGCGGCCGGGCTCGTTGAAGCGCTCGACCGCATCGACGCCGAGCTGCCAGTTCTCGTCGGTGATCTGGAAATCGTTCGCCGTATAGCCGAGCACGTCGATGCCGCCGATGTCGCGCGCATAGCGCGCGTTGTATTCGGGGCTGTTGGTGCCGACCGTGTCGTGCGCATGGACGTGCAGGTCCGCATACAGCGCGCGCGGCGCAGGCAGCGACGCGTCGACCGTGAGCCACGCTTCGGCCGCGCGCACGTCGGGCCGCGCGGGCATGTCGGCCACGATGCGCAGCGTGCCCGCGTCGGTCGGCAGGTCGTCGAGCGCGCCGCTCGCGAACCCCGCGTCGGGCAGCGCGTGCTCGCGCCGGTAGACGGCTTCGCCGCGCGCGTCGTACGCGGTCACGCGTACCGCGCCGCCGACGTCGCGGCACGCATTGCCCCAGCGGTCCTGCAGCGACAGCCGGAATGGCGCGCGCGTGCCCGGCTGCACGAAGCGCGGGCCGTTCAGCAGGACATCGGCCGGCGCGCCGGCGCGGATGTCGATCGATACGTCGCCGGGCACCGCGACGAAGCGCGACGTGCCGAGCGGATCGACGTAGAGCCGGAAGCGGAAGTTGTCCTCTGCGAAGGTCTGCACGCGCGTGCCGGGGCCGCGGCGGCGGTCGCCGAGGCGGATCACGATCCGGTCGCCCGCATTGACGTAGCCGTCGACGACATCGACGATCACGGCTTTCTGGAACGGCCGCTCGTGCCCCTTCTGGTCGAAGCGCACGTTCAGCGCCTGCACCGTGGCCGGGCTCTGGCCGGGCACGAGCGGCGCGGCGTGGTATTCGGCGCTGATGTAGTTGGCCGCGCTCGGATCGCTCGTCTGGAACAGCGCCCAGTCCGAATAGAACTTGAAGGTGGCCTTCAGCCAGCCGCCGTCGGCGATGCCGGACGAGCCGACCTCGTAATCGAGCACGATCTCGCTCCATTCGCCGGCTTCGACGCGCGCGACATTGCATTGCACGCGCCCGGCGAACGGCAGGCGCTTGTGGCGTTCGTACAGGCCTGCGGGTGCTACGTGCGGGCCGAGGCGGTCGCGCAGCGCGGCGGCGCGGGCATCAACGGTATCGAGGACGTCTTTGGATTCGTTCATCTGGAATGCAAAATGATGTCGATGGAAAGCGGCGTGCTTCAATGCGCGAACGGCCAGGGCGCGCTCGCGTCCCAGACCGGGACACCCATGTACGCGTACCACGGCGCGATCACGCAGAGGCCATAGACGATCGCGATCAGCACCGATACCACGCCGACCTTCGCGTAGTCGGCCGTCGAGAATGCGCCGCTGCTGTATGCGATGACGCCGGCGGTGATCTGCGTCGGCAGCAGGTACGCGAAGCTGTCGGTGTCGCTGACGAGCATCGTGAACGCGACCGGATGCAGCCCGAGGCGCGGTGCCAGCGCGAGTGCGATCGGCGCGATCATCGTGACGGCCGCGACGTTGGACAACATGCCGATGCGGATCACGTGCGTGCCGAGCATCACGATCGCGATCGTGAGCCACCAGCCGTGCCCGCGCGCGGCGACATAGATGTGATCGGCGGCCCAGCTTGCGAGGCCCGACGCGCTGATCGCCGCCGACATCGACAGCGCACCGGCCAGCAGGAACAGCGTGCCCCAGATCGTGCGCTGCTCGACTTCGGCCCAGCCGAAGCGCAGCACGCCGGGTGCGAACAGCAGCGCGAGCGCGATCAGCGCGACGATCTCCGACGGAAGGTGATGGAGCGGCTCGGTCGCCCACAACACGGCGACGGCCGAAAACAACGCGAGCACGGTCCAGTCGTTGCGTGTCGCGGGCGCTTGCGCGCGGCGCATCGCCGCGATCGCGCCGCGGCCACTGGGAATCGCGATGGCGCGCGAGCGGAAATAGAACTGCACCCAGCCCTGCGTGATCGCGAACATCCCGAGGTACGGCCACTGCAGCTTCAGCCACGTGAGATACGAGATCCGGATGCCGAGCTGTTTCTCGAGCAGCCCGGACACGACCATGTTCGGCAGGTGAGCCGTCAGGATGCACATGCCGCTAATCATCGCGCCGTACACGAGCGTCTGGATCACGATCGCCTTTCTGGCGGCGCGCTCGCGCGGCGATTCGCCGAACAGCCGGACGATGCCGTTCGTGACCGGCAGCAGCGTGGCCGCGCGCGCGTTCGCGGCGGGCACGACGAGCGCCATCACGCAGTTCACCGCGAACATCGCCCAGATCACGCCGTTGGCGGTGCGCACCTTCAGGCGGTCGAGCAGCAGCAGCGCGATGCGCCGGTCGAGCCCGCACGCCTGCATGATCGCGGAGAACAGGAACGCGGCGAGGCACAGGAACACGACGGGCGCGGCGAAGCCGCTGGCCGCCTTCGGAAACGACGGGCTCGCGTGCGACAGCACGAGCAGCATCGGCAGCAGGATGCCGCTCACGCCGACGGGAATCGCATCGGTAATCCATACGATCGCGACCCACGCGACGACGGCGAGCGTCGCGGTGCCTTCCGCGGACAGATGCGCGGGCGCGGGCAGCCACCACGCGATCGCGAAGAATGCCAGCCATGCGGCGACGAAGCCGATCCGTGCCCGCCATTGCGTAGCGCGTCCGTGCGCAGCTGCGTGCGGATCGGCCGGCGCGTGTGCCGCTGGTTCGGCCGGTGGCGGCCAGCCTGCACGCGTGCCATCGAGCGGCGGCGTGCCGATTGCGTTGTCGGTCACTGGTATGCTCCCCGTGCGTCAGGCCCTGCAGTGGCGGACCGGATGTCTGTCGAGATGTCATAATACGTATTAATACAAGTTGGGCGATCCAATTGCTTTTCATATCGATATCGGGAATCGCGCATAGCGCGGGCCGGGCATGGAAGGGAAAAACCGATGACGTTGGTACGTGACGATGCGACGTCGCTCTACGAGCAGATCGCGGCGACGCTGCGCGATGAGATCGAGCAGGGCATCTACGAGCCGACCGGCAAACTGCCGTCCGAGGCGCAACTGAGCGAGCGCTTCTCGGTGAGCCGCGTGACCGTCAGGCTCGCGCTCGATCGCCTGACCGACGCTCGCATCGTCGAACGCAAGCAGGGCAAAGGGACCTTCGCCGCGAAGCAGCGGCTGCGGCATCGGCTCGACGTGCTGCGGGGTTTCCATGACTCGATCGCGGGGCAGGGCGCGCAGGCGAGGATGGAATTGCTGCGTATGGAAGCGTGCGACGTGCCGCCGGGCTTGCGGCAGGCATTCGCCGCCGACGTCACGCGCTGTATCTATCTCGAGCGCCGGCACTGGGTCGACGACGAACCTGTCGCGCTCGCGCAGACCTGCCTGCTGCCCGATGCACGTACCTTCACCTTCGAGCAGGCCGAGCGCATGTCGACCTACGAGGTGCTGGAGAGCTTGCTCGGCTGGCGCATCGCGGATGCCGATATGTCGGTGACGGCCGTGGCCGCGCCGGACGATATCGCCGCCCGGCTAAAGACCGGAAAACAAGCGCCGCTGCTCGTGTTGCGGCGGACGTCGCGTCTGGCCGACGGCCGTACGTGTGAATCCACGGTGTTTCATATTCGGCCCGAGCGCTTTGATCTGGTGGTCCGAAGCGGTGTCGAAGCACGGTTTGTCGGTTGAAGCGTGCTTTCAGTCACGGATGGCGACGATGGCCCTGCGCGCAGTCAATCGATCGGGCAAGGCGCGCCCGCGGGATTTCCAAATCACCTTTCGATCTAGATTTCCAATTTTTTATTCTTTCTCGTAATTTCACGATCCTGTCATATTTCTGCGAACCGAATTCATCGGACCAGAAAAATGTCAAAGACCACCATCATCGCGACGATCGGGCCGGCGTCGAATACCGCTGAAACGCTTCTTGCGCTGCACCGTTCGGGCATGACCGTCGCGCGCCTCAACGGCTCGCACGGTTCGCTCGACTGGCATCGGACCACCATCGATCTGATCCGGCGGACCTTGCCGGATCTGCCGATCCTGCTGGATATTCCCGGGCGAAAGATCCGCACCGTGCAACTGCGCACGGAGCCGTCGTTCCCGACCGGCGGCCGGCTCGTGCTGACCACCGATCTGTCGCACGACGGCAGCAGCAAGGTGCCGGTCAACTACGACCGGTTTCATCTGCAGTTGCGCGCGGGGGTGCGCATCTATGCGGACGACGGCACGCTGTCGTTCGTGGTCGAGGCGGTGCGCGGGCAGGACGTCCACGTCGTCGCGGAGACAGCCGGCACGTTGAAGAGCCGCAAGGGCATCAACGTGCCCGAGGTCGATCTCGGGCAGGAACTCGTCACGTCCCGCGATCGGGAAATGGTCGCGTTCGCGAAGCACGCGGGCGTCGACTTCGTCGGGATCAGCTTCGTCGAATCGGCGGCACACGTGGCGGCGATTCGGGAATTGATCGGCGCGCCGTCGCCACGCATCGTCGCGAAGGTCGAGAATCAGGGCGGTCTCGATCATCTCGACGAAATCGCCGCGGCGACGGACGTCATCATGATCGATCGCGGCGATCTGTCGGTGGAGACCAGCATCGATCATGTATCGCTGTACCAGAAGCGGATCATCGCGGCCGCGCGGCAGCGGGGCAGGCCGGTCATCGTTGCGACCGAGCTGTTGCACAGCATGATAGAGAGCCCGTTGCCGACCAAGGCCGAGATCGGCGACGTCACGAATGCGGTGATTGACGGCGCATCGGCCGTCATGCTGTCCGGCGAGACCGCCGTCGGCAAGTTTCCGGTGGAAGCGGTGGCTCGGCTGCGCAGCATCGTCACGCTCGCCGAAGCCCATCGGCATGCGACGCTCCCGGCGGCGGGCGGGTTTGCCGAAGCGCCGAACGATCTGCGCGCCGCGACGCTCGCGCTGACGCGCACGCTGCCGATTTCGAAGGTCGTCGTGTTGTCGCGCACCGGCTACGCGGCTCGGCTCGTGTCGATGGCCCAGGTGCGGCAGCCTGTCATCGCGGTCGGCAGGGATGCGGCGCTCGCGCGCAGCTGGAACCTGCTGCCGGGCACGACCGCGGTGTTCCTGCCGGATCTCGATCCGGATGCGGAAGGCGCCGGCACCGCCGCGCTGAAGGCACTGTGGGAGCGCGGCCGGCTTCAGGCCGACGACGTGGTGCTCGTGGTGCTGGCCGCCAGCGACGACGCACAAGCGTCGTTGAGTTCGCTGCAAACCGTCCGCGTCGGCCAGCTTGCCGCGCAACTCGCGTGGTCCGTAGACAGCGGCGTGGAGGCCTGACATGCACGATCCGCACCTGTTGGCCGGCATCGTCGTGCTGCTTGCGATCGTGCAGTCCGTGTTCGGCATGGGCATCCTCGTGTTCGGCACGCCGACGCTGCTGCTGATGGGATACGACTTCACGTCGGTGCTCGGCCTGCTGCTGCCCGCTTCCGTATCGATCTCGGCGGTTCAGGCGTGGTCCGCGCGACAGCGTCCGGTGCCGGCTTCCGAACGGCTCACGATGACCATCTGCGCGATCGCGGTGCTCGTATCGCTTGCCGCGCTGGTGCGGTTGAACCTGAAGGCCCGGGTCGACCTGCTGATCGGAGTCGCAATGCTGAGCGCTGCCGCGGTACGGTATTCGTCGCGGCTGCAGACCGGGCTGCGCAAATTCGTTCACGCGCGCAGCCGGCTGTATGTCGGTTCGATGGGCGTCGTGCACGGGCTCACCAACATGGGCGGCGCGTTGCTCGCCGTCTACGCGGCCAGCCGATACGACGACAAGCATGCGATGCGCGCCGCGATCTCGCGCTACTACCTGCTGTTCGGTGCGATCCAGCTCGGGACGCTGGCGCTGCTGCGTCCGGAGGCGCTCGGCGTCCGGGGCGCCGTGATGGCACCGGTCGCGGTCGCGATCTACTTCGCGGTCGGCAACGTGCTGTTCACGCGGGCCCGTGCGCCGCTGTACGAACGCGCCATGACCGCATTCATCGGCGTCTATGGCGCGGTCGTGCTCGCGAAGACGCTGGTCTTCGCGTGACGGGAGCGCAACCGATGCAGAATGTCCTGACCGCGCTGGTTCCGATCTTCGTGCTGATCCTGGCGGGATTCGTGCTGCGGCAGCGCCGCCTGCTGCCGGACGAATTCTGGTTGCCATGCGAAACGCTGAACTACTACTACATGTTTCCCGCGCTGATGTTCAGCCAGGTCGCGAAAGCCAATCTGACGCAGTTTCCGGTGCGGCCGATCGCGATCGCGATCCTCGGCGCGGTGGCCGCGAGCGCGGCGCTGCTGTATGCGTGGCGCGCGTGGAGCCGGCAGCCGGGGGCGGTGTTTTCGTCGGTGATCCAGGGGGCGTTACGGCCCAATACGTATGTGGGTGTTGCCGCAGCCGCGGCGTTGTACGGGAGCGTCGGTCTCACGCTCACGTCGATCAGCATCGCGGTCGCGATTCCGCTGCTGAACGTCGCGTCGATCATTATCCTGATGCAGCACGGCCGTGGCGGCGCACCATCGGCATCGCAGATCGGCGGCGCGCTGCTGAGGAACCCGGTCATCATGTCGGTCGTGCTCGGCGCCGCGTTCAATCTCGGCGGGCTGGGTTTGCCGGGCGTGGTGGCGAGCGTGCTGTCGATTCTCGGCGCCGCGTCGCTCCCGCTCGGACTGCTCGCGGTGGGAGCAGGCCTCGACGTGAAGGCCGCGAAGGCGGCGCGCGGCCCCGTGTTCCAGTCGTCGGTGATCAAGTTGCTGCTCGTGCCGCTGCTGACCTTCTGGATCGGTTTCAGCCTCGGCATCCGGGGCCCGGCACTCACGACGATCGTGCTGTTCAATTCACTGCCGTGCACACCGTCCGCGTACATCATGGCGAAGCTGCTCGGCGGTGATCACCGATTGTCCGCCGGCATCATTACGGTACAGACGGCGCTTGCTGCGGTCACGATGCCGTTGGTGCTGCTCGTGTTCCACGGCTGAACCGGGTTCGCGCACGCGTCGGCGTGGCGAAAAGCAAAAGGCCGGCCAGGTTGCACTGGCCGGTCTTTTGCATTTCCGATGGGCGTATTTGCGGAGGCCAGGAGGGGGAGTTGGTCGAGCGAACGGCACGTCGATACTGGATTGCTGGAGCGCCTCCGGATCCGGGCCGGCGGCGACAGGTGCATCAAGTGCCGCATATCGCCGGATCGGATATCGATCGCAAAAATAACCATTTGGTACACGCGTCGGCACGCATTACAGTCTCGCCTCCTGCTGCCGGCCGCGACGCCGGTGATTCCGACGTTATTTCAGAAGTCAGCCAAATGAATCGTTTGATGCGTTCCAGGGTCCGCGGCGCCGCGGCCGCGCTGTTCATGCTCGGCGCGGCGTGCGCCGCCCACGCGGCTCAACCGACGCTGCGCGTCGGCATCGACGCCGAGTCGTATCCGCCGTTCTTCTCGAAGGACGCCACGGGCAAGTGGAAAGGGTGGGAAATCGACGTGCTCGAGGCCGCATGCGGCAAGCTGAACGTGCGCTGCGAACTCGCCGACATCGCGTGGGACGGCCTGATTCCGGCGCTGCAGAACCGCAAGATCGACGTGATCTGGTCGTCGATGACGATTACCGGCGAACGGCAGAAGGCGATCGACTTCAGTCGTGCGTACTACGAATCGCCGACGGTGTTCGTCGGCGCAAAAAGCGATCGGCGCCGCGTCGATTGCGCGGTGCCCGCGAGCTTCAAGGGCCGCGTGATCGGCGTCGAGGCCGGCACCAATTTCTCGGCCTTCCTCGATGCGCGCTTCAAGCAGGACGCGCAGATCAAGGCCTTCGACAAGTTCGACAATGCGCTCGCCGATCTGGTCTCCGGCCGGGTCGATTACGTGCAGGAAGCGAAGGGCCTGTTCACGGCGTTCCTGTCGTCTCGCGACGGCAAGGATTTCGAGGTCAAGGCCACCTGCGCGGACAACCCGGTGCTGGGTCTCGGCATCGGCGCGGGCGTGCGGCGCGGCGATGCGCTGCGCGACCGGCTGTCGGGCGCGATCGCGCAACTGCAGCAGGACGGCACGTGGGATGCGATCACCGCGCGCTATCCGAACCTGAAAGGCACGATCGAGAAGGGCCGTTGAAGCGATGGCCGCGGACGATTCGCTGCTGGCGCTGCTCGCATTCGACGACGGCGGTTACGGCCGCATCTTCGCGAGCGCGTTCGCGCTGACGCTCGGCGTCGCGGCCGCGTCGTTCGGCGTCGGCACGCTGCTCGGCATCGCCGGCGCGCTCGGCAAGCTGTCGCGGCACGCGCCGCTCGCGTGGTTCATCCGGCTCTACACGACACTCGTGCGCGCGCTGCCCGAGCTGTTGTGCCTGCTGCTCGCGTTCTATGCGATCGCGCCCGCCGTCGAAGCCGTGCTGCGCCGCGGCGGCCTGGTGCCTGACGGCTTCGCGTTTCCGCCGTTCCTCGTCGCCGCTCTGTCGCTCGGTTTCATCCAGGGCGCCTATCTGACCGACATCTTCCGCGCGGCGCTCGTCAACGTGCCGGTCGGCCAGATCGAGGCCGCGCACGCGTACGGGATGACGCCGTGGCAGACGTTGCGACGCATCCGGCTGCCGGCCGCGGCGCGGCTCGCGCTGCCCGGTGTCGGCAACGTATGGCTGAACGCGACCAAGGATGCGTCGTTCATCAGCGTGCTCGGATCGTTTACGGATCTGCTGAAGGCGAGCCAGCTCGCCGCCGGCGCGACCCGGCACTACGTGTTCTTCTATCTGGTCACGGCGGCGCTGTTCCTGCTGCTGAGCGTCACGTCGACGGGGCTGTTCGCCGCGCTCGAACGGTACGCGAACCGTGGCGCAACGAGCGCAACCGCATGATCTTCTCGCTGCCGTTCCTGCTCGATACGGTGATGCCGAAGCTGCTTGCCGCAGTACCGACGACGCTCGCGCTGATGCTGTCGTCCGGCGTGGCCAGCGCGCTGCTCGGCATTCCGCTCGCGCTCGCCGCCGGCGCTCGCCACGCGCCGCTTCGCTGGTCCGCGCGCGGCTGGATCATGCTGATTCGCGGCACACCGCTGCTGGTGCAGCTTTATCTGCTGTACTACGGATTCGGCCAGATCGTGCCGCGCGAATGGATGCGCGACAGCTGGGCGTCGCCATTGTTGCGCGATGCGTTCTGGTATGCCGTCGTCGCGTTGAGCGTAAATGAAAGCGCGTATGTCGCGACGATCCTGCGCGGCGCGATCGCCGGCGTGCCGGCCGGCGAGATCGAGGCCGGCTACGCGTACGGAATGACGCGCGCCGGCGTGCTGCGCCGCATCGTCGGCCCGCGCGCGTGGCGGCTCGCGCTGCCCGCGCTCACCGGCGAAGCGATCCTGCTGCTGAAATCGACCGTCCTCGCGTCGACCATCACGGTGTTCGACGTGATGGGCACGGCCAACACGCTGCGCTTCGAGACGTTGCGCGTGTACGAGCCGCTGGCCGGCGCGGCGCTCGTCTATGTCGTGCTGGTCGCGCTGCTGACGATTCCTGCCGCCCGTCTCGAGAGACGCCTCAACCGCTACCTGACGCGCGAGTCGGACGACCGCGCACCCGCGCGCGCACGTAACGCGTCGTCGGGCGTGTGGGCGGCACCCAACTGATTTCCTTGTTCCGCATTGAGCATGACGATGTCCGATCCTCGCCCCCTGCTGTTTTCCCTCTATGAACAAGCCAGCGTCGGCTGCGGCGGTGCGCCGAGCCTCTGGACCCATCCCGCCGACGAACGGCTGCGCGCCAATACGCTCGCGTACTGGTCGGACCTCGCGCGCAAGGCCGAGCAGGCCGATCTCGACATGCTGTTCTTCGCGGACGTGCTCGGCCTGTACGACGTGTACGGCGGGTCGGCCGACGCCGCACTGCAGTGGGCGGTGGAGTCGCCCGCGAACGATCCGATGATGCTGATCCCGGCACTCGTCGCGCAGACCGAGCGGCTGGCGTTCGGCGTGACCGCGAGCACGACCTACGAGCATCCGTTCGCGCTCGCGCGCCGCTTCAGCACGCTCGATCACCTGAGCAACGGCCGGATCGGCTGGAACATCGTGACGTCCTACCTGACGAGCGCGGCGCGCAATTTCGGGCTAGACCGGATGATCGGCCACGACGAACGCTACGCACGCGCGGAGGAGTTTCTCGATGTCGTGTACAAGCTGTGGGAAGGCAGCTGGGCGGACGACGCGGTCGTCGCGGACAAGCACGCGCTGCGCTATGCGCGCGGCGACCGCGTGCGGCCGATCGCGCACGAAGGCGCGCACTATCGCGTGCATGGCCCGCACGTGTGCGCGCCGTCGCCGCAGCGCTCGCCGGTGCTGATTCAGGCCGGCTGGTCCGGGCGTGGACGGGAATTCGCGGCGAAGCACGCCGAAGTGGTGTTCGTCGCGAAGTCGAATCCGCACGAGATCCGCGCAGGCCTCGACGAGATTCGCCGGCTCGCAGTCGAAAACGGCCGCGCGGCGGACGACGTGAAGGCGCTGACGGTGCTGCGGATCGTGACGGCGCGCTCGTCGAGCGACGCGAAGGAGAAATACCATGCGCTGCAGCAGCACTATCACCTGCAGGCGCAGCTCGTCAGCTATGCGGGCGACACCGGCATCGACATCGATCGTTATGCGGACGACGAGCCGCTGACGACGCAGACGGAAGGGCTGACGTCCTACGTGATGCGACCGGACGGCAGCGGCAAGCCGCTGACGGCCGGCGACGTGCGGCGCAAGTTCGCGAGCGTTACACGCGGCACCGACCTGATTCTCGTCGGTTCGCCGGACGAAGTTGCGGACCGGCTTGCCGAGCACGCGCAGCAGTCGACGACGAGCGGCTACATGCTCAATCCGCTGATCAGCCCCGGCACGCTCGACGATTTCGCCGAACTGATCGTGCCGGAATTGAAGAAGCGCGGCCTGTACCGGACGCAGCCGCCGAGCGGGACGTTCCGCTCGCGCCTGGGCGGCGGCGATCGCCTGGCGGACAGTGCGTATGGCGCGTCGTTCCGGCAGTCTGCAGCGTCCGGGCGCTGACGGTCGGACGGATATCGATTCCGCAAAACATTGGTAGGGCCGCGCGATGCCGGGCGGTAGAGTCGACTATCCGGTCGCGGACCGGCCGCATCGGGAGCAGCGAGAGCAGGATGCGGCCGTCCCGGCGGAACGACGAACCTGGGAGTTGCCTGACATGAACCGCGAGGTGCCGTTTCATCCGGAAGCAGGTTGCGCCGACTCGAAGCATGACGGCGAACGTTTCGTATTCGCCTGCGGGAACACGATCGAAGCGCCGTTTGCGAGCGATGCTGAACGCGGCTTCGAATGCGAACGGCCGGCCGGACGGCGGCACGGCTTTCCGAAGCGGCACGGGCGTCGGCGGGCACGACCATGAGCGCAGGCGCCGCAAATCGACCGCGCCGATCACCGGCGCCGCCCGTCCTGAGCGCCGCCGGCATCGCGAAACGGTTCGACGCGACCGTCGCGCTGGCGGCGCTCGACCTGTCGATCGGCGCCGGTGAAGTCGTCGCGCTGATGGGCGCGAACGGCGCCGGCAAATCGACTTTCGTGAAGATCCTGAGCGGTGTGATCCGGCCCGACGGCGGCACGCTGACGCTGCGCGGCGCACCCTATCGGCCGGCTTCGCCGCACGCGGCGAAGCGGCTCGGGGTCGCCACCGTGCACCAGTCGGTCGCCGACGCCGTCGTGCCGACGCTGTCGATCGCCGACAACCTGCTGCTCGACCGGCTGTGCGATCCGGCCTCGCCGTGGCGTGTGCCGCCGGCCGCGCGGCGCGCCGCGGCGCGGCCGCTCGCCGAGCGCGTCGGGCTCGACGCCGATCTGTCGGCGCCGCTCGCGTCGCTGTCGCTGGCCGATCAGCAGCGCGTGACGCTGGCGCGCGCGCTCGCCGGGCAGCCCGGCCTGCTGATTCTCGACGAGCCGACCGCGAGCCTGTCCGCGCCGGAAGCGGAGCGGCTGTTCGGGCTGCTGGACGCGTTGCGCGACGACGGCGTCGCGATCCTGCTGGTATCGCACCGGCTCGGCGACTTGCGCCGCATCGCCGATCGTGTGGCGATCGTCCGCGACGGCCGGATCGTCGCCGATCTGGCCGCGCCGGTCGACCTCGATGCCGCGGTGGAAACGATGATCGGGCGGCCGTTGCCGAAAGCGCGCGCGGCTGACGCGGGCCGCGCCGCGCCGTCGCCCGAAGCGGGCCTCAGCCTGCGAAACCTCCGGCTGTTACCGACCAGCGCGCCGTTCGATCTCGACGTCCGGCGCGGCGAGATCGTCGCGATCGCAGGCCCGGTCGGCGGCGGCAAGTCGCGCCTTGCCAATGCGATCTTCGGCGCAGTGCGTGCGGCCGCCGGCGAGATGACGCTCGACGGCCGGCCATGGCGGCCGCGCTCGCCGGCCGATGCCATTCGCGCCGGCGTGTTCCTGGCCGGCGAGGACCGCTGGCGCACGTCGCTGTTTCCCGACAGCGTGCCGTTCGCGTCGATCGCCGGCACGATCAGCTTTCCGTTCCTGTCGCGCTGGTTTGCGGGCGGCGCGCTGCGGCCGGCCCGCGAACGCGCCGCCGCCGCGGCCGCGATTGCCGCCTTCGGCATCCGCTGCACGGGCCCGGACGACCGGCTCGTGCGCCTGTCCGGCGGCAACCAGCAGAAAGTCGTGCTCGCGCGCTGGCACGCGGAACGCGCGCGGCTGTTGCTGCTCGACGAACCGTTCCAGGGCATCGATGCCGGCGCGCGCGCCGATATCGTCGATACGCTGCGGCGCCACGCGCACGAGCGCGCGACGCTCGTGTTCGTCAGCGATTTCGAAGAAGCAGCCGAAATCGCCGATCGCATCGTGCGGTTCGATCGCGCCACGCTCGACCATCCGCTTTCGTCTTTCTCCTGAATGACTGCGCCTCCCATGAAACCCGTTTCCACTTCCGTCTTGCCCGATGCATTGCCTGGCGAACGGGCCGGCCGTCCCGCGCCGGCCCGCATTCGCACTGCGCTCGAACGCACGGGCATCCTGCTCGTGCTGGCCGTTCTCGTCGTCGTGTTCGCGTTCAGGGAGCCCGCGTTCCTGAACCTCGACAACCTGTTCAGCATCCTTCAGGCGGTGTCGATCGTCGCGCTGCTCGGCATCGGCGTGACGATCACGCTCGCGGCCGGCGGCTTCGACCTGTCGGTGGGCAGCGTGGCCGCGTCCGCGCAGATGGCCGCCAGCTACGTGCTGGTCGTCTGGCACGGCGGCACGCTCGCGGCGGTGGCCGCCTGCGTCGCGCTCGGCGTGGCCGCCGGGTTGTTCAACGGCCTGCTGATTACGCGGCTGCGCGTGCCCGACCAGCTCGCGACGCTCGGCACGCTGTTCCTGCTGGCGGGCCTGCAGTTGATCCCGACCGGCGGCCGGTCGCTCGCGACCGGTTCGGTGCTGCCCGACGGCACGGACGCGACGGGCGTGTTTCCCGCCGCGTTTCTCGCGCTCGGGCGCCTGCGCCTGTTCGACGTCGTGCCGTTGCCGGTGCTGCTGCTCGCGGCGGTGACGGTGCTGGCCTGCGTCGCGATGGAGGCGACGCGCTGGGGCCGCGTGATTTACGCGATCGGCGGCAACGAAACGGCCGCGCGGCTCGCCGGCGCGCCGGCCGCACGCTACCGGGTCGCCGCGTATGTCGTGTCGGGCGCGATCGCGTCGCTGGGCGGCGTGCTGATCGCCGCGCGGGTCGGACGCGGCGACGCGAGCGCCGGGCATTCGCTGCTGCTCGACGCGGTGGCCGCCGCGCTGGTGGGTTACGCCGTGTGGGGGGCCAAGCGGCCGAACGTGTTCGGCACGGTCGTGGGCGCGGTGTTCGTCGGCGTGCTGCTCAACGGGCTGACGATGCTGAACGCGCCTTACTACATGCAGGACTTCATCAAGGGCGTGTTGCTGGTGCTCGCGCTGGCGTTCACGTTCGGCATCGGTCGCCGTGCGGACGCGCGTGCGTGACTGGTTGGGGCGCGCGGCGCCTCGTCAAGCGGCGCGGCTGCGCCGTGTCGCGGCGACCGTAGTCAACCGCGGGCGCGGTTCCCAACCATCGATTCCTGCGACGGTTATCACGCGCGCGCTCGATTGCTTATTCCCGGATCGAAGCGTTGCCGCCGCAACCGATTTGACATCCGAAGGAATATCCATTGCCGAATCGCTCGGTTTGAGCGCGCATGTCGCGCTGATAGATTGTGCGGATATCGTTCCCACGGAGACAGGCAGACCATGCGATCGTCGCTTCGCCGCAAGCCGCGCATCGACCGGAAGGTCGGTGTGCTCACGCTGTTTTTCGCAGCTGCATTGGCTGCGTTCGCACCCGCGGCGCACGCCGGCCCGCTCAAGGGCGCGCCCGCACCGTTCGACAAGGGCGGCGTGAAGATCGCGCTCGTCAACTATCTGTCGACCGGCGACTTCTTCCAGGCCTACGAGGCCGGCGCGCAGAAGCAGGCGAAGGCGCTCGGCGTCGATTTGCGCATCTACGAGGGCCGGCAGGACGCGGCCGAACAGCGCGAGCAGATCCAGCAGGCGATCGGCATCGGCGTGTCCGCGATCATCGTCAACCACGGCTTGCCCGAATCGTTGAAGGACGTCGTCCAGCGCGCGCTGGACAAGGGGATCAAGGTCGTCGCATTCGACGTCGATCTCGGCAATCCGAAGGTGCCGCAGATCGAGCAAAGCGATCGCGACCTGGCCAACCTGCTGCTCGGGCAGGCGGTCAAGGACAACGGCGACGCATTCGCGGCCGGTTATGTGTATGTCGCCGGCTTTGCGCCGCTCGACCGGCGCGATGCCGCATGGCGCGACTTCAAGCGCGCGCATCCGAAGGTGCAGGAAAAGGCGCGCTGGGGCACCGTCGACAATCCGATCGCGCAATCGGTCGCGAATCAGGCGGCAGCGGCCTATCGCGCGAATCCCGACATTCGCGTCGTGTTCGCGCCTTACGACGAGTTCGCGCGCGGCGCGAAGCTCGCCGCGGACGAAGCGAAGCTGTCGTCGAAGATCCGCATCTACAGCGCGGATATCTCGACCGCCGACATCGAGGCCATCCGCGCGCCGAACAGCGCGTGGGTCGCGACGGCCGCGACCAATCCGGCGATCGTCGGCGCCGTGTCGGTGCGGGCCGCCGCGCTGCTCGTCGCCGGCCAGGACCCGGGAGCGCGCATCGTCGTCAAGCCGACGCTGATCACGCGCGACGATCTCGTGAAAAACGACATCCGGACCGTGGCCGAACTCGGCGCGAAGTTCCCCGCGTTCCGCGCGAGCGACGCGGCGACCGCCGCTTGGATTCCGAAGGCGGACTGAGCGCCGCCGACAGCGGGCGGCGGACGCCGCCCTGCGCGAAGTACAACCGACTGACGCACCGACGACCCGGCCATGACGACCCTGAACGACTATCTCGCCCAAAAACGCGACGCCTGGCGCGCGAAGCAGGAAGCGGCACGCAACGATCCCGATTTCAAGGCGACGCCGCTGAAGGCGACCGTGCGCGCGCTCGGCCGCAGCGGCGTGCGCGAGATCCGCATTCGCGACTTCCAGGTGATCAGCGACAGTCCGCCCGACTTCGCGGGCTACAACCTCGGGCCCGCGTCGCCGGAGCTGCAGCTCGGCGTGCTGGGCAGTTGCCTCACGCACATCACGCTGATCCAGGCCGCCGAGCGCGGCCTGAAGATCGATGCGATCGAGGTGGAGGTGACCGGCGACCAGCATCCGCTTGCGCAGCAGCCGGGTTTCGAGCATGTGCCCGTGTTCCCGCACAACCTTCGCTATACGCTCGACATCGTGTCGCCCGAGCCGCCCGACGCGATTCGCGCGCTGCATCAGGCGGTCGAAGCGGTCTGCCCGATCTTCAACCTGCTGAGGTTGCCGCAGACCATCGACGGCGAATTGCGGCACACTCGTGCATGACGCACCGGGGCGCACGCCAGGCGGACCTGCCGGCTCATGGTTCGATGGTTTTGTTGTTGCAACCGGCAATCCGGATAAGGGCGTCAGATTGCCTGATGAAGGGACGGTTGCGGTCACGCCGTGACGCAGCGCGATGTGGGGCTGGCCGCCTATGCGGACCTGCACCGTGAAATTGCCGAGCTAGTCGCGTCGACGCGCGCAGCGTGAATGCACTGACGACGGCGACCTACTGGGAGATTGGTCGACGGATCGTGGCGTTCGAGCAGGGTGGCGAGGGAAGGGCCGCTTATGGCAAGGCCGTGATCCGGCATCTGGGCGCCGATTTGCCGGAGTGCTTAGGGCGGGGTTTCGGGTGGTGGAATCTCGCGCAGATGCGGGCGTTTTACTTGACCTGGCCGGTCGATCGGATTGTGCAGACGCTGCCTGCAAAATCGACGACCGCCCAAATTGTCCCGACACCGTCTGCAAAATCGGCCAAGCCATCGAAAGCGACCGCGAACAGAACGTTAGAACCAAGCACCGTCGCTCGAGCGTTTCCATTAACCTGGTCGGCCTACGTACGTCTCCTCTCGGTGAAGACATCAGCCGCACGAGACTTTTATGAAACCGAGGCGCTGCGCGAGGGCTGGTCCGTGCGTCAGCTTGGTCGCTCGACCAGGCCCCCCCGACGAGGCCGAAATATCGCATTGCCTTCACGCGGCGGTACTACGAACGCCATCTGGGTTGACCAATATGTGGGATTTTGCTCGCTATTCCACGCATTACCTCATAAGAAATGTCAAATGTGACAGTCCAGTGGAATTTCTTGCGTAGCAAATGTTTCTTTCATCTGAAAATGTCCCCCTTTCTGAGTGAAAAGAATCGGGATTCCTGTGAAAGGTATATCGAATGGATTTGCGGGAATAATTTTGCTAATCTCGTCCGGCCTGCAAGGAAGGCATCACGATTCAATGTGAGGGGGATGGGGTGGATCAACCGCAGACGTGCGTGTAATTTCCCGGGGCTGCATTTTCTCCGAAATCGTTTGCGCAGGCATTCGGTTGAAAACTTAAAGAAATGGAGATTTTCAATCATGAGAATCCTGATCGATAACGAACTTGCGTTCCGAGATGTGGCGTGTCTGCCGGTGAGGTAGGCAATGCGGTTGGCGCGGCGGTCGGTAGCGCGGTGGGTGCCATTGCGGGGGAGGCCGTCGGTGAAGCAGTTGGTGATGCTGTCAGCGGCGATTCTGGCGATGGTGGGGACGGCGGCGATGGCGAAGGAGACGGCGGCGGTGATCAACCGCTAGCAGTCGTGGCGCGGGCTGGCGTTGGCAGAAGCCCGCGGTACTCATTCGTCGAACCACACCATGTCGAGGTTTCTGGCTGAACCGCAATCGCCTGCTGCGGCTCCATTTGCCGTCGCGATCGGATTCAACCACTTCGATGGATCAAGTGGCCTGCTGACTCTCCTTGCGGCTGGAGGTTTCGTCATTGACGCCACCTGAGAGAAGCCCAACCGACAAAATTTTTTGAACATGGACAAACACGCAATTCTCTCCGCCCTCGTCATCGGCGTGCTGGCATATCTCATCACGTCGGGCGTACGGCGTTTATCCGAAAGCGGCCGACTCGGGCAGTCGAAGTGGACGAGGCACACGCTGATCGTGGTTCTCATATTCATCACCGCGCTCGGCGTCAATGCGCTGATCGGCTAGTCGAGAACGCTTAGGTTCGACCAGGACTGCCGAACGCCACGATCCGATCATCTTCGGTTGGAATGATGGAGGCTAGCCCGTTGGATTTTTCTGACTTGACGAATGGCATGGAGGATGAAGTTCTGACTCGGTTGGCCGATAAAGTTTCGATGCCACGCAGCGCGAATCAATCAAAATGCTTTCGAAAATATTTCCATACCATATCAAAATATAAATTTATGTAAGGAGGTGATCTCTGCTTGCGGGTGTGATACGTTACGTGATTTTTTGCTCCGGCCGAGATTTTTGAGTAATTGATTGATTTTGGTTGAATTTAAAATAAATGATTCGGGTAAATATAAGAATTAAGAATGAAGGGCGAGAGGCATGCGGGGCCGTGCTCGTCGGCAGTCATGTCGGCTCTGTCAGGATCGGAAGGCCGCTGGGAATTTTATCCTCACCGGCGCTTGCATATCATTTGCCTATTCCGTATCAAGAGGATGTCCCGCCGCAAAATTCAATGCTCAAGAAGTCAGAGGGTCTTGAGTATCTGGTAGCAAAGCACGGCATGGGGGCACTTCAAGGTGCTCTGGTAATGGAGGGCGGAAAAGAGGCGGATTTCAGGGCCGCAATGCGTTTGCAGGCACGTCGTGCGACTGACGCGAACCAGAACATTCATTGCCATCGACGATTGATGAACGTGCGGATTCCTTCTTCCTTCCCGCTGCGCCTCCATGCGTTTTCCCCGTCAGACGGCGGCGGTCCGGCGCGCGCGCGGGCATGCCCCCCGACTTTCGGCTTCATTCGCTAGATCTCACGCATGCCGTGCCGGGCGACCCTCGCCGGCATTGCTGCACGTCCGGAACGACACGACTTGAATCACGATCCGAGAGGAGGCGCGACCGCCATCGTGCGCGCTGCCCGCAACGGCCTCGCCGCAGCCGCATGCATCGCGGTGCTCGCGCTTGCGTCGCTGCACGCACAGGCCGCCGACACGCGGGAACCTCGATCCGCACCAGCCATCCCGCGCGCAAACGTCGCGTTCTTCGACGGCGCGCAGCCGCCCGTCGGCTTGCTGCAAGCGTTCGACGCCGTCGTGCTCGATCCCGCCCGAGGCTTCGATCCGTCGACGCATCCGCTCGCGCATAGCGTCTGGTTCGCGCGCGTGCCGCATGCGGCGCCGGGCGCCGCGCTTGCGCCGGCCGCGTTCGTCGCGCAGCACATCGAACCGCTGTGGCGGCGCGGCTATCGCGGTTTCCTGCTCGACGCGCCGGATGCGATCGCGTCGATCGATGCGATTCGCGCGACGCATCCTGATGCGCGGCTGATCGTCGGCGGCGACGATGCGCTGCGCGCGGCGCAGCCGCATGCGAATGTGCTGTACGCGGTGCTCGGCCAGTCGCTCGTGCGCGGCTTCACGAACGGCGACGATCCGCGTTCGATCCGCGACGTCGCCGCCGCGGATCGAACCGCACGCGTCGACGCGGCGCAGGCGTTCATGCGTGAGACGCACGTGCCGGTGCTGTCGCTCGAAATCTGTCCGCGCACCGACCGCGCGTGTGCACGCACGACGGCCGCGCAGGTCGTCGCGACCGGCGTCACACCGTACGTGACGGGGGCGGGCCGCGACGTCGTCGGGATCGGCGCGCTCGAGGTACTGCCGCGCAAGGTGCTGATCGTGCAGAACCGCGACGCCGATACGCCGCTCGACGAAACGCTCGGCGTGCGCGATCTTGCGATGCCGCTCAACTATCTCGGCTACGACGTCGAATACGCGGATCTCAACGCGCCGCTGCCGGCCGACATCACGCCGGACCGCTACGCGGGCGTCGTCGCATGGATCGAAGGCGCGGAGCCGATCGATCCCGCAAAATGGCAGCGCTGGGTCGATGCGCGCATCGCGGACCACCTGCCGATCGCGTTCATGGGCCGGTTCGGTTTCGACGCCGCGCAGGAAGAGGGCGCCGCGCTCGATCTGCAGCCGGTGCCGGGTCCGCTCGCCGCGCCGGTGAGTGTCGTGACGCGCGATCCGATGATGGGCTTCGAGATTGATCCGAAACCGGACGCGCGCGATCTCGTCGGCATGCGCGTCGGCTCGCGCAGCCGCCCGCTGCTGCGGCTTTCCGCGGCGGGCGCGAACATCGACGCTGCCGCGATCACGCCGTGGGGCGGTTATACGCTGAGCCCGTACACGGTCGTCTCGCTGAACGGCATCGGACAGACGCGCTGGGCGATCCAGCCGATCTCGTTCGTGAACGCGGCGCTGCGTCTCGTGCAGATGCCGTCGCCGAGCGTCACGACCGAGAACGGCCGGCGCCTCGTCATGACGCACGTCGACGGCGACGGTTATGCGTCGCGCGTGGAATTCCCCGGCGCCGATTATTCCGGCGACGCGCTCTATCGACGGATATTCACGCGTTACAAGGTGCCGATGACGCTGTCGGTAATCGAAGGCGAAGTGGGGCCGAGCGGGCTTTATCCGAAGCTGTCGCCGCGCCTCGAAGCGCTCGCGCGGCAGATGTTCGCGCTGCCGTGGGTGCAGATCGGGTCGCACACGTACTCGCATCCGTTCCAGATGGCCGACCTCGACATGACGACGGGCGCGCGCGTCGATCACGCGAACAACGCCGAGCGCGGCAACGGCGGCGACACGGCGTTCTCGCTGAACATTCCGGGCTACACGTTCAATCTCGGCCGCGAGATCGCCGGGTCGATCGACTACATCGACTCGCGTCTCGCGCCGCCGGGCAAGCGTACCGAGGTGCTGCAATGGCCGGGCGACTGCGAGCCGCCCGCGATCGCCGTGCGCAAGGCGTACGCGGCCGGCGTGCAGAACATCAACGGCGGCGACACGATCATCCGCAAGTCGGTGAACAGCTGGACGCACATCGCGCCGATCGGCGTCGACAAGGGACCGGGCGCCTACCAGGTGTACGCGCCGAACCAGGACGAGAACATCTACACGAACAACTGGCTCGGCCCCTTCTACGGCTTCACGCAGGTGCTCGAAACCTATGACATGACCGAGCATCCGTTCCGCTTCAAGCCGATCGACATCTATTACCACATGTACAGCGGCACGAAGATCGCGTCGCTGCAGGCGCTCGACCGGATTTACTCGACGGTGCTGAAGCAGCCGGTGCTGCCGGTCTACATCACCGACTACACGCACAAGGTGCTCGACTGGCGCAGCTTCGCGGTTGCGCGCGAGGTGACTGCGAACGGGGCAGCCGGCGCGTGGGTGGTACGCGGCAACGGCGACGTGCGCGAGCTGCACTGGCCGCGCAACGACGCACCGAACCTGCGTGCATCGCCGGGCGTGACCGGCTATGCGCCGGGCCCCGACGGCACCTACATTCACGTCGCCGACGGCGCGGCGCGCGTCGTGTTGGGGAGCGGATCGCAAGTGCATGGCGCGGGCGGGCTGCCGTACATCGCGGAAGCGAACGGCTTCGTCCGGCATTTCCGCCGTACCGCCGACGGGATGTCGTTCGAGTTCGGCAGCTACTACCAGCCGTTCGTGAAGCTCGGCGACGCGCAGCACTGCCGCGTGAGCGTCGCGGGGCAGGCGGTCGCCGCGCAGCCCGACGGCGCGTATCTGCGCTTCGAGACCGCGGCGAAGGTCAGCCGGCCGATGAGCTATCGGCCAGTCGAGATCGCTTGTGGCCGATAACCGCCCGCGTATCGTTCCGCCATGGCTCGTGCTGGTGCTGGCGGGCGTCGTGCTGCTGACCTGTTACGCGGTCGCGCCGCGCGGCGGCCTGCGCGAGCGGATGGCCGCGGTCGGTGCGCCGAGCGATCTGAGCGCGGCGTATCTCGAAGCGTGGCTGAGGGTGCGGCCGCACGACGAAGAGCTTCTGGCGATGCTCGGCGCGCAGTACGTCTCGCTCGGTCGGCTCGCGGACGCGGGCCGTATCGTTCGGCGGATGGACGCGCTGCCTTCCCCGCAACCGCGGCAGACCGCGCTGAAGTTGCGGCTCGCGATCGCGCAGCAAAGCACGTTCGCGATGCGGCCCGACGATCCGCGCCGTGCCGCCGCGTTCGACGCGCTGCGCGAGCAGATCTCGGAAGCGGCCGCGCTCGATTGGTCGGCTCACGATCTCGAATGGCTCGCGCAATGCGCGGCAGCGGTCGATGCACCCGCGCTCGCGCTGCGTTTCTATACGCGCCTCGCGCAGCAGGACGCCGCGCATCGCGACGCATGGGACAGCTATGTGTCGCGCTACGCGCTGCAGGCCGGCGACTACAAACGGGCGGCCGACAGCTGGTTTCGCCGTCAGGCGAGCGCGACGACGCTCGACGCGCAGCGACGCTGCTTCATCGAAGGCATTCACGTATTGCAGGCCGGCAATCTGACCGCCGACGCGATCGCGGTTGCGGGGCGGCAAAACGACGCCCTCATCGACGATCAGCCGACGCTCGTCGCGCTGCTCGATCTCGCGCGCGCGGCGCAGCGGCCGGACCTTGTCGAGCGGTATGCGAAGGCGTTGGCGCGGCGGGCGGGGATCGGCGGTATTGCTGATCGGAGGGAAGACGCGGGGCGCGTGGTCGCCGTGCCGGTGGTGCGCGCGCCGCGCTCGACGTCGCAGGCATATGCATATCGCGATGGTCCGGTGCCGCATAACCGCACACATCGCGACGGCGTCGCGCCGCAATCCCGGGCACACCTCGACGGCCCGACACCACTCGTCAACGCAACGGAAGCGCACACCGCGTTCGCCACGGCAAAGCTGCAGCGACGAGCACGCATCGTGAAGGTCTCGCTGCAAAAGACCGGCCACGTGATGCGCCTCGCCGCCGCGACGCAGGCGCCGAAGCCCGCGCAACCGGTGCAACTCGCATCGTCGCCGACCGCCGGCAGTCCCGACGTCGCCGATCTCCTCTACCAGTCGTTCCTCGAGTCCGCCGACCCGGCCAGCGCGCAGAAGGTCGCGCTCGCGCAGCTCGCGAAGGACCCGCATTCGGCGCTGTGGCAGAAGCGTCTCGCGCAGGTCGCCGAATGGAACGGATCGTCGCAGCTCGCACTGAAATCGTGGCTCGACTACGCGCGACAAACCAACGACCCCGTCGGCTGGCGGAACGTGCTGCGCATCGCACCGATGCTCGACGACGACAACGCGTACCTCGTCGCGCTGCTGCATGCGGCGCGCGCGACGCCGGGCGATCTCAAGCTCGTCGATTCCGTTACCGCAACGTATGAGCGCCTCGGCCGGCCCGACGACGCGATCGCGTTCCTCGAAAGCCTGCCGCCCGGCCGCGCGGCGAACGCGCTCGACGAGCGCACCGGTGCGCTCGCGGAACGCGCGGGCCACGAAGACAAGGCGCTCGCGATCTATCGTCGCCTGCAGCAGCGCGACCCGCACAATCCGCGTTATGCGCTGCACACGGCGAACGCGCTGTACCGCGACGGCGCCTACGCAGGCGCGCTCGACGCGATGACGGGGCCGAGCCGCTACGCGCGGGACGGCGACGTGGAGTTCTGGCGCAACTACGGCGAGCTCGCGCGGCTGCTGCAACGCGACGATGCGGCGCACGACGCATACCGTCATCTGCTCGCGAGCGGAGAGGCCACGCCCGACGATCTCGGCGACATGGCGTACTTCTACGACGCCTACCCGATCGACGCGGGCCGCATCTCGGAGCTGCGCTACCGGCGCGACCACACAGTGCGCGCGTTGCAGCAGGCGATCTACTACTACACTGGCGCCGGTGCGATGGGGCGCATCGACGCGCTGCTCGCGAGCCTGACGCCGGAAGAGCGTGCGGCCGCCGAAGCGTTGCCGGGTTTTCTCGGCGTGCGCGCCGAATACGAGCGGCAGACGGGCCGTCCGCTCGACGCGCTGCGCGATCTGCAACGTGCGGTCGATCTGCCGGGCGCGTCGGCGGATCTCGATGCAGCGCTGCTGTGGACGCTCGTCGATTACGGCACCGGCGCCGAGCTGCGCGCGGCACTCGTCCGCTGGCGCGATACGGCGTCGCTGAGCGCGCCGCTGTGGGGGCCGTATGCCGCGGCCGAACTGCGCCTGAACCGTCCAGTCGATGCGCTCGAATATCTACGCCGCCAGGCCACGCTGATGTCGCGCGATCCGCTGTGGCTGCTCACGTATGCCGATGCGCAGGAAATGGCGGGGCGTCCCGATCTCGCGTGGTCGATCCGGCGCAAGGTGTGGCTGCAGATCCGCGAAGACCGTACGTTGCACGAACAGCGAACCTCGGCGGGGCAGCGCGCATCGGTCGCGCAGGCAACGCAGGCGACTCAAACCGCGCAGGCCTTGCAACGCGGCGTCCGCACACGAGCGTCGCGGGATGCCGAAACGCGCCTGCAACTGCGCAGCCGCCGCGTCGCGCTGGCCGTCGATTATTCGGACCCTGACACTGCGGCCACGTTGCTCGACGAACTGCTGAAAGACGACTCGACGCGCGCCGACATCGCGAGCGAACGCCGCACGCTACTCGGCGCGGCGCGCGGTCTTTCGCCGCTCGTATCGGCGGCGCCGGGCAGCGCGAAAGCGACGGAGGAGGCCCTCGGCAACGATCGCCGCTTGCGCGCCGCGGTCGCGCAGGAAGTCGCGATTGCGTGGGCGCTGTCGCACGAGGCGAATCCGCTCGCGAAGCGCTGGCTCGCGCTGCAGGCAGCGAACCGTCTCGCGCAGCCGGCGTCCGCACAATTGACCGTCGCGCTCGCCGACAACGACGTCGGAACGATGGAGCGTCTGCTCGCGCAGGGTTCGCATCTGCCGCGCTACGACCGCATCGATGCGACCGTAGCCGTCGATCGTCCCGCGCAGGCCGAGGCGCTCGCGTTCGAGGGTCTCGGCGGCGCGCCCGACGACACGGAAATGCATCGGCGTCTCGTCGAAACCGCGCTCGCGTGGCCGCAGTCGCTCGACGCGACCGTGACCAGCTACGTCGAACATCCGCTCGACTACATCGAGCAGACGATCGCGGGCAGCCGGAAGATCGCCGGGCATTACATGGTCGGCATCACGGGCACGCAGGACTTCCAGCGGTCGACGGATGCGTCGCAACTGGTCAACGTGCCGTCGGTGGACCGTTCGGTGGTCGTGTTTGCAAAGCGGCAGACGCGCGATTCCGCGTTCACGGTGAACGCGGGCCGCCGCGAAGCGCTCGACAGCTTCTACACGTTCGGGCTCGGCGCGGAGTTCGGCCGCAATGGGCCGCTGCAGTTCGGCGCGCGCGCGGGCCGCAACCAGGTCGCCGACGAACTGCCGACGTTGCGCATCGGCGGGATGAAGGACAACCTGATCGTCAACGGTAACTGGCAGGCGAGCGCGCGCGTGACGGTGTCGGGCAGCGTCGAGACGGACCGCTTCTACAGCCAGGCGCGCACCTATCTCGGCAGCGGCGTGCTGTCGACCGCGCAGGTGAGCTACCGTATCCGCACGGCGTACCCGGACTACACGATCCGCGTTGTCGGCACGCACGGCCGCTACGGTGCGAGCGATCGCGCGGACTCGCCGATCTCGTCGCTGCTGCCCGCCGCGAGCCACCCGGCCTTCGCGGGCAACTTCGTGCCGGCGACCTACACGCAATACGGTCTGTTCGCGGGCTTCGGCAACGATCTGCGCGAGCAGTACACGCACCGGTGGCGGCCGTTTGTCGACATCGGCATCGTGCACGATTCGATTCAGGGCTGGGGGCCGGACCTCAACGCCGGCGTCGCGGGCTCGGTGTTCGGCGGCGATCACGCGGCGCTGTTCATCGAGCACCAGCGCGTGTCGCGCATCGGTACCCCAGTGACGGTGCTCTGTGCGCGCTACAGTTGGTTCTATTGATTCCTGTTTCCATCGATGCGTACCTGGATGCACGGATCAACGCGGTACGACGCGGCAAACAATGAAGTGACAGAGGAGTGGTTCGATGAACACGATGAACGAAACGGCCAGCCGGTCCGGATGGTCGCATGGGGCTGACGTGTCGCGCGTTGCCCGCTGGTCGGCGGCGATTGCGTTGTCGGCGGCGGTGCTCGCCGGTTGCGGCTCGATCCGGCAGACCGGCGCGCCGGCACTCGCGGCGAACGATGCGGTGGCGATCGCGCCGATCGCAAACTTCACCGAAACGCCCGCGGCCGGCGGTAGCGCCGCGGCGCTTGCGGCGACCGTGCTGCGCGCGAACGGCCTGACCGATGTGCGTATCGCGCCCGCCGAGGGCAGCGGCAACGCGATGTTCGACACTGCGCAGCGCGACACCGGCGAGCGCCGGCTCGCGTGGGCGCGCGAGCAGCACGTGAAGTACGTGCTGGCCGGTGCGGTCGAGGAGTGGCGCTACAAGGTCGGCGTCGACGGCGAGCCGGTCGCGGGGCTGACCTTCGAACTCGTCGATGTCGAGTCGGGCCAGGTTGTCTGGAGCGCGGCGGGCACGCGCAGCGGCTGGAGCCGTTCGAGCCTGTCGAGCGTCGCGAACGCGCTGGTCGGCCGCCTGCTCGCGCCATTGCGGCCGCGCTCGTGACGCATGCCGACACGCCTGACCGGAAGACAGCCGTGAGCCACGCGAACGCACCCAACGACCCCCAGGGCCAGGCCGGTCCGGCCGCGGCGTCGACGCGTTCGCGCCACGCGAATCCGTTCGGTCATCTAAGCGCGGTGCGCCGTTTCGTCGCGCCGGCCGCTGCACGACCGATGTCGGTCGTCGAAACGATCGTCTTCATGCTGGTCGTGCTCGCGCTTGCGTGGCATTTCGACAGGAGCGATCCGCTGCTGCTGCACGCGGGTTTTCCGTGGTTATGGTTTGCACCGCTCGTCGTCGCGCTGCGTTACGGGACGCTGCTCGGGCTGCTCGCGAGCGCGCTGATGATCGGCGCATGGCAGCTTTTTGCAAATGCGCACGCGGCCGGTGAAGCGTGGCCGCTGCTGTTCTTCACCGGCGGTCTGCTGCAAACGATCGTCGCCGGCCACTTCGGCGATACGTGGGGCGCCCGCGCGAACCGCGCGAACGCGATCAACGACTACCTGAACGACCGCCTCTCCGCGATTACGAACAGCCACTATCTGATGCGACTGTCGCACGAGCGGCTCGAAATGGATCTGCTGTCGAAGCCGACGACGCTGCGCGATTCGATCGCCGAACTGCGCCGTCTGTCGATCGCGCACGGACTCGAAGCGCCGCCGCGGGCCGCGGCGAACGACGTACCACTGCCCGGCGTGCGCGAGCTGCTCGAATTCGTCGCTCAGGCGTGCCAGATCGAAGTGGCCGCGCTGTATCCGGTCGACGGTGGGATGAACGTGCCGAAGGTCGCGCGCGAACCGGTCGCGCGGCTCGGCGATGCGTTCGATTTCGACCCGCGCGACGACCTTGTCGTGCGCGCGCTCGAAACGAAAAGCGTCGCGCATCTGAAGAACGGCGAGGGCCTCGCGCCAAGCACGACGCTGCTGGTCTGCGCGCCGCTCGTTTCTGCCGACGGACGCCTGATCGCGCTGCTCGCGATCAAACGGATGCCGTTTCTGTCGCTGAATTTCGACAATCTGCAATTGCTGCTCGTGCTGCTCGGCTATTACGCGGACGGCGTCGTGCATTCGCATCTCGTGCGCGACGTGCTTGCGGCGGTACCGGCATGCCCATACGAATTCGCGCTCGACGTCGCGCGTCTGACGCGGCTGCAGTGCGAGGCGGGGATCGCGTCGTCGCTGGTCGCGCTGGTGTTCCAGCACAACGACGCGGGCGATTCGTTCTTCGAGCATGTGATGCGCCGCCGCCGCTCGCTCGACCTGATGTGGTCGCTGAAGACGCCGACGCAGTCGGTCCTCGTGAACCTGATGCCCGCGACCGACACGATCGGCGTCGACGGTTATCTCGCGCGGATCGAATCGAGTCTCGCGGCGCAGTTCAATCTCGATCTCGAAGGCGCGCGGATCGGCGTGCATACGCTGCATCTCGGCAGCCTCGAACCGGGGCTCGCATTGCAGCGCTTGCTGGAGCGAAGCGGCGTCCATGTCTAGGCCCCTCGATCCTTCGGCGCGTTTTTCCGCGCGCGACGCGTTGCCGGTGCCGGCGGCATCGGTGCCGATCGCGCTCGCGGCGCTCGTCGGCATCGCGCTCGTCGCGGCGCTGCAGTATGCGGTGCTCGCGCAGTTCGTCGATTTCGTGCATGCGTCGGCGATGCCTGTCGCGGCGTCGTGGCTCGATCCGCTGTGGCCGGTGTTCGGCGCGGCGGTTATCGGGGGCGCCGCGCAGGCGCTGCTGTATCGACTGTTGCTGTCGCAACGTTATCGCACGCCCCGCAACGCGACGCTCGCGGCGCTGTGGCTCGCGTGCACGTTCGTGCCGGTGGGCGGCGGGCTCGTCGTGCTTGCCGGCTGCGTCTGGGCCGCGTGCTGGCCCGCGAAGCGCGCCGACGACGCGTATGCCGACGTGCCGGTACCCGAGTTCGTCTCGTACCTCGTGTCACGCGTCTCGCACGGCGGCGGCGCGCGTCTGAAGGCGCGTCTCGTGAATACGCAGGTGACCGCGTCGGACCGGCTCGCCGCGCTCGTCGTGATCCAGAGCATGCCGACGCGCACGACCGGCACGCTGCTGCGCGACTTGCTCGCCGATCCGATCGAAGACGTGCGGCTGATCGCGTACGGCACGCTTGACCGCGCCGAGAACGAGATCATGCAGAACATTTTCCAGACGCAGCAGACGCTCGACGACGCCCGAGACGGGGAAACGCGCCAGGCGATCCACCGCCGGCTCGCCGAGCTGTACTTCGAGCTGGTCTATCGGAACCTCGTGCAGGGCGCGGTCTACCGGCACACGCTGGAACAGGCCGACCGTCATGCGCAGGCCGCGCTCGCGATCGACGCAAGCGATGCGGCGCTGTGGCTGATTCGCGGCCGGCTCGCGCTCGCGATCGGCGACGCGGAAGCGGCCACGCAATACATGGCACGCGCGTTCGCGTTAGGCTTTCCGCGCGATCGCCTCGTGCCGTGGCTCGCCGAAGCGGCGTTCCTGCGCGGCGATTATTCGCGCGTGGCCGAACTTCTCGCATCGCTCGGCAACGCGGCCGCGGTGCCCGTTCTCAAACCCGTCGTGCGTTACTGGTCGTCATGAAACCGTCCATTCACCGTCGCGCTGGTCCGTCGACCGAAATCGACGTCTGCCTGCTGCTCGAAGGTACGTTCCCGTACGTGCGCGGCGGCGTGTCGAGCTGGGTCAACGAGATGATCCGCGCGTACCCGCGGACGCGCTTCGCGATCGCGTTCATCGGCAGCCGCGAGGAGGACTATCGCGGCGCCGCGTACGAGTTGCCCGACAACGTCCTTCACTTCGAAGCACATTACCTGTACGGCGACGTGCCCGCCGATGCGGGCACCGCGCGGGAAATTCCCGGAGATCCCGAAGCGTTCGCACGCTCGGCGGCGCTGCACGATGCGTGGCGCGGGCAGGGTGCGGGCGGTGCAGCCGCGGACCCCGCTGCGCTGATGGCCGACATGGTCCGGCTGATCGGCGACGACGGATCGCTGAACGAGCGGCAGTTCACCACGAGCCGCGCGGCGTGGGACTTCATCGTCGAGCGTTATCACCGCTACTGCACGGATCCGTCGTTTACCGACTACTTCTGGACCGTGCGCATCATGCACAAGCCGCTGTGGCAGCTGGCGCGGATCGCGCGCGGGCTACCGACGGCGCGCGTCTATCACACGGTATCGACGGGCTATGCGGGTTTTCTCGGCGCGCTGCTGCATTACCGAACAGGCCGGCCGCTGCTCGTCTCGGAGCACGGCATCTATACGAAGGAACGCAAGATCGACCTGCTGCAAAGCGAATGGATCCGTGACAATCGCGGTGCGTTCGAACGCGACATCTCGAGGATCAGCTATTTCCGCGAGCTGTGGGTGCGTTTCTTCGAAGCGCTCGGCAAGTGCGCGTACGACGCGGCCGACGAGATCGTCGCGCTTTACGAGACCAACCGCCGCCGCCAGATTGCCGACGGCGCGGACGCGGCGCGCACGCGCAACATCCCGAACGGCGTGGATGTCGACGGGCTCGCGCCGCTGCTCGACAAGCGCGTCGACGGTCCGCGTCGCGTCGTTGCGCTGATCGGTCGCGTGGTGCCGATCAAGGACATCAAGACGTTCATCCGCGCCGTCTTCATCGCGTCGCGGACGATGCCGGACATCGAAGGCTGGATCGTCGGGCCGGAAGAGGAGGATCCGGCCTATGCGCAGGAGTGCCGAGCGCTCGCGCAGAGCCTGGGGCTCGCGAAGGCGGTGCGTTTTCTCGGCTTCCAGCGGATTCACGACATCCTGCCGAAGGTCGACGTGATTGCGCTGACGTCGATCAGCGAGGCGCTGCCGCTCGTCGTGCTCGAAGGCTTCGCGGCCGGCGTGCCGGCGATCACGACCGACGTCGGGTCGTGCCGGCAACTGATCGAAGGGCTCGGCGACGAAGACCGCGTGCTCGGTGCGGCGGGCTCGGTCGTGCCGATCGCGAACCCGGCTGCGTTCGCGCAGGCGGTGCTCGACCTGCTCTGCGACGCGTCGCGCTGGCAGGCCGCGCAACGGGCCGGCCTCGCGCGCGTGCGGCGTTTCTATACGCGCGCGCAGATGATCGACCGGTACCGGACGCTGTACGACACGCTGGCGGCCACCCCCGACCGGCCACGCGGCGCGCAAGCGGCCGCGGCAGGCTGCCCGGTTCATCATCTGCGCGACGGCGCGGCTGCGTCCAACCCCGGCAAGGAGACTCGCTGATGGCCGGCATCGGTTTCGAACTGCGCAAGATCCTGCGGCAGCAGACGCTCTTCGGCGTCGCGCGCGCGTATGCGTACGCGGGGTTGATCAGTTCCGGCCCGTTGATCCTGTCGATCTTCGGGATTCTGATCATCGGTCTGCTGAGCCTCGCGTTCGTGATTCCGAAGTATGCGATCGTCCAGTTCCAGGTGTCGGTGACTTATCTGATCGCGGGAAGCCTGATTCTCACGGGACCATTGCAGCTGTCGTTCACGCGCTTCATCTCGGACCGTCTGTTCGAAAAGCGCGACGGCCTCGTGCTGTCGAACTACAACGGCGTCGTGCTGCTCGCCACCGCGGCAGCGGGGTTCGTCGGTTTCGTCGCGGTTGCGGTCGGGTTTCGCGGCGAGCCGCTGCTGTATCGCATGCTGATGGTCGCGGGCTTCGTCATCGTCAGCAACATCTGGATCGCGGTGATCTTTCTGTCGAGCGTGAAGCAGTACCGGCAGATTCTCGCGGTGTTCCTCGTCGGCTACGGCTGCACGGTTGCGTTCGCGTTGATGCTGAACCGGCACGGCATCTCGGGGCTGCTCGGCGGTTTCGTCGCGGGGCACTTCGTGCTGTTCATCGGTCTCTCGGGGCTGATCTACCGTAACTACCGCAGCGATCGCTTCATCTCGTTCGAGACGCTCGACCGGCGCTTCGCGTACCCGACGCTCGCGCTCGTCGGGCTGCTGTTCAATCTCGGCGTGTGGCTCGACAAGTTCATGTTCTGGTACGCGCCGGGCACGGGCGCGCAGGTGGTCGGGCTGCTGCATGCGTCAGTGATCTACGATATTCCGGTGTTCATCGCATACGTCTGCGTGATGCCGGGGATGGCGACGTTCCTCGTGCGGATCGAGGCGGACTTCGTCGAGTATTACGATGCGTTCTACGAAGCGGTGCGCAACGGCGCGACGCTGCGACACATCAACGACATGCGCGACATGATGGTCGGTAGCGTGCGCGCGGGGCTCTACGAGATCGTCAAGGTGCAGGCCGTCGTGCTGCTGCTGATCGTCGCGTTCGGTCACCGGCTGCTGGAGGCGCTGCACATCTCGACGCTGTATCTGCCGCTTCTGATCGTCGACGTAATCTCGGCGAGTCTGCAGGTGCTGTTGCTGGGTTTGCTGAACGTGTTCTTTTATCTCGACGCGCGGCGCGTGGTGGTGGCGCTGTCCGCGGCTTTCGTCGTGCTGAACGGCGTGCTGACCGGCATCACGCTGCGGATGACGCCCGACGCGTACGGCTACGGCTTCGCGCTCGCTCTGCTGATTCTCGACGTCGCGGCGGTGCTGTTGCTCGACCGAAAATTCGGCCGCCTCGAATACGAGACCTATATGTTGCGTCATTGAGGTGATCCGTTGTCTTTTCGTCTTCATCCGTTGCGTGGGCCGTCGATGACGCCGATCGTACTGTTCACCGTTGCCGTGGCGCTTGTCGTCATCGGCGCACTGTGGGCGCGGGCGGTGTATGCACAATCCGCGCAGTCCGCGCCATTCGCAAACGCATGCGGTCCGGCCGATGCGGCGCATCTGCAGTCGGTCGCGTTCTTCTATGGCAACGACGTGCCGGTCGACCGGCTTGCGAAGTTCGGCGTCGTCGTGGTCGAGCCGGACAGCGGTTTCGATCCGCGTGCGCAACATGCGCCGCGCCCGGCGTGGTTCGCGTACGTGAGCGTCGGCGAGGTGACACGCGAGCGGGACTATGCGCGCAAGATGCCGAAGCGCTGGCTGCTCGGACGCAATACGACATGGGCGTCGACGGTGGTTGACCAGTCCGCGCCGGGCTGGCCGGCGTTCTTCGTCGAGCATGTGATCGCGCCGTTGTGGGCGCATGGCTACCGTGGCTTCTTTTTCGATACGCTCGATTCGTACCAGCTCGTCGCGAAGACCGACGCGGCGCGCGCGAAGCAGGAGGCGGGGCTTGTTGCGGTGATTCACGCGGTGAAGGCGCGCTACCCGAAGGCGGAACTCATCCTCAACCGCGGCTTCGGAATCCTGCCGCAGGTGCACGATGCGGTCGCCGCGGTTGCGTTCGAATCGCTGTTCGGCAACTGGGACCAGCGCAACCGGAATTACGACGCGGTGCCTGCGGCGGATCGCGACTGGTTGCTCGCGCAAGCAAAGACGATCCGCGAACGCTACGGACTGCCGGTGATCTCGATCGACTATTGCGCGCCGGACGATGCCGCATGCCGCGGCACGATCGTCGCGAAGATCCGCGCTGCGGGACTCATTCCGTATGTGACCGACGGCGCATTGCGCACCGTCGGAGCGGGGCCGGACGCGGCTGCAACGTCCGATGTCGCTCCCGCTTCATCCGATGCGCCGTGCGATGCATCCGGTGCAGACTAGGGCGAGGAGGCCACAACGCCTTCGAAACCAGACATCGGCGCCGCCCGCGGCTCTGCTCGCTCGATGCCGCCGCGATCTCGCCCAAGATGTCCGTCACGCGCACCACCGCCTGCGTCACCTGGTCCATGGTGTCGCCCGCATTGTGCGCGAGACGCGAGCCATCCTGAATCTTCTGGACCGATTGCGTGATCAGTTGCCGAATTTCCTTCGCGGCGGCCGATGAATGTTGCGCGAGACTTCTCACTTCGCTGGCCACGACCGCGAAGCCGCGGCCTTGTTCGCCCGCGCTACCGGACCATGCCTGGTCTCGATCTGGTCGATTTTTCGTACCAGCTCGGCGGGCCTGGTAAGCGTCGTGCAGGAAAATGCTACGGAAATCGATCCACGCCAATCAATCTGAAAATTCGAGAATTTCCCGGAGAACCCTTGTAGGACGGGCTTCTTTGAGCATGCGTCGACACGATCCATGCCGATGATCATCAAAACGCTCGGATTCCGGATCCGGATACCTGACGGTCATGCGGCTCGTGCCCCGTGCCGTCGGCACGATCGCGAAAGCGCTGGAACGCGTCGAGCAATCGCGCGCGCTGCGCGGCCAGCGACGGGTCGCGCCGATCGCGCGGCCGCGCGATCTCGACGTGGATCTCGTCGTCGACACGGCCCGGGTTCGGCGCGAGCATCAGCACGCGATCGCCGAGATACAGCGCCTCGTCGAGATCGTGCGTGACGACGATCGCGGCCATCCGGTGCCGGTGAACCACATCGAGCAGCAGCGTTTGCAACCGCATCCGGGTGATCGCGTCGACCGCGCTGAACGGTTCGTCGAGCAGCAGCAGGTCAGGTTCGCCGAACAACCCGCGCGCGATCGCGGCGCGCTGGGCCATCCCGCCCGACAACGTGGCCGGTAATTGCCGCGCGGCGCCGGCAAGGCCGACTTCGTCGAGCAGCCGTGCGACGCTCGGTTCGCGGCCGCCTCGCGGGCCGGACGCGAAGCCGACGTTGTCCGCGATCGACAGCCACGGCAGCAGTCGCGGTTCCTGAAAAATGACGCCGACGCGCGGAGATGGCCCGTCGAGCGCGATTCCGTCGATCTTCACGCTACCGCGGAAGTCCGTGTCGAGACCGGCGACGATCCGCAGCAGCGTGCTTTTCCCGCACCCGCTCGGGCCAACGATGCAGACGATCTCGCCGCGCGCGACCTGCAGCGGGACGTCGACGAGGATCGTCTGGTCTCCGTAAAGCTTGCGGGCGATCCGCAGGTCGAGCAGCGGCGTAGCGGTGCCCGCTGTCGTGTGCGCAGAAGAGAGCGTGCTCATTTCGACGCCTCGTGCGTCGGGTTGTCGAATGCGTCGCGCCAGCCGAGCCAGTGCGACTCGATGCGCCGCATCGCACCGTCGGTCAGCTTGCCGAGCAATGCGAGCAGCAGGATCGCGCCGAACACGAGATCGGGGCGCCCGGTTTCCCGGCCGTCGCTCAACAGGAAGCCGAGGCCGCGCGTGGCCGCGATCAGCTCCGCGGCGACCATGAACATCCACGCCAGGCTGAGGCCGGTACGCAGGCCGGTGACGATCTGCGGCAGCGCGGCCGGCAGCAGGATTCGACGGAACAGCGCAGCCGGGCCAAGCCGGTATACCGCGCCGAGCTCGACGAGCTTGCGGTCGACGTCGCGAATCCCGGCGACCACCGCCAGATGAACCGGAAAGAATGCGCCGATCGCAATCAGCGTGATCTTCGGCGCTTCGTCGATGCCGAGCCACAGCAGTAGCACGGGCACCCACGCGAGCGACGGGATCGCGCGCAGCGCCTGGAACGTCGGCTCCAGCAGCGCGTCGATCCGGCGGCTCAGGCCCATCGCCGCGCCGACGGCGAGTGCGAGCCCGGCACCGGCCGCGAAACCTGCCGCGACCCGAAGTGTGCTCGCGCCGATATGGTGCGCGATGCGTGTGATGCCCATCCGGGCGAGCGTATCGAGAATCTCGCTCGGCGCCGGGACGAGGTGGTCCGGCAGCCAGCCGTGCCGCACGCCGTATTCCAGCAGCGCGAGCGCGGCGAACGGCAATGCTAGGCCCGCGATGCGCCACGCGCGAAGCGGGTCGCGCCGGCTCGCGCGGGGCGATGCAAGGCGGTGGGGCGCGAGCGCGTCGTCGCGAGTGGCGGTGTCCGTCATCGGCGTGAACTCAGTGCGACGCGGCGACGAGCGGGCGCGCAAATGCCGGATCGATCAGCGTATCGACAACCTTCGCGGCATCGACGCCGGGCCTGGTCAACTGTTCGGCCGTCAGTACCGGCGCCGCTGCCTTCAGCGCTGCGCGTTGGGTATCGCCCGGCACCGGATCGCTGAAGTCGTTGCGCTGAAGCTGCAGTTTCGCAACCGGCAGCGATACCTTCGATTCGTCGGCGACGATCTGCGCGGTGTCAGCCGGATGCGCGATGATCCATTGGCGCGCGCGATCGTAGACCTTCAGCACGCGCGTGACCGCCTGCGGGTACTGGCTGGCGAATGCGTCGCGCACGTTCAGGAAACCATACGTATTGAATGCGATGTTGCGGTACAGCAGGCGTGCGCCGTCGTCGAGCTGTGCTGCTGCCATGTGCGGATCGAGACCGGCCCATGCGTCGACCTGACCGTTCGCGAGTGCGGTGCGCCCGTCCGGATGCTGCAGGTTCACGATCTCCACATCGTCGCGCGTCAGGCCGGCGGTGTGCAGCGCGCGCAGCGTGAACAGGAACGGATCGGTGCCGCGCGTCGCGGCGATTTTCTTGCCCTTCAGGTCCGCGAGCGAGCGGATCGGCGAATCCTTGCGGACCACGAGCGCGGTCCACTCCGGGCGCGAGAACACGTATACGGCGTGGATCGGGTTGCCGTTCGCGCGCGCGAGCACCGACGCGAGCCCCGCAGCCGAGCCGAAGTCGACCGCGCCGCTGTTCAGGTATTCCAGCGCGCGATTGCTGCCGAGACTCAGCACCCAGCGAATCGACGTGCGGTCGGCCTTGAACTCGTCGTCGAGCCAGCCGAAGTGGCGGATCACCAGGCTCTCCGGCGAGTAGTACGCGTAGTCGACGCGGATTTCCGCGGGGGATGCCGCACGTGCGTGCATCGATACGAGACCGGCGAACGCGGCAACGACGATGGTCGCGGATTGCCATGCGCGGGACCAGGACAGCTTCATCGGGGAATCTCCGGAAGAGCGGCAACGTGCCGCGAACAGGCAGGGTGACCGTCCAATGTACCGAAGCGCCGGCGAATCGATAACGAAGAAATCGACGATTGCACATGCACGCTGCTGCTAAGCGCACGCGACGAGCAACTTTATGACGCACACCGAATAATTTATCGCGTTATATCGCTTGGGATAACCGGATCGCGAGAACAGAATCTCCGCTGCCGGAACTCGACGACAGTACGTGCCGACGGTCGAGCATTCGTTCCGCTCACTGTCGATAGCGAATGCGCGTGCCGCGTTCCCGGCTCCCTGTGGATATCGCCGAACATTCGGCGCAACAAAGGAATGCGATGAGTTCGATCGATCTGAACGCGGTCACGCCGGTTTCCGCGCCTATCCGCTCCGCGAGCGACGTGGCGCGCCTGATCAATACGACGGACAGTTCCGTCAGCCATGCGCGGATGATCGTGCTGCTCGCGCTCGGCGGCGTGTTTCTCGATGCATACGACCTGACGACGTTGTCCTACGGCATCGACGACGTCGCGCGCGAGTTCGGCCTGACGCCCGCGCTGACCGGGCTGGTCGGTTCGGCGATCATGATCGGCACGATCTTCGGCAGCCTGATCGGCGGGTGGCTGACCGACAGGATCGGCCGTTATCAGGTGTTCATGGCCGACATGCTGTTTTTCGTGATCGCCGCGATCGCGGCCGGGCTGGCGCCGAACGTCTGGGTGCTGATCGGCGCACGCTTCGTGATGGGGCTCGGTGTCGGTATCGACCTGCCCGTCGCGATGGCGTTTCTCGCGGAATTCTCGAAGTTCAACGGCCGCGGCAACAAGGCGTCGCGGCTCGCCGCGTGGTGCCCGATGTGGTACGTGGCGTCGTCGGTCTGTTTCCTGCTGATCTTCGGCCTGTATTTCCTGCTGCCGGCCGAGCACGCGGGTTGGCTTTGGCGCGCGTCGCTGATCTTCGGCGCGGTGCCTGCGCTCGTCATCATTCTGGTCAGGAATCGTTTCATGAACGAATCGCCGCTGTGGGCCGCGAACCAGGGCGACCTGGCCAATGCCGCGCGTATCCTTCGCGAGTCGTACGGCATTCACGCACACGAAGCGGAGGACGCACGACGCGAGCCGAGCCAGCCGCCCGTGCGGATTCGCGTGCTGTTCCAGCGCCCGTATCTCGGACGCACGATCGTCGCCAGCGTGATGAACCTGTGCATCCCGTTCGAATACACGGCGATTGCGTTTTTCCTGCCGTCGATCCTGTCGCAGTTTCTCGGCGCGGGCGTGTTCGAGACGATCGCGGCATCGCTCGCGCTGAACGTCCTGTTCGCGTTTACCGGCGGCTTGCTGGGCATGCGCCTCGCGTATCGATATCCGTCGCGTCATGTCGCGATCGCGGGCTTCGCGCTGCAGTTCGTCGCGCTTGTCGCGCTTGCGCTGGCCGGACATCCGCACGGTGCGCTCGCGGTCGGCACCGTGCTGCTGATGCTCGGCACCTGGCTGTTCGCCGAAGGTTTCGGGCCGGGTGCGCAGATGATGATCTATCCGACCTTGTCTTACCCGGCGTCGATCCGCGGCACCGGTGTCGGCTTCGGGCGTTCGCTGTGCGGCATCGGTCAGGCGCTTGCGCTGTTCGTGCTGCCGATCCTGCAGGCCCGTCTCGGTACGGACATGTTCTGGGTCGTCGCGATCAGTGCGGTCACGCCGATCGTGTTTCTGTTGATCGTGCGTTACGAGCCGACGGCACGCGACATCGACGACGAAAGCGCCGCGTAAACGCTGGCGGGGGCGCGTTCGCCGCCCCGGAAAATACCAACGGCTTCGTCGGACCGCACGAAGCCGTTTGCGTTGAAGCCGGTCGCCGCCTAATGCGGGCAAGCCGGCTTCGACATTTCCGTCAGGCGCTGACGATCTCCCGCTCGGCATCGCGCTTGACCTGCTCGATATCGCGAAACTGCGCGGCCGGATGCTCATCCGGCAGCCGCGCCGTGCCGCCGAACAGTTTCTCGCGCAGCGTGCCCGGCGCATATTGCGTCGGATAGACGCCGCGCCGCTGCAGCTCCGGAACGAGGTAGCGCACGATGTCTTCGAAGGTTTCATGCGCGACCGCATACGCGAGATTGAAGCCATCCACGTCGGTTGCGGCAACCCATTCCTGCAGGATGTCCGCGACGGTCGCCGCCGACCCGACGAACACCGGGCCCATTCCGCCGATGCCGCCCCAAGCCGCCAGTGCCTCGATCGTCCATGCGGTGTCGCCGCCCGCGAGGTGCTCGACCGCCGACACGATCGCATTCGTTTCGACGCGCCTGACCGGATCGGCCGGCGCATACTGACCGAAGTCGATGCCGGTCCAGCCGGACATGAAAACCAGCGAGCCGTCGTACGACACGTAGCGGCGGTATTCGTCGAACTTGGCCTGTGCTTTTTCGTCGGTTTCGTCGACGATCACCGTGACGAGGTTGTAGATCAGCACCTTGCGCGGATCGCGGCCCGCGGCGGCGGCCTGCGCGCGCACATCGGCCACGTAGCGCGCGAGCTGCTCGCGGGTCGGCGCGGCGACGAACACGCATTCGGCGTGCTGCGCGGCGAACGCCTTGCCGGGGCCGGACGCGCCGGCCTGAAACAGCACCGGCGTGCGCTGCGGCGACGGTTCGCACAGGTGATAGCCGGGCACGTCGAAGAAGCGGCCCTTGTGGCCGATCTCGTGCACCTTCTCGGGATGCGTGAACACGCGGCCGTCGCGATCGCGCACCACCGCGCCGTCTTCCCAGCTGCCCTCGAACAGCTTGTACAGCACCTCGACGTATTCGGCCGCGACCGCATAACGGTCGTCGTGCGTGCGCAAGCCGTGATCGCCGACGTTCTTCGCGCCACTTTCCAGGTAGGACGTGACGATGTTCCACGCGAGCCGGCCCTTGGTGTGATGGTCGGCGGTCGACAGCCGGCGCGCGAACGTGTACGGGTGCTCGAACGTCGTCGACGCGGTGATGCCGATGCCGAGATGCTCGGTCGCCATCGCGATCGGCGCGGCAAGCTGCAGCGGGTCGTTGACCGGGATCTGCGCGGCCTGGTGCAGCGCGTGGTAGTTGCTGCCCTTGTAGACGTCGTAATAGCCGATCACGTCCGCGATGAAGATCGCGTCGAAGATCCCGCGTTCGAGGATGCGGGCGAGGTCGGTCCAGTAGTCGAGATCCTTGTACTGCCACGAACGGTCGCGCGGATGCGCCCACAGCCCCGGCGACTGATGGCCGACACAGTTCATCTCGAACGCGTTGAAGCGAATGGTCTTGCTCATCGCGCGACTCCCGGTTCCGCGCCGGCGCTCGTGCCGTTGCCGACGCGCCAGACGAACGGCGGCGTGCGACCGTTGATGACCCAGTCGCCGACGATCCGCGCCTTGTAGACGAGCGGATTGTGCGACGACACCGTGCGCGCATTGCGCCAGTGGCGGTCGAGCGCGGTCGTGCTGCGCGTGGCGGACGCGCCAAGTGCGTCGAACAGCCGCGTCGCGGCGCGCAGTACGAGTTCGGACACGACGAGCTGGCTCTGTGCGGATTCGATTTCGGCCGCGACGTTCGCGTCGTGCTCGGCCTGTTCGTCGCCGCCGAAGCGGGTTTCGTAGGCGAGCTGAAGCGGCTGCGCGGCGCGCAACGCGAGCGCGTCGGCCGCATACGCCCATGACGAGATTTCGCCGATCACCTGCTGGAGCTGCGCATCGTCGCCCGCACGTGCGGCGTTGCCGTGGCTGTACACGCGGGTGCGGTTGCGCACGAGTTCACCCGCGTCGCGCACGATCGCGTGGCCGATGCCGGCCAGCGTCGCGACGTGGAACAACTGGTAGAACGCGGTCTGGTACTTGAAGCGGCGTGCGAAGTCGATCACGTTGTCGGCGTCGACCGTCGCATTCTCGAAGCGCGTCGTGCCGCTGCCGGTGGTCGTTTGGCCGAAGCCGTCCCAGTCGTCTTCGCGGATCACGCCGGTTTGCGCGGTCGCGACGGCGACGATCACGTCGCTGCCGTCGTGTGCGCGCTGCGCGAACACGTCGATCCAGTCGGCGAACAGGCTGCCCGTGCTGTAGAACTTCCGCCCGTTCAGCACGAGCCGGCCGTTCTGTTCCGACACCTTCGTGATGGTCTGGCCGAGCGGCACGTCGCCGGCCTCCGACCATGCGTTGCCGACGAGCTGGCCGCTCGCGAACCGGTCGAACCATGTCGTGCGTTGCGGCCCGGGCGGAGTGTTCAGCCAGTCCTCGACGAACGCGAAGTGCCCGCGCAACGCCTGCGGCAGATTGGAATCGGCGGCGGCGAGCTCGATCAGCAGCCGGAACAACTGCGGCAGCGATGCGCCGGCACCGCCGTCGCGTACCGGCAGCCGTACCGCGCCGAAGCCGGCCGCCTTCAGCCAGCCGATCGCTTCGTGCGGCAGTTCGCGGCGGCGTTCGCGTTCGGCGGTGCCGGCGGCGATGCGGTCGAATATCGGCCGGAACCGGCTCGCGAGTGCGTCGTAGTCGGTGCCGGTGGAAAGGTCGGTGTCTGCGTGCGACGAAGTCATGCGGATTTCCTCGAAGGGCGGGCCGTTTGCGCCGGGAGGCCAGTATAGGAAGCGCGGGGCGGGCGTTCCAATAACGGATTCGCAGATCGTTATCGTCGATGAGCATTACGCGGACCGGCTGCGGACGCGCCGACGCTCGGGCATCGATTACGACGCGGAAGCATGATGTCGCGTGCGTGAATCTCCGTGTCGTTTGTGATCCGAAGGAATATCGTTACGAGAATCGCTCGGTTTGACGACCTGCAACGCGCTGCTAGATTGAATGCTTTCGCGATTCGACAGGAGAGCCCGATGTCAGAGACGAGCGCCACGATTCAGGAGCGGTCGGCCGATCAGAAACCGCAAGTGGCCCGAGTGATCGCCGACGACGCACAGGCGATCGCGGCCGCACATGCGCTGGCGCAGCGGCTTGCGGAAGGCGCCGCCGAACGCGATCGGGAGCGCCGGTTGCCGCGCGACGAGATCGAATGGTTCTCGCAGTCTGGGCTATGGGCGATCACGGTGCCGAAGGCATACGGCGGCGCGGGCGTATCGCATGTGACGCTCACCGAGGTGATCAAGATCGTCGCGGCGGCCGATGCGTCGCTCGGACAGTTGCCGCAGAACCATTTCGGGCTGGTCGACGTGATCGCACTGGTCGGCACCGACGCGCAGAAGCGCCATTTCTTCGCGGAAGTGCTGAGCGGCAAGCGGTTCGGCAACGGCTTCTCGGAGAAGGGCACGAAGCACGTGCTCGATCTGAAGACGCGCGTGCGCCGCGACGGCGACGACTATGTCGTCGACGGCACGAAGTTCTACTCGACGGGCGCGCTGTTCGCGCATTACGTGCCGGTGCTCGGTCTCGACGACGCACAGCACGCGTGGCTTGCGTACGTGCCGCAGCCGACGCCTGGGCTGACCGTGATCGACGACTGGTCGGGGTTCGGGCAGCGCACGACCGCGAGCGGCACGGTGGTGCTCGACGGCGTGCGCGTGCCCGCGTCGCATGTGCTGCCCGCGCAGCGCGTGTCGGACGAGCCGACGCTCAATGGCCCGCTGTCGCAGATCATCCAGGCAGCAATCGATGCCGGCATCGCGAAAGCGGCGATCGACGATACGCTGGCGTTCGTGCGCACCCGCACGCGGCCGTGGGTCGACAGCGGCGTCGAACGGGCGGCGGACGATCCGCTGATCCTCCGCGAGATCGGCCGTCTGCACATCCAGCTTCATGCGGCGGAAGCGCTGCTCGAGCGCGCGGCGCGCGCGCTCGACGAGATCGGCGCGCGCGGCACGGTGACCGACGACGATGTCGCGCGCGCGTCGGTCGCGGTCGGCGAAGCAAAGGTGCTGACGACCGAGATTGCACTGCTCGCGGGCGAGAAGCTGTTCGAGCTGGCCGGCACGCAGTCGACGCTCGCCGAGCACAACCTCGACCGGCATTGGCGCAACGCGCGCACGCATACGCTGCACGATCCGGTGCGGTGGAAATATCACCTCGTCGGCAACTACTACCTGAACGGCGTGCGTCCGGCGCGCCATGCGTGGAATTGAGCCGCTCGCGATCGGGCTGATAGCGGATATGCACGTTCCGCAAGTCGCCGACGGTGGCCGTGATTTGCGTATGATCGGTTGCATTTTTGGTCCGCAGCTGCGCTCTGACTCGTCCCCCGAAGCAGGCAAGCCGAATGCGGATCCACGCTTCGCGGCTTGCCGTGGTGGCGAGCGAACGGCTCGTGGCGGTGAATGGAGTTCGACACCGCCGCTGACGGAGTCCGGTTCGGGCACCCGCCCTTCGCGCGTCAATACGCCGAATCGCTGCCGCCCTGATCGCTAACGATCGCCACCCCCGAGCTCGTGCCGAGCCGCGTCGCGCCGGCCTCGAGCATCGCGAGCGCGGTGGCGCGGTCGCGCACGCCGCCGGACGCCTTCACGCCGAGGTCCGGCCCGACCGTGCGGCGCATCAGCGCGACATCCGCGAGCGTCGCGCCGCCGTGGCCGAAGCCCGTCGACGTCTTCACGAACGCGACGCCGAGGTCGCGGCTCATCTCGCACACGCGCACCTTCTCGTCGTCGCTCAGCAGCCCCGTCTCGAGGATCACCTTCAGCGGCACCGCGCCGCATGCGTGCTGCACGGCCGCGATGTCGGCCTTCACGTCGTCGGCGCGGCCGCTCTTCAGCGCGCCGAGGTTGATCACCATGTCGATCTCGCCGGCGCCCGCCGCGATCGCGGCCGACGCCTCGCATGCCTTCGCGGCCGACAGCCCCGCGCCGAGCGGAAAGCCGACCACCGCGCAGACGAGCACGCCGGTATCGGCCAGCTCGCGTGCGGCGAGCGGCACGTTCGCCGAATTCACGCAGACCGAGTAAAAGCGATGCGCGGCCGCCTGGCGGCAGAGTTCGCGGATCTGCGCGTCGTTCGCGTCGGGCGCGAGCAGCGTGTGATCGATGGTTTGGGCGAGTTGGGCGTTGGAAAGCGGCATGTTTCAGGACTCCACGGATCGTGTGCCGGAAAGGCACACGGAAAGTTGATGTTTTCACATCGGTTTGTTACAAATACGACATTCCAGCCGGGCCCGCGCGCCCGGCACGACGAGCGACGAGTGAGACAGGCACGCAGGATACAGGCATGGAAACGAAGAAGGGCGAACGGATCAAGACGCTGATGAACGTGCTGCAAGGGCAGAACGCGATTCATCTGAGGGAAGTCGCCGAGCTGTTCGGCGTGTCCGAGATGACGATCCGCCGCGATCTCGCGGACAACCCGCACGGCCTGAGCCTGATCGGCGGCTACGTGACGCGCCATTTCGCCGCGCAGCGCAGCGACATCGGCGAGTACCTGATCAGCGCCGAGAACAACCGTCAGACCGAGGAAAAGCGCCGCATCGGCAAGCTGGCCGCGCAGTTCGTGACGACCGGCGACACGATCTTCGTCGACTGCGGCTCGACCACGCCGTTCATCGTCGACTTCATTCCGGACGACCTCGAATTCACGGCCGTCTGCAATTCGCTGAACGTGTTCGCGAAGCTGCAGCAAAAGCCGCACTGCAGCGTGATCCTGTGCGGCGGCGCGTATCACCGCAAGAACATGGTGTTCGAGTCGGTCGCCGAAACCGGCATCCTCGACACGGTGCGCGTGTCGAAGGCGTTCATCTCCGCGGCCGGCGTGAGCGACCGCTGCGGCGTCACGTGCTTCAACTTCCACGAAGTCGACGCGAAGAAGAAGGTGATGGCGCGCGCGCAGAACCGCTTCCTGATCGTCGACCACACGAAGTTCGACGAAGTGCGCGCGGCCTATTTCGCCGAACTGACCGACTTCAACTACGTGATCTCCGACGGGCAACTGGGCAGCCGCTACGAAACGGCGATCCGCGAGCACGGGATCGCGCTCGTGACCTGACGCAACGCGGCGGCGCATCGCTTCACGCATCGCGTGCTTCCGCCGCGCTCAGGTAGCCGGTCACCACGTCGAAGCGGCGCGTCGCGCCCGGCGCGAGTGCCGCGACATGGCCCTTGCGGCGTTCGGCTTCATACCCTTCCGGCTCGCAGGTCGACGGCAGCGCGAACGCGGCGACCTGCTGGTCCGCGTTGTGCAGGATCCAGCGCGTCGCATGCGGGAACTGTTCGGGGCGGTACGCGGTGTGGAATGCGCCGCCGTCCGGATGCGCGAGCAGGAAATGCGCGACGCCGTCTGCATCCGTTTCCGCACCGTTCATGAAAAACACGATCTCGGGGTCGTACAGCGCGGGCGTATCGAGTGTCGTGAGCCGTTCAGGTTCGCGTGCGAGCGTGGCCGTATAGTCGCGCCACGCGGCGGTCGGCTTCACGTGTGCGGGCACGCTTTCGCGCAATCGCAATCCGCCGCGCGGCAGCGATTGCACGAAACGGCCGCCCGGCACGTACGCATAGTTCAGGTGTGCCATGTACATCAGGTCCATCGGCGCGCCGCCGAGATTCGTCACGTCCATCGCGATCGTCATCTGCGCGTCGTGCTCCGCGAGGCGCACCGACGGACGCGCGACGTAGTGGCTGCCGAAGCCCTGCACGTATTCGTATTCGCCGGTCACTTCGACCGTTGCGCCGCGCGCATCCGTGCCGACGATCAGGCTTGCGCGATCCATCGGCGCGCACGGCATCTCGCCGTGCAGCGCGTGCGTGTCGTCCGGGCCCGGGCAGCCGTTGCGCAGCAGCCCGCTGTGGAACATGAAGCAGCCGTAGGTATCGATGATCGACGTCGCGCGCTTCGGCTGCCGGAACATGTGCTTCATCGTCAGGTCGCGGCCATCGAACGCGGCGGCCCAGATCATCTGGCCGAGATACGGCAGCACGACGACGTGGCCGCGGCGGTTCTCGAGCTTCAGCGCCTCGACGCCGGACGGATACGCGAACGCGGTGACGGTGATGCCGTCGGTGCGGTACAGCGTGCGCGGCATGTCGCGGAAGTCGTCGCGCCGCAGTTCGATCTCGCCTCGCATGGTTACGCTCCCGACGTGGTGCGCGTCGCCGCGTAGCGCGCGGCCGTTTTGCCGTCGGCCGCCGCGTCGGGCGTCGCGGCCGGCAGGTGGCGCAGGCAGTAGAAGCCGTAGTAGACGATCACGACGAAGCATGCGAGCGGCACGGCGAACGCGAGCTGCATGTTGCCGCCGGTATGGTCGGAAATCAGCCCCTGGATCAGCGGCACGACCGCGCCGCCGACGATGCTCATCACGAGGATCGAGCCGCCGTATTCGGTGTCCTTGCCGAGGCCGTCGATCGTGAGGCCGTAGATCGTCGGCCAGCACGGGCCGAGGAACACGCTCACGCACACTGCTGCGTAGACGGCCGTGATGTTATGCACGCTGATCGTGTACGCGAGCAGCGCGATGCACAGGATGCCGTAGACGATCAGCACCTTGGCCGGGCCGACGCGCTTCATCACGAGCGTCGCGACCAGCTTGCCGACGAAGAACGCGAAGAACGTCGCGAGCAGGTAGCGCGAGGCGCCGCGCTCGGTCAGGCCGCCGATCTGCATCGCGAGCCGGATCGTGAAGCTCCACACGCCGACCTGCGCGCCGACGTACAGGAACTGCGCGACGATGCCCGCGACGAAGCGCCGGTTGCCGAACAGGCGCGCGAGCGTGCCGCGCGCGTCGATCCGGTGCGTGGCCGCGCTCGGCCCGTTGCCCTTGCAGGCCGGGTAGGGCGTGAGCGCAAACACGATGAACACCGCGACGAGCACGACGATCAGCCATTTGTACGGCTCGAGCGTGGCCTGGATCATCGCGAGCTGGTGCACGTGCGCATCGGCCGCCGACATCGCCGCGAGCTGCGCATGCGACGCGTCGCCTTCCTTGAAGATCAGGAAGCTGCCCATGTACACGCCGGCCATCGCGCCGAACGGGTAGAACGTCTGCGAGATGTTCAGCCGCCGCGTGCTGGTGTCGCGCGGGCCCATCAGCGTCGAATACGAGTTCGACGCCGTTTCGAGGAACGACAGGCCCGCGGCGATCACGAACAGCGCGACGAGGAACATCCCGTACTTCGCCATCGACGCGGCCGGGAAGAACAGCAGGCAGCCGGTCGTGTAGAGCAGCAGGCCGACGAGGATCGTCGTCTTGTAGCTGAACTTCTTCACGACGGTCGCGGCGGGGATCGCGAGGAAGAAGTAGCCGAGATAGAACGCGGACTGCACGAACGCCGATTCGAAGTCGGACAGGAAGAACGATTTCTTGAACTGCGCGATCAGCACGTCGTTCAGGTTCGCGGCGGTACCCCACAGCGCGAACAGGCAGCACAGCAGCGTGAATGCGAACAGCGGTGTGCGGGTCAGGTAATAGCCGTTGGGTGTGTGTTCGATTCTGGCTCGGCTCACGGGTGTCTCCTTCCCAATTGTCTCGTCGATGAAGGCGCCGGTCAGAGGCCGGCGTCGCGGAGGAAGCGTTCGAACGTCGCGGCGTCGGCGTACGACTTCTGCGTGCCGAGGCCCGTGACCGAATGCGCGGCGTACGCGGATGCGCGGCGCATCGCGTCGATCGCGTCGTGCGACGCGGCATAGCAGCGCGCGAAGCAGCCGATATACGCGTCGCCGGCGCCCGTCGTATCGCGCGCGTCGACCGGTACGCCGGGCACGTGCTGTACACCGTCGCGCGACACGAGCAGCGAGCCCTTGTCGCCGAGCGTGACGAGCACGTGCTTCAGGCCGCGCGCGACCAGCGCTTCGGCGGCGCGCGCCGCGGTGTCGCGCGAATCGACCGGCATGCCCGACACGATCGCGAGTTCGGTTTCGTTCGGCACGAAGAATTCGACGGAGCGGATCCGCTCGAAATCGAGGTCGGCTACCGCGGGCGCGGGGTTCAGCAGCACGGGGATGCCGTGCCGTGCGCCGAACGCGATCGCGTGATAGACGGTGTCGAGCTCGATCTCGAGCTGCAGCACGATCAGCGCGCATTCGGCGAGCATCGGCGCGGCCGCGTCGATGTCGGCCGGCTTCAGGTGGCGGTTCGCGCCCTTGACGATCAGGATGCTGTTGCTCGAATCGGGTTCGACGAAGATCGGCGCGACGCCGCTCGGCACGCCGGCGACCTTGCGCACGTGCGTGGTGTCGATCCCTTCGCGCTCGAAGTTGCGGATCGTGTTGTCGGCGAACACGTCGTCGCCGACCTTCGTCACCATCACGACGCGCGCGCCGAGGCGTGCGGCCGCGACCGCCTGATTCGCGCCCTTGCCGCCGCAGCCGAGCTCGAAGTTCGGTGCTTCGAGCGTTTCGCCCCGGGCGGGCATGCGCGCGACATAGGTCACGAGGTCGACCATGTTGCTGCCGATGACGGCGATTGTCTCCATCTGCGTCTCTTCCTTGGTATGGGGTGCGCCGCATGCGCGGGCGGCGGCGGCTTGCTACGAGTGATAATAAAATCACATTAAATGTGAAAATGCAATCTTCAGATGTTAGCCGCGTCACTATTTGGGATGAGGGCGTACGGTGGTTTTGCTGACGGGAGCCTGCCTGTCCTTCCGCGACCGCCGGCCGATTCGTCTGGTCAGACTGGTCGGATGGTTTGGTGCATGGACGCGCGCCGCGAACGGGCAACCGCGGCGTCCGGCATCGATTCATGCACCGAAATGAGGAATGCATTTCGGCATGCTCGGCGGCTATTGCCGACAATTGAAGGGTGAAGCGGGGGTGGCCCGGTTTTTGCTGAAGTGGGGATGGCCGCGCAACGGTTGCGCGCTGCCCGACGACAGACGAGACAAGGAAGACTCACCGTGAATTCGATCACCCGACCGTTCCCCCGACGCGCATGGCTGGCTGCGCTGATCGCCGCGCCCGTGATGGCGCTGTTTGTCGCCGCGCCCGCGCGCGCCGACGCGCTCGACACCATTGCGAAAAGCGGCGCGCTGCGCGTCGCGGTGCCGGAGGACTATCCGCCGTTCGGCTCGGTGGGTACGGACATGCAGCCGCAGGGCTATGACATCGACATGGCCGAACTGCTTGCGAAATCGCTCGGCGTGAAGCTGAAGCTGGTGCCCGTGAACAGCGCGAACCGGATTCCGTATCTGACGACCAACAAGGTCGACATGGTGATCTCGTCGCTCGGCAAGACGCCGGAGCGCGAGAAGGTCGTCGACTTCTCGACCGCGTACGCACCGTATTTCCAGGGCGTGTTCGGGCCGGCCGACGTGAAGGTGAGCACGCCCGCTGACCTGAATGGCAAGACGGTCGGCGCCACGCGCGGCGCACTCGAGGAGATCGCACTGTCGCAGCTCGCACCGAACGCGACGATCAAGCGCTTCGAGGACAACAACGCGACGATCCAGGCGTTCCTGTCCGGGCAGGTGCAGTTGATCGCGGCCGGCAACATCGTCGCGGCAGCGATTCTCGCGAAGAATCCGCCGCGCCGGCCCGAGGTCAAGTTCGTGATCAAGAATTCGCCGTGCTTCGTCGGCGTGAACAAGAACGAAGCACGCCTGCTCGCGAAGATCGACGACGCGATCGCGCATGCGAAGCAGGACGGCACGCTGAGCGCGATGTCGAAGAAGTGGCTCGGCCAGCCGTTGCCTGCCGGCCTGTGAGCGAGCGCCGCCGTGCCTGCGATGGCGCGGCGATCGTCGTCTGAACCCGATTCTTCCCATCTGTCATGAGCTATCAGCTTCGATTCGGCGAGCTCGCCGAATACGCCGGCATGTTCGCGAGCGGCGCGGCGACGACGTTCGCGCTGACCGCCGTCGCGACCGTGCTCGGTGTTTCGATCGGCGTGCTCGGCGCGGCCGCGTACAGCGCCGATGCGCGCGCGGCCGTGCGGCTGCGCCCGTTGGTCGGCGCGTACGTCGAGGCGATTCGCAATACGCCGTTCGTCGTGCAGCTATTCTTCATCTTCTTCGGATTGCCCGCGCTCGGCGTGCACATCGACGAATACACGGCCGCGATTCTCGCAATGACGCTGAATCTCGGCGCGTACTCGGTCGAGATCGTGCGCGCGGGTGTCGCCGCGGTGCCGAAGGGGCATCTCGAGGCGGCCGCCGCGCTTGCGATGTCGCGCGCGCAGATGCTGCGCCACGTCGTGTTGCCGCAGGCGCTCGCGAAGGTGTTTCCGGCGCTCGCGAGCCAGATCGTCATCACGATGCTCGGCTCGGCCGTCGTGTCGCAGATCTCGGTGGCCGATCTCACCTATGCGGCGAGCTACATCCAGTCGCGCAATTTCCGCTCGTTCGAAACGTATTTCGTGATCGCGCTCGCGTATCTGGCGATGGCGCTGTTGCTGCGCGCCGCGCTTGGCTCGATGGGGCGCCGCCTGTTCTCCCGCCGTGTGCGAGGTGCGCGATGATCGATTTCACGTTCGGGCAGATTCTGGCAAACCTGCTGCTCGCCGCACGCTGGACGGTCGTGCTGTCGATCGTGTCGTTTCTGTCCGGTGGTCTCGTCGGCCTCGGGTTGCTCGTGATGCGCGTATCGAACTCGCGCGTGCTGCGCAGTTGCGCGAAGCTGTATATCGAGGTGTTCCAGGGAACCCCGTTGCTGATGCAGCTGTTCGTGGTGTTCTTCGGCCTGCCGCTCATCGGTCTCGATGTGTCGCCGTGGATTGCGGCCACGGCCGGCCTCACGTTCTTCACGAGTGCGTATCTCGCGGAAATCTGGCGCGGCTGCGTCGAGGCGGTGCCGAAAGGGCAGTGGGAGGCATCGGCAAGCCTCGCGATGAGCTACGTCGAGCAGTTGCGTCACGTGATCCTGCCGCAGGCCGCGCGCATCGCGATCGCGCCGACGGTCGGGTTCGGCGTGCAGGCCGTGAAGGACACGGCGCTGGTGTCGATCATCGGCTTCACCGAGCTGACCAAGGTCGGCGTCGCGATCTCGAACGCGACGTTCCGCCCGTTCGTCGTGTACGGGCTCGTCGCACTCATCTATTTCGCACTCTGTTATCCGCTTACCCGTTACGCGCGCACGTTGCAAAGGAGATGGAATGCCGCTCGTTGAAACCCGTGGTCTCGAAAAGAATTTCGGTACCCATCATGTGCTCAAGGGCATCGATTTCTCCGTCGAACGCGGGCAAGTCGTGTCGATCATCGGCCGCAGCGGCTCGGGCAAGAGTACGCTGCTGCGCACGCTCAACGGGCTCGAGAGCATCGACGCGGGCACGATCGCGATCGACGGCGAACGCGTCGACGCGCGACACGCGGACTTGCGTGCACTGCGGCTCAAGGTCGGGATGGTATTCCAGCAATACAACCTGTTTCCGCATCTGAGCGCCGGGCAAAACGTGATGCTCGCGCAGTCGGTCGTGAAGAAGTCGCATCGCCAGCAAGCGCGCGCGATCGCGGAGCTGATGCTCGAGCGGGTCGGCCTCGGCGACAAATTCGACGCGTTTCCGGAACAGCTGTCGGGCGGTCAGCAGCAGCGCGTCGCGATTGCGCGCGCGCTCGCGATGAAGCCGAGCGTGCTGCTGTGCGACGAAATCACGTCGGCGCTCGATCCGGAACTGGTCGGCGAGGTGCTGGGTGTCGTCGAGCAGCTCGCGCGCGACGACATGACGTTGATCATGGTCACGCACGAGATGAACTTCGCGCGCGCGGTGAGCGACAAGGTGGTGTTCATGCATCAGGGCAGGGTCTGGGAGAGCGGGACGCCGGAGGAGATCTTCGCGCGACCGGGGACGGTGGAGTTGAAGAGGTTCCTTGGAGGGCTTCAGAAGACGGAAGAGTTCGCGAGCTGACGGCGGTCCGCTCCGATCCGCGGATGTTCGTGATGGCGCTTGATCTGCTCCGGGCCGCGGTGGCGTGTTGCTCGCGTCGCACGTGAGTTCGCTCGGCGCGGCCGTCACGCCGAGCGCGATCGCGAGCCTGTTCGCGTTCATGGCGCCGCAGGCGTGGTGGTCGCTGCTGCGGGCGATCGTGCCGATCGATCGCGTTCGTGCTGGCTGGCGCGTCGGCGCTCGCGGGTGCGGTGCCGCGCGCGGCGGGGCCACACGTCGCGACCAGGTTCATGCACCGGACCGCCATCCGGCCACGCACCTCTCAATGCGACGACACAAACACCGCGTCCTCGAACGCCTCCGGAATCGCGAAGCTGTCGCGCATGCGCTGCGTTTCCTTCGCCGGCGTCAGGCCGAACAGGCGCTTGAATTCCCGGCTGAACTGCGACGGGCTCGTATAACCGACCGCGTAGCCGGCCGCCTCGGCCGTCAGGTCCTGGCGCACCATCAGCAGCCGCGCCTGATGCAGGCGTGTCGACTTCAGGTACTGCATCGGCGACACCTGCGTGATCGCCTTGAAGTGGCTGTGAAAGCTCGGCACGCTCATGCCGGCCTCGTCGGCCAGTTGCGACACGTCGAGGGGCCGCGCGTAATCGGCATGGATCACGCGCAGCGACCGGCCGATCCGGCCGAACTGTCCGCGCATCGCGAGTGCGCTGCGCATCGCGCTTCCCTGTGCGCCGGTCAGTACGCGGAAATACAGCTCGCGAAGCAGCGCCGGGCCGAGCACCGCGGCTTCGAGCGGCTGCTGCATCGCCTCGACGAAGCGCAGCACCGACGCGTGCATCGCTGCATCCATCGGCGTCGACATCATGCTCCTGGGCGCCTGCACGTGTTCCGCCACGCCTTCGCGGTCGATCTGCGCCGCGAGTTCGGCGGCCATCGTGAAATCGAGGTGCAGGTACAGCGCGAGAAGCGGGCGCTCGGGCGTCGCGTCGGTTTCCATGCTGAACGGGACGGGTACGGACACGGCGAGGTAGTGATGTTCGTCGTACAGATAGCATTCGCCGCCGAAGTAGCCGCGCTTGCGGCCCTGGCACACGATCACGATGCCCGGGTCGTACAGCACCGGCGTGCGCGACAGCGCGCGGTTCGAGCGCAGGATGCGCACGCTCGGCAGCGCCGTCAGGTTGTAGCCTTCGTCGGGCGCCAGCGTGCGCAGCAGCGCGACCAGGCGTTTGCGGTTTCGCGGTGATGACGACAGTGACGAATGTCGGGTGGAAGAGGACTCGGCGCTCATAGTTTTGTGCAAGAAAATCAGCGGAATCGGACTTATTCGACGTTGATCGTCAGACTAGTATGCATGCTTCAATCGACATTCGGGAGAAGCGAACATGGCATCCGGCAACCTCATGCTCATCACCGGCGTCAGCAGCGGCTTCGGCCGCGCGCTTGCACAGGAGGCGCTCGCGGCCGGCTACACGGTGGTCGGTACCGTGAGAAGCGCGCAGGCGGCGCGGGAATTCGAAGCGCTGTCCGTGCAGGCGGCTTTCGCGCGCGTGCTCGACGTGACCGATTTCGACCGCATCGACGGCATCGTCGCGGAAATCGAAGCGAATGTCGGGCCCATCGACGTGCTGGTGAACAACGCCGGCTACGGGCACGAAGGCATCATGGAAGAAGCGCCGCTCGCCGAGATGCGCCGGCAGTTCGACGTGAACGTATTCGGCGCGGTCGCGATGATGAAGGCCGTCGTGCCGTTCATGCGCGCGCGCCGGCGCGGCCGCATCCTGAACATCACGTCGATGGGCGGCCACATCACGATGCCGGGAATCGCGTATTACTGCGGCAGCAAATTCGCGCTGGAAGGCATTTCCGAAACCGTCGGCAAGGAGCTCGAGCCTTTCGGCATTGCGGTGACGGCCGTGGCGCCCGGTTCGTTCCGCACCGACTGGGCCGGCCGCTCGATGGCGCGCACGCCGCGCTCGATCGCCGACTACGACGCGATCTTCGATCCGATCCGCAACGCGCGCGAGGAGAAGAGCGGCAAGCAGCCGGGCGATCCCGCGAAGGCCGCGCGGGCGATGCTCGCAGTCATCGCGGCGGAACATCCGCCCGCGCACCTGCTGCTCGGCAGCGATGCGCTGCGGCTGGTGCGGAACAAATTGTCGGCGCTGGAAGCGGAAATCCATGCGTGGGAGGCCGTGACGGTGTCGACGGACGGTTGACGATCGGCGCACCGGCATCGCTCGCATCGCGGGCGTTTATTTACCGCCAGTAGATGATCGGCAGTCGCGTCGCACCGTGGCGTCACGGTTTCACAATAAAGGCAGATAATGGCTGCCGGCCGTTACGCCGAGTTCGTCCACCTCACAGGAGTCAATCGCGATGCCATACGTCACTACGAAGGATAACGTCGAGATTTTCTACAAGGACTGGGGCCCGAAGGATGCACAGCCCATCGTCTTCCATCATGGCTGGCCGCTGTCTTCCGACGACTGGGATGCGCAGTTGCTCTTCTTCGTTCAGAAGGGCTATCGCGTGATTGCGCACGACCGGCGCGGCCACGGCCGCTCGGCGCAGGTGTCGGACGGTCATGACATGGATCACTACGCAGCGGACGCGTTCGCGGTTGCCGAGGCGCTCGACCTGCGCAATGCGGTGCATATCGGTCATTCGACCGGCGGCGGCGAAGTGGCCCGCTACGTCGCGAAGCACGGCCAGCCGGCCGGTCGCGTCGCGAAGGCGGTGCTGGTCAGCGCGGTGCCGCCGCTGATGCTGAAAACCGAATCGAACCCCGAAGGCTTGCCGATCGACGTGTTCGACGGCTTCCGGAAGGCGCTCGCCGACAATCGCGCGCAGTTCTTCCTCGACGTGCCGAGCGGCCCGTTCTACGGTTTCAACCGGGCCGGCGCGACGGTGCACCAGGGCGTGATCCGGAACTGGTGGCGGCAGGGGATGGAAGGCAGCGCGAAGGCGCACTACGAAGGCATCAAGGCGTTTTCGGAAACGGATCAGACCGAGGACCTGAAGTCGATCACCGTCCCGACGCTCGTGCTGCATGGCGAAGACGACCAGATCGTGCCGATCGCGGATGCCGCGCTGAAGTCGATCAAGCTGCTGCAGAACGGCACGCTCAAAACCTATCCGGGTTATTCGCACGGCATGCTGACGGTCAATGCGGACGTGCTCAACGCCGACCTGCTGGCGTTCGTGCAGGCGTAACGGTATCGGCGGGCGATCCGGCAGCGCCGTTTGAAACGGCTGCCGGATCGCCTGCCGCATCCAATATGCGTTGCATTGCGATAGTCCCTGCCGAGTCCGTTCTCCGATTCCAGTTCCTCGAGCCGACGGGCATCGGCCACATCCTGCCGCCGAACTTATCAATCGAAAGAAGTGCCGCGTTGCGGGCGTGAGTGTCATGCCTCATCGTTTTTGGAACTGCAATAAACAACGGGGCTGGATTGAAAAATGGAAATCCAGCCCCTGGCGCCGAATGTCGGTAATTTCCGGGTTATTTAAAGTTTATCGAATGGCAAAGCGGGTGGCCGGGGAACCATTCGCGCAATTATTGCCGTAGATAAACATATTTCTGTTTTCGGAGTATGCCGAATAAATCAACGGATAAACTTCCTTGGCGCTGAATGAATAGGCGCCGTCGCCAATGGTCACCAGCAGATTGCCGGTGGCGTCGGTTTCGATCTTGTCGATCTTGCCGGCCTTGCAAAGTGCCTGTGCGGAAGCGTACGAGGAGGCGAACATCAGGGCCGAGAAAAGCACGGTCGCAATCTTTTTCATGTTTTTTCCTAGGGTAATAATGAGTGGAGTAACGCGGTTTGGTGTCGCATGGCCATGCCCGGAACTACATGCCTGATTTTCCAGATCGCCGATTCTCGTGTGTCGAGAAGTCTGCGCTGGCCTGGTCAGGCAAAAAACTCGTGAGGATTAACATCTAAAATAATATTCATGCACCTCCGTTATCTCGTCGATTTGGAATTGCGATGTTGCGGCGCGGAACACAGGCTATTGATTGGATTCGATGGATTCCAATCGAATTAATTTATCGACTTCTTGGTTCGATAATTTTTAGAATTAACTCTGTTTTCGTAAATTTTCGATGAGGCTGTTTTTGTTTATTGATTGCTGTGGGAATTTGAATAATCGGCGATGAATATTGATTCGCTGAAAAGATCGACGGTATCGACATCCATCCGCACGCTCGCGATCTGCGCCGCGAAGGCGGGCCGCGCGTCGCGAAACGCGGCGAGCGCATCAACTGCACCGGGGACTTGCGTTTGATATGTCCGTTGGCTTTCCGTTGCTTCCGTCGGCGTGAGGCTGCCGATACCGGCTGGACGAGATGTGCCGGTATATCGACCGGGCGCTCAGGGCGCGGTACCGGTATAACGGCCCGGGCGATGCCATGCGACGACCATCGCGCTCATGGCGACGGCGCTGATCGCAGACCAGCCGACGCGATCGGCCTGAATGACCAGCGTGGACGTCAGCAGGATCATCGCGTCGATACACACTTGCGTAATGCCGGCGTTAATGCCTCGCACGCGCTGCAGCCACAACGTGACGACACCGGTGCCGCCGACGCCCGCGCCGTGCCGCGCGAGCGCAAGAACGCCCATGCCGCACAGCGTGCCGCCCACCAATGCCGCGAACAGCGGGTTCACGAAGGCAATTTTCAGGGTCCGGGGCATCGCCGCGAGGGCGAACGTGATGCCGCAGCTCGCGATCGTCGATTTGATCGCGAAACGTGGCCCCATCACGAAGTGCGCGAAGATGAAGAATGGCAGGTTGACCAGCGTGAAGATCGTCCCCACCGATAACGGACAGAGGTACGAAACGAGCAGCGCAATGCCGGCGATCCCGCCGGTGACAAGTCCGGCCGCCTTGAGCAGGACGAGCCCGATAACCACAAAGGCCATGCCGACCATCATCCCGTAGATGTCTTCGAGCACGGAGTGCGGCGTTGCGCTTGTGTCGCGTGTCGGGATGGCGCCGGATACGGCGCCTGATTCGTGCTTCATGATGTCTGCAGCCACATCGGGACGGTGGATCGAATCCTCCCAGGTCGATCGCGCCGCGGGTTCCTGGTACGTGCCGATGTCTCCTGGCGGCGCGCGCCAGGCAGCTTACCCAGGCAAAATTATTTGGGCAAATAGCTCGAATGCGTACGGCGACTCGTCGACGGCGATACCTTCACGCGTCGCCGGTTCGATGATCGACGCGCGCGCGATGCCCGGCAGGATCGGGCCCGACAGCGGCGGCGTGCGCAGCGAGCCGTCGTCCGAAACGAAGAACCCGTTCATGCAGCCTGGTTCCTCGATCCACTTGTGTCGCGCGGCGTCGAGACACTGCTATCCGTTTTCCGTCCCTCCAAACAGCCCCCGTTTCGAAGAGCACCTTTCCACCGCAGGTGACTAACAGCGGAAAAACGGCTCATTACACTGCGCCCGTCGCATCGCCGAGAGATCTCGACGCGGCACGCATACGCAGCGCACAAGCGTTGCGACCGGCAAACGAAAGACTTTGGGGGGAAATCGTCATGAACAAGCGTTGGGGGATCATCGCGCCCGCCGCCTTGCTTGCTGCCGCCGCGCATGCACAAAGCAGCGTGACGCTGTATGGCAAGATCGAGGACGGCATCAACTACACGAGCAACGCACGCGGCCACGGAACCGTGCAACTGCAGAGCGGCTACGATTACGGCAGTCGCTGGGGTATCAAGGGCACCGAGGACCTCGGCGGAGGCTACCAGGCGATTTTCACCCTCGAGAGCGGCTTCGACGTCAACAACGGAAAAATGAGCCAGGGTGGCCGGGAATTCGGCCGTCAGGCCTTCGTCGGTATCGCATCGGATCGCTACGGCACCGTGACGTTCGGCCGTCAGTACGATCCGAGCGTCGACGTTTTCTCGCCGCTCACCGCAAACGGCAACTGGACGGGCTATCTGTTCTCGCATCCGTATGACAACGACAACACGGACTACTCGTTCCGCGTGAACAACGCGGTCAAGTACGTGTCGCCCGTGTGGCACGGGATTACCGCGGAGGCGATGTATGGATTCAGCAACCAGGCGGGCGGCTTCGCGAACAACCGTCTGTATGGCGCCGCGCTGCAATATCAGCAGGGCGGGCTAACGGTCGGCGCGTCATATTTGAAGATCAACAACGCCCACAATGCCGATTCGACCGGCGCGATTACCGGCGACAACACGTTCGACGCGTCGTCACAGCAGAACATCGGTATCGGCGTGAATTACGCGTTTTCGAATGCCCTCGTCGGGTTCACGTATTCGCACGTCGACGTCTACGATCCGACGTCGAACGCGTATTTCACCGGTACGACGCAACCGGCGGGCGGTGCGTGGAAATCGTGGAAATTCGACAACTTCGAGGTGAACGGGCTCTATCACTTCACGCCCGCGTTCTACATCGGTGCGGCATACACGTACACGCAGGCTCGTGTCGCTTCGACGGTCGGCGCGTTCAATCCGAAGTGGCATCAGCTGAGCACGAAGTTCAATTACGACATGTCGAAGCGGACGTCGGTGTTCGTGGAAGGCGTCTACCAGCACGCGATGAACGCGCACACCGGAACCGACTTCGACTACGCGTACGTTCCGGGCGCCGCCGATATCTCGTCGGGCCCGAACCAGTACGTCGTGCGGGTCGCGCTGCTGCATCACTTCTGAGACCGACGCCGTTCGCGGCTGCCGCACACCGTGCGACGGCCCCGATCCGCATGACGGACGCGACGGGCAATGTCGAGTGACGTCAGGATGCCTACAGATACCAGTCGAGCGTCTTCAGGATGCCCGTCTCGAAGGTTTCCGTCGGCTTCCATCGAAGTTCGCGCTCGAGCTTGCCTGCGTCGATCGCATAGCGGCGATCGTGACCGGGGCGGTCGGCGACGAAGTGCTTGAGGCGCGCGTGCGGCGCGCCCTGCGGCCGGCGCACGTCCAGCAGCGAGCAGATCAGGTCGACGATGTCGGCGTTGCGCCACTCGTTGCATCCTCCGACGTTGTACGTCTCGCCGACCGTGCCGCGCCGGATCACGGCATCGATCGCCCGGCAGTGATCGTCGACGTATAACCAGTCGCGGACGTTCGCGCCGTCGCCGTACAGCGGAATGGGTACGTCGTCGACGCAGCTGCGGATCACCGTCGGGATGAACTTCTCGGCGTGCTGGCGCGGGCCGTAGTTGTTCGAGCAGTTGGTCGTCGTGACCGGCAGCCCGTACGTGTGGAAGTACGCGCGCACGAGATGGTCGGAGCCGGCTTTGCTGGCGGAATACGGCGAATTCGGCGCGTACGGCGTGGTTTCGGAGAACGGTGGATCGTCCGGCGCGAGCGATCCGTACACCTCGTCGGTGCCGATGTGATGGAAGCGGCGCTGCGCGTGCGCGTCGGCGTCCCGCCCCGTCATCCAGACCGTGCGCGCCGCGTCGAGGAGGGTCCAGGTGCCGACGACGTTCGCACGGACGAATTCGCCCGGGCCGGTGATCGAGCGGTCGACGTGGCTCTCGGCGGCAAAGTGGACGATCGTGTCGATCGCGTGGTCGCGCAGCAGGCTCTCGACGAGCGGCCGGTCGCAGATGTCGCCGAGCACGAAGCGGTGGCGGCCGGTGTCTTCCGAGCCGGCGAGATGATCGAGGCTGCCGGCGTAGGTGAGCAGGTCGAGATTGATGATCCGGACCTGCGGATCCGTCGCGAGCAGGTAGTGGACAAAGTTGGCGCCGATAAACCCGGCGCCGCCGGTGACGAGGACATGTTTCGGTCGATGGCTCATGAGGGTCGTTTCCAGGTATCGAGCACGTCGGCGAGCGCCGGGATCCAGCAGGGCGCCTCGATGCCGAAATGCTCGCGAATGCGGGTGCAGTCGAGTGCGGAGTTCACCGGGCGCGGCGCCGGCAGCGGATAGGCGGCCGTGCGGATCGGGCGCACGAGCGGGATGCGATCGATGAGGCCGGCGCGCCGTGCCTGCCCGAAGATCGTCTCGGCGAACCCGTGCCAGGTCGTGACGGGCGTGCCGCACAGGTGGTAGGTGCCCCAGCGCGTCGTGGCGCCCGTGCGGTGGCGATCCGCGATCGCAAGCAGCGCGTCGGCGACCGCGCCGGCGTGCGTCGGGCCACCATACTGGTCGGCGACGACCGCGAGTTCGTCGCGCTCGCGGCCGACCCGCAGCATCGTGCGCACGAAATTGCCGCCGTGCGCGCCGAACACCCACGCGATCCGGAGGATCAGGTGCGCATCCGGCAGCCGCTGGCGGACCGCTTCCTCGCCAGCCCATTTGGTGTGCCCGTAGACACCGAGCGGCGCGACGCCCGCCGCTTCGTCGTACGCGCCTTGCGCGCGGCCGTCGAACACGTAGTCGGTCGACAGGTGCAGCAACGGGATGCCGGCCGCGGCGCACGCATCGGCGAGCGTCGCCGGGCCGGCGCAATTGGCGCGCCATGCGGCGTCGGGTTCGGTTTCCGCGCGATCGACGGCCGTCCACGCGGCCGCATTGATCACGAGCGTCGCGCGGTGCGTGGCGAGCGCATCGCGGACAGCCTGCGGATCGGCGATGTCGAGCTGCGCGCGGGACAGCCCGATCGCCGGGCGCGTACCCGCGCGCAGCAGGAGTTCACGACCGACCTGGCCGAGCGCGCCGGTCACGACGATCGTCATCGCCGGGCTCCTTGAAGGTCGGGCGACGCCGGTGCACGGTCGCGCAGGCGCGGCTGTCGGCGATCCTTGTCGGACAGCTCGAACGGCACGTCGAGCGCGGGCCATTCGATGCCGATGTCGGGGTCGTCCCACAGCACGCCCGCATCCGACGACGGATCGTAGTACGCGGTGCACTTGTACGCGAAGTCGGCCTCGTCGGACAGCACGCAGAAGCCGTGCGCGAAGCCCGGCGGAATCCACAGCTGGCGATGCGACACGTCGTCGAGCACGGTGCCGAACCAGCGCCCGAGATGCGGCGAACCGGGCCGGATGTCGACCGCGACGTCGTACACGGCGCCGCGCGACACACGCACGAGCTTGCCCTGCGGATGCCGGAACTGATAGTGCAGGCCGCGCAGCACGCCGCGCCGGGAGCGCGAGTGGTTGTCCTGCACGAAGCCCGCGTCGACGCCCGCGTCGCGCAGCCAGGACTCGCGATAGCTTTCGACGAAGAAGCCGCGCGCGTCGCCGAAGCTCGCCGGTTCGATCAGCAGCACACCCGGCAGCGTCGTCTCGATGACGGACGTCATGCGGCGACCTCCTTGTTCAGCACGTCGAGCAGGTAACGGCCATACCCGCTTTTCGACAGCGCATGCGCGAGCGCTTCGAGCCGTTGCGAGTCGATCCAGCCGAGCCGGTACGCGATCTCCTCGGGGCACGCGATCTGCAGTCCCTGACGTGCCTGCATCACCTGGATGAAATTCGCCGCATCGAGCAGCGACTCGTGCGTGCCGGTGTCGAGCCACGCGTAGCCGCGGCCGAGGATCTCGACGTTCAGCTTGCCGTTCGCCAGATAGGCGCGGTTCAGGTCCGTGATCTCCAGCTCGCCGCGCGCGGACGGGCGCACCTCCTTCGCGAGCGAGACGACGTCGTTGTCGTAGAAGTAGAGACCCGTCACCGCGTAGTGCGATTTCGGGTCGCGAGGCTTCTCTTCGAGATCGATCGCCCGCCCGTGCTCGTCGAACGAGACGACGCCGTAGCGCTCCGGGTCGCGCACGTAGTAGCCGAACACCGTTGCGCCCGTCGTGCGCGCGGCGACGCGCTGCAGCAGCGACGACAGCGCCGGACCGTGATAGATGTTGTCGCCGAGCACGAGCGTCGCCGCGTCGTGTCCGATGAACGACGCGCCGATCACGAACGCCTGCGCGAGCCCGTCCGGGCTCGGCTGCACCGCGTACGAGAAATTCATGCCCCACTGTTCGCCGTCGCCGAGCAGTTGCCGGAACGCATCGAGATCGCGCGGCGTCGAGATGATCAGGACGTCGCGGATGCCGGCCAGCATGATCGTGCTGAGCGGGTAGTAGATCATCGGCTTGTCGTACACCGGCATCAGCTGCTTCGATACCGAATGCGTGAGCGGATGGAGCCGGGTGCCGGATCCGCCCGCCAGAATCAGTCCCTTACGGCCAGTCGCTGTGTGCATGATGTCCTCGCTGTGATGAAGAAGGGCGGGCCGTGTGCGCGTCAGCCCGGGTCGATGCGCCGGAACACGATCGCGAAGCCGGCCAGATAGACGGCCGCGATCACCGCGAAGCCGGCGGCGGTTGCGCGGTCCGGGTCGGCGATCGCGTGCAGCACGACCGACGCGATCGCGACGCCGACCAGCGAGCCGATCTGCCGGCTCGCGTTCAGCGACGCGGCGGCGAGATTCGCGTCCGCGGGGCCGGCCGACTGCATGACGACGAGATTCATCGCGGGGATCGCCTGGCCCGCGCCGAAGTTCGCGATGCCGACCGCGATCGCGAGCGCCGTGTAGGGCAGCGCCTCGATGCCGATCAGCGCGGCGCTGCCGAGCGTGGCGAGCGCGAGGCCTGCGAGCAGCGTGCCGCGCGGGCCGAGCCGCGCGCTCACGCGGGCGGACGCGAGATTGCCGATGCCGAACATCGCCATCAACGGAAACAGTTCGAAGCCGGCGCGCAGCGCGCTCGCGCCGCGCGTCTGCTGCAGGTAAAGGCTCAGCAGGAAGATTTCCGCAAGGATGCCGAAATTGATCGCGAGCCCGAGCAGGCCGCCCGCGACGAAGCGCGGGTTGCGCAGCAGTGCGGGCGACAGGATCCGGTGGCGGGCGCGACGTTCGCGCCACACGAACGCGGTGCCGGCAGCGAGCGTCGCGGCCGCGCCGGCGACGATGGCGGGCGAGCGCCAGCCGGCGCCCGGCCCCTCGATCAGCGTATAGCTGAGCGCCGCGAGCGCGAGCACGCCGAGCAGATGGCCGAACGTGTTCAGCGGGCCGGGATGGCGCGGCGAGTGCCCGACATGGCGGCGCGTGAGCCACAGTCCGGCCAGGCCGACGGGCAGGTTGACCCAGAAGATCCCGCGCCAGCCGATTACGTCGACGAGCACGCCGCCGACGCACGGCCCGATCGCCATCGCCGCCGATACCAGTGCGCCCCAGATGCCGATCATCCGCGTGCGCAGCGGCCCGGCCGGAAACGCCAGCGTGAGCAGGCTGAGCGAGCTCGGCATGAAGAGCGCGGCACCGACGCCCTGCAGCAGCCGCGCGGCGACCAGCATGCCGCTCGTCTGCGCGGCCGCGCACAGCACCGACGCGGCGACGAACAGCGCGAGCCCGGCGACATAGATCGTACGCGGCCCGTAACGGTTCGCGAGCGCGCCGCCGAACAGCAGCAGCGCGGCGAAGCTGAGCGTATAGGCATCGACCACCCAGACGAGTGCCGTCAGCGACATCTCGAGACTCGCCTGCATCGCCTTCAGCGCGACGTTCACGATGGTCACGTCGAGCATCGCCATCACGAAGCCGCAGGCGAGCGCGACCATCACGCGCGCGGGCCGGGTGGCGTTCGCGCCGGTCGCGCCGGCAGCGGGGGCGGCATTCGTGCTCATGCGGCACGCCCGCCGAGATAGAGGCGCCGCATCTCGTCGCTGTCGAGCAGTTCGGCCGACGTGCCCGTCAGCGCAACGCGGCCCATCGTCAGCACCACGCCGCGATCGGCGATGCGCAGTGCCTCGAGCGCGTTCTGTTCGACCATCAGCACGGCGATGTGCTCGGTGTCGCGCATCCTGACGATCGCGTCGAACACCTCGTCGACCATCTTCGGCGACAGGCCGGCCGACGGCTCGTCGAGCAGCAGCAGCACGGGGCGGGGCATCAGCGCGCGTGCGAGCGACACGATCTGCCGCTCGCCGCCCGACAGTGCGCCCGCGGGCGACCGGTAGCGGCGCCGCAGCACCGGGTATTGCTCGCACAGCTCCTCGATCCGCGCTTCGCGCGGGAACGCGGACATCGCGTGGCCGCCGAGCATCAGGTTCTCGCGAACCGTCAGCGCGCCGAACACATTGTCGGTCTGCGGAACGAAACCGATGTCGTACTCGCGGATCTTGCGGTGTACCGGCACGCGCGCGATGTCGCGGCCGTGCATCGTGACCGTGCCGGCGCGCGGCAGCACGAAGCCGGCGATGGCCTTGAGGAGCGTTGACTTGCCGCAGCCGTTCGGGCCGAGGATCGTGACGATGTCGACCGGCCCGACGGCTAGCGATACCCCGTGCAGGATGTCGATGTCGGGTGTGTAGCCGGCGATCAGATCGCGGACGTCGATCATGACACCCCCAGCGGACGGCGCGCATGCGCGCGGCCCAGGTAGGCATCGAGCACGCGCCGGTTGCTCTCGAGTTCGGCGGGACGGCAGTCGGCGATCGCGGCGCCGCGATCGAGCACGATGCAGCGGTCGCACAGCTCGCGGATGAAGTGCATGTCGTGCTCGATCACGACGAGCGTGACGCCCTGTCCGCAGATGCGGCGCAGTTCGGCGACCAGCTCGCCGCGCAGGTTGGGGTGAACGCCCGCGGTCGGTTCGTCGAGCAGCAGCAGCTTCGGCTCGGTCATCATCGCGCACGCGATGCCGAGCAGCTTCTTCTGGCCGCCCGAAATTGCCGCGGCGCCGAGCTGCGCGACGTGCGCGAGCTTCAGCTCTTCGAGCAGCGCGGTAGCGCGTGCGCGGGTTTCGGCTTCCAGCGCGCGCGTCGCGCGACTGCGCAGCAACGCGGCGACCGGGCCGTGACGGGCCGACGACGCGGCCATTGCCAGCTCCAGCACCGACATGCGCGCGGGCATCGACGGCAACTGGAACGTCCGGCGGATGCCGAGCCGCGCGATCCGGTGCGGCGCAAGCGCGTCGATGCGGCGCCCGGCGAAGCGGATCGCGCCGGCCGCGACCGGAGCGAAGCCCGTGATCGCGTTGAGCGCCGTGCTCTTGCCCGAGCCGTTCGGACCGAGCAGCCCGACGATCTCGCCGTCGCCGACGGACAGCGTGAGGCCCGACAGCACCGTGTTGTCGCCGTAGCGTATCGTGACGCCTTCAAGCTCGAGCAGCGCGCTCATGGGTGAACCTCCAGTCGTTCCGGCACAAGGCCGCGCGGGCGCCACAGCACGCATGCGAGCAGCATCAGGCCGACGAGGCCGAGGCGCACCGCGCCCGCGAGATCGCTGCCGACGCCGAGCCAGTCCTTCAGAAACGGCGCGACCGCGTAGACCGCCTGCACGATGAGCGCGCCGGCCAGCACGCCCGCATGGCTGCCGAGCCCGCCGACCATGACGATGGTCCACAGTGCGAAGGTTTCGGATGCCACCATCGTGTCCGGGCCGACGTAGCTGATGTACCAGGTGAGGAGCGCGCCCGCGAACGCCGCGGGCAGCGCCCCCGCGACGCTCGCCCGGGTCTTCAGCGCGACCGGGTCGTAGCCGAAGCAGACGGCGAGCGCGGGCTCCTCGCGCATCACCTTCAGCGCGCGGCCGAAGCGGCCGGTGGTCAGCAGCCGGCATGCGGCGTATGCGACGGCGAGGCCGCCGGCCGCGACGGCGAGGAACGCGAGGTCGGCCCACGGCGCGCGCAGCCCGGGAAACAGCGGCGCGATGCCGCCGATGCCTTGCGCGCCGCCCGTCAGCCAGCCTTCGTTCAACGCGAACGTGCGCAGGATCTCGGCGATCGCGAGCGTCGCGATGCCCCAGTAGTCGGCCGACAGATGGCGGCCGAGCCGCGCGATCGCGACGGCCAGCACGCTCGCCGCGCCGGCCGCGAGCGCGAGTGCGGCCGGCAGCGGCCAGCCGAGCTGCGACGCGATGCCGGCGGCGTAGGCGCCGAGCCCCGCGAACGCGACGAAGCCGAAATTGACGAGCCCCGCATAGCCGGCCTGCAGGTTCAGGCCGAGCGCCATCGTCGCGTACAGGCACGCGACGGTCAGCAGATGGATGATGAAACTAGACACGACGCACCTCCCTGTCGAAGATTCCGTATGGCCGGAACACGAGTACGACGAGCAGGATCGCGAACGACACGGCGCCGACGTATTCGACCGGAAAGAACGCGAGCGGCCGGCCGACCAGCCCGCCGAAGTCGACGTCGAGCGCGGTCGTTTCGGCGAACGCGATCAGGAGTGCGCCGGCCGCCGCGCCGAGCGGATTGCCGAGGCCGCCGAGGATGGCGGCGGAAAACACCGGGATCAGCAGCCCGTAGCCGAGGTTGACGTGCACGCTTTCGGTCGCGCCGAGCATCGTGCCGCCGAGCGCCGCGAGCACGCCGCTTGCGAATGTGATCACGTTGGTCACGCGCTGCGCGTCGATGCCCGTTGCGAGCGCGAGCGCGCGATTCGACGCGAGCGCGCGCATCGCCCGGCCGAGGCGGGTGCGGTACAGCAGCAGCGCGAACACCGCGAGCGCGACGGCGCCGCACGCGATCGAGCCCGCCTGCGCGGACGACATCGCGACGCCGCCGACCATCAGCGGCGGACGCACCGCCTGCGCATACTGCAAAGGCCGCGAGCCGGCGGTGCCGAGCATCAGCGCGACGGCGAGCAGCGATACGGCGAGCGAACCGATCATCGCGACCGCGCTGCCCGAGCGCAGCAGCCGCGTGAACACGAACAGGTTCAGCAGCGTCGCGGCAAGGCCGACCAGCACGCACGACACGGCGGTCGCGAGCGCGAACGGCAGGCCCGCGCGTTCGAACCCGAGGGTCGCGAACGCACCGATCATCGCGTACTGGACGTGCGCGATGTTCGGGAAGCGAATCAGCGAATACAGCGTCGACAGGCCGACCGACACGAGCAGCAGGTCGGACGTGCGCATCAGGACATCGATCAGGAATTGCAGCATCGCGTTGCTCCCGGTGGCTAGCGCGCGACGACGGATTGCCGGTACAGGACCTTCTCGTACGGCTGCACCGTGCGCTGGCCGTCGGCGTCGAAGGCGATCGTGCCGGTCACGCCCGTGTACGGCTGGCTGGCCGCGAGCGCCGCGCGCACCTTCGCCGGATCGGCCGATTGGGCGCGATTGATCGCGGCGGCGGACAGCATCGTCGCGTCGTACGCGTAGCTGCCGAACGCCGAGCGCGGCGCCTCGTGGTAGGCGGCGCGATAGTCGGCCGCGTACGCGGCGGCACTTGTGCCGAGCGCCGCGACCTCCAGGCCGATCTGCCCCTGCGCGATCTGCGCGGGCGTGTCGCTCGTGCACATCGTCAGGTAGATCCCGTACCACGGCTGCTGGTTGAGGCGCATCTCGAACGCCTGCCGGTTCAGCGTCGCGGCTTCCTGTCCGTACGCGCTGTACACGTAGCCGTCGGGCTGTGCGCGCGATGCCTGCTCCAGCTCGCGCCGGTAGGTCGACTGGCCCTCGGTGTAGAGCACCGTCGACACGATCGTGCCGCCGAGCGCCTCGAAGCGCTTCCTGAACTCGGCCGCGATGCCCTGGCCGTAGCCGTTGTTCGGCGCGATCAGCGCGACGCGCCGCAGCTTGCGGTCGTACACATCCTGCGCGGCGAAGCGCGCGGACAGGTCGTCGAGCCCGATTGCGCTGAACGAGCCCGCGCCGATCTTGCGGACCTGCTGGCTCGACGAACCGATGTTGATGTGCACGTCGCCCTGGCGCACGAGGAACTGCCCGACCGGAATCGTTACCGACGAAGAGAATTCGCCGAGCACGAGCGGCACGCGCTCGACCGTCGCCAGCTTGCGCGCGGCGTCGAGCGCCGTGTTCGCCGTGCCGCCCGAATCCTCGATCCGCACCTGCAGCTTCTGCCCGAGCACGCCGCCTTGCGCGTTGATTTTCGCGACCGCGAGTTCGATCCCGCGCCGCTGGTCCTCGCCGATCGACGCGCTTGCGCCTGTCAGCGGCAACACGGCGCCGACGCTGACGTCGGCGTGTGCAGGAAATGTCGCCGACGCGCCGAGCGCGACGCAGATCCCGAGACTCCAGCAACCCAGCTTCATTTTTGTTCTCCTGAATGCGTGTTGAATTGCGTTTGAAATACAAAAGTGTCGACAGAATCACAGAACAAAAATCGTTGGCAAACACTTTTTGAGCGGATGTGGCGAAGTTCGTAAAACACATCGAGGTTCACAAGAAAATTCCTTGTTTTAAAGCATTAAATGCACAAACTCAGCGACGGTAAACACCAGCGTCGGGCATATGCGCCAGATTGGCGCGGCGTCGAATATTTTTGAAAAAAGTGTATACAGTGCTGAATATGGATGCTTAGAATTCAACCCACTCGACACGGAAACGGAGGCGGTGCGATGGAGATCAAGCGATATGGCGCAGGCGAACGGATGAGCCAGCTCGTGGTTGCGGGCGGCTTCGCGTTCATTGCCGGACAGGTTGCCGACGACACCGCACTCGACGTCGCCGGCCAGACCCGCCAGATCCTCGACAAGATCGACCGGCTGCTCGACGGCGCGGGGCTCGACAAGCGCCGGATCGTGTCCGCGAACATCTGGCTTGCCGATCACCGGAGCTTTGCCGACATGAACCGGGTCTGGGACGCGTGGGTGCCGCAGGGCGACGCGCCGGCGCGCGCCTGCGTGGAGTCGGCGCTCGCGTTTCCCCAGTACACGGTCGAAATCGCGGCGATCGCCGCGTTCTAGCGGAGGCGAGCGATGAGGACGGTCGTGCTTGGAGGCGGCATCGTCGGTGTGACGACCGCCTACTTTCTCGCGAAGGCGGGCGACGAGGTGGTGGTGGTCGACCGGCGCGACGGCGTCGCGCTCGAGACGAGCTTCGCGAACGCGGGGCTGATCGCGCCCGGGCATTCCTATACGTGGGCGTCGCCGCGCGCGCCGAAGATCCTGCTCAAGTCGCTGTTCTCGGACGGGCAGGCGCTGCGCCTCAAGTGGTCGCCGGACTGGCGGATGTGGGCGTGGTGCCGGCAGTTCCTGCAGAACTGCACGGCGGAGCGGTCGCGCCGGAACACGTCGATCAAGGTGCGGCTGTGCCGCTACGCGCAGCAGCAGCTCCAGTCCGCGACCCGCGACGAGGGGCTCGCGTACGACCGGATCAGCGGCGGGCTGCTGTACCTGTACCGGGATCCCGCGTCGTTCGAGCGCGGCATCGCGAACATGCGGATCCTGTCCGACAACGGCCTGCCGCTCGAGACGCTCGACCCGCGCGCGGTGATCGAGCGCGAGCCCGCGCTCGCCGGCGCGGCGGGCGAGATCGCGGGCGCGATCTACTGCCCGTCCGACGAGAGCGGCGACGCGCATCTGTTTACCCGCGCGCTCGCCGAACGCTGCCGTGCGCTCGGCGTCGAGTTCCGCTTCGGCGCGACGATCGACGGCATGCGCGCGAACGCGGACGCGGTGGACTACGTGCAGACGTCGCAGGGCCGCGTGAGCGGCGACCGCTACGTGCTCGCGCTCGGCGCGTACTCGCCGTTCGTCGCGCGCCGGCTCGGCTACCGGTTGCCGATCTACCCGGTGAAAGGCTACTCGGTCACACTGCCGATCGACGCGCGCCACGAGCCGCCGACGCTCGGCGGCGTCGAGGAAAACCAGCTCGTCGCGTGGGCGCGGTTCGGCGAGCGGCTGCGCCTGACCGCGACGGCCGAATTCGGCGGCTACGACACGACCCACACGCCCGCGGACTTCGCGCACATGCTGGCGACCGCGAAGGCGCTGTTTCCGAACGGCGCCGACTATACGAAACCGTCGTACTGGGCCGGGTTGCGGCCGATGACGCCGGAAGGCACGCCGATCATCGGCGCGACCCGGCATCGCAACCTGTTTCTCAACACCGGGCACGGCCACATGGGCTGGACGATGTCGTGCGGTACCGCGAAGATCGTCGCGGACCTGATCCACGGCCGGCAGCCCGACATCGACATTACCGGGATGACACTCCAGTGAGCGAACTTCTTTCGACCCCTGTGCCGCACGGCGCCGGTTCGTACGCGCGCTTCGGCTTCTCGCTCGATGCGGGCATCGCGCGCCGCGCGGCGATCGGGCTCGTCGTGCTCGCGACCGACCATACGATCGAATACGAATGGCGGCGCGTGCTCGCGCTCGACGGCGTCGCGTTCTACGAGAGCCGGATCGCGAACTCCGCCGACATCACCGCGGAGACGCTCGCGCGGATGGACGGCGGGATCGCGGCGGCCGTCGAGCTGATCCGCCCCGGCGAGCGTCTCGACGTGGTGGCGTTCGGCTGCACGTCCGCGTCGATGGTGCTCGGCGAGGAGCGCGTGTTCGAGCGGATCCGCGAGGCGCGGCCGGGCGTCGCGTGCACGACGCCGATCACTGCGGCGCGGGTCGCGCTCGGCGCGCTGGGGGCGCGCGGCGTCGCGCTCCTCACGCCGTACGAGCGCTCGATCAACGAAGCGATGGCGGCCTACCTGCGCGCGCGCGGTGTCGACGTCGTGCGCGCGGGCTCGTTCGAGCACCGCGACGACAACGAGGTGGCGCGGATCGACCGCGCATCGATCGAGCGCGCGGTGCTCGCGCTGGCCGCCGATCCGGCGGTGGACGCGGTGTTCGTGTCGTGCACGAGCCTTCGGCTCGTCGACGCGCTCGCGGAGATCGAGGCGCGCGCAGGCAAGCCGGTGTTGTCGAGCAATCACGCGCTCGCGTGGCATGCGCTGCGGCTCGCCGGCGTCGACGATCCGGTGCCGGGCTTCGGACGCCTGCTGATGCAATGACGGTAGCAGCAAGAAAGGCGTCCGCAGGCCGCCATGGCCGATAATGACGGTCGCCGACAGACGAAGGAGGAGGCGAGATGGCAGCGAATTCCGTGCTTGGCGGCCGCGAGGCGCTGGCGCCCAGGCGCGCGGGCCTCACGGTCAACGAGATTTACGAGCAACTGAAGCAGATGGCCGTGGTGTATACGATCCGGCCGGGCGAGCGGGTCAACGAGCTCGAACTGGCGGAACGGTTCGACGTCAGCCGCACGCCGATCCGGGAGGCGCTGAACCGGCTCGTCGCAGAGAACCTGCTGGTCTTCGTGCCGAATCGCGGATTCTTCATCCGCCAACTGGAAGGGAAAGACGTGTTCGATCTCTTTGAGCTGAGGCGTTCGATCGAGTCGACCGCGGTGATGCTCGCGTGCGAGCGGGCGTCCGACAACGACATCAAGACACTGCGCCGCTTCTGGCGGCAGGTGATGAAGAGCGCGCCGCGGATGCCGTCGTCGGAGCTCGTCCTGAAGGACGAACTGTTTCACCTGGAGCTTGCCGCGCTGTCGGGCAATGCGGAGATCGGGCGCGTGCTGCAGGGAATCAACGCGCGGATTCACTACGTGCGATGGGTCGACGTCGACCAGCGGCGCGACGCGGCCTTCACCGAGCATCTGGAGATTCTCGACGCGCTCGCCGCGCGGGACACCGAACGATGTGTCGCGTTGACCGACACGCACATCCGCTGGCGGATGGAGGAAATCACGCGCGTGGTGGAAGCGAGTGTCGTGAAGCTGTACGCGAAATAACGGGCGGTCCGCGGCGCACGCGCGCCCGGCGAGACCGCACCGACGAGACGCAAGGCCAAGGAGGACGGGCCGCCCGCCTGCCGGTGCGGCGCATCGCCACGCTTTCGTTACGAGGTGCCGTCATGAAACATGGCACGCTGGTCACGCTGTACAAGCCGTCCGCGGCGCAGATCGATCATCTGCTGGGCCTGCCCGCGCATAGTCCGGCCGTCGTCGCGGTCGACAACTCGCCCGTCGTCGATCGCGAGCTGCACGCGCGGCTCGCCGCGCACGGCGTCGACGTGGTCGCGAACCACAACCGCGGTGGGATCGCCGGCGCGTTCAACGCCGGTGTGGAGTTTCTCATTCGCCGCGGCTGCGACGTATTCTTCATCTTCGACCAGGATTCGACCGTGCCCGCCGATTATTTCGAGCGGATGCTCACGGGGTGCGCGACGGTCGGCGATACGCGCTTCCTGGTCGGGCCGCGCATCTTCAACCGAAACTTCCGGCGCAACCTGCCGCTCTTCACCGTGCGCCGCTGGTCTGCGCGGATCACGCCGATCGGCGACGGCGCACACGGCTTGCTGCCGTGCTCGGTGATCATCTCGTCCGGCACCGCGATCTCGCTCGACGCGTATCGCGCGCTCGGCCGGTTTCGCGAGGATTTCTTCATCGACCATGTCGACGCCGAGTACTGCATGCGCGCGCAGGCGAACGGCGTGCCGGTGTGCGTGAATGCGGACGTGTCGCTGCCGCACGAGCTCGGCAGTCCGTCGGCCCGGCAGCACTGGCCGCGCGTCGAGATCTTCGATCAGAGCGCGCTGCGTCATTACTACGCCGCCCGCAACTGCATCCTGGTCGCACGCGACTACTGGCGCCGCTATCCGGCCATGCTGCTGATCAACCTGATCACGCTGAAGCACGTCGCGTTCATCCTGCTGCATGCGCGCGACAAGCGAACCAAGCTGCACGCGATTCTGTGCGGCGTGACGGACGGGCTGCGCGGCCGGTACGGCCGGGTCTGACCGACTCGTGACGACGTGCGGAATCGCGCTTTATCAATTTTGCAATCCTGAATGAAGTGAGGCTGACAAGATGATTCATGACATGCAGGCAGCTCGCCGCTATACGGGCGCGTTTTCCGTTGCGCCGACCATTTTCACCGAATCGGGCGAACTGGATCTGGAAGGGCAGATGCGTTGCGTCGACTTCATCATCGACGCGGGCGCAGACGGGCTGTGCATCCTCGCGAACTACTCGGAGCAGTTCTCGCTGTCCGACGACGAGCGCGAGCGGCTCACCGGGATGATCCTCGAGCACGTCGCGGGCCGGGTGCCCGTGATCGTGACGACGACCCATTTCAATCCGGTGATCTGCGCGGCACGCAGCCGGGCCGCACAGGCGGCCGGCGCGGCGATGGTGATGATCATGCCGCCGTATCACGGCGCGACGATTCGCTGCGGCGAGGCGGCGATCGGCGCGTTCTTCTCGGAGGTCTCCGATGCGATCGACATCCCGATCATGTACCAGGACGCGCCGATGAGCGGCACGCAGGTATCGGCGGCGTTCCTCGCGCGGCTCGCGCGCACGATTCCGAACCTGCGCTATTTCAAGATCGAGGTGCCGCAGTCGGCGGCGAAGCTGCGCGAGCTGATCGCGCTCGGCGGCGACGCGATCGAGGGGCCGTGGGACGGCGAGGAGGCGATCACGCTGCTCGCCGATCTCGACGCGGGCGCGACGGGCAGCATCCTCGGCGGCGGCTACCCGGACGGGCTGCAGCCGATTCTGGCCGCCTATCGCGCGGGCCGGCGCGACGAGGCGGTGGCCGGCTACGAGAAGTGGCTGCCGCTCATCAACTATGAAAACCGGCAGGCCGGGCTGCTCGCCTGCAAGGCGCTGATGAAGGAGGGCGGCGTGATCGCGTCGGACGCGCCGCGGCGCCCGCTGATGCCGCTGCACCCGGAGACGCGCGCGGGCCTCGTCGAGATCGCGCGGCGGCTCGACGCGCTCGTGCTGCGCTGGGCGCGCTGACACGCGCGCATTTTTCTTCTTTCCGATCGAGGAACGTCCCGATGAGCATGCCCACGATACGACACATCCGCGCGCTGACGGTGCGCGGCGGCGGCGCCGACTACCACGACCAGGGCGCTGACCACTGGATCGACGATCACATCGCGACGCCGATGGCGCGTTACCCGGAATACCGGCAGAGCCGGCAGTCGTTCGGCATCAACGTGCTCGGCACCCTCGTGATCGAGATCGAGGCGAGCGACGGCACGGTCGGTTTCGCGGTGACGACGGGCGGCGAGATCGGCGCGTTCGTCGTCGAGCGCCATCTGGCGCGCTTCATCGAAGGGCAGCGCGTGACCGACATCGAGAAGATGTGGGATCAGATGTTCTACGCGACGCTCTATTACGGGCGCAAGGGCGTGGTGCTGAACGCGATCTCCGGCGTCGATCTCGCGTTGTGGGACCTGCTCGGCAAGGTGCGCGGCGAGCCGGTGCACCAGTTGCTCGGCGGCAAGGTGCGCGACGAACTGCAGTTCTATGCGACGGGGGCGCGGCCGGATCTCGCGAAGGAGATGGGGTTCATCGGCGGCAAGCTGCCGCTGCATCATGGCCCGGCGGAGGGCGACGAGGGCCTGCGCCGCAACCTCGACGCGCTGGCGACGATGCGAGATCGCGTCGGCGCGGATTTCTGGCTGATGCTCGACTGCTGGATGAGCCTCGACGTGCGCTATGCAACCCGGCTCGCGCACGAGGCGCGCGCTTACGGGCTCAAGTGGATCGAGGAGTGCCTGCCGCCCGACGACTACTGGGGCTACGCGCAGTTGCGCCGCGCGGCGCCGCCCGATCTGCTCGTGACGACGGGCGAGCACGAGGCGACCCGCTGGGGCTTCCGGATGCTGCTCGAGATGGGCTGCTGCGACATCATCCAGCCTGATGTCGGCTGGTGCGGCGGCCTGACCGAACTCGTCCGCATTTCAGCGCTCGCCGACGCGCACGGCGTGCTGGTGGTGCCGCACGGCTCGTCGGTCTACAGCTATCACTTCGTGACGACGCGGCACAACAGCCCGTTCGCGGAATTCCTGATGATGGCGCCGCAGGCGGATCGCGTCGTGCCGATGTTCGATCCGCTGCTGCTCGACGAACCGGTACCGACGGGCGGGCGGATGAAGGTGCCGGATACGCCCGGTTTCGGCGTGCGGCTCAATCCGGCCGTGCGCACCGAACGGCCCTACACGCACTGAGCTGCCGCGATGAAACTGCTCGAGAACAAGGTCGTCGTCGTCACCGGTGGCTCGCGCGGCATCGGCCGGGCGATCGCGCTCGCGTGCGCGCGGCATGGCGCCGACGTCGTCGTCAATTACTGGGCCAACCCGTTGCTGCCGGCGCAGTCGGATCACGCGCTCGACGCGCTGGTCGACGAGATCGGCGCGACCGGCCGGCGTGCGCTCGCGGTGCCGGGCGACATCGCGCGGCCGGACACCGCGGACGAACTGGTCGCGCGGGCCGTCGACGCGTTCGGCCGGATCGACGTGCTGGCGAGCAATGCGGGGATCTGTCCGTTCCACGCGTTCCTCGATCTGCCCGCCGACCTGCTGCGACGCACGATGGAGGTCAACCTGCACGGCGCGTTCCACGTGACCCAGGCGGTCGCGCGCCGAATGGCCGCGCAGGGCGACGGCGGCGCGATCATCGCGACGAGTTCGATCAGCGCGCTCGTCGGCGGCGGCATGCAGACGCACTACACGCCGACGAAGGCCGGCGTGCACGCGCTGATGCAGTCGTGTGCGGTCGCGCTCGGCCCGCACCGGATCCGCTGCAATTCCGTGCTGCCGGGCACGATCCGCACCGAGATCAACGAAGCGGATCTCGCGGCGCCCGGCAAGGCCGAGTACTTCGAGCAGCGCATTCCGCTCGGCCGCCTCGGCGAGCCTGACGACGTCGCGGACTGCGTGGTGTTCCTCGCGTCGGACCTGGCGCGCTACGTCAACGGCGCGGCACTTCTCGTCGACGGCGGCCTTTACGTGAACCTGCAATGACGGCGGCGGACATGGAGACGATCGCGTTCCGGATGCGGCTGCATCCCGGGCAGAAGGACGAGTACCGGCGGCGCCACGATGCGATCTGGCCGGAGCTGGCCGACGCGCTGCGCGCGGCCGGCGTGGCCGATTACTGGATCTTTCTCGACGACGAAACGGATTGCCTGTTCGCCGTCCTGAAACGGCCGGCCGGGCACCGGATGGCCGAACTCGCGCAGGCCGACGTGATGCGCCGGTGGTGGGCGTACATGGCCGACCTGATGGCGACGGACGGGGACGGGCGCCCGCTCGAAAAACATCTGGAACCGATGTTCCATCTGGCGTGATCGCAGGGAGGCGCAATGCAGGTCGTCGATCCACATGTGCATTTCTGGGATGCCGATGCGTTGAGCTACGGCTGGCTCGACCGTGCGCAACCGGCGTTTTCCGGGCCGGTGGCGGCGCTGCCGCGCGCATACGGTCCCGCCGACCTGCGCGCGGACGCGGGCGGGATCGATATCCTGAAAGTCGTGCACGTCGAAGCGATCCATGACGCGTGGACAACGCCGAGCGAGGTCGAATGGCTGCAGGCGCTGGCCGACACGCCGGCGAGCGGCGGCATGCCCGAGGGCATTGTCGCGGGTGTCGACCTGTCGCGTGCCGACGCGCCTGCGAGGCTCGAGGCGGCCGCCGCCTGCGCGAACGTGCGCGGCATTCGCCAGGTACTGAACCGCCACGCGAACCCCTGGTACAACTACGTCGATCGGGACTATCTCGACGATCCGGGCTGGCGCGACCATTTCGGGTGGCTCGCACGGCTCGGGCTGTCGTTCGACCTGCAGCTCTATCCGTCCCAGGTCGGGGCCGCGCTGACGCTGGTCGACGCGCATCCGGACACGGTCTTCATCGTCAATCACGCGGGCATGTTCGTCGACCGCGACAGCGTGCACGGCTATCGCGCGTGGCGCGCCGGGCTGCACGGGCTCGCCCGGCGCGAGAACGTCATGCTCAAGCTGAGCGGGCTTGCGATGTTCGATCACCGGTGGACGATCGAGAGCTTCCGGCCATACGTGCTCGAGGGAATCGACGCGTTCGGCGCCGCGCGATGTATGTTCGCGTCGAATTTTCCGATCGACCGGCTGCATGCCGGGTATCCGGCGCTCTGGCGAGCGTATTCGGAAATCGTCGCAGGGGCGAGCGATGCGGAGAGGCGGGCGCTGTTTGTCGGGAATGCGGAGCGGATCTATCGCATCTGATACGCCGGGGACCAACGTCGCCGCGTTTCCGCCCGCTAGCTGTTGCGCAGGAACACGACGTAGCCGCGGAACCACGGGTTCGTCGCGAGGTACGGCGGCGCGTCCCACTCGCCGCCCTGGATCACGCCGATGCGAAACGGCAGTTGCAGCCGCGCGACGCGCGGCAGGTAGGCCGCATAGTCGGGGATCGTGCTGCGCCCCTGATAGGTCTGCACGACCACCTCGTCGACGATGCCCCTGAGCTGGTTGACCTGGTCGGCATCGATGCGGCTGCTCCAGTCGAGCAGCCCCGTGATGCTCAGCCGGCAATCGGCGGGCAAGGTCTCGCGCAGCGTGCGCAGGAATTCGACGTAGTCCTGCAGATGGCGCGTCCGCGCATCGAAGTCGATCTGGATGCCCGCGATCGTGCGGCCCGACGCACGCCAGCGCGTGAGCTGCGCCAGCATGATCTGCGTGACGCGCGGCGTCCAGCGCAGCGTATGCGCACGATAGACGAGCCAGACGCGCGCGTTCGGCGCGGGCGGCAGCGCGACGCCCTGCGCGATGACGCGTACCTGCGATTCGTCCCGCGGCGATGCTTCGATCTGCCCTTGCAGCACGTAGATGGCGCGCGCGCCGCTTACGACCGCCTGCGGCTTCACGCCGGCCCACAGCCAGAACGCGTCGTACTGCGCGGCGTCGACGGTGCCGGCCAACACGATGCGTCCGGCCAGCAGCAGCGCGACGCACGCAATGCGCTTCACGCCGCGCTCACCAGTAGTAGCGGAGCTTCTGCGCCCACGGGCTGCCCGGATAGGTGGCCTTCAGCGTATCGAACCAGCGCTTGCGCGTGTTCTTCGGCACGTCCTTGCCGCCGCATTCGTTGCTGCCCGACGGCGCATAGCACTTGATTGCGCGGTAGAACGCGTACGCGCGGTCGTTCGGGTTCGCCTGCGCATCGGCCATCACCGTCACATAGCTCGACATCCGCTCGTACGGCTTGCCCGCGAACTGCGACGGCGATGCGCCGAGCGTCGGCGGTACGCGCGTGGCGGTCGTCGACGATGCGTTGCGTATCCACAGCGGCACCGGATCGCCTTCGAGACCGGCTGCGGGCGGATGCAGGCGCGCGAAATCGGCGAGGCAGTTCAGCCCCTTCGCGTCGCCGGGGTTCTGTTGCAGCGTCGCGGCGATGTCGCGCGCGGACGGGCACGTGTAGCCGTCTTCGTTCCTGGCGCCGGGCGCGACGAACGGCTTCAACGGATCGGCAGGCGTGCCGGACACCAGCGCGGCGTCGGCGATGAAGTCGGCATAGTGCGAGCGCGTGAGCTCCTTGTACAGCAGCGTGTACAGCGCGGTGTCGCGCAGCGCGCCGCCGGTTGCCTGGTTCTGCGCCTGCGCGCGCAGCAGGTCGGCACCGGCCGTGCTCTGCAGCAGGATTGCCCGGAGCGCGGCGTTCTGCACGGGCGAATCGTCGGCGAATACGTCGTTGACGAGCCCGGCCTGCTCCAGGTTGATCGCGAGCGCGAGTTCCAGCGCCTCGCGCTGGAAGCGGAATTTCGCGAGCGGGATCAGGTCGCGCCACAGCTGGCGCGCCTTGTCGGGCTGGCCGCTGTCCTCGAGTGCGAACGCGCGCAGCGTCTGCTGGCTCAGGCCGAAGTAGTCGAGCGGCACGGCCGGCGTCTGCGGCAGCAGTTCGAGCGCGGCATCCGGCTTGTGCCCGATCTGGACATACCAGGTCGCGAGCAGGTAGTCGTAGAGAGCGGGCGCGTTCGCGAAGCGCGGCTTCTGCGCCTGCAGGTCGTCCAGCGTCAGCGGCTTGCTGCGGCTGGCGTCGCTGCTGTCCGACGTGCGCATGCGCAACAGGTCGACGGTCGCGAGCACGGTCGGCGACTGAATCTGCCGCGCATCGAGTTCCGACCCGAACAGCAGCTTGCTGTCGAGTTCGTTCGCCAGTTGCATCAGCGGCACGTTCGAGGTCTTCGGCGACCAGCGGGCGAGCGCGTTGCCGTACAGGTCGGCCTGCTGCGTGACGTTCCCGCCGAGCCACGCGACGCGCCGCAACAGCCCCGACGCGGACACCGCATAGCGCCCCTGCGGATATACGTTCAGGTAGGTACGAAACACCGTGTTCGCGGCGTCGAGCGATACCTTCGTCACACGAGCGCGCGACGGCGTGGGGCTATCGTTGTCGAACACGTTGGCCTGCGCGGCGTTCAGCTGCGCGCGCCCGGCCATGTAGAGCCCGGTTTCCTTCAGCCACGGGTTCGCGCTGTGCGATGCGTTCGCGAAGGCTTTGGTTGCGGTGAGGAAGTCGGCGCGGTAGAACGCGTTCGTGCCGTCGAGGTAGGCCGCGAACTGCTGGCCGAGCGGCGATTTGACCGGCGGCTTCGTCCAGGCGGCGCTAGCGCCGCCCGCGGCACAGGTCTTCTGTGCGATGTCGGTGCGCGCCGTGCGCAGGCGCGCGGCTTCGTCGGCGGGGATGCCGCCGGCGGCATTCAGTGCGTCGTTGAACGCATCGGCGCCGGCATTCATGCTGCGGCAGATGCTGCCTTCGCCGTCGGCATACCGATTCGACGGCGCATCGGCATCCGCCGCGCCGCCGGCCTGGTCGGGCCGCTTCTGACCGATCTCGATCCACCCGGAAAAGTCCAGCGGGAACGGCACGATGATCTGGTTGATCCGGTCTTTCGCCGGGATTGTCTTCGGGTCCGGAAACACCTGCGCGACCTTGCCGCTGTCGACCATCAGCAGCATCGCGTTGATGCGCGTGTCGTTGGCGGGGCTCAGCATCGGCACGTTGCCGCACGAGTACGCATTCTGCCGGAGCGTGGCCGGCGCGTAGCAAGTGTCGTCCGAGCTGGCGTGGGCGCCGGGGATCCAGAGCAGGCTGGCCGCCAGCGCGGCGAGCAGGTTTCGTTGCAGCAATGGGTTTCTTCGCATTTTTCTTGTGCTGGGGTGGGGCCGCGATGGCCGGGTCTCTCAGGGGGCGTCGTGCCCCGGCGCGTATCGTACCAAACGGGCAGGACGGATAGCGCCGGCGGCCAGTGCGGTCGCGGTGATCGGGCGGCGGGCGCGAGTCTGTCGGCCAGTCGCGGCGATTGCCGACCCGGCGAAATGGAAGTCCACTCAGTGTAGACGTAACGCCACCTTGAATCCGGATCGCCCGAATCAAGATTCAGCCGGCAGTTGCGACCGACGATCGATGGGCCGACGGCGGCCGGCTGGCGGGATGGACGCTGCCGTTCGGCGTGCTCACCAACTGTGCGGGCGGCGCGCTGCCGTTGCGCGACGGCCCGGCTCGCGCATCACGCGTACACGCTGCTCGCGACGCCATCGTCGGCGACATCGTCGATCGCGGCCCGCAGGTCGTCGATCGCCACCATCAGTTCGCGGACCTGCCGCAGCGACGGGTATTGATGCAGCACGGCATGCCATTGCGGCAGCGTCAGCAGCGCATGCCAGATGACGCCGAGGCCGCCCGGATCGGCGTCCGGCTGTCGCGCGAGCGCGCTTGCGTATTCGAGGCTCGCCTGCGCCGACAGCAACTGCATCCGGCTCGCCGCGCCCAGCAGGCGCGGCGTCGCGTCCGCGGACGCATCGCAGCAATAGAGCACTTCCCGTTGCAGCGCCGCGTCGTCGGTCGTCAACGCGCGGAGCGACGCGCCGTGCACGCGCACCGTGCCCTGGTGCGTCTCGAACGAATAGATCGTGTCGGGGTCGGCCTGCGCGAGCAGGTTCAGGCCGCGCAGCAGCCGCGGCAAATCGGTTGTCGCCGCATCGGCCGATGCCTTCGCTTCGACGAGGAAGCGGACGTTCCATGCGGGCGCCGCTTCATCGCCGCGCGTGCGTTCGAGCAGGATCGCGTCCCATTCGGTTTTCGCGCGGTCGTGCCGGCCGGGTATCGACGACGGCACGCGCATCGATGTGACCACACGGTAGGTGCGCCGTTCGTCCACGGCTTCCAGCCTGCCGGCCAACGCGTCGAGCGCCTGTGCGGCCAGCGCTTCGACGGCCGCGCCGCGCTGCTGCGACGCGGCGCCCTGCGCGACCGCGATCGTGCTGCCCTCGAGCGGACCCTGGCGTACCCACAGTGCGCGGTATCGCCGGACGTGCTCGTCCGACGCGAGCGCATCGAGACGCAGCAGGCGTTCGAGTGCCGCACCATCCTTCAGCTTGACGATGTCCTGCTCGAACGCGGCGTCGGTCGCCATGTCGGGCAGCGCGAGCAGTTGCTGCAGCGTCGCATGGAGATCGGCCCACGACGCGGACGTTGCGGCCGCATGCAGCCGCGCGAGCCCGTCGCGTTGCCACGCCTGGGCGCTGCGCTCGAGTTTGGCCGGGTGCGCGATCGCGTTGACGGCCGAGTGCAGCGCACGCCGGTCCTGCTCGGCGTGCGCGTGCAGCGACGCGTATTCGCGCACGCTCGGCGCGTCGTGCCGCAGCACCGCGGCCTGGAAGGCGGGATCGCCGGATTGCCTGTCCATCGCGTCGCGGATCATCCGTGCGAGCGCATCGATGAAGCGCTGCTGCAGTTCCGCGCCGGGAGCTTGTCCGTCGCTCCGCAGCCGGCGCGCTTCCTCGATCGCGATCGCAAGGGTGGCGGCCGGGTTCGCGGCTTCGGCCGGCGACGACGCGCTGTCGAGCGGCGGCAGCCGGTAACGGCGAGCGACGGTGCGCAGGACTTCGTCGAGCAGGGCGGGAAGCGGTGTCAGCGACATGTCAGGTATCGGGGTGGAAGCGGTTCGCGTGATCGGGGTTGAGGCCAGCCGCGATGACGCTGCCGTCACGGAAGGTCGGACGGCAGCGCGCGTGACACATCACGCCGTCAACGTCACCGACAAACTGCCGAGCTCGCCGAAGCGGACCGTCAGCGCATCGCCGAGCGGCACGTCGATCGCGCCCGCGTACGAACCGGTCGTCACGATCTGACCGGCGCGCACCGCATCGCCGCGCGACGCGAGGAAATTGACGAGCCACACGAGCGGCTTCAGCGGATCGCCGTCCGGATGGCGGCCGTCGATCGTGCGGTTCAGCGCACCTTCGAACGACAGTGCCAGCGTCGCGAGCGGCACGTTCAGCCCGTCGTGCACGACCGGGCCGACGCACAGCCCCTGGTTGAACTGCCCGTCGGCCAGCAGCTCGAACTTCGACGCGCGCGCCGGCTCCGCATAACGACAGCCGAGCACTTCGAGCACGATGCGCACCTCGCGGATCGCGCCGCGCACGTCGTTCTCGTCGTACGGCCGTTCGCGCGCGGGCAGGTCGCGATCGAGCACGAACGCGATTTCCGGTTCGATCCGCACGATCGGCCCGCCGACGACGCGGTACGGTGCATCGGCTTCGCGGATCGTCGACGCGAAGATCGGCGCGAGGATCACGCGGTCGGGCGGCGGCAGCGCGCATTTCCATCCGCCGACGGGTTCGCCGAGCAGGTCGGCGACGCGCTGCTGGATCGCCAGCGCGGTGTCGACGTCCTCGGGGCGCAGCGCATCGGGCAGCAGCGGGCCGGGCGAGCCGGCATGGCGGGCGGCGACGAGATGCTGGGCGGCGCCGTCCACGCGTTCGGTAGTCGTTGTCATGTCGGTTGAGCGAGTCGAAAGTGAGCCGGCAAAAAAGGGCCGGACGAAAGTCGTACATTCGATGATAGCGCTTTCGGCGCGATGGCCGCTCGATCCGGTCGCGCATTGGCGGCCCGCAGCCGCCGCACGCCACCCTCGGAATCTCCGCTGGACGATCGGCTCGCCCCGGCGCCAGCAAGCCCGGCACGTTGTGCGACGCAACAGGGAAAGCGCCTTCCCGAGTGAAATCGAGCGACGGGAAACGCGGGTTTCCTTCCTGCGCGGCGGCCGAACGCCGCGCGCGTGGCGGGCGCCCGCGAAGCCGGTTCGCGGATCGAATACCGGCCCGGCTTGATCGTCATCAACAACCGAACCCGCCAGCCGCCGATGATGGCGACATGGCCGCGCGCGATACGGTGCGCGGCAGTTCACCCCAGCGAGGTTCGCATGTACGAGAAGATCATGGTGGCCGTCGACGGCAGCGCTACGTCGAAACAGGCGCTTGCCGAGGCAGTGAAGATGGCACGGGCGGGCGACGCGCACGTCAGCGTCGTGTATGTGGTCGACAAGTCGGTGCTGTTCACTTACGCGGGCCGGTTCGACCCGCATGCGCTCATCGAGGAAATCCGTGAAGACGGGTTCAAGGTGCTGCGCGAAGCCGAACAGATCGTCGCGGCCGCCGGCGCGAAGGGCGAGGCCGAACTCGTCGAGACCGAGAGCATCGGCGAGGACGTTGCGGAACGCCTGCAGCGCTACGTAAAGGAACGCGGGATCGATCTCGCGGTGGTCGGCACGCACGGGCGGCGCGGCATCCGGCGCGTGCTGCTCGGCAGCGTCGCCGAGCGCTTCGTGCGCGGCTCGAAATGCCCGGTGCTGCTGATTCGCGGCGACGACGCCGACGTATCGGCCGCCGCCGCGGCCTAATGCGGCGGGTGCGAGATGATACGCCGCCAATACCGGATCGTCGTCGCGGCGATCGCCGTGTTCGTGTCGCTTGCGGGGATGATGGCCGTCGTGACGGGGTTGCTGTTCGATGAAGCGATGGCGCTGCGTGGCGGCGCGATCGCGTTGATCGTCGGCGTGGCCGGCTTCGTCGTGATGCTCAATCCGGGCGTGAAAGGCGAGGAGTGACGCGGGGCATGCTCTGCCCGCGTCTCCCGGTCGACCGGGCCCGACAGGTCCGGCGGCCGTCTGCCGAAAAGCCGGCGGTAGCCGTGGCCGCACCGGCCCCGTCGCTTCGCGCCGCTGCCCGGCGCCGTTACTCCGCCTGCGCGCCCGCCGTTCCCGGCGCCTTCGCGCCGTCCTGCCCGATCTGTATCTCCAGCCGCTTCGCCGTTTCCTCCAGCTCCGCGTTGTTCGGCTGAATCTTCCGCGCCTGCGCGAACGCAGCGCGCGCCTCATCCTGGCGTCCCAGCTTCCACAGCACTTCGCCCTTGTGCGTCAGGCCGGTGGCATAGGCTTCGTGCGCGTCGCTGTCGTCGCCGTTCTTCGCGAAGATCGCAATCGACCGGTCGAACCACGTGAGCGCTTCGTCGTTGCGGCCGAGGCGATACAGCGCCCAGCCCTTGCTGTCGAGCGCGTACGCATCGTCCGGTGACTTCGCGAGATGCGCGTCGATCATCGCGAGCCCGCGATCGACTTCCACACCCGCGTCGACGAGCCGATAGCCGATGTCGTTCAGGCGGTCGTCGGGGATCTCGCCGAGATCGAGCACGGCGGCGATCCGGTTCGAGTCGTGTGCGGCGATCGCGAGCGACAGCAGCTTGGTGACGATCTGTTGCCGCAATTCGACGCTGATCCGGCTGCCGTTGGCTACCAGGCTGCCGAGGTATTGCGTGTACAGGTCCGGCGCGCCGGGATCGCTCGCGCCGTTCGCGATGGCCGCGCCCGGGCCCGCGCACCAGTCGTCGTCGGCGGACCCGGCCAGCGTCCCGGCATAAAGACTGATGTTCTGCGGCGTGCGCGATTGCGCGTAGTAGGTGTAGCCGCTCGCATCCGAGTAGCCGCACGCCAGATATTCGTTTTCCACGTCCAGTACATACGGGAATTTGCCGAGCGGCTCGTTGCCGAATGGTTCGACGAGCCGGAACGATTCGCCCATGTCGCCTTCGCCGACGATCGGGTTGAACACCCACTGCTTCTGCGGATGAACCTTCGGCAGCCGGATCTTGACGGTGCGCCCGGCGGCGTCGGTCGTGCCGAAGATCACGCTGTCGTGCTCGTCCGGCTTGACCGGCAGGCCCGCGATGACCTGGCCGGGCAGGAACAGCCGGTACCGCGCATTCGGCAGCGGCTGGTGCGTGACGGGGTCGCGCAGCACGAACTGGTGAACATGAGCGCCTTTTCCGAACGACTGTGTCGATGCGACGTAGGTGCGCGCGTGGGCGGCGGGCAGCGCGGTGCAGCTCAAGGCCGCGGCAACGAGCGCGGCGAGAAGGCGTGATGTCATGGAATTGCGGTTCTTATATGTAAGGGTTTTTATAGACCGACGGCCGGGAATGCACTGAACAACCTGCGCAACCTTCGATAAACAGCGGGCTGCGGATGCCGGATCGTCCATTGCAATTCAATGCGGAGTCCGCTCGTTGCCACGTGATTCGCGGAGGCGAACGAAACGGATGACGCTGGAATGCAGTGCGCAGCATAACAGGCGCGCGCCGCGCGCTCGCTCCCCATCGGGTTTCGTTGCTGCGGCCGGATCAACGATATCGTGATTTGTATCAAGTCATGATATGTCGATCCACACGACAATCGCTTCGAGCACGGTGAAAAAGGGTGGGGCGGCCGAAATCAAGTCGTCCTTTACAACCGGTATTTCACCTCCTTAAATAATCAGGGTCTACCAAAAGACCGGAAAAACGAGATCCCCATGAGCCATTTCCTGGACAGATTGCGTTATTTCTCCACCACGCGGCCACGCTTTTCCGACGGACACGGCGCTGTCACGGACGAAGACCGAAAATGGGAAGACGGCTACCGGATGCGCTGGCAGCACGACAAGATCGTCCGCTCGACCCATGGCGTGAACTGCACGGGTTCGTGCTCGTGGAAGGTCTACGTGAAAGGCGGGATCGTCACGTGGGAAACCCAGCAGACCGACTATCCGCGCACGCGTCCCGACATGCCGAACCACGAACCGCGCGGCTGCTCGCGCGGTGCTTCGTACTCCTGGTATCTATATAGCGCGAACCGCCTCAAGCATCCGCTCGTGCGCAGCGCGCTCGTGAAGCTGTGGCGCGAGCGCCGGCGTACGCTGGCGCCGGTCGACGCGTGGCGCTCGATCGTCGACGACGACGAAGCGCGGCGTGCGTACCAGAGCCGACGCGGGCTCGGCGGCTTCGTGCGCGCGAGCTGGAGCGAGGTCAACGAGATCGTCGCGGCGGCCAACGTGCACACGGTGGAGCGGCATGGCCCCGATCGCGTGGTCGGCTTCTCGCCGATTCCGGCGATGTCGATGGTGTCGTATGCGGCCGGTTCGCGCTACCTGTCGCTGATCGGCGGCGTGTGCCTGAGCTTCTACGACTGGTATTGCGACCTGCCTCCGGCATCGCCGCAAACTTGGGGGGAGCAGACCGACGTGCAGGAATCGGCCGACTGGTACAACTCGACATTCATCATGATGTGGGGCTCCAATGTCCCGCAGACGCGCACGCCGGACGCGCACTTCCTCGTCGAGGCACGCTATCGCGGCACCAAGGTCGTGTCGGTGTTCCCCGACTACGCGGAAGGCGCGAAGTTCGGCGATCTGTGGCTGCACCCGAAGCAGGGCACCGACGCGGCGCTCGCGCTCGCGATGGGTCATGTGATCCTGAAGGAATTTCATCTGGCGGGGAAGAGCGACTACTTCGCCGACTACTGCAAGCGCTATACCGACATGCCGTGCCTCGTGCGCCTGGTGCCGCACGGCGACGGCTACGTGCCCGAGCGCCTCGTGCGCGCGTCCGACTTCGACGACGCGCTCGACGAGGCCGCGCATCCGGACTGGAAGACCGTGATGATCGACGACGCGACCGGCGAGTTCGTCGTGCCGGTCGGCTCGGTGGGCTTCCGCTGGGGGCAGCAGAACGACGCCGACAAGGGCAAGTGGAACCTGCGCGGCGAGACGTCGAAGGGCGCGGCGCTGTCGCCGCGGCTGTCGTGCACGGTCGCGCACGACGACGTGGTCGACGTGCTGTTCCCGTACTTCGGCAACCAGCCGCATGCACACTTCAACTCGACGCAGCATGCTTCCGAGCTGTCGCGCCGGATCGGCGTGCGGCGCGTCGCGACGCGCAACGGCGACATGCTGGTCGCGACCGTCTACGACCTGTTCGTCGCGAACTACGGGCTCGACCAGGGCCTCGGCGGCCGCGACGTGGCCGCGAGCTATGACGACGACCTGCCCTACACGCCGGCGTGGCAGGAGGCGATCACCGGCGTGAAGCGCGCGGACGTGATCTCGGTCGCGCGGCAGTTCGCGGAGAACGCGCACAAGACGCAGGGCAAGTCGATGGTGATCATCGGCGCGGGGATCAACCACTGGTTCCACATGGACATGTCGTACCGCGCGATCATCAACATGCTGATCATGTGCGGCTGCATCGGCAAGCCGGGCGGCGGCTGGTCGCACTACGTGGGCCAGGAGAAGCTGCGGCCGCAGACGGGCTGGACCGCGCTCGCGTTCGCGCTCGACTGGAACCGCCCGCCGCGCCAGATGAACGCGACGTCGTTCTTCTACGCGCACACCGACCAGTGGCGTTACGACCCGATGGACCCGGCCACGCTGCTGTCGCCGCTCGCGGACAAGTCGCAGTTCCACGGCGCGCCGATCGACTACAACGTGCGCGCGGAACGGATGGGCTGGCTGCCGTCCGCGCCGCAGCTCGCAGTGAATCCGCTGAGGGTCGGCGCGGGTCTCGCCGATCCCGCGCATGCCGGCGCCGATATCGCGCAGCAATTGAAATCGGGTGCACTGAAGATGGCGAGCGAGGATCCCGATGCACCCGGCAACTTCCCGCGCAACCTGTTCGTGTGGCGCTCGAACCTGCTCGGCTCGTCCGGCAAGGGGCACGAGTATTTCCTGAAGCACCTGCTCGGCACGACCAACGGCGTGCAGGGCGAGGATCTCGGTGCGACGGGCGGCACGCGCCCGGAGGAAGTGACGTGGCACGACGAAGCGCCGCGCGGCAAGCTCGACCTGCTGGTCACGCTCGACTTCCGGATGTCGACCACCTGCATGTACTCGGACGTCGTGCTGCCGACCGCGACGTGGTACGAGAAGGACGACATGAACACGTCCGACATGCACCCGTTCATCCATCCGTTGTCGGCGGCGGTCGATCCCGCGTGGGAATCGAAGAGCGACTGGGAGATCTTCAAGGGGATCGCGAAGCGTTTCTCGGAACTGTGCGACGGGCACCTCGGCGTCGAGCGCGACGTCGTGCTCGCGCCGATCGCGCACGACACGCCGGGCGAACTCGCGCAGCCGTTCGATGTGCAGGACTGGAAGCGCGGCGAATGCGAGCCGGTGCCGGGCCGCACGATGCCGAACGTGGCCGTCGTCGAGCGCGACTATCCGAACACGTATGCGCGCTTCACGTCGCTCGGGCCGCTGATGGACAAGCTCGGCAACGGCGGCAAGGGCATCGGCTGGGACACGAAGGACGAAGTGAAGCTGCTCGGCGAGCTCAACTACAAGGTGGCCGACGGCGCCGCGCAAGGGCGTCCGCGCATCGATACGGCGCTCGACGCGGCCGAGGTGATCCTCGCGCTCGCGCCCGAGACCAACGGCGAAGTGGCGGTGAAGGCGTGGCGCGCGCTGTCCGGCATCACCGGCATCGACCATACGCACCTGGCCGCCGCGCGCGCGGACGAGAAGATTCGCTTTCGCGACATCCAGGCGCAGCCGCGCAAGATCATCTCGTCGCCGACGTGGAGCGGGATCGAATCCGAGCACGTGTCGTACAACGCCGGCTACGTGAACGTGCACGAACTGGTGCCGTGGCGCACGATGACCGGCCGCCAGCAGCTTTACCAGGATCACGCATGGATGCGCGCGTTCGGCGAATCGCTGTGCGCGTACAAGCCGCCGGTGGATACGGGCAGCTATGCGCATATGGTCGGCAAGCGCTCGAACGGCAATCCCGAGCGCGTGCTGAACTTCCTGACACCGCACCAGAAGTGGGGGATCCACAGCACGTACACGGACAACCTGCTGATGCTGACGCTGTCGCGCGGCGGCCCGATCGTGTGGATGTCGGAGGACGACGCGAAGGCGATCGGCGTGGCCGACAACGACTGGATCGAGTGCTACAACTCGAACGGCGCATTGTGCGCACGGGCCGTCGTCAGCCAGCGGATTCCGTCCGGGATGGTGATGATGTACCACGCGCAGGAGAAGATCGTGAACACGCCGGGCTCCGAGATCACCGGCACGCGCGGCGGCATCCACAACTCGGTCACGCGCATCGCGCTGAAGCCGACGCACATGATCGGCGGCTACGCGCAGTTCGCATACGGTTTCAACTACTACGGCACGGTCGGCTCGAATCGCGACGAGTTCCTGATCGTGCGCAGGATGAACAAGATCGACTGGCTCGATGGTGAAGAAACCGCGGTCGACCCGACAACGCAGGCACGGGTAGGAGAAACGTCATGAAGGTACGCGCACAGATCGCGATGGTGCTGAACCTCGACAAGTGCATCGGGTGCCATACCTGCTCGGTGACCTGCAAGAACGTATGGACGAGCCGCGAGGGGATGGAGTACGCGTGGTTCAACAACGTCGAGACGAAACCGGGCATCGGCTACCCGAAGGACTGGGAGAACCAGGACCGCTGGCGCGGCGGCTGGCAGCGGCGCGCGGACGGCAAGATCGAGCCGCGCCTCGGCGGTAAGTGGCGACTGCTCGCGCAGATCTTCGCGAACCCGCACCTGCCCGAGATCGATGACTACTACGAGCCGTTCACGTTCGACTATGCGCATCTGCAGGAAGCCGGCAACACGCGCGCGATGCCGGTCGCGCGGCCGCGCTCGCTCATCAGCGGCCAGCGGCTCGAGAAGATCGAGTGGGGGCCGAACTGGGAGGAAATCCTCGGCGGCGAATTCGAGAAGCGCGCGAAGGACTACAACTTCGAATCGGTGCAGAAGGACATCTACGGGCAGTTCGAGAACACCTTCATGATGTACCTGCCGCGCCTGTGCGAGCACTGCCTGAACCCGGCGTGCGTCGCGGCGTGCCCGTCGGGCTCGATCTACAAGCGCGAGGAAGACGGCATCGTGCTGATCGACCAGGACAAGTGCCGCGGCTGGCGCATGTGCGTGTCGGGATGCCCGTACAAGAAGATCTACTACAACTGGCAAAGCGGCAAGGCCGAGAAGTGCATCTTCTGCTATCCGCGCATCGAGGCCGGCCAGCCGACCGTGTGCTCGGAAACCTGCGTGGGCCGCATTCGTTATCTCGGCGTGCTGCTGTACGACGCCGACCGGATCAGCGAAGCGGCCAGCGCGGAGAACGAAAAGGACCTGTACGAAGCGCAGCTGTCGCTGTTTCTCGACCCGGAGGATCCTGCCGTGATCGCGCAGGCCGAGCGCGATGGCGTGCCGGCCGCGTGGCTCGATGCCGCGCGGCGTTCGCCGGCCTACAAGATGGCGATCGACTGGAAGATCGCGTTCCCGCTGCATCCGGAATACCGGACGCTGCCGATGGTGTGGTACGTGCCGCCGCTGTCGCCGATCAACGCGGCCGCGAACAGCGGCGCGCTCGGGATGAACGGCTACCTGCCGGACGTCGAATCGCTGCGCATTCCGCTGCGTTATCTCGCGAACCTGCTGACGGCCGGCGACGAGGCGCCCGTGAAGCTCGCGCTCGAACGGCTGCTCGCGATGCGCGCGTTCATGCGTGCGCGTCACGTGGACGGCATCGACGCGCGCGGCGTGCTCGACCAGGTCGGGCTGTCGCTCGCGCAGGTCGAGGAAATGTATCGCTACCTCGCGATCGCGAACTACGAGGATCGTTTCGTGATCCCGACGACGCACCGCGAGTATGCGGAGAACGCGTACGACCTGCGCGCATCGTGCGGCTTCTCGTTCGGCAACGGCTGTTCGGACGGTCGTTCCGAAGCGAGCCTGTTCAGCACGAAGAAGGGCACGAAGACGATTCCGATCCACGAGGCCTCGCGATGAGCACCACAACCGATCCGACCTACGCGGCGCTCGCGGCGCTGCTCGACTATCCCGACGATACGCTCGTCGCCGCGCTCGATTCGATCGAAGCGCATCTGCGCGACGGTGTGCGTTTGCCGAAAACGGTGCGCGCGGGCCTCGACCGGTTCTTTGGCTACGTGCGCGAGCGCGATTTGCTCACGCTGCAGGAGAACTATGTCGGGTTGTTCGACCGCGGCCGCGCGACATCGCTGTACCTGTTCGAGCACGTGCACGGCGAATCGCGCGACCGCGGGCAGGCGATGGTCGACCTGCTGCAGATGTACGAGCGGCACGGGCTGTTCCTGAACCGGGGCGAGCTGCCCGACTACCTGCCCGTGTTCCTCGAATACCTGTCGCGGCTGCCAGCGCCCGACGCACGCAAGCTGCTCGCCGAAACCGGCGAGATCCTGCGCGCGCTGGCCGGCGCGCTCGCGCAGCGCGGCAGCCATTACAGCTTCGTCGTCGGCGCGCTGCTGCCGATGGCCGGCCTCGCGCCGGTCGACGCGCCGGATGCCGCCACCGACGACGTGGCCGCCGAGCGGCCGAGTGCCGACGATTACCGCGCGCTCGATGCGTCGTATGCGGACGAGGCCGTGCGCTTCGTCGGCGCCGCGACACCCGCCGAGCAGACGGTTCAATTCCACGACAAGCGGCCCGCCCGCGGCGCTTAAGCGCGGGCCCAACTGGGGAAACACATGAACGACACTCTGCATCAGTTCCTGTTCGGGATCTACCCATACATCTGCGTCGCCGTGCTGCTGGTCGGCAGCCTGATCCGCTTCGACCGCGAGCAGTACACGTGGAAGAGCGATTCGTCGCAGCTGCTGCGCCACGGCATGCTGCGGCTCGGCAGCAACCTGTTCCACTGGGGCGTGCTCGTCGTCGTGCTCGGGCACTTCGGCGGCTTCCTCGCGCCGCACTGGCTCGTGTCGCCGTTCCTGTCGGCGTCCGGGCACCAGCTCGTCGCGATGGTCGCGGGGGGTGCCGCCGGCGTCGCGGCGATCATCGGGCTGACGCTCCTGATCTGGCGGCGTCTCGGCGACCCGCGCATCCGCCGCAACAGCCGCAAGTCGGACATCCTGATCGTGCTGATGCTGTGGGTGCAGCTCGCGCTCGGGCTCGGCACCGTCGTGCTGTCGACGCGGCACATGGACGGCGCGATGTTCGAACAGCTCACCGACTATGTGAAGGGCGTCGTCACGTTCCGGCCGGACATCGCGAGCCTGCTCGTCGGCGTGCCGCTCACGTACCGGCTGCATATCCTGCTCGGCTTCACGATCTTCCTCGTGTCGCCGTTCACGCGGATGGTGCATATCTGGAGCGGCATCGCGTCGGTCGCGTACCTGATCCGCCCGTACCAGCTAGTGCGCAAGCGCTGAGGGGGCCGCATGAACAATGTTCTCTCCGACGCGCCTGTCGCGTTGCGCATCAACGGCGTCGCGATCGACGACGACACGATCGCGGCCGAGTCCGCGCATCACGGCGACGCACTCGATCCGATCGATGCGGCACGGCGTTCGCTCGCGGTGCGCGAGCTGCTGCGGCAGCGCGCGGTATCGCTCGCGCTGCTCGACGAACGCGCGCCGCTCGACGACGCGGCCGTCGACGCGTTGCTAGAGCGCGAGCTGACGCACGTGCCCGAACCCGACCGCGCGGATTGCGAGCGCTACTACGCGCAGTATCCGGCGCGCTTTCGCCGCAACGACATCGTCTATGCGAGCCATGTGCTGTTCGCGGTGACGGACCGCGTGCCGCTCGCGCCGCTGCGACAGCGTGCGGAAAGGGCGTTGGCCGACGTGGTCGCCGCGCCCGATACGTTCGAAGCGGTCGCGCGCGCGTCGTCGAACTGCCCGTCGGCGGAAATCGGCGGCAGCCTCGGGCAACTGCTGCGCGGCGACACGGTGCCGGAATTCGAGGCCGCGCTGTTCGACACGGAAGGGCTCGGCGTGCTGCCGAAACTGGTCAACACGCGCTTCGGCTTCCACATCGTGCGGATCGAGCGCCGCGTACCGGGCGACGCGGTGCCGTTCGACGAAGCCGCCGCGCAGATCGCCGCGTACCTGTCGGAACGCGTGCGGCAGCGGGCGATGCGGCAGTACGTGGCGATTCTCGCGGGCAGTGCGCGCGTCGAAGGCGTCGAATTCGACGGCGCAAACGGGCCGCTGGTCCAATAACGGGGTTTTGCATATGGCAACTCAACAAGGTAACGCCGGGTCGGTCGCGAACGTGCCGGCCATCCCGCTGCGCGCGTGGTCGGTGCTGGCCGCGAGCACGCTCGCGTTCATGGTGTGTTTCGTCGTGTGGATGATGTTCGGCGTGCTCGGCGTGCAGCTGCGCACCGATCTCGGGCTGAACAGCACGGAGTTCGGGATGCTCACGGCGACACCCGTGCTGACCGGCGCGCTGATGCGTCTGCCGCTCGGCACGTGGACCGACCGCTTCGGCGGCCGCATCGTGATGACGGTGCTGCTCGTCGTGTGCGCGGTGCCCGTCTATATCGTCAGCTATGCGACGCAGCTCTGGCAGTTCCTGCTGATCGGGCTGTTCCTCGGCTGCGTCGGCGCGTCGTTCGCGGTCGGCACGCCGTATGTCGCGCGCTTCTTCCCGCCGCAGCGGCGCGGGCTCGCGATGGGCGTGTTCGGCGCGGGCACGAGCGGCGCGGCGGTCAACCTGTTCGTCACGCCGCTGCTGCTCAATGCGTACGGCTGGCGCTTCGTGCCGCGCGTGTATGCGGTCGCGCTGCTCGTCACGGCCCTGATCTTCTGGTTCGCGTCGGCGCCCGATCCGGGCGCGGGCAAGCGCGGCGGTTCGTGGCTCGATTCGTTCAAGGTGCTGCGCGACCCGCGCGTGTGGCGGCTCTGCCAGTACTACTCGATCACGTTCGGCGGCTTCACCGCGCTGTCGCTGTGGATTCCGCAGTACCTGAAAAGCGAATACGGGATGTCGCTCGTGATGGCGTCCGCGTTCGCGGCCGGCTTCTCGCTGCCGGGTTCCGTGCTGCGTGCGCTCGGCGGCGCGCTGTCCGACCGCTTCGGCGCGCATGCGGTCACGTGGTGGGGGCTGTGGGTCGCGTGGATCGCGCTGTTCCTGCTGTCGTATCCGGCGACCGACTTCGTGATTCATACGATCGACGGCACCGCGACGCTGAACGTGTCGATGCCGGTGGCCGGCTTCGTCGCGCTGACCTTCGCGCTGGGCGCGGTGTTCGCGTTCGGGATGGCGTCGACCTTCAAGTACGTCGCCGACGATTTCGCGGACAACATGGGCGTCGTCACGGGCATCGTCGGGCTCGCGGGCGGGCTCGGCGGCTTCCTGCTGCCGATCCTGTTCGGCGTGCTGCTCGACCTGCTGCGCGTGCGCACGACCTGCTTCATGTTCCTGTACGGGATCGTGTGGGTGTCGCTGATCCTGATCTACCTGTCGGAAGTGCGGCGCACGCCGGTCACGGGCTGACGGGTTCGATCGATGCGCCGGCGCGATGGCGGAGCGGTTCGGCATCGCGCATCGCCATCGTCGTGCCGGGAACACCGTGCGCGACGTTTCCGGCCGCGCGCGCTTCTGTCAAACTGGCGCCCATGAAACCGCGCCTCGCCTCACCGCCTTCCTCCGATTCCGCGCCTGCGCCCGCAGGCTTTCCCGACGCCGACGAACTGGCCGCGCTGCGCGCGTGGTACGCGGGCATGACCGTGCGCCAGGCCGTCGAACGCTACCTGCCCGATCGGCTCGGCGCAGGGCGTTCGGCGCGCGGCGTGATCGGCGGCATTCGCCGTCGCCTCGTGCGCGTCGCGCGGCTGGCCGGCCGGCCCGATCTCGCGGAACGGCTCGCTCATCCCGACGGTGAGCGTGTACGGGAGGCGAAGGCCGCGACCGAAGCGATCGGCATGTTGCGTCATGCGCGCGCGCCGGTCCCGCAGATCAGCGACGACGTCGGCCTGTGGCTGCCCGCGCGCGCGGTCGCCGCGCTGCGTGCGCACGGGATCGCGACGCTGGCCGATCTGACCGTGCGGATTCCGCGCCGGCGTCAGTGGTGGAGCGCGATTCCTGGCCTCGGCATGGCCAGTGCGCGGCGCATCGAGGCGTTTTTTGCCGCGCATCCGGACCTGACCGAACGGGCGCGTGCGCTGATCGCCGCGACGCCGCGCGGCAGCATCGTGCCGTGGGAGCAGTTGAAGCTGCCGCACGAAGTCGACGGTTCGGCCGGCACGTTCCGCGCACCGCGCGCGACCAGCACGCTCGACGCGGACAACGATTACGCGGCCGTGCACGCATGGCTGTCGCTGCACGAATCGGCTGCGACGCGGCGCGCATACCGGAAGGAGGCCGAGCGGCTGATCCTGTGGGCGATCGTCGAGCGCGGCCGCGCGCTGTCGTCGCTGACGACCGAGGATGCGGTCGCGTATCGCGCGTTCGTGCGGCGCCCGACGCCGCACGAACGCTGGGTCGGGCCCGTGCGGCCGCGCGGCGCGCCCGACTGGCGGCCGTTCTCGGGCGGGCTGTCCGCGCGTTCGGCGGCGTACACGCTGTCGGTGCTCGGTGCACTGTTCCGCTGGCTGATCGAGCAACGCTACCTGCTCGCGAATCCGTTCGCGGGCGTCAAGGTGCGCGACACGCGCGGCCCGAACGCACTCGACACGTCGCATGCGTTCACCGAAGGCGAGTGGCTGCTGGTCCGCACGATCGCCGACGGGCTCGAGTTCCGCAAGGACGCGTCGTCCGGCTGGACGCTCGCCGCGGCGCAGCGGCTGCGCTTCATTCTCGATTTCGGCTATGCGACCGGGCTGCGCGCGAGCGAGCTGGTCGGCGCGACGCTCGGCGACATCGAGACGGACGCGCACGGCGACGCGTGGCTGAAGGTGATCGGCAAGGGACGCAAGGCCGCGCGCGTCGCACTGCCGCCGCTGGCGCGCACGGCGCTCGATCGTCACCTGGTCGCGCGCCGGCTGCCGGTCACGCCGGTGCGCTGGCGGCCCGATACGCCGCTGATCCCGAGCCTCGCGGAAGACGGCGCGGCCGCGATCACGAGCGTGCGGCTGTGGAAGGTGATGCAGCGCTTTTTCGCGCAGACGGCCGAGGTCGTCGATGTCGATAACCCGGCGCTCGCGCAGAAGCTGCGGCAGGCGAGCCCGCACTGGATGCGTCATACGCATGCGACGCATGCGCTCGCGCGCGGGGCCGAGTTGACGACCGTGCGAGACAACTTGCGGCATGCGTCGATTTCGACGACGTCGATTTATCTGCATGGCGACGATGTGAAGCGGGCGCGGCAGATGTCGAGTGCGTTTGCGGCCGACAAGTAGGCGAGTCGGAAGGTGTTGGCAGGCAACGCACATGCGACGACGGCGGTCGATGGTTGGGCGCGTTTCCCGTCTGCGAATGAATGACGCACCGCAGCGTATCCGCCGACAAGACGGAACGGTCCGGCGCACACTGCGGTCATACACGTTTTCACCAGGAGCAGCGAATGGCATCGAGCCAGGGCACGGTCGATTTCATCGTCGAGCAGATCGCGGCGGCCGGCACGGTATCGGCCCGCAAGATGTTCGGCGAATACGGCATCTATTGCGACGGCAAGATGGTCGCGCTTGTCTGCGACGACCGGCTGTTCGTCAAGCCGACACCCGAAGGCCGCGCGTTTCTCGGCACCTGCGAAGAAGGCCCGCCGTATCCGAGCGCGAAGCCGCACCTCGTCATTGCCGGCGATCGCTGGGACGACCGCGAATGGCTGTCGGCGCTGATCCGGATCACCGCGGCGCAGTTGCCGGTGCCGGTGAAGCGAAGCCGATAGCGGGCATGCGCGAAGCGCCACGTCGTGCAGCGCGCAGGCGTATTCTGTGACACATGCGTGCGACCACCGCGCGCCCGGAGGGAGCACAAGAATGGAGACATCCGGACATCCGCGCGGCGCGCAGCTTGCCCGTCGCGCCTGGCACGCGCTCGTCGCGGCCCTTTGTGTCGGCTGGAGCGCGCTGGCGTTCGGCGCGGACGGCGCAGGCGGCGCGGCGGCGCTGCTCGACCGCTACCACAGCCTCGGCGCGCAACTGAAGGACAACGCGTTTCACCGGCCGCTGACCCTCGAATCGTCGGAGGCGTCGTCGTCGCTGAAGGGCGACATCTATGCGGTGGTCGACTATCCGTTCGCGGTCGTGAACGGCCAGTTCAACGATTCCGCGCAAGGCCCGGCGAACTGGTGCGCGGTGCTGATCCTGCACCTGAACACGAAGTACTGTCGCGCATCGAGCGACGGCAACGGCCCGGTGCTCGACATGAACGTCGGCCGCAAGATCCAGCAGAAGCTGCCGGATACCTATCGCCTGCAGTTCCGCTATCGCGTGGCGGCCGCGACGCCCGACTACTTCCAGGTCGACCTGACCGCGGACAGCGGACCGATGGGCACGAAGGATTACCGGATCGCGCTGGAGGCCGTGCCGGTCGGCGCGTCGCGCACGTTCCTGCACCTCACGTATTCGTACGGCTTCGGCACGGTCGGCCGGATGGCGATGAAGACCTACCTCGCGACGGTCGGCAGCGACAAGGTCGGGTTTACGGCCGCCAGCGGCGCATCGGCCGCGCAGCCGCAGTACATCGGCGGCGTGCGCGGGCTGCTGGAGCGCAACACGATGCGCTACTACCTCGCGATCGACACGTATCTCGCGACGCTCGACAAGCCGCTCGACCAGCGCCTCGCGCGCTGGTTCGACGCGACCGAACAGTATCCGCAGCAACTGCACGAAGTGGAAAAGGGCGCGTATCTGCAGATGAAAGCGCAGGAGATACAGCGGCAGCAGGCGGCGCGGTAGGCGACGCCGTCCGCTGTCCTGCCGCTCAGTTCGACGCGCCGCCGACCGTGCGGATACTGCGCCACTGTCCCTGTTCGACGCGGAACAGCGTGTAGGGCGGCTTGATCAGGTCGCCGCGCTCGTCGAACGAGATCTTCCCGGTCACGCCGGTGACCGACACGCCCGACAGGCTCGCGACGATCTTGGCGCGATCGACCGAATCGGCCTTGCGGATCGCCGCGATCATCGCGAGCGCCGCGTCGTACGCGAACGGCGCATACAGCTCGACGTCCTGGTTGAAGCGCGCCTTGTAGCGCTGCGCGAACGCGACGGCGGACGGCAGCTTGTCGAGCGCGGGGCCCGGTTCGAGATCCTGCGTGCCTTCGCCCGAATTGCCGGCGATCTTCAGGAATGCATTGCTTTTCAGCGCGCCGGCGCCGAACAGTTGCGCGCGGATGCCGAGCGAGCGCATTTGCTTGACGAGCATCGCGCCCTGTTCGTCGAGCCCGCCGAAGAACAGCAGGTCGACGTTGTTGCTCTTCATCGTCGTCAGGATGCCGCGGAAATCGACGGCCTTGTCGTTCGTGTATTCGCGGCCGACGACGCTGCCGTGCGCGTCCTTCACGCCTTTCTCGAACGCGTCGGCAAGCCCCTGGCCGAACGCGGTGCGATCGTCGATGATGCCGATCCGCTTCGCCTTCAGCTGCTCGACCGCGAAGCGGCCGGCCACCACGCCGCCGATGCCGTCGTGCCCCATCGTGCGGAACACGTTCTTGAAACCCTGCATCGTCAGTTGCGGATTGGTCGAGCCGGGCGTGATCATCGCGACGTTCGCCTGCCGGTAGACGGCTGACGCGGGGATGCTGCAGCCCGAGTTGTAGTGGCCGATCACGCCGGCCACGCCGTCGTCGACGAGTTTCTGCGCGACCTGGATCGCGATGCGCGGATCGGCCTGGTCGTCCTGCACGTCGAGCACGAAGCGCACCGGCTTGCCGCCGATGGTCGGATGCTTCGCGTTTTCCTCGTCGAGCGCGAGCTGCGCACCGTATTGCAGGTCCTTGCCGACGCGCGCGACGGGCCCCGTCAGCGGGCCGGCGAAGCCGATCTTGATGGTTTCCGGGTCCGCGGCCTGCGCGGACACCGTGACCGCGCCGATCGAGCAGACGGCCAGCCAAACCAGCCAGTTACGACGATTCATGATGGATGCCTCCTTGCTGTGGTTGAAATCGCGGCGCGCGTCAGAATCGCGCGGCCCGGTATGGCGTGAGGTCCAGCGGCGGTGCGCGCTGGGCGACGAGGTCGGCGACGATCCACCCGGTGATGCCGGCGAGCGTCACGCCGAGATGCTGATGACCGAATGCGTGGATCACGCGCGCGCTGCGCCGCGCGCAGCCGATCACGGGCACGCCGTCCGGCAGCGTGGGCCGGAAGCCGAGCCAGCTGCGCGCCGGCGCGCCGAGCGACGGCAGCGCCTCGCGTGCCGAACGCGTGAGCAGTGCGACGAGCGAGCGGTTCATCGGCGCGTCGAAGCCGCCGAGCTCGACGGTGCCGGCCGCGCGCAGCCCTTCGTCGAGCGGTGTCATGTAGAAACCGCGTTCGGCCCAGCCGACCGGCCGCGTGACGATCTGCTCATGCGCGGCGAACTGCACGTGATAACCGCGCTCGGTATCGAGCGGCACGGCGTCGCCGCACGCAGCCGCGAATTCACGCGAGCGGGCGCCCGCGGCAATGACGACGTGATCGAAGGTGCGCACCGAGCCGCCCGCGTGCACGTTCACGCCGTCGCCGACGGGCTCGATCCGCTCGACGCGCTCGCGTTCGAGCGTCGCGCCGCCGGTTGCGAGATGCGCGAACAGTTCGCCGAGAAACCCGTGCGGATCGGAGAAAAACCAGCTTCCGACGAACAGCACGCCGCGCTCGAAGATCGGCGCGAGCGCGGGCTCGAGCCCGCGGATCGCGTTCGCGTCGAGCAACTCGAACGGCACGCCGAGCCGGCGCCGCAGCGCGAGCGACGGCTGCGCGGCATCGAACGACGCCTGCCGCGCATACAGGTACAGGCATTCGCGCGGCCGCACGAACGCCGCGAGCCGCGCGGTGGAGAGCAGCGGCGCATAACCGTCGGCGGCGCGCGACAGCAGCGCGGCCAGCGCGCTCGCGCTGCGTGCGTGACGCGCGGGCGTCGATGCGAGCAGGAACCGCGCGAGCCACGGCGCACCGCGCAGCAGGTACGGCCAGCGGATGCGCAGCGGGCTGTCGGCGGCGAACAGGAAGTGCGGGATGTCGTGGAACACGGATGGGCCGTTCACCGGCACGCAGCCGTACGGCGCGAACGTCGCGGCGTTGCCGAACGACGCGCCGTGGCCGACGCCGGCCGGATCGAACAGCGTCACGCGATGCCCGTCGCGCTGCAGCCATGCCGCCGCGCCGAGCCCGATGAAGCCTGCACCCACGATGGCGACGTTCGCCATGACGCATTCCCTCCGGCACACATGGTTCACACAAAGTTGAGATTAAGAATCACACAGTAATTTTTTGTGTGCAATCAAAATGAGATTGTGTGGCGTTAGTGTTTACCCGATTTCAACAGGCTGATTCAACAGACTTTTCCGCTGACGTTTGACGGGGAGGGGATGTCATATACAATCGCTGGGCAGGCCAGAATGGCAGACAAACGCTTTTTGTGTGGTCACAGGCGATAAATGGCATCAGACAAACTTTCCGGCGAGCGCGACGGCGGTGTGCCGGTGCAGGCGAAGCGGCCGACTTATGTCGAGGTATCGAGCTCGATCGAGGAGGAAATCCGCAACGGCACATATCCGCCGGGCAGCCGCCTGCCGCCGCAGCGCCAGCTCGCGACCGAGCTCGGCATCAACGTGTCGACCGTGTCCCGCGCGTACAAGGAACTGCAGCTGCGCGGCCTCGTGATCGGCAGCAAGCGCCGCGGCTCGCTCGTCACCGGCGGCGCGATGCCGAGCATCGCGCCGGCCCGTGCGGCGCTCGCGGCGGGCAACGGCGTGATCGACCTGACCGTGAACCGCCCGGCGACCGGCGAGTTTCTCGCGAGCCTCGCGCAGACGTTCGGCACGCTGCCGAACGACCCGCGTTTCGCCGCGCTGCAGGAATACCAGCCGCCGCAGGGGCCCGACTGGGCACGCGCGGCCGGCGCGCAGTGGCTTGCCGCGCCCGGCTTCGCGCCATCGCGCGACCAGGTGGTCGTCACGAGCGGCGCGCAGCACGGGCTGTACGCGGTGCTGAACAGCCTGATCGGCACCGACGGCGTGATCGTTGCCGATCGTCTCACGTATTACGGGCTCAAGGCGCTCGCGCCGGTGTTCCAGTTCGAGATCGTCAGCGCGCCGGCCGACGACGATGGCCTGCTGCCCGACGAGATCGAACGGATCTGCCAGCGCATGCCGGTCAAGGCGATCTTCGTCGTGCCGAACCTGCAGAACCCGACCGTGACGACGATGAGCCTCGCGCGCCGGATGGCGCTCGTCGACGTCGCGCGGCGCCATCACGTGACGATCATCGAGGACGATGTGTACGGCCCGCTCGTGCGCGACCGGCTGCCGGCGATCGCGGGGCTGTGCCCCGAGCTGACGTTCCATATCGGCGCGACATCGAAGGTCCTCGCGCCGGGGCTGCGCCTCGGCTACCTGAGCTGCCCGCGCGACAGCGTCGCGCTGTGCGCGGAAGCGGTGCGCACGACCGCATGGATGCCCGCGCCCACGTCGATGCTGATCGCGACGGTATGGATCGAGGACGGCACCGCCGAGCGGATCATGGCCTCGCAACTCGCGGAGATCCGCGCGCGCGTCGATCTCGCGCGGGAACTGCTGCCGGCCGGGCAGTTGAAGTCCGACCCTGCTTGCATGTTCGTGTGGCTGCGGCTGCCGCCGCCGTGGCGCGCCGACGACTTCGCCGCGAACGCGAAGGCGCGCGGCGTGATCGTGATGCCGTCGTCGACGTTCGCGGTCGACCGCGCGGAAATCGAGCACGGCGTGCGCATCAACCTCGCGTGCCCGGCCACGCGCGACGAGCTCGTCAACGGGCTGCGGATTTTGTCCGGCACGCTGAAGGACCGGCCGCGCGCGCTGTTCGGCTCGATCTGACGGCGGGCGCTCAGTCGAGCAGGCCCGCGACAACGTCGACGATCCGCTGCAGCAGCGCTTCGTCGTAAGGCAGCCACGGCACCGCGCGCAGCGGCGACGGCGACGGCGGCGGCTCGGTCGCGGGTTCGACGGGTTCGCCGTCGCGCGTCACGCGGCCGGTCGCGCAATGCACCGACCACGTGCCGACGCGCACGTGGCGTTCGTCGATCGTCATCCTTCCTTGCGCAATCGCGTCGGCGAACACGAGCGACAGCACGTGCTTGCGATGCCGCGCCATCACACCCAGCGGCAAATCCGACAGCCGGTTCAGGCGCTGCCAGCGTTCCGCTTCGATTTCGCGCTGGCGGATCGGGTCGACGGAGAGCACGGCGGCGGCTGCCGCGCGTGTCGCGTCGTCGTCGAGCGCGAATGCGGACACACTGACGAGCAGGTCGACCGCGCGCGCCACTTCCGAGAACACGACGCGATCGATTTCGCCGATTCGCGTTCGAGCAGTTTGTCGCTCGCATTGGGGAGGTAGACGACGATCCGTACGCCGAGCCCCTGCAGGACCTGGAACACCTTGCCCACCGCACGGTGTCGGCGCCGCGTTCGGCCTTGACCATGAACGACTCGCTGACGTCGAGGTGGCCGGCCGCGTCGTTCTGGCGCCGGCGGCGCAGCGCAAGGCTTCAGGCCGCCCGGGGATTTCATAAGACGTACAGTTCTCCCGCCATGCGCGATTCGCGCCGAACTGTACTCTTGTTCGCGCGATCGATGTGTGTACTCGTCGCTGACTGTTCTGCTTTTAAGATTCCATCATCAAGTGCACAGTGCCGCAGATCCTGTCGTACCGGAACCCTGCCGGCGCATCTTCAAGAGAGAGCCAGTGTGATGGAAAAGGCAAAACCGGAGGGAAGGATCAGGAATCACGACGGCCCGGTCGGCGGGTGGAACACGCGCGTTTCGGACGCGCACAGCATGGCGGCGCGGCGGCGCATGCCGGCGGGAGGCGCGCGATGAAGCTCTATGAAAAACTCGCGGACGATATCGAGCGCCTGATCCGCCAGGGCGTGTACCGGCACGGCGACCGGATTCCGTCGGTGCGGCAGGCGAGCCAGCAGCACCGGATCAGCATCACGACCGTGCTGCATGCATACCTGCTGCTCGAAAGCCGCGGGCTGCTGGAAAGCCGCCCGCAGTCGGGTTATTTCGTGAACCTGCGCCGCGACGACAGCCACGCGCCGGTGCGCGAGTTGCGGCCGTCGAAGCCGATCGCGATCTCGTCGTCGGTGGACGTGAGCCGGCTCGTGCTGTCGACGCTGCGCTCGATCGGCACCGACGACGCGGTGCCGCTCGGCTCGCCGTATCCGGACCCGAGCCTGTTCCCGTTCGAGAAGCTGAACCGCTATGCGTATGCGGCCGGCCGCGACAAGTCGCTGTGGGGCGTGACGGACGGGCTGCCGCCCGGCCATCCGCGGCTGATCCGGCAGATCGCGCGTCGTTACCTGGAAAACGGGATGTCGGTGGACCCGAACGAGATCATCGTGACGGTCGGCGCGACGGAGGCGATCAACCTGTGCCTGCAGGCGGTGGCGAAGCCGGGCGACACGATCGCGGTGGAGTCGCCGACGTTCTACGCGATGCTGCACGCGATCGAGCGGATGGGGATGAAGGCGATCGAGGTCGCGACGCATCCGGAATACGGGATCGACATCGCCGCGCTGGCCGCGATCGCGAAGTCGCAGCCGATCGCGGCGTGCATGGTGATGCCGAACTTCCAGAACCCGCTCGGCTTTCAGATGCCCGACGAGCGCAAGCGCGAGCTGGTTGAGTTCGCAACGAAGTCCGGCATGCCGATCATCGAGAACGGTGTGTATAACGAACTGTATTTCGGCGATACGCATCCGAGTTCGCTGAAGTCGTACGACCGCAGCGGGATCGTGCTGCATTGCTCGTCGTTCTCGAAGAGCCTGACGGCTGCGTACCGGATCGGCTGGGCGTTGCCGGGCCGTTATCGCGATCAGGTCGAGAAGCTGAAATTCCTGAACACGCTCGCGACGCCGTCGTTGCCGCAACTGGCGATCGCCGAGTTTCTCGAGCGCGATGGGTACGAGCATCACCTGAGGCGGATCCGCAAGGCGTACGCGCAGCAGGCGAACCTGATGCGCGCGATGGTGTCGCGGTTCTTTCCGGAGGGCACGCGCATCTCGAGCCCGGCGGGCGGGTATGTGCTGTGGGTCGAACTGCCTGCGCAGGTCGATGCGATGCGGCTGTACCAGCTCGCGCTGGAGCAGGGGATCACGATCGGGCCGGGCTACATGTTCTCGATCACGGACAGCTATCGGAATTTCATCCGGCTGAACTACAGCAGCCCGTGGTCGCCGGAGATCGAGCAGGCGGTGATCGCGGTCGGGAAGCTGGCTGCGGCGTGCATGCGGTGAAGGGGCGTGTGTGGTCTTTTGTGCTTGAACGACGAAGCCGGCCTGGTGCCGGCTTTTTCTTGGGTCTTCGTGGATTCTCGTGGATGTTGCTTGCCGACCCGGAGCGGACAGTTTGAATGCCCAGAATTACTGGAACGGGTTAGGTCCTGCCCGAGGTAATTGACCACGACGAACCTTATCCACAACGTTCAAATTTCATCAGACATGATATGAAAACGTCGAAAGCTGGATAAACGGTTGAATTTGCAATTGAAATCCGTAGGGCGGCGTATGTGCAAGGTCGAAACGCCCTCCGAACAGCCGTGCAGCAGAAAATTCAATATATGTGCGCTGATCGTCTCGGATGACACGTGCCCCCGGACAATCGAGCAGGTTGAGCCGAACAAACGGCTCTGCAACCCCTTCATTCCTAAGCAAGACCTCGACGTCGCAATCGATCGGCCATATCGTTAAACTCAAGGAAAGGGGCGCTCTCGAAACGAGATACTGATAGTAAATTCCATACTCGCCCACTACCGGAACGACTTCAAGTGCTTCAAGAAAATCCAACGGTTCCCATGAGAAATTTGGCATAGAGCTTCCTGTCGTATCACAGCCGAGCCTTGTGTGGACTCAACGCTAGCGCATCTGATCCTCGTTTGGATTTCGCCCATTTTTGGTGGATTTTCTGCGATCTCTCCAACGATGTCGAACGACCGTTGGTGGCCGACTCGGCCAGTTGCGGTCCCGGCTGCTGGGACCGGCGCAAATCGACTCGAAGCGGGCATTCATCGTGCCAGACCGAATGACCCAAGCTCACTCCTCAACGGCCGACCGCATCGCGACGCTCAAGAACATTGCCGAATGATTTCGAGGTCTTCAACACGCTCCACGGAGTAGTGTCCGTCGTGGCCGTCAATGTGATACACATCGACCTTCAGCGGCGTTCCCGGATGGACTGTTACCTCATAATTTTCCCCAGATTTTGGGGTGAAGCGAAAGGCGCTATCGTATTGGGCTCGTCCCGGCAGGGCAACACGCAGCGTCAGCAAATGATCCGCTTGCATCCTGAGTTCGAAGTAACTTCGGTCGATATAAGTGTCACCGATTGGCATCCCCAGCCGCGGCTGCTGTCGATGTGTCGAAAAGAGAATGATTGTGTGGTCGTTTTTGAATGGAACGCTCGCCACGCCAATGGGCTCGCCGCCCAGTGGATCGCTCGGCAAGTAGCAACCCGGCAACGGAGGGGGTTGATAAAGGAAGAATGCCCCTTCGCCGATTTCGCGAAAACGAACGTTTGCCGTCGGCACGCCTGACGGTGGCATGTAGTTTGTTGTTACACATCCTGTTACCGACAAGGAAAACGCAAACATCGTCAATCTAGTCAGTAGTCTCATCGCTAGTGTTTTTACTTTCATTGGTGCTGAAACTCCTGCCTGACCTCAACCGTGCCGCTATATGCATTGGGGATCCCCCACCGTTTGCCGGTTTGCGCCGTGAGAACCATCCGATCGGATTCCGACGAAGCCGAGTAGACGATAAAGAATCGCGCGGCCGGAGGGACGATAAAGTAGCCTTGTCTGTAGCTACCCTTCACGAAGGTCGCTCCGTTCGTGCCCTCGAATGACTCGACATTGCTGACAACACGCTTGTCAGCATCGAGGAACATGACATACGGCTTTAGCACCGTTGCCAGCGGCAACCATGTACTCGAAAACCACGTACGGACGCACAAAACTGTCGCTGTGGACTGTTGGTCCAAGGAGAAGGCGGCATAGACGCCAAGGCCGTCTGGAAATCGAGCCACGGGCGAAGTGCTCGCGTCGAAGTCAATCGTCTTTGCATCGTTCAGTGCAAGTGGCTGATAAGACATCTCTGCATAGCTCTTCACGCCGACCCGTGATTCAGCCAAAGGCGTGGCCACGAGTTGTCGAGTTGCACATCCGCTAAGCGCCGCGCAAATTAAACCGATTCCAATCCAGAATTGCCGTTTCACGTCGCCCCCGATTTCCCTAAACATCCTTGATTACGACAATGGGAGGCGATTCTTTAGACCAAACGCTTGTCTGAGCGATGTCCACCGCAAAGAGGCCGGAACTGGATGTCCGATTACTGACGCAAAACGGAGGTCTCACCTATCTTGGCGTACGTCTCGCCATGGCCGCACAGAGCCCGACGGCGGCCGGCTCAGGACAACCCGTTTCCGCCGGTTGATTCTCGAGGATCCGACTGGCTCGATTCCGAGCATTGCTGCCATCGAAGACTCCAGAAAGCGGGCTTCCGGCCATCTACTTGGCGGACGTCCGCCGAGGAGCGACAGGCCGCATTGGCCGCTCCTCACGCTTGGCGGGCTTTCTGGCTTTTTTGGTTTTGTGCAAGACCGGGCTCTGGGTAGCATCCTTTGGGCAGTTCTGGCGATCGCCTAGAAGCTCAACGAGTCGTGCCTCGCATTCGGAAATAGAGTACCCGCGCCGCAGCGAGATCATGAAGGTGAGAGGACGCATGTGCCATGCGCGCCGTTGGAGTTCGACGAGCGTTCCCTTCGCGAGGTCTTCTTCGACGATATGGCGCGGCATGTGGCCCCAGCACAAGCCTCCCCTGAGCAGATCGTGCTTCGCGCCGAGGTCATTCACCCACCACTGGCGTTCGCTGGCGACCCCCTGTTGTGTCTTTTCCGCATCGGGCTGATTGTCCGTTACAACAAGCTGGATGTGCCGGCCAAATTCCTCCCGCGGGATTGGCCCCGCGATCGAGGCCAGCGGATGCGACGGTGCACAGACGGTCACCATTTGCGAGTCACATAGATGCTGCCGTTCTATGGTGCCGGGGCTCAGCTCCGGCACGTCCGTGATCGTCACCGCCAATGCGCACGTGCCTTCGAGAACCACACGCTCGCCACCCTGCATGGTTGTCATGCGCAGATTGATTGCAACCGTTGGAAAGTCCGCCTGCAAGGTGCGCAGGCATTCGATCAGGTGCGCACGTGGGAAATAGGTATCCACGGCAACCGAGACCTGTGGGACTCCGGCTTCAGCAATCGCAACCGCACGCATCTTCATTTCCTCGGTGCGCGAGATTACCCCACGCGCGTCAGGCAGGAGGCTGCGGCCTGCGGCCGTCAGCGTCGCTTTGCGCGTGTTGCGCTCGAACAGCACCACATCAAAGGCGCTCTCGAGCGAGCTGATCGCATGACTGATCGCGGACTGTGCACGCCTTAGCTGCCGTGCCGCTCCGGAAAAGCTTCCCTGGTCACACACGGCGACGAATGCCCGAAGTTGATTGATGGTGACGTTGTCCAACATATATATCTATCTAGAAAGTAGATGGTATTCATACATATTCAGTCAATTGTCTTTATGAATCAAGGGCCTCAGAATCGATTTGTCGCTTTTGTTTCGAAGGATGCAGGGCATGAACAGACTGAATGGAAAGACCGCGGTGATCACCGGGGGCGCTACCGGCATCGGCCGCGCCGCGGCAAAGCGCTTCATAGAGGAGGGCGCCTTCGTCTTCATCTTCGGCCGCCGGCAGGAAGCACTCGACGCCGCTGTGGCCGACCTCGGGCCCAATGCCCGCGCAGTGAAGGGCTCGGTCTCCGACCTGGCCGACCTCGACCGGCTCTACGCGGCGGTGAAGGCCGAGCGCGGAACCCTCGACGTCGTCTTCGCCAATGCCGGGGTGGGAAGCCAGCTGCCACTCGGCAAGATTACCGCCGGGCACATCGACGAAATCTTCGACACCAACGTGAAGGGTTCGATCTTCACGGTCCAGAAGGCGCTACCTCTGATGGGCGAGGGCGGTTCGATCATCCTGACCGGATCGAGCGCCGGCACCACGGGCGCCCCGGCATTCAGCGCCTACAGCGCGAGCAAGGCGGCCGTGCGCAACCTCGCACGGACCTGGGCAGAGGACCTGAAAGGCACCGGTATCCGGGTGAACGTGCTGTCCCCTGGGCCGACCGCGACCGAACTCGCGAAGGAAGCGCTGGGCGAGGAAGGCATGAAGGTCTTCGCTTCGCTCAATCCGCTCCAGCGTATGGCCGATCCGGCGGAGATCGGGGCGGTGGCCGCCTTTCTTGCGTCGTCGGACAGCAGCTTCATGACCGCCAGCGAGATCGCCGTTGACGGTGGCCTCGCACAACTCTGAGGAAAAAACGCAATGACACAATCTCTAAAGGGCAAAACAGCTCTCGTTACCGGGGCATCGCGGGGCATTGGCCGCGCCATCGCCGAACGTCTTGCAAAGGACGGTGCGATGGTTGCGCTGACCTACAACGCCAGCAAATCCGGCGCGGACGAGGTGGTCGCGGCCATCGAGAAAGCGGGAGGCACCGCGTTCGCGATCCATGCGGATCTCGTCGACCCGGCGACCGTCCCGGCGTTGTTCGAGAGACTTGACGACGAGTTCACCAAGCGGAACGGAAGCAAGGCCCTCGACATTCTGGTCAACAACGCTGGCAATTCCGGCTGGGTTGGCTTCAAGGACGCGACGCCGGAGAGTTGGGACACCCTGATGGCGGTCTACGCCCGCGCGCCCTTCTTCATCATTCAGGCCGCTCTCGATCGTCTCGCCGATGGTGGACGCATCATCAACATCTCTTCCGCTGCCGCAACGAAGCCCGTGACGGCTGCGCCCGTCTACTCGATGGCGAAAGCGGCCATCAACACCCTGACCCATACGCTCGCAATCGAGCTGGGGCCGCGTGGCATCACCGCGAACGCCGTAGCGCCGGGCTTCACGCGAACGGATGCGAACGCGGATCTTCGGGAGAATCCCGAGCTCGTCAAGGCGGCCGAGGCCCAAATCGCGCTGGGCCGCTTTGGCGAGCCGTCGGAAATCGCCGCCGTCGTAACGTTCCTGGCCTCCGATGACGGCCATTGGGTGACCGGCCAAACGATTGAAGCTAGTGGCGGTTACAAGCTCTGACCGCGCCGGGAAACGAAGGAGAAACATATGAGTTACGCAATCATTGGCTTCGGCAAGATTGGCCACGCACTTGCCAAGGCGTTCGCCCGCAACGGTATCGAAGTGGCCGTTGCAACCACGCGCGACCCGAAAAGCTTTGCAGCCGAGGCAGCCGCGATCGGACCCACGATTATTCCCAAAACCCTGACCGAAGCCGTCAAGGCGGACATCATCTTTTTGGCAGTTCGTTTCGAGTCGCATCCGGAGGTCGCAAAAGCACTGCCCGACTGGACGGGGAAGACCATCGTCGACGCGATGAACACGCAGGCACCGCTCGAGGAACTGAGCGGTCTCCCGTCCTCTGCCTTCGTCGCGAAGGTGTTCACCGGAGCCAGGCTGGTGAAAGGCTTCAACCATCTGGTCGCGGCCGTCCTTGATCAGGATCCGGCCGTCCACGGTGGCAGGAGAGTCGTGTTTCTCGCGAGCGACGATGACGGCGCCGCAGCGACGATTGGCGAGCTTGCGGAAAATCTCGGTTTCGCGCCAATCAAACTTGGCGGGCTTTCGGAAGGTGGACTGCTTGTGCATGCGCGCGGGAAAAGCTGGGGGCAGCTGATCTTCAAGGACTTGATCAAGTTCGACTGATGACAACGGCTTCCGGCTATTTCGCTGAGTCGACGGGTTCTATTGCGTGGAGGGCTCTGCATCGACCTGCATCAATCACGCCGCGGATCTCGACGCGCATCGGCGCCGCCGCGATGGTCGTGTTCGCCACGGAAGCGGTGAAGCGGCGGCATTGAAGATTGCAGTTGCGTGAGCGTCCGATGGCGTTGGAGTTCGTCCGGACAGTGCAGCATGCGTTCGCCACCCGGCGAACCCCGCGTGTCGCCCGGCCTCAGCGATTGAGTTCTTCGAGCCGCAGGCCGTTGGTCCTCGGACCGAACGCGCCGATGATCACGGCCACCAGGAGCATGAACACCGTGATCCCGGTGAACACGCCGGGCACGCCAAAATCCTTCAGCAGTGCCGCGATGACGAAGCCCGACATCATCGCGCCGATGCGGCTGGCCGAATACACGATGCCGCTCGCGCGGGAGCGCACCTCGGTCGGGAACAGTTCGCACTGGTATGCGTGAAACGACACGGAAATCGTCTGCCCGGCAAGGCTGATCAGCACGCCGAGCAGGATGAGCGGCACGACGGATTTCATCTGCCCGAATGCCAGCCCGCAGACGATCACGACCAGCGCACCGCCGACGATCAGGTGCTTGCGCTGGATCCGGTCCGCGTACAGCATCGCGAGCAGCGGCCCGGCCGGCATCGCGAACGCGATGATGAACGAGTACAGCAGGCTCTTCGTCACGGTGATGCCCTGGCCGATCAACAGCGTAGGGACCCAGTTCGCGAATCCGTAGTAGCCGATTGCCTGGCAGAAGTTGAACGCAATCAGTATCAGGAGACGGGAACGATAGGGCGCGCGCCACAGCGCCGCGAAGGCCGTGCGCGGAACCGTGGGCCGCTCGCTGGCCGGCCCGGGCGGCGGCAGTGGCATGCCCGACTCGCGCTCGGCGATCGCTTCCATCCGGCTCACGATCAGCCCGCTCTGTTCGGCATCGCCATGTGCGGCCAGCCACCGCGGGCTTTCGGGCACGGCCCGGCGGATGAACCAGACGATCACGGCGCCGGCCGAGCCGGCCAGCACCACGACACGCCAGCCGTCGAGACCGAACACCGTCGTGGGGACGAGCCACCACGACAGGATCGCCGCGACAGGGGCGGCGGCGAACATCACCACCTGGTTGAACGCGATCGCACGGCCGCGCATCCGCTGCGGCACCAGTTCGGTCACGTAGGTGTCGATCGTGACGATCTCCAGCCCGACGCCGATGCCGGTGATGAAGCGCCACAGCAGCACGCCCTCGGGCGTCGTCTGGAACGCCATGATGGCCGAGCCGATCGAGTACCACAGCAGCGAGTACGTGAACACGGCGCGGCGTCCGTAGCGGTCCGGCATCCAGCCTAAGCCGAACGTGCCGACGAACAGCCCCGCGAAGGTTGCCGCGATGAAGGCGGCGATGCCGGTGAAGCCGAAGAACGCTTGCGTGGTGGTCTGCAGCAGGCCGCTCTTCGCCATTCCCGGGGCGATATAACCGGTGAAGATCAGGTCGTAGATTTCGAAAAAGCCGCCAAGCGAAATCAGCAGCACGAGCATCCACAGATGCCGGGTGACCGGCAACCGGTCCATGCGCGTGGAGACGTCCGCGCCGGTGTGGATGCCGGCACGTACCTGCGGCGTATCGAGCGGGGCACTGCCCGCGGTGACGGTCTGATGCATGTCTGTCTCCTGACTTTTCCGACCGGCGGCATGCTTCTCCGAGATGCCTGCCTTGATAAAGGGTTATAGGCGTGCGCGGCGCGTATGAGGCACCGGATTCCGGACGACTGTCGCCAAGCCCGTGCGCGGCGGGCGCAGACAACCGCTCATGCGGCCGCGCTGCGCTTCAGCCGTGCGAGCACTTCCTGCGTATGCTCGCCGATGCACGCGAGCGCCTGGCGCACGCCGGGCCGCCGTCCGCCCATCGTGATCGGCAGCAGGACGACATCGGTCGTGCCGCCGTCGTCGGTCTGCATCGGCACCAGGCCGCCGCTCGCTTTCAGGTGCGGATCGTCGAGCAGTTGCTCGGGACGGACGATCGGCGCATAGGGGATGCCGGCCGCTTCGAGCTTCGGCGCCAGGTCGGCGGCGCGATGGTCTTTCAGGATGGCGCCGAGCCGTTCGAGCAGCCGCGGCCGCACGGCTACCCGCAACGCGTTGGTGGCGAACTCGGGTTCGGCGGCGAGGTCGGGGCATGCGAGCACATCGCACAGCGTGACGAACTGCCGGTCGCTTACCGCACCGATGAACAGTTGCTCGCCGTCGGCGAGCGTGAACACGTCGTAGACGCTCCACGCCGACACGCGCGCGGGCATCGGCGGCGGCGGTTCGTGCGTCATCGCATATTGCTGCATGTGCTGCGCGCACAGAAACACGCAGTTTTCGAACAGCGCGCTTTGCACTTCCTGCCCGCGACCGGTGCGCTCGCGTTCGCGCAGCGCCGCGAGCACGCCGATCGCGCCGAACATGCCGCCCATGATGTCGTTGACCGACGTGCCGGCGCGCAGCGGCCGGCCGACCGGCCCCGTCATGTACGACAGCCCGCCCATCATCTGCACGACTTCGTCGAGCGCGAGGCGCCGGTCGTACGGGCCTGGCAAAAAACCCTTGTGCGATACGTAGACGAGCGCCGGATAGCGTTTCGACAGCGTGTCGTAGTCGAGGCCGAGCGTCGTCATCAGGCCGGGGCGAAAATTTTCGAGCATCACGTCGCAGGTGCCGATCAGTTCGATCGCGGCTTCCTTGCCTTCGGGTGTATGGAGATCGAGTACGACGCTCTTCTTGTTGCGGTTGAACGAACGGAAGAAGCCGATGCCGAGGCCGGGCAGGTTGCGCGTCTTGTCGCCGCCGGGCGGCTCGATCTTGATCACTTCGGCGCCGAGATCGGCGAGGATCATCCCGCACGTCGGCCCCATGACCATGTGCGTGAATTCGATGACGCGAACGCCGTCGAGCGGAAGTCGGGTGTCGTGGTTCATGACGATCTCAGTCGGTGGTGGCGGGCGCGGCGGCGTGGGTGGCGGGCAGGCCGGCGCGCCATAGCGCACCGTGCAGCGTTTCGCCGTCCAGCCAGCGCGCGACCTTCGCGCGCAGCATCAGCAGCGCGGCAATGTCGATGCCGGTATCGATGCCCATGTCGGCGAGCATGAACGCGAGGTCTTCGCTCGATGCGTTGCCGCTTGCGCCTGGTGCATGCGGACAGCCGCCGATGCCGGCAAGCGTCGCATCGAAGCGGGCGACGCCCGTTTCGAGCGCCGCATAGACGTTCGCGAGCGCGAGGCCGCGGGTGTCGTGAAAGTGGCCGCACCAGAAGCGCTCGCCGGCGATGGCGCGCGCCTTCTCGAACAGCGTGCGTACGGCGGCCGGCCCCGCATAGCCGACCGTATCGGCGATGCTCACGCGATCGGCGCCCGCGTCGAGCAGCGCGTGCAGGTAGTGCAGCACGTCCGACTGCTCGACGCGGCCCTGGATCGTGCAGCCGAACGCAGTGCCGATGCCGCCTTCGATCAGCGTCTTCGCGCCGGCCGCGTCGCGCGCGGCGCGGATGCGCGCCACCTCGGCGACGACTTCGTCGGGTGTCTTGCGGAGGTTCGCGACGCTATGCGCGCGGCTCGCCGACAGCGGCACCAGCAGCAGGTCGGCGCCCGTGTCGATCGCGCGCTCCGCGCCCTTGAGATTCGGCACCAGCACCGATACGTGCAGGCCGGGCAGCGTCTTCGCATACGACACCAGTTCGGCCGTATCGGCCAGTTGCGGCAGCAGCCGCGCCGGTACGAACGACCCGACCTCGATTTCACGCTGACCGGCAGCGTACGCGTCGCCGATCCACTCGATCTTGCGTTCCATCGGAAGAATCCGCTGGATGCTTTGCAGCCCGTCGCGCAAGCCGACTTCGCGTATGACCGCATGCTGGGGGAACGACCGCATGTCGCTTGTCTCCGTTGTCTTCGCCAGTGTCGATCGCCGGCGTTGTGCTAACTTTAGACATTCCTGATAGACATTGAGGCGATATTTCGGAACCGTCATGTTTCCGAACCGGAATGTCTGAATGCGTGGAGACGGCGGATGCGCGACATCGATCTGAAAACGCTGCGGCTGCTGGTTGCCGTGTGCGATCACCGCAACATGGCGCGGGCGGCGGAGGCGGCCCATATCGAGCCGTCGGCGATCAGCAAGCGCATCGCGCAACTCGAAAGCGATCTGGGCGTGCCGCTGCTCACGCGCTCGCGGCGCGGCGTCGAGCCGACTGCCGCGGGCAGTGCATTGCTCGAGCACGCGCGCAGCGTGCTCTTCACGATGGAGCGCATCGCGAGCGATGTCGCCGCATTCGGCGGCGGGCTGAAGGGGCGCGTCAGCATCTGTGCGTCGGCGTCGGCGATCGCGGAGGCGCTGCTCGACGACATTTCGTCGTTCATGCGCGAACCGGCCAACGAGAACATCCGGGTCGACGTGGAAGAGCGCCTGTCGTCCGAGCTTGTTCGGCAGTTGCGCGAGGGCGCGGCGAGCGTGGGCGTGTGCTGGGACAACGTCGACCTGCAGGGCTTGCAGCACCGGCCGTATCGGCAGGACCGGCTCGCGCTTGCCGTGCATCGCGATCATCCGCTCGCGAACGAACCGTCGCTGCGCTTCGAGCAGACGTTAGGCTACGAACACGTCGGGCTGTTGCCGTCGACCGCCGTCCACACGATGCTTCAGCGCGCGGCTGCCGATGCTGGCACGCCCGTGTCGTATCGCGTGATCGTGTCGAGCTTCGATGCGGCGTTTCGCGTCGTCGCCGCGGGGCTCGGGATCAGTGTCGTGCCGGTGGAAGTTGCGGAGACCTATCGGCCGGTGTTCGGCATCAAGGTGATCCCGCTCGTCGATGCGTGGGCGAAGCGCCGGTTCGTCGTCTGTTTCAGGAGCTTCGACGCGCTGCAGCCGGCTGCGCAACGGATGGTCGACTATCTTGCGAGCCGGGCCGCGACGTCGACCGCCCGGCCGTGATTATCAACTCCCGCGGGCGTGTGCTGCACGGGGCGACCGATGTCATGACGAATTGCGGCCCATCGTCATGTCACCCGCCCGTCACCGGCGGAAAAAACGCCACTTCGCTATCTTCCCGCACGACGAAACCGCCCGTCACCATCTCGAGATTCACGGCTGCCCGCACCGGCCGGTCCACCCGCAACGCTTCCGCGCTACGAACGTCGCGCGCGGCCAGCGTACTGCGCAGCGCGTCGACAGTAAGTTCGCGCGCATCGATCTCGACGATTTCCTCGTCGGTTTCGAGTTGCTCGCGAATGCTTGCAAAGTATTTGATCGTCAGTTTCATCGCGATGTCTTGAGTGGAATCGGAATCGGCGGAATCGGCGGAATCGGAAAACGTGAGGCGCGCGCGGTCATCCCCAGCGCCGCATCGCCTGATCGTCGTGCACCTTCGCCTCGACCCAGCCCGATTCGCCGTCGTGCCGGATCTCCTTCTTCCAGAACGGCGCGTGGGTCTTCAGGAAGTCCATCAGGAATTCGCACGCATCGAACGCGGACCCGCGATGCGCGGCAGCCACCGCGACCAGCACGACCGCCTGGCCGAGCGGGATGCGCCCGACGCGGTGCACGATCCTGACCGCTTCGAGCCGCCAGCGCGCGCTGGCTTCCTCGACGATGCTCCACAGGGCCTGTTCGGTCATCGTCGGGTAGTGCTCGACCTCGAGCGCGACGACGTCGTCGACGTCGCCTTCGTTGCGCACGACACCGAGGAAATTCACGACCGCGCCGACATTCGGATTGCGAACGATCGGTGCTAGCTCGGCACCTGCGTCGATCGCAGCGTACTGCACGCGCACTTCGAAGCCGGCAGAAATTGCCGGCGGCGGCTCGGTGTGCGGTTCGGTCGTGTCGGCGGAATGGGAATGACTGCCGGCGCGCAGCGGATCGTCCGGCAGCCCGGCGCGGGATTCGGTGAAGCTCGTCATCACGGTTCTCCTGTAGGCGGTGCGTCCTGTATCGCGCGGCGGCCCATCAGCCGCCGACGAGCGACATGCGCACGGTCGGATAGGTCTTGCCCGGCGCGCGGGCCGGCCGTGCGGCCCGGCGCTCGGAATAGCGGTCGTCGCGCCGCGTCCAGCGATCGCGCACGGCGGCGGCGAGGGTGTCGACCGGCGCCGCATCGTCGAGCCACGGCCGCAGGTCGGTGCCCTGGGTCGCGAACAAGCACGTATAAAGCTTGCCGTCGGCCGACACGCGTGCGCGCGAGCAGGTGCCGCAGAACGGATGCGACACGCTCGCGATGAAGCCGACCTCGCCGGCACCATCGATGTGCGCGCAACGGATTGCGGTCGCGTCGTGCCCCGGTTCGCCGACGAGCACGAGCGGATAGTGCTCGTCGATCAGCTCGCGCATGCGCGCGGCCGGCACGACCTTGTCGCCGGACCAGAAGCTCGCGCCGCCGACGTCCATGTACTCGATGAAGCGCACGGCCACGCCGGTATGCCGGAAGTGACGCACGAGCGGCAGGATCTGGTCGTCGTTCGCGCCGCGTTCGATCACCGCGTTGACCTTGACCGGCGCGAGCCCGGCCGCATGCGCGGCTTCGATGCCGGCCAGCACGCGCGACACGGGCACGTCGGCGTCGCTCATCCGGCGGAATACCGCGTCGTCGAGCGCATCGAGGCTGACGGTCACGCGCGACAGCCCCGCGTCGCGCAGCGCGCGTGCTTTCGCGGCGAGCAGCGAACCGTTGGTCGTCAGCGCGATTTCGATGGGCTTGCCGTCGACGGTCGTCAGTGCGGCCAGCCGTTCGATCAGCGCTTCGAGATTGCGGCGCAGCAGCGGCTCGCCGCCGGTGATGCGGATTTTCTCGACACCGAGCGACGTGAACGCGCGTGCGATCTTTTCCAGTTGCGCGAACGACAGCCGCTCGGACGACGGCATGAATGCGTAGCCGGCGCCGAAGCTTTCGCGCGGCATGCAGTAGCCGCAGCGGAAATTGCACTGGTCGATCACGGACAGGCGCAGGTCGCGCAGCGGGCGGCCGAGCGTGTCGGTCGTGCGGGGGAAGGCGCCGGGCGATGCGCCGCCGGAGCAAGCGGCGGCGGCCGGCGCGGCGGAAACGATGGCATTCACGATCGGTTCGTCGGCCTGCATGAAGTAAGCGGAGGGGCGTCGCCGATCGGCCGCGTGCGTGCCGACGTATCGGCGCACAGGTCGTGGCGAGCCTCATCGTGAGCATAGTCCGCCGGACTTTTCCGGCAGGGACACAATCGTGCCCGAATTGCAGGAATACAGTTCGCCGTGCGGGGTGCGCGGCGAATGCTCAGTATCGGGCGGCTATCAGGCGTCGCGATCATGCTAGCCAGTGCGCGAATTCGTAGTACGGTACCGCGTCGCCGCGCGCGATGCGCTTCCCGGCCGGCAGCCGCGCGAGCCCGCTCGCCTGCACGAGCGATTGCAGCGTGCCGGCGCCTTGCTGCCGCAGCGTGTCGAGCACGGCCGAGCCGTCGGCGCCGATGGTGCAACGCACGCGCACGAAGCGCTCGCGCTGCGCATCCGGCTCGAAGTCGATGTCGATCGGCAGCGACGGCACGGTCGGCATGCACGCGTCGCGCCTCTGCAGGCAGCGGATCAGCGGCGCGACGAACAGCGCGAACGCGGTCATCGCGGCGCCCGGATTGCCGGGCAGCAGCACGACGGGCCGCGCGTCGAGCCGCGCGAGCGCGACCGGCTTGCCGGGTTTCATGCGCACGCCGCCGACGACGAACGATGCGCCGAGCGCGGTCAGCGCGGGGCGCAGCAGGTCCTTGTCGCCGACCGACGCGCCGCCGACGCAGATCACCAGATCGCAACACGCGTGCAGGTCGCGCAGCGCGCGATCGACGGCGGGCGCCGTATCGGCCGCGTGCAGGCTCATTGCAACGCCGGCACCGGTTCCCGATACCAGCGCGGCGAGCATCGGCGCATTGCTGTTGTAGATCTGCTGCGGCGCACGCGGCTGCCCGCACGCGACGAGTTCGTCGCCGGTCGTCAGGATGCCGACGCGCAGCGCCGGGCGCACGTCGATGCGCGCGAAACCTTGCGCGGCGGCCACGCCGACGTGCATCGCGCCCATCCGCACGCCGGCCGGCACGAGCAGGTCGCCGGCACGCACTTCCTCGCCCCGGCGGCGGATGTGCGAGCCGCTGCGCTGCGGCGCGTCGAATGCGACCCAGCCGTCCTGTTCGTGCGCATGCTCCTGCATTACGACTGTATCGGCGCCGGCCGGAATCAGGCTGCCGGTGAAGATGCGTGCGGCCGTGCGCGCGGCCAGCGGCGCGGGCGTGTCGCCCGCATAGCAGCGCTGCGCGACGCGCAGCGGCTCGCCGTGCGCGAGATCCGCGTGACGCACGGCGTAGCCGTCCATCGCGCTCTGGTCGGCCGGCGGCTGGTCGAGCAAGGCGGTCAGCGGCGCGGCCAGCACGTGGCCGGCCGCGTCTGTCACCGGAACAGAGGTGGCCGCAGCAAGCGGTGCGAACGCGCCGGCGAAATGCTGCTGCGCGGTGTCGAAATCGATCAGTTGTTTCATGACGAGAGAGCCGGATGCGCTTGCGAAAGCGCCGGTTGGTCGGGATGGGCGGCGTCGGGCGACACGTATTCGACGAAGCCGTCGTTGCGGCAGAAGCCGAGCAGCCGCACGCCGGCTTCGCGAGCGACGTCGATCGCCAGCGACGTCGGCGCGGAGATCGTCGCGATCATCGGGATCCCGACCCGCGCGGCCTTGCGCACCAGTTCGTAGCTCGCGCGGCTCGACAGGAACACGAAACCCGCGCGCAGGTCGGCGCGGCGCCGCGCGAGGCGGCCGATCAGCTTGTCGAGCGCGTTGTGGCGGCCGACGTCCTCGAACACGTCGAGCACGGCGCCATCGCGGTCGCACCATGCGGCCGCGTGGATGCCGCCCGTCTCGCGCATCAGCGTCTGGCGGGCCGGCAACGCGCGCGCGGCGCGTGCGATCGCGTCGGCGCCGATGCCGGCGGCCGCGCCGGCGGCATCGATGCGCGGCGGATGCAGGTCGAGCTGCGCGATGCTTTCGATCCCGCATACGCCGCAGCCCGTGCGGCCGGCCAGCGCGCGGCGGTGCGCCTTCAGTGCCATGAACGCCTGCTGCGACACGGTGAGCCGCACTTCGGCGCTGCCGGGCCGGCATTCGCTCTCGATGTCGAACACGTCGGACGCGCGCTCGACGATGCCTTCGCTCAGCGCGAAGCCGAGCCCGAACGCGTCGAGGTCGATCGGCGTCGCCATCATGACCGTGTGCGAGATGCCGTTGAACACGAGTGCAACCGGCGTTTCGTCGACGACGCGATCGACGGTGTCGCGCGTTTCGCCGGCACGATGACGCGTCACAAGACACGCGGTGCTGCCGGTCGGATCGTCGCGGCGGGTGCAGGGCTCCATGCGGTTTTCTCCAGGCGGATCGGCCGGTGTGCCGGCCGGGCCCGGCGCGTACGCCGGGCGACGGGAATCGATGCCGCCGGGCGGGCGCCGAGGGGCGCGCCGTCGCCGCGGGCAGGCGTTGCATCACATGGTAAGGGCGGTGAACAGCGCGCCGCAGGCACAGCGTCGCAACGCGGAAAGCAGTACAGCTGACCACGCCGCAGGCGCGAAATGTGTTTTCCGTGCACACATCCTCGCCGACGGAACCATCACAGTTTCAGCGCACGTTCGAGTGATTGCGAGTATCGTGGCAAACGCGATATCGTCATTCACGCTTCGATGCCATGCGAATGATCGTTTGTGTTCGCATGTGTTGTCGCCAAGCCGTCGCGCGATTTCCTGCTTCGGGCGGACGTTCTCACAATCACGAGCAAATTACGGTCATGGAAATCTTCGATGCGTTCCATCTCGCACGATTGCAATTCGCGTTCACGGTGTCGTTCCACATCGTGTTTCCCGCGATCAGCATCGGCATGGCGAGCTTCCTGGCGGTGCTGGAATGGCGTTATCTCGTCACCGGCGACGCCGCTTACAAATCCATGTTCCAGTTCTGGTCGAAGATCTTCGCGATCGGCTTCGGGATGGGGGTGGTGTCCGGCGTCGTAATGGCCTACGAGTTCGGCACGAACTGGGCCGGCTTCTCGCGCGTCGCCGGCAACATCACGGGGCCGCTGCTCACGTATGAAGTGCTGACGGCGTTCTTCCTCGAAGCCGGCTTCCTCGGCGTGATGCTGTTCGGCTGGCAGCGCGTGAGCCCACGCGCGCACTTCTTCGCGACGCTGATGGTCGCGGTCGGCACGCTGATCTCGACGTTCTGGATTCTTGCATCGAACAGCTTCATGCAGACGCCGCAGGGCTACAAGATCGAGAACGGTCTCGTCGTGCCGGTGGACTGGTTCAAGGTCATCTTCAATCCGTCGTTCCCGTATCGCCTCGTGCACATGACGATCGCGGCGTTCATCGTCGCGGGCTTCATCGTCGCCGCGTGCGGTGCGTGGCACCTGCTGAAGGGGCGCCGCGACGAGCCGGTGAAGCGCAGCTTCTCGATGGCGCTGTGGATGCTGCTGCTGCTCGCGCCGATCCAGATCGTCGTTGGCGACGCGCACGGGCTGAATACACGCGAATACCAGCCGGCGAAGATCGCGGCGATCGAGGGGCTGTGGGAAACCGAGAAGGGCGGCACTGCGCTGAACCTCGTCGGGCTGCCCGACATGCAGGCCGAAACCACGCGCTATGCGATCCAGGTGCCGCACCTCGGCAGCCTGATCCTCACGCACAGCTGGAGCGGCGAAATCCGCGGGCTGAAGGAATTCTCGCCGCAGGACCGTCCGTATTCGCCGATCGTGTTCTGGACGTTCCGGATCATGGCCGGCCTCGGGATGCTGATGCTGCTGACCGCGCTGCTCGGGCTGCTGCTGAGAAAGGGCGGGCGCCTGTATGAAACGCGCTGGTTCCAGTGGTTCGTGGTGGGCATGGGGCCGTCGGGCATCGTCGCGCTGCTGGCCGGCTGGATCACGACCGAGGTCGGGCGGCAGCCGTGGACCGTGTACGGCGTGCTGCGCACCGTCGATTCGGTCGCGCCGCTCAGCGCGCAGCAGGTCGGCGTGTCGCTGCTGATCTTCGTGGTCGTGTATTTCCTGGTATTCGGAACGGGTATCTACTACATGATGAAACTGATGAAGCGCGGGCCGGCTGCCCAAGCCGGGTACATCGAGCTGCACCGGCATCCGGGGCTGCGCAAGAGCGCGCTGTCCACGCCGCTGAACGTCACCGAAGCGGAGTAAGCCATGCAAATCGATCTTCCTGTCGTGTGGGCCGCGATCATCGGCCTCGGCGTGTTCATCTACGTGATGCTGGACGGCTTCGATCTCGGCATCGGCCTGCTGTTCCCGTTCTTCGATGCGAAGGCCGAGCGGCAAGTGATGCTCGACACCGTCGCGCCGGTGTGGGACGGCAACGAGACGTTCCTGGTGCTCGGCGGCGCGGGGCTCTACGGCGCGTTCCCGGTCGTGTATTCGACGCTGCTGCCCGCGAATTACCTGCCGCTGGTGCTGATGCTGGTGGGGCTGATCTTCCGCGGCGCGGCGTTCGAACTGCGCGCGAAGGCGACCCGCACGCAACACATGTGGGATCTTGCGTTCATCGGCGGCTCCGCGCTCGCGGCGTTCTGCCAGGGGATCGTGCTCGGTTCGCTGCTGCAGGGCATCAAGATCGAGAACAACCAGTTCGCGGGCGGTCCGTTCGACTGGCTGTCGCCGTTCAGCCTGCTGTGCGGGATCGGCGTGCTCGTCACGTATGCGACGCTCGGCTGCGGCTGGCTGATCCTGAAGGTCGACGGCGAACTGCAGCGCAAGATGCGACTGCTGATGAAGCCGCTCGCGGGCGTGCTGCTCGGCGTGATGGCCGTCGTCAGCCTGTGGACCGTGATCGGGCTGCCGGCCGTCGCGCACCGCTGGTTCGGCAGCGGCAACCTCGGCTGGTTCCTGCCGGTGCCGGTCCTCGTCGTCGCGTGCGTGTGGGGCATCTTCCACACGGTGAAGCGCCAGCACGAGGCCACGCCGTTCCTGCTGACGCTCGCGCTCGTGTTCCTCGGCTACACGGGGCTCGTGATCAGCATCTGGCCGAACATCGTGCCGCCGTCGCTGACGATCTGGGATGCGTCGTCGAGTCATTCGAGCCAGCTGTTCGCGCTCGTCGGCACGGTGATCGTGCTGCCGATCATCCTCGTGTACAACGCGATGCAGTACCGCGTGTTCCGCGGCAAGGTGCGCGAGGGCGACATCGGCTATCACTGAGCGGCGCGCGATGTGACGGGGCGCAGTGTGCGCGGGCGTATCATCGCGCGCAACGCGGCCCCGGCACGGCCCCTGCCCGAAAGCGGCCCGCCACGCGCGGGCCGTTGCGCATCGGGTGCGGGCGTTCCGTGTTGCGTATTCCTTTGTCAGTCGAGAAACAATCATGATCGTCAGACCAAGACAAAACTGGCTCAGGATGCTGTTCGTCTGGAACGGCTCCGTGCTGCAATCGATCATTCCGCAACTGGTGTTCATGGCGATCGTCAGCACGCTGGCGGTCTTCACGAACGGGCGCATCTTCGGCGAGAAGATTCCGCTCAACACCGCGCCGTTCACGCTGTTCGGGCTCGCGCTCGCGATCTTCCTCGCGTTTCGCAACAACGCGAGCTTCGAGCGCTTCAAGGAGGCGCGGCATCTGTGGGGCAACCTGCTGATCGCGGCGCGCAACGTGACGTCGCAACTGAATCGCTACCTGCCCGACAGCGTCGGCGATGCCGAGCGCAACCGGCTCGCCGATCTGCTGATCGCGTTCACGTATGCGCTGAAGCATCAGCTGCGCCATACCGATCCGACCGAAGACCTGCAGCGCATCCTCGGCGCGGAGCGCGCCGGCGCGCTCGCACGCAAATGCTTCAAGCCGGTCGCGATCCTCGACGAGCTGCGCGGCGGCATCGTCCGCGCGCTGGGCCGCGTGCCCGGCAGCGATGCGACGTGCTGGATGTTCGACACGCAGCTCGACGAACTGGGCAAGTCGGTGGGTGGTTGCGAACGCATCCTGTCGACGCCGATCCCGTTCTCGTACAGCGTGCTGCTGCATCGCACCGTGTATGCGTACTGCGTGCTGCTGCCGTTCGGCCTCGTCGATTCGACGGAGTTCTTCACGCCGCTGATCTGCGTGTTCATCTCGTACACGCTGATCGCACTCGAAGCGATCGCGAACGAGGTCGCCGAACCGTTCGGCCTCGCGCCGAATGCGCTCGCGCTCGATGCGATGACGCGCACGATCGAGCGGTCGGTGCTCGAACTGGGCGACCGCGCGATGCCGGAGGAATTCGAGCCGGCGTCGACGTACCAGATCACGTAGGCGGGCGCAACGGATCGGTTATCCGGTCGGCAAAGCGGGCTGCGGCGGGCGCTAGAATGGCGCTTGCCCGTTTCACGAACCCGGACCTGACGCGATGACCCTCGTCGACACCTATCTGGCCGGCCTGCGCGCCGCGCTGCCCGACGCCGACAACGCGGCGCTCGCCGCCGCCACCGGCGCGATGCCCGCGCAACTCGACGCGCTGCGCGCCGCGTATCCGCAATGCCCGGCCAGCCTGCTCGAACTGCTCGGCAAACTCGACGGCACGTACTGGCGCGACTACGGCGGCACGACGATCAACGTGCTGGTGCTGGGCTCCGACGTCTACGAATATCCGTACTACCTGCTGTCGGCCGAGCAGATGCTCGACGAAGCCGCGAAGTACCGCGACAGCATCGCGGACATCTACGGCGACGACGCGAACGACGACGGCGAACTCGTCGATCCGCGCATCGACATCGCATTGCCGATGAGCCGACGTCTGTGTTTCTCGCATTGCATGAACAACGGCGGCACGTCGCAGCTCTACATCGATTTCGATCCCGCGCCCGGCGGCAAGGTGGGGCAGGTCGTGCGCTTCCTGCACGACCCCGACAGCTACGCGGTGATCGCCGACGACTTCGACGGCTACCTGCGCCAGCTGATCGACGGCGGTTATGCGTTTGTCATCGATTTCGACGAAGAATAGCGGCGGGGGCGTTGCCTGTTATCGACGATGCGGCGTGACCGGGCGCACGGCGATTGCCGGTTGCCGCTTCAGGAGAGACTGACATGCGAATCTACGTGACGAGTATTTTTGTCGACGATCAGGACAAGGCGTTGACGTTCTATACCGACAAGCTCGGGTTCAGGCTGAAGAACAATATCCCGGTGGGCGACTATCGCTGGCTGACCGTCGTGTCGAAGGACCAGCCGGACGGCACCGAGCTGCTGCTCGAGCCGAGCAGCCATCGTGCGGTGGGGCCTTACAAACAGGCGCTTTACGAGGACGGTATCCCGGCGGCTTCGTTCCAGGTCGACGATCTCGATGGCGAATTCGCGCGGCTTACCGCGCACGGCGTGCGGTTCACGCTGGAGCCGATGGATGCGGGGCCCGTGCGCGTTGCCGTGATCGACGATACGTGCGGCAACCTCATTCAACTGATGCAGATGAAGTAGCGCGTCGCGCGGGCTCGCTCAGAGCGCTGCGACCGGCGGCGCGTCGTGCGTCCAGCTGCGTTCCTGCAAGCGGCTCCGGATGCGCCACCCGCATTCGGTCCGCATCAGCGGATCGCGATGTCACAGGCCGACGAAGCACACGCGATCGTCGTCCGCTTCGTCGGCCGAGATCATCATCACCTGGCCGGCGGTGCGCGCGGTCGCGGCGTCGCCGTCGACGATCAGCAGCGCCGTCGAGATCGTGTGCTGCGTGGCGCGCATCGTCGATGTCGCCTGCTTCGGATAGGCCGCGATTTCCGCGCGGTTGCCGACCGGGCCGCCGAATGCTGTGTAGTCGAGCATCGCGTTGGCTGCGAACAGCCGCTCGAATTCGCGCCAGTCCTGGAGGTCGACCGCGTGGCAATAGTGCGTCAGCAGATCCTGGATCTCCAGCCGGTCGATCGCTTCCTGCGGCGTCATGGTGTCGTGGGTGGGCGTGGATGACGGGGAAACGATAGCGGGTGCGCGTGGGTGTGGCATCGGCGGAGTGGACTAAGGGCCTGTCCGCAATTGGCGGGAGCGGTTGGCGGCGGTCTGTGTCAGCACGATCGCCGTTCGTCCGTTAGCGGGCGGGGACTTTGGTGTGATACGCCACGCTTGTGTAGACTCATGCTCGTTCAACGGAGCAAACACCATGCAACTTCTCGATCACGTGTCCATCGGCGTTCCGGATATCGAGCAGGCACGCCCCTTCTACGATGCCGTCATGGCCGCGCTCGGTGCATGCAAGGTCTATGACCGGGGCGCCGCACTCGGTTACGGCGAACGTTGCAATGCCAACGACACCGCATCGACCTTTCTGGCGGTTTATCTGGATCCCGCTGAAGTCGGGACGAGCAAGCGACACTGGTGCTTCAAGGCCGCTACCCGCGAGCAGGTGCACGCATTTTTCGAGGCCGGCCTGTCTGCCGGCGGCCAGTCCGACGGCGACCCGGGATTGAGGCCGCACTACCATGCCGACTACTACGCGGCCTTTCTGATCGACCCTGCCGGCAACCGGATCGAGGCAGTGTGTCACGCTGCTCCGTCGGAGACCGAGCGGGCGTGACGGCGCCGATCGGTGACTGACCGCCTGTGGAATGGCCTTGTGCCGATCGGGGCCTGACAAGCCGCTTCGAAATTCCGCCGCGCATCGTCACCGGGTCGCGTTTGCCGCCCACGCCGCTCAATCGAAATACGTGAGCCCCAGCGCCCCCTTCACCTCCGCGAGCGTCGCACCCGCGACTTCCCGCGCGTGCATCGTGCCGCGCTTCAGGATCGCCATCACCTCGCCCTTGTCGGCCTCGAACTCTCGGCGGCGCGCACGGATCGGCTCGATCAACGACTGCAGCCGTTCGTTCAGCACGCGCTTGACGACGCTGTCGCCGAGCCCGCCGCGCCGATAGTGCGCCTTCAGCTCATCGACCTTCTGCACATCCGGCTCGAACGCATCGAGGAACGTGAACACGACATTGCCCTCGACCTGGCCGGGGTCGCTCACGCGCAGGTGGTTCGGATCCGTATACATGTCCTTCACGGCCTGCGCGATCTCGTCCGGCGTCGCGCCGAGCGTGATTGCATTGCCGAGCGACTTGCTCATTTTCGCCTTGCCGTCGATGCCCGGCAGCCGCGTGACCGACGACAGCACGGCCTCGCATTCGACCAGCACCGGCTGGTCGACGGTCGCGTTGAAGCGGCGCACGAGTTCGTTGGTCTGCTCGATCATCGGCAACTGATCGTCGCCGACGGGTACGTGCGTCGCCTTGAAAGCAGTGATGTCGGCCGCCTGGCTCACAGGGTAGGTCAGGAAGCCGGCCGGGATGTCGCGCTCGAAGCCGCGCAGGCGGATCTCTTCCTTGATGGTCGGATTGCGTTCGAGGCGCGCGACCGTGACGAGATTGAGCAGGTATTGCGACAGCTCGGCGAGCTCGGGCACCTGGGACTGCACGACGATCGTCGAGATCGCCGGATCGATGCCGACGGCGAGATAGTCGAGCGCGACCTCGATCACGTTCTCGGTGACGCGCTGGCGGCGGCCCATGTTGTCGGTCAGCGCCTGCGTATCGGCGAGCAGCAGGAATTGCCGTGCTTCATGCTGCATCTGCACGCGTGCGCGCAGCGAGCCGATGTAGTGGCCGAGATGCAGCGGGCCGGTCGTGCGGTCGCCGGTAAGGATGGTCGGGCGGTTCGGGTGGGTCATGGTGTCGTTGGCTCCGGGTTGTCGAAGCCGCCAGCCATGATGTCGGCGCAGAAACGCAAATGCCGCCATGGCTGGCGGCATCACGTTTGGGACATGCAAAAGGAAACGGGCCGCCTGGGTCAGGCGCGCCACCAGCAATGCAGGTTCGGCAGGGCAGGTTTGGTTTCCATCGCGAAAGTATAGCGCAGCGCGGGGACGGCCATGCGCGTCAGCGCAACACCGATTCCATCGCGAGGTACGCGGTTTCGGCGGACGGCCACAGCAGGTACAGCAGGCCGGCCATCAGCAGCAGCGCGCCCGCGCGCACCAGCGGCGTGCGGTCTTTGTTGCGCGGGGGGCGGATGGGTTGATTCGGTTTCTTCATGCTTGCAGGCGCGCGATGCGCCACTCCAACGGTTGCTGCAACGGGTCGGGTGGGGGCGACGCCGGGGTGTTGCGGGGAAACGGGCGGTGCACAGTGGCGTGGGCGGCTGCGCGACGTAAAAAAGGGGATGATCAGATGGTCCGCTCGGGTTCCGGAACGCATGCTGCGCGTCACATATTGCGAGGCGACGCGCATGCTATCAGTTTGGCGGTTCATGAACCGTCAAGAATTGTCGGGCAATGGCCGGGTTAAAGCGCGGTCGGACGCGGGACGTTTTCCGTCGGGTATCTGAAATATTAAAAGTTTCAATAAAAATTGCCCGACCCGGACATGGCGCCGATGCTACCGTTGCCGACGGAGTCGATCGCGGCTCGGTACAGGGAAATCTACATCCACAGTAAACTGCCGCCGATCGACGACGGCTTCTTCACGTTGGGCAGTGCCAACCTGAATTTGCGGAGCATGGCGGTTGATGCCGAGATCAACGTGGGCAGCGATGATCGTGCCAAGAGTACCGATCTGCGGAGGCGCGTTTGGAATCTGCATACCGGTGGCAAACATGATGGCAGCGACGGCAGTCCCGTCGTCATCACGGAAACGTTCATGAAGTGGCAAAAACTCATGGATTCGAATGCCAGACGACGGAAGCGCGGTCTAGAGCCGGCGGGCTTCCTGATGGCATTTCAAGACGATCGTACGTCCAGCGTTCGGCTGGCCTAGCGCACTTTCAGATCATGCGGGTTCCGATGAGTTCTACAACGTCTAAACGATTGCGCCTGGCGGGCGTGTTTTCCGTCTCCCTGTTCTTGGCTTGTACCGCTTGCTCGATGAAGGATTCCCTTCCGCGAAATATGTCGCTCGACGCTTTCAACCCGCATCGCGAGACGTTTGATTGCGTGCACGAAGCCGCTGTCGTTCCAGCCGTGGATCCAGAGGCGGATCGCTGGAATCAGCAGGCGATGAAGATGACAAGCGCACTATTGTGGCCGAACCAGCGCGACTATGCTGGTGCCGTCGCGCTATGGAGCAAGGCTGCCGAGCGCAAGCACTGGAAGGCAATGCTGAATCTTGCGAATGCGTACGCTCAAGGACTGGGGGTCGATCGCAATACCGAGCGTGCGGTGCAGATCACCGAGCAGGGAATGAAGCTGGGCATACCTGCGGCCTACGATCTGATGGGCACGTACTATATGAACGGAGTTGGAGTAAAGCAGGATGCCAGCCGGGCATATGCATTCTGGCAACTTGCTGCGGACAAGGGCAGCCCGAGTGCGATGGCTTATTTGGGCGGCAAGATGGACGCGCTCTATGACGATCCGAAGGCAGGCTTCTGGGGCAACCGCAAGATCGCACTCCAAATGCTTGAATGTGCCGTCGCACAAGGAAATGGGCGGGCGGCATATGAGTTGGGGACGACAATTGCGGGCGATCGAGCCGAGTTGAGCGAGAACAACGAACGCGCACTCAAGACTTTGCACGCGGGCGTGAAATTCGGCAGTGCAGAGAGTGCCGGATGGTTAAGTGCGTCGTTCGGTAAGGGAGATGCGCTGGTCGGTCATGTCAAGGATGAAGCACGCGCCGAACGCTACGGAGTTCTTGCCGATCGCCTTGAGCGAGATCCCGACCTGCGTCTGCCGAATCTGGACAAGGTGGTGCCGCTGCCGCCGGCCAAATTGCCCAAGTGGGACGGCAACAAGGAGACGTTGATCAATGCGGCGAAGGTGGTGATGTCGGTGCCGGCAACACCTTCCAAGGTCGCGGTGCATCCGGTCTCGCTAGGTACCGGTCGAGCACACGTGCCCGATGGTTACATGCTGCCCGCGACGCCTCCCGCGGGCGTGCCTCCGCAGGCAGAAACGACCGCCGCCCCTGTCGGCGGCTACTGGCTCGCACAACTGACGTATCCGACCGCCGAACGTCATTTCTGAGGACGGTCGCATCTTCTTCCATTACGTCGGCGACGCGATTCCCATGCCCGCGCAACAGGCGGAATCGCATTCCCGCGTAGCGCAAGGCATTGCGCGCCACCGAATTTCCCGATCTGCCGTTCAGTGTCGAGGCACGCGCGCGTGTCCGGTGACGGGCGTCTGGCAGGCCAGCGCGACGGACGATCATCGTCGGGCGGCCACGTTCAATCAGTGGTATCGCCAGGCCTGCGTCATGCGGGGGGACACGTTCCCCGATCCGCGGGCCATGCATCTGGACGTATCGCCGGCGGACGTGACGTGGACGTGGTGGAACGAGGCCAATCGCTTCGGGTTCGCGAAGCTGCCTCAGGTCAGCGATCGGAAAAGCGCGATGACGCAGTTTGCGCTGCTTTACCCAGAGCGATTCAACATCGGAATCTGAGTCCTAACCCGCCTCGCACACGGAATTCCGGATACCTCCGAGTGCTGCCGCCGCTTCCCGCTCGCCTTCGGCGAGCAGCGTGAGCGCGCCGGCCGATTCGCGTCCGAAGTATGCGAGCAGGCCCCAGGCGTCGCCTGTGTCGCCTTTAGCGTCGCGCGCGAGCGACATGCGCGTCCCTTCCTCCGGCAGCAGATTGTCCAAGAACCGCTGGACCGGGCGATCGGTCGACGTATCGATGCACGCTTCCACGCGCAGCCCGAACGTCGGCGACATCCGGTACCCGACACACGCAGCCGCCGCGCGCCGGCGACCGACTTCACAGACCCGTCGCACCCTTCGTCCCTGCAGCAGTCCTGCCGAAATTTCCGGCAAGGCCGTCGCGCATCCATTTCCCGGAGAACACCATGCGATATCCATTGCAGCACGCCGACCAACGCGCGTCGGCGCCGCGTCCATCCGAACCCGAACCGCACGCACCGGCGCCGCGGGCGGACATCGAGGAGGTGTGAGCCATGAGCAGCGAAGCACTCGACCCCCTGCTGCGGCAGTTTGCGGAGAAGCGCTTGGGACGGCCGCTCGAGCCGGGCGAAGAACAGGCGCTGCTGGAGCGGCTGCCGGGCAGGCACGGGAACCCGCCGGCGCCGGCCGCCGGCACGGCCACGCAGGCGAGCGCCGCGAACCCGCCATTACCGCGGTTGAAAACCCGGCAGGAGGCGCGCGAGCAGGTCAAGCATTTTCTGCAGCTCAACCAGCAGAAAGCGTACGAGAAGATGCGCGGCATCCTGCAGACGATCGACGCGCAGAACGAGACGACCCTCGGCATGCTGGCGTCGGAACAGCAGAAAGTGTCCGGCGTACTCGACGCGCACGAGCCGCCGGGCGACGCGCAGGCTTCCGGCACGGCGGATATCCAGGACAGCACCCGCCAGGCGCTGGCGATGATCGGCGAACAGCTGACGGGCCTTATCCGGCAGGAAATCGAAGCCTGCTTCCGGCAATACGTCGATTCGCTCGCCGACCGGCTCGCCGTACGGCTCGACGCGATAGACGGCCGGCTGCAAAGCGTCGGCGCCGGTCCGACCGAACTGTCCGAACCGACCGCGCCGGGTGCTGCCGCCACCGCTGCCGTTCACGATACGCCCGGCCCAGCGTCCATGGAGTAGCACGCGGGTCATGCGGCTGAAGTCGAGCGGCGGAACGCGAAACTGGCCGGCCCCGATGTGCGATCTCTCAACTACGTGAATCAAGGAGCAAAAAATGGGTGATAAGTGTCAAGTGTGCCAGGTCAATCCTGCGATTACCGATGCCGTCACGCAGGTCAACGTCAAGGTGGTCGCCGAGGCGCCGGCAATGGCGATGGGCTCGCTGTACCAGGCCCAGAGCCATTCGCTCAGCATCCTGTTCGAGAACGCGGTGCAGCAGCAGTCGCAGGCCGCGATCCAGTCGCAGACGTCGACGAACGTGGGGACGATGCAGCTCTACACGATCGGGCCGGAAAGCGCGGGTGCGGCCGCCACGGAAATCGGCTCGAACGGGATCATCTCCCTGCTGGCCGACGTGATCGCGATCGGGAAGGCGGTGGCCCACACCTAAGGCACCGTCGCAACGCCGTGGTCGAGCGGCGGCGCAAGCGGCACGAGCCGCCCATGCCGCCGCCCTGCCGCGGATCCGCGGCACGGCCGCCGGCGCTTGAACAGCGGTGCCGCGCGGTGTTCCGGAGCAACCGACAGAACGGGCCGAGCCGATTCGATGCGGCGCCCGTTCGCAAACCAGGAGAAACACGATGGCAAATGACGCAAACGCGAACGCCGAAGACCCGAGGGTCCCGAATGACCCGAAGGATCCGAAGGACCCCTGCAACTGCAAGACATGCACGGTCAACGCCGCGATCACCGACGCGGTCACGCAGACCAACGTCAAGGTGGTGGGCGAAGCGCCCGCGATGGCGACGGGCTCGCTGTACCAGGCCCAGAGCCATTCGCTCAGCGTGCTGTTCGAGAACGCCGTGCAGCAGCAGTCGCAGGCCGCGGTCCAGCTGCCGACCTCGACGAACGTGGGCACGATGCAGCTCTATACGCTCGGGCCGGCGAGCGCCGGCGCCGCCGCGACGGAAATCGGCTCGAGCGGCGTGCTTTCCGTACTGGCTGACGTGCTCGCGCTCGGCAAGGCGCTCGCCTGACGCGTAACCGGGCGTCGACGCCGGGCGGCAGCCTCGATCCCCGTGGCTGCCGCCCGGCACCCGACCCCGTGTCGACGCCCGCGACGGCGAGCGCGCGCGGCGCATCGACGGCACCGTGCGGTGAGCATCGCCGACCGGCCCACTCATGCTTTCGCCGTGACTGCGCCGCAGCGGCGAGCAAACCAGGAGTAACGACATGACGGAACAGGTTTCCGCCGCGATTACCGATGCAGTCACGCAAGCCAACGTCAAGGTGGTGGGCGAATCCCCGGCCGTGGCCTTGGGCACGCTCATGCAGTCGAACAGCCATGCGTCCGCGATCCTGCTTCACAACGCGGTGCAGATGCAGGCGAACCAGGCGGCGTCCAACCTCGCCGCCACGACCGTCGGCATCATGCAGCTCTATGCCGGCTCGCCGGTGGCGGCCGCAGCCGCGGCGCGCTCGGCAAACGACAACTTTGCGTCGCAGCTGGCCGCCATCGCGCAGTTGATGAACGCCATCAGCCACTGGCGCGGCTGACCTTCACCGCGCGCCGCGCAACCCGGCGCGCGCAACCTTCCCGCACCGCGTCGCGGCACGACGCACGTGCTTGCCGGGGCGTCAATTGGCGTCGGCGATGTACCGGAGCTGCTCCGGTTTTTCGATCGTCACGCCGTGCTCGTGAAGCCGGATCAGGCCGTCGCGCTGCATCCTCTGCAGGCTGCTGTTCAGCCGCGGCCGGCTGACGTTGAGCATCGCTGCGAGGATGCTCTGGTTCTCCGGCAGCGGCACCTCGAGATCGTTCCCTTGCATGCGGTTCAGCAGATGGCGCGCGAGCCTTGCCTCGAGCCGGTACAGGCACGCCGACTCGACGAAGTCGCTCAACTGATGGATGTGCCGGCACAGCTGCTCGTGGATGCGCTCCATGAAATCCGCGTTGGCCAGCAGCGGCGCGAAGTACTGGCGATGCAGCAGCGAAATGCGGCAGTCGGGGCTCAACTGGGCGGTGAAGCTGCGCCGGTGTGCGCGAATCAGCGTGCTTTCGCCGATGAGTTCGCCCGGCACCGAGTGGCCGAGAATGATTTCGCGTCCGCCGGGTTCGTGCAGCGTCATGTAGACGCGGCCGCGGTGCACGAAGGCGACGAAATCTCCCGGATCGCCCTTGAAGAACAACAGGCGATTGCCGTGTTCGGGCCACGGCGTGACATGCCGCTCGATATGAGCCAGCAGGCTTTCCGGCAGATCGGTGAGTATCGGTATATTGCGCAGCGTTTGAACGTTAGCAAGGGCAGGCATGTTTTCCGTGCAAGGTTGTTTGACGATGCGGCCACCTAGCGAAAAACGCTGCCTTTGGCACTGCGTGAAAAATGAACAATGGAGATAGCCAGATAATCGGCAAGCAGTCCGGATATGGCGGCACTTCGGCGGCAAGGACGCTTGGTCGATCGACGCGGATAGCAGCGTGCCGGCTCGCGAACGCGTCGCGGCGGCAGTCGTTCTTTTTCATCGCAATGCCGTTATTCACGCCCGGCGGCGCGCCTGAAACGACGGATGGGAGCTATGCCGGGGGATTTAAATTTCCGTTCATAATAATCAAGAAAATTTACCGAAGCCGATTATCTTGATAACGGTGTTACGCGGGTAACAGCGCCATTCGCGGCATCGAATCGATTCTGTGTTTTCCATAAAAAAGGAAGGCACGGGATGACAACCTCGAACCAGCACGCTGCCCCGCCGCCCGAGTCACCGGCGCAGCAGCTCGATCGCACATGGCGGGAAATGCAGGGGAAATTGCGGCGCCGCGCGCGCCTGTTGTGCAAGGGCGATATCTACCGTGCCGACGAACTGCTCTCCGATACCGCACTCAAGGTCCATATTTACCTGCAGCGTTCGCCCGAGCGCGTTCAGAACCTGGCCGGCTTTCTGTTTCTGGCGCTGAACCATGCGTTCCTCGATGGCGCGCGCCGCCGTCTCCGCGAAAGCGGCAGGCTCGAATTCGACCCGGACTGGGACGACGATCACACCGTCGAGCTGGCCGGCCACGCGCCGTCGATGGAGCAGCAACTGCTGCTGCGGCAGCTGCTGCTGCGTCTCGAGCAGGCGCTGTCCACGCTCCCGCAGCAGCAGCAGATGCTGTTCACGCTGAAGTTCGAGGAGGACCGGCCCTATCTGAACATCGCGGCGACGCTCGGGATCAACGAGCCGCTTGCCAGAAAGCGCGTCGAGCTGTTGCGCAAGAAGTTGCGCGAGGAACTCGCGTGAGCACGTTCACGAACGCGGGCACGCAGCGTTCCTAACGGCATGCGCGGCGTCGATGGCCTGCCGGCCCGCCGTTCCTTCAATCGCATGCCGGAGCCGAGATCCGAGGAGGCCTCGTGGCAGACAAAGTCAATGAGCAGGTTACCGACGCGCTGACGCAGACCAATGTCAGCGTCGTCGCGGGATCGCCGGCCCAGGCGCTGGGCACGCTTTACCAGATGTTCAGCCAGGCCGTCGGCATCTCGGCGCAGAACATGACGCAGCAGCAGGCGGCGCTGAACCAGATTTCGAACGCCGTCGTGTCGAAGGCGGTGGCCATGATCCTGTCCGTCGAAGCGTCGCCTAAGCCCGCCTCGGGCGGCGCGGCGCATGCGCCGACGGCCGGGCCGCAGACGGGTTCCACGCATTAGGACGCGCTGACTCTCGGGATACCTGAACCATGAACATGAAAGGCATTTTGGGCGGGCGCGGCGACGGCCCGCCGCCGACGTCGCAGACACCGCAGACACCGCAGACACCGCAGACACCGCAGACACCGCAGACACCGCAGACACCGCGCGATGTCGCAGACGCCGCAGCCGAAGCACCGACGCCGGCCGATGTCGCGCCGCACACCGCGGCGTCGAAGGCCGGCGCGCGTACGTGGCCGGTCAACCGGCTGCGCAGGCTCACCGATGCGCTGAAGGCGCCGAACCAGATCGCCGATACGGCCGGGTCAGGCGGTTCGGCGCTGCAGACCGTGCAGGCGATCAACGCGGAAGCCGCGTCCTACGCGACGACGCAGATCGCCGTCGGCCCGAACATGATGATCACGCAGGCGGGCGGCATGGTCGCGCAGGCGGCGGCGAACTACTTCGAGGCGTCGACGTCGCTGGCGATCGCGGGCAAGAGCGTGCTGATGAAGGATCTGGCGCAGAAGACCATCGACGAGAACGTGCGCGGGATGGCGATGGATGCGGTGGGCCTGCTGTTGACGGACCTGTTCGTCGCGACCGCGGCGATCGTCGCGGGTGCCGCGGAGGCGATCGAAGGGGAGGCCGCGAGCGTCGCGCTCGACAAGATCGACGAGAGCCTGCAGAAGTATCAGGCGCTGCTGGACAAGAAGGGTACGTAGAGCGCGACCGCGCGCAGTGGCAAGGAATCAACCGACACGACCCGCCGGGCCATCAGGCCGGATGCGGGATGTGAGCGGCGGGACCGATGCGCGCCCGTGTTCCCGGACACGTCGCGGCCCCGTCACCGGCAGTCCCATCGAGTCAAATGAGGAACCCATGCCCTACGACATTCACAATGTACAAGGTCCCGCGCCGCTGGCGGTTGGCGAGCGCATCTGGGGAGATGCGGCGGAAATCGATTTCGGCGCGATGACGAGCTGCATCGCGCTCGTCGAGCAGACGCCGGGCCAGCCGACGTCGGTGCGCGCCATCCATCTGTCGATCGTCAGCGGCGACGGCACGAAGGTTTACGATCCGTCGGCGAACGTGGCCGGGCAGGTCGAGACGATCATGCAGCAGAGCGGCGACCTGCGTACCTGCCTCGGGCGCATCGATCTCTGGCAGGCCAGCCAGCAGCAACAGCTGCAGGATTTCTTCGCCGCGCTGATGCTGAGCCTCGACATGCAAAACTGGGTGCAGGTGCCGGACGGCAACCTGCGGGTGCGGATCAACGGCGGCGTGATCCAGTATCAGAAGGGCACCGGTCCATGGACCAACGCGTAGCCGGCGCGACCCGTTGAAACCGGCGCCCGCCATCCGGGTGGGCGCCGGTGCAGTACGGGCGCGTCGTCCTGCGCAGCTCGCCGCCCGCGCCACACCCAGCTTTTTGCTCGTCAACACCAACAAAAATCATCATTTCGCCTCCGGCGGTGTGTCAGCAGAATGTCTCCATTCCAACTCGTGCGACAGCAAGAACGTCGCATCGAGCCGCACTTCAGAAGGAGACAGCCGTGGCAGTCGAAACAACCTCAATCGATACGCTCGTCGTCGGCGCCGGGCAGGCCGGCGTGGCCATGAGCGAGCACCTGGGCAAGCTGGGCGTGCCCCATCTCGTGCTGGAGCGCAGCCGCATCGCCGAACGCTGGCGCACCGGGCGCTGGGATTCGCTGGTCGCGAACGGCCCCGCGTGGCACGACCGCTTCCCGGGGCTCGAATTCGACGGCCTCGAACCCGATGCGTTCGCATCGAAAGACCAGGTCGCGGACTACTTCGAAGCGTATGCGCGGAAATTCAACGCGCCGATCCGCACCGGCGTCGACGTGAAGAACGTCGTGCGCAACGCAGGCAAGCCGGGCTTCGTCGTCGAGACGTCCGACGGCACGATCGAGGCGAACCGCGTGGTGGTCGCGACGGGGCCGTTCCAGCGCCCGGTGATTCCGCCGATCGCGCCGGACGACGCACGTCTCGTGCAGATCCATTCCGCCGACTATCGCAACCCGGGCCAGCTTCCGGAAGGTGCGGTGCTGGTGGTCGGCGCGGGTTCGTCGGGCGTGCAGATCGCCGACGAGCTGCAACGCGCGGGCCGGCAGGTGTACCTGTCGGTCGGGCCGCACGATCGTCCGCCGCGCGCGTATCGCGGCCGCGATTTCTGCTGGTGGCTCGGCGTGCTCGGCGAATGGGACAAGGAAGTCGCCACGCCCGGCCGCGAACACGTGACGATCGCGGTGAGCGGCGCACGCGGCGGCCATACGGTCGATTTCCGCGCGCTCGCGAACCAGGGCGTGACGCTGGTCGGGCTGACGAAGTCGTTCGACGGCGGCGTGGCCGTGTTCGAACGCGACCTCGCGCTCAATCTCGCGCGCGGCGACGAGAACTACCTGTCGCTGCTCGACGCGGCCGACGCGTATGCGGTGCGCAACGGCCTCGACCTGCCGGAAGAGCCGGACGCGCGCCGCATCCTGCCGGACCCCGAATGCGTCGCGCATCCGATCCTTGCGCTCGACCTCGCCGGCGCCGGCGTCACGTCGATCGTCTGGGCGACCGGCTATGCGGTCGACTACGGCTGGCTGAACGTCGACGCGTTCGCGGCGAACGGCAGGCCGCAGCACCAGCGCGGCGTGTCGAAGGAGCCCGGCATCTATTTCCTCGGGCTGCCGTGGCTGTCGCGGCGCGGTTCCAGCTTCATCTGGGGCGTGTGGCATGACGCGAAGCACATCGCCGATCACATCGTCACGCAGCGCAAGTACCTCGACTACCACGACGCGTCGCAACACCGCGCGGCCGCGCAAGCGGCGCAGGCCGACGCGCGCCCGCTTGCCGAAGCGGCGAACTGACGAGCAGACACGAACCCGCCGCGCCGCGTCTGCTGCCGGCGCGGTGGGTGTTTCCACCGACGATCGAAGGACCTCGATGAGCCAACCTACCCATACGCGTATCCGTATGTTCAACACGAAGGATACCTACCCGAACCAGACGCTCGACAACGACCTGTGCCAGGCCGTGCGGGCCGGCAACACCGTCTACGTGCGCGGCCAGGTCGGCACCGATTTCGACGGCAACCTGATCGGCCTCGGCGACGCGCGCGCGCAGGCCGGGCAGGCGATGAAGAACGTCAAGCAATTGCTGGAGGAAGCCGGCAGCGACCTCACGCACATCGTGAAGACGACGACCTACCTGATCGACCCGCGTTATCGCGAGCCGGTGTACCAGGAAGTCGGCAAGTGGCTGAAGGGCGTGTATCCGATCTCGACGGGGCTCGTCGTGTCCGCGCTCGGCCAGCCGCAGTGGCTGATGGAAATCGACGTGATCGCGGTGATCCCGGACAACTGGCAGCCGAACCGCGCACCGGAGGCGAGATGACTTTCTCCATCGTCGGGCGCTGCCCGGAGACGGGCCAGCTCGGCATCGCGATCAGCTCGTCGAGCATCGCGGTGGGTGCGCGCTGCCCGTGGGTGCGTGCGGGCGTGGGCGCGGTCGCGACGCAGAACATCACGCTGCCGGCGCTCGGCCCGCAGATTCTCGACCTGATCGAGCACGAACAGCTCGCGCCCGCCGCGGCGCTCGACCGCGCGCTCAGCGCGAACGGCTGGAGCCAGTACCGGCAGGTCACGGTGATCGACGGCCAGGGGCAGACGGCGTGCTTCACCGGCAAGGAAGCGCTCGGCACGCATCACGCGGTGAAGGGCGAGCAATGCGTGGCGGCCGGCAACCTGCTGGCCGCGCAGGGCGTGATCGACGCGATGGCCGGCGCATTCGAACAGGCGCCCGGCCTGCTCGCCGATCGCCTGCTGGCCGCGATGCATGCGGCGCTCGCAGCCGGCGGCGAGGCGGGGCCGGTGCATTCGGCCGCGCTGAAGGTGGCCGGCGACGTGACCTGGCCGATCGTCGATCTGCGCGTCGACTGGGCCGATGCCGACCCGATCGGGCAGCTCGATGTGCTGTGGCGCGCATATCGGCCGCAGATGCAGGATTACCAGACCCGCGCGCTGAACCCGACCGCCGCGCCGAGCTACGGAGTGCCGGGCGATGAGTGACGCATCGAGCCGCGTGCTGCTCGAACGGCTGATCGCGTTCGCGACGGTCAGCCGCGATTCGAATCTCGAGATGATCGAGTTCATCCGCGACTATCTCGCGGGCTTCGGCGTATCGAGCGAACTGTTCTACAACTCGGAACGCACGAAGGCGAGCCTGTACGCGACGATCGGGCCGCGCGATCGCGGCGGCATCGCGCTGTCGGGCCACACCGACGTGGTGCCGGCAGACGGGCAGGCGTGGACGGTCGAGCCGTTCCGGCTGACCGAGCGCGACGGCCGCCTGTACGGCCGCGGCACGGCCGACATGAAGGGCTTCATCGCGTCGGTGCTCGCGGCCGTACCGAAGTTCGTCGCGCGGCCGCTGGGCGTGCCCGTGCATCTCGCGTTCTCGTACGACGAGGAAGTCGGCTGTCTCGGCGTGCGGCCGATGCTCGCGGAACTCGCCGCGCGCGAGCACCGGCCGCGCCTGTGCCTGATCGGCGAGCCGACCGAACTGAAGCCGGTGCTCGGTCACAAGGGCAAGCTCGCGATGCGCTGCCGCGTGAAGGGCGCCGCGTGCCACTCGGCGTATGCGCCGTCGGGCGTCAACGCGATCGACTATGCGGCGAAGCTGATCGGCCGGCTCGGCGAGATCGGCGCGGCGCTCGCGCGGCCCGAACGGCACGACAGCCGCTTCGATCCGCCGTTCTCGACCGTGCAGACGGGGTTGATCAAGGGCGGCCGCGCGCTGAACATCGTGCCGGCCGAATGCGAGTTCGATTTCGAGGTGCGTGCGCTGCCGGATTTCGATGCGCACGACGTGCCGCGGAAGCTGCAGGACTATGCGGAATCCGAACTGTTGCCGAGGATGCGTGCGGTGCAGCCCGATACCGACATCCAGTTGCAGCCGCTGGGTGCGTACCCGGGGCTCGCGACCGCGCCCGACAGCGAGGCCGCGCGCCTGCTCGCGATGCTCAGCGGGTCCGATGCGTTCGGTACGGTCGCGTTCGGCACCGAGGGCGGGCTGTTCGGGCAGGCCGGCATTCCGACCGTGGTATGCGGGCCCGGCAGCATGGACCAGGGGCACAAGCCCGACGAGTTCGTCACGCTCGAACAGCTGCACGGATGCGACGCGATGCTGGGCCGTCTGGTCGCGCATCTTTCCGCGGCTGCCTGAACGGGTTGCCGACACGCACGCGCCCGTCCTGCGGCACGTGCGTTTTCTTCAGTGCTCAGTGTTATTGCGCCGATTCCGCGACGATCTGCGCGAGCCGCTCGCGGCAGAAATCGACGAACGACTGTGCCTGCTTGGTGAGCTGCCCGCGTTTCAGCCGCGCGCTCACGAGCCCGGACGGGCTCACCGTTTCGCTGAGGCCGATCGTCACGACGCGCCGGCCGTCGTACGTGTATTCCGAATACGGGCGCGTGACGAGCAGCGAGAAGCCGAACCCTTGGCCGACCATCCCGCGCACCATCTCGATCGACGGCGAGCCGAACACGATGTTCGGCGTCAGCCCGAGCTCATGAAACAGGCTGACGAAATACGTGCGGCTCGGCTGCACGTCGAGCAGGATCATCGGCTCGACACAGAGGTCGCGCAGCGACACGTGCGGCTGGCCCGCGAACCGGTGGTTCTCCGGCAGCAGCACGTACGGCTGCTGCGGCGGCATCAGCGGCTCGGTTTCGATCGTGCCGTCGAGATCGTGGTCGTACATCAGCGCGAGATCGAACGTGCCGGACGTCAGGCCCTGCACGAGTTCCTGCTGGTCGCCGTCGCGCAGCCGGATGTTGACGCCCGGGTAGCGCTCGCGAAACCCGGCGATGAGCTGAGGAAGATAGAGCGGTGCGACCGTTTCGAAGCAGCCGATGTCGATCTGCCCGGTAATCACGTCGTTGTCGGCGAGCGCGTTCTGTTCGAATTCGTGCGCGATGCGCAGCAACTCCTGCGCTTTCCGGTAGAAGCGCGTGCCGCTCGGCGTCAGCGACACGCCCTGCGCGTGATGGCGGATGAACAGCTTCACGCCGAAGCTTTCCTCGAGCCCCTTGATCGCGCTGGAGATCGACGGCTGCGCGATGAAAAGCTGGCGCGACGCCTCGGCGACGCTGCCGGATTCGACCGTCGTCACGAAGTATTTCAGTTGCCGCAAAGTGTAGTGAGCCACAAGCACCTCTGATGCCCGGCCCCGGCATGCCGCCGAGGGCGAATTCTGTCCATGGTTTCGCGTAGCACCTTACCTGAAGAAGCCCGAAGCCGAAATTTCCGCTACAGAGCTTTTTCGTATGTCCCGGAAATATTTTTAGTATTTCTCCGTCGCTGCATCGGTGGCGCACCATCGTCTCCAATCCGGATCGCAACGAGGCTGCACACGTGCCGGCGGGACATGTCATCCGTCCCCGCATGCCGCGCATGGTCCGCTTCGGCCGACACCGCCGCGCGTGCACGCGGCGCGTCGTCGCTCGCGTATCCGGACCCGATTGCAGGCGCGCACCCCAACGCGCGTCGGCTGAAACGGCACGCGCGCATCGCCGCGCAGGACAGGAGACTTCACCATGACGAACGTGGACCGCAACGCGTCCCCGATGATAGAGAAACACACGATCGGCTACGTGCCGCCCGCGGAGCGCCACGGCAAGGTGCGCGACCTGTTCACGCTCTGGTTCGGCGGCAACATCGCGCCGCTGCCGATCGTGACCGGCGCACTCGGCGTGCAGCTCTTTCACCTGAACCTGATGTGGGGCATCGTCGCGATCGTCGTCGGCCAGGCGGTCGGCGGCGTGTTGATGGCGCTGCATTCCGCGCAAGGGCCGCAGATGGGCATCCCGCAGATGATCCAGAGCCGTGCGCAGTTCGGTTCGTGGGGCGCGCTGCTCGTTACCGTGATCGCGGCCGTGATGTACGTCGGCTTCTTCGCGTCGAACATCGTGCTCGCCGGCAAGTCGGTGCACGGCATCGCGGCGTCGGTGCCGGTGCCCGTCGGCATCGTGATCGGCGCGGTGGGATCGGGGCTGATCGGCATCGTCGGCTACCGCTTCATCCATATCCTGAACCGCATCGGCACGTGGGTGCTCGGCATCGGGATCCTGGTCGGCTTCTGGATGATCCTCACGCACGTGACGACCGACGATTTCCTGACGCGCGGCGGCTTCGACTTCGCGGGCTGGCTCGCGACGGTATCGCTGTCGGCGTTGTGGCAGATCGCGTTCGCGCCGTACGTATCGGACTATTCGCGTTATCTGCCGGAGGACGTCGGCGTCGCGTCGACGTTCTGGGCGACCTACCTCGGCTGCACGATCGGCTCGACGCTCGCGTTCATCTTCGGCGCGGTCGCGGTGCTCGCGGTGCCGGCCGGCGCGGACACGATGGATGCGGTCAAGCAGGCGACCGGCCCGCTCGGACCGCTGATGCTGGTGCTGTTCCTGCTGAGCGTGATCAGCCACAACGCGCTGAACCTGTACGGCGCGGTGCTCGCGGTGATCACGTCGGTGCAGACGTTCGCATACAAATGGATTCCGACCGCAAAGACCCGTGCGGCGGTGTCGGTCGTGATCTTCGTTGCGTGCTGTTACGCGGCGATCGGCGCATCGACGAACTTCGTCGGCAACCTCGTCGATCTCGTGCTCGCACTGCTCGTCGTGCTCGTGCCGTGGACGGCGATCAACCTGATCGACTTCTACGTGATCCACAAGGGCAAGTACGACATCCAGTCGATCTTCATGGCGGATGGCGGGAACTACGGCCGCTTCAATCCGCAGGCGCTGCTCGCGTATGCGATCGGCATTCTCGTGCAGATTCCGTTCATGAACACGCCGATGTATGCGGGCCCGATTCCCGCGCATCTCGGCGGCGCGGACCTGTCGTGGCTCGTGGGGCTGGTGCTGACGTCGCCGCTGTACTACTGGCTCGCGACGCGCGACAGCGCGTACCGGCGCCGGCAGGGCGGTGCGCATCTGCCGCCGACTGCAGCGCAGTAAGCGGGGCGCCTTTCGACGCGGAGCAGGAAGAGGGGGCCACCGCATCGGTCGAGATGCGGTGGCCCGTGGCAGCGTCTCGACATGACGAAGGCAGGCCCGCGGCGGGTGACGCGCCGCAAGCCTGCGCGTGCATCAGACGACCGCCGAGCGCGCGACGCGCACCGGCACCGACTTGTACGACGGCGTGCCGCTTTCCTTGTCGATGTAGTCGAGCGGCACGAGCACGTTCGCTTCCGGGTAGTACGCGCCGACCGAACCCGGCGCGATGTCGTACTCGATCGCGGTGATCTTCTCGAGACGCAGCGTGCGGCCCGACGCGGTGATCGTCTCGATGTCGACGAGGTCGCCGTGTTCGAGCCCGTACTTCGCGAGATCCGCCGGGTTCATGAACAGCACGTCGCGCCGCCCGAACACGCCGCGATAGCGGTCGTCGAGCCCGTAGATCGTCGTGTTGTACTGATCGTGGCTGCGCAGCGTGATCAGCCGCAGCACATTCTCGCCGCCGAGCACTTCCGCGTCTTCCGCGACGCCCTTGTACACCGAGAACATCGCCTTGCCGGTCGCCGTGGGCCACACGCGCTCGGTAGGCGGCAGCGGCAGGCGGAAGCCGCCCGGCGTGCGGATGCGCTCGTTGAACGCCTCGAAGCCGGACACCGTGCGGTCGATCAGGTCGCGGATGCGATCGTAGTCGGCGATCAGGTCGAGCCACGCGACCTTGCTGTCCGGCAGCGTCGCATGCGCGATGCCCGCGACGATCGCGGGCTCCGAGCGCAACTGGTCCGACGCCGGCTTGAGCTTGCCGGCCGATGCGTGGACCATCGACATCGAATCCTCGACCGTGATCGATTGCCGGCCGCTCGCCTGCATGTCGAGCTCGGTGCGGCCGAGCACGGGCAGGATGAAGGTTTCCTTCCCGACCAGCAGGTGCGTGCGGTTCAGCTTCGTGCCCAGGTGCACGCTCAGGTCGAGCTTCGCCATCGCCGGGAACGACAGCTCGGGATCGGGCAGCGCGACCGCGAAGTTGCCGCCGAGGCACAGCAGCGCCTTCGCGCTGCCGTCGACCATCGCCTGCATGGCCTGCACGGCGTCGTGCCCGTGATGCGCGGGCGGCGTGAAGCCGCACACGTCCTCGATCTTCTTCAGGAACTCGGCCGACGGTTTCTCGGTGATGCCGACGGTGCGGTTGCCTTGCACGTTCGAATGGCCGCGCAGCGGGCAGATGCCGGCGCCGGGCTTGCCGATGTTGCCGCGCATCAGCAGCAGGTCGGCGATCAGGCGCACGGTTGCCGTGCCCTTGTTGTGCTGCGTGACGCCCATCCCGTACGTGACGATCGTCGCGTTCGACTTCGCGTACGCGAGCGCGACCTGTTCGAGCTGCGCCTGGCTGAGGCCGCTCGCGCGCTCGATGTCGTCCCACGACGTGACCTGCAGATCGGCCGAGAACGCGTCGAAGCCGTTGGTGTGCTGCGCGATGAAGTCGCGGTCGAGCACGTCGCCGCGCTCGGCGTCGAGCTGCAGCAGCGCCTTCATGATGCCCTTCAGCGCGGCTGCGTCGCCGCCTGCGTCGAGCTGGTAGTACGTCGACGCGATCCGCGTCGAGCCGAACGACGCCATCTCGATCATGTCCTGCGGATCCGCGAAGCGTTCGAGCGCGCGCTCGCGCAGCGGATTGAACACGATGATCGGCACGTTGCGCCGCGAGCATTCGTGCAGCGTGCCCATCATCCGCGGGTGGTTCGTGCCGGGGTTGTGGCCGATCGAGATGATCAGCTCGCAGTGGTCGAAATCCTCCAGCGACACGGTGCCCTTGCCGATGCCGATCGACTGCGGCAGGCCGACGCTGGTCGGCTCGTGGCACATGTTCGAGCAGTCGGGGAAGTTGTTGGTGCCGAGTTCGCGCGCGAACAGCTGATACAGGTACGCGGCTTCGTTCGACGCGCGGCCCGACGTATAGAACTCGACCTGCTCGGGCGGCAGCGCGCGCAGCACCTCACCGATGCGCGCGAATGCGTCGTCCCATTCGATCGCGCGGAACGTGTCGGTCGCGCGATCGTAGACGAGCGGATGCGTGAGCCGGCCCATGTTCTCCAGTTCGTAGTCCGACATGCGCAGCAGCGACGACACCGTGTTCGCCGCGAAGAACTCGGGCGTCACGCGCTTGGTCGTCGCTTCCCACGTGACGGCCTTCGCGCCGTTCTCGCAGAACTGGAACGTCGACTTGTGCTCCTTGTCGGGCCATGCGCAGCCGGGGCAGTCGAAACCGTCGGGCTGGTTGGTCCGCATCAGCACGATCGGCGCCTCGATGGTTTCCATCTGCGTGCGCACGGCATCGGCTGTCGCGCGAAGCGCGCCCCAACCGCCGGCGGGCCCATCGTACTTCCTGATGCCTGGCACTTCGCGTCGATTTGTCATTGTGAATCTCCATGAGCCGGGCCCGGTGCGGGCGGCTCGGGTTGCGCCGTGTCGCGGCGTGGTGCGGCTCCGTCCGTCGGACGGAGCCGGTCATGCTTGCCCCGGGGTACAGGGCAGGCGGGGTTTCAGTGCGCGTCCTTCTTCGCGCCGGACGACTTCTTGGCCAAAGATTTCGCGGTGGGTGGCGGCACGTCGGCGGGCGCATCGCCGTCCTTCGCTTCGCCGGATGCGTTAGCGGCCGCCTTGCCGTTCGGTTTCGTCTTGCCGTCGGCGTCTTTCTTCGCGTCCTTCGTGTCCTTCGCTTCAGGCTCGGCGAGCTTGTCGAACTTCACTTCGCCGCTGTCCTCGTCGTAATCGACCTCGACGCGGTCGCCCGACTTCAGCCGGTCGGCGAGGATCTCCTTCGCGAGCCTGGTCTCGATGGTCTGGCGGATCTGGCGCTTCAGCTCGCGCGCGCCGAACTCCGGCTGGTAGCCGGCTTCGGTCAGGTGCTCGACGAGCGCATCGCCCATCGCGAGCGTGATGTCCTGCGCGGCGGCCGTGCGCACCACGCGGTCGAGCTGGATCTGCACGATCGCGCGGATGTTCTCCTTCGACAGCGCGTGGAAGACGATCACCTCGTCGATCCGGTTCAGGAACTCGGGGCGGAAATGGCCCTTCAGCACCTGCATCAGTTCGCCGCGGATCGCCTTGTCGGTCTTGCGCGCGGCTTCCGGCTGCGTCAGGTTATCCATGATGATCGCGGCGCCGAGGTTGCTCGTCGCGATGATGATCGTGTTGCTGAAGTCGACCACGCGGCCCTTGCCATCGGTCAGGCGGCCGTCGTCGAACACCTGCAGCAGCACGTTGTAGACGTCCGGGTGCGCCTTCTCGATCTCGTCGAGCAGGATCACGCTGTACGGGCGGCGCCGCACACGCTCGGTGAGCTGGCCGCCTTCGTCGTAGCCGACGTAGCCGGGTGGCGCGCCGATCAGCCTCGCGACCGCATGCCGTTCCATGTACTCGGACATGTCGATGCGGATGATCGCCTGCTCGTCGCCGAACACGGTCTCGGCGAGCGCCTTCGCGAGCTCGGTCTTGCCGACGCCCGTCGGCCCGAGGAACAGGAACGTCGCGATCGGCCGGTGCGTCTGGCCGAGCCCCGCGCGCGACAGCCGCACGGCGTCGCTGACGGCCACCACCGCGTCGCTCTGGCCGACCACGCGCTCGCGCAGCTGCTCCTCCATCTTCAGCAGCTTCTGGCGCTCTTCCTGCGTGAGTTCGGACACGGGGATGCCGGTCAGCCGCGACACGACTTCGGCAACCGACTCGACCGTCACCTCGAGCGTTTCGGAGCCGGTCTTGCGCTGCCACGCCTCCATTTTTTCATCGAGCGTCTTCTGCTTCGCGTTGATCTGCTCCTCGAACTGCTTCGCTTCGTCGAAGCGTTTGCGCGACGTCGCGTAGTCCTGCTCGCGCTTCAGCTGCGCGATCTGCGCTTCGCCTTCCTGGATGTCGACGGGGCGCGACGTCGCGCCGATCCGCACGCGCGCGGCGGCCTGGTCGATCAGGTCGATCGCCTTGTCGGGCAGGAAGCGCGACGTGATGTAGCGGTCGGCGAACTCGGCAGCCGCGACGAACGCGTCGTCCGCGAACGTCACCTGGTGGTGCGCCTCGAGGCTGTCGCGCAGCCCGCGCAGGATCACGATCGTCTGCTCGACGCTCGGCTCCGGCACGAACACCGGCTGGAAGCGCCGTTCGAGCGCCGCGTCCTTCTCGATGTACTTCTGGTATTCGTTGAGCGTCGTCGCGCCGATCAGGCTCAGCTCGCCGCGCGCGAGCGCGGGCTTCAGCACGTTCGCGATGTCGAGGCCGCCTTCGCCGCCGCCCTGGCCCGCGCCGACGATCGTATGCAGTTCGTCGATGAACAGGATCAGTTCGTCCTGCTTTGCAGTCACTTCGTCGATCAGCTGCTTCGCGCGCTCCTCGAACTCGCCGCGATACTTGGCGCCGGCGACCATCGAGTTGATGTTGACCTCGACGAGCCGCTTGTTGCGCAGCACCTCGGGCACGTCGCCGTTGACGATCCGTTGCGCGAGCCCTTCGACGATCGCCGTCTTGCCGACGCCCGGCTCGCCGATCAGCACCGGGTTGTTCTTCTTGCGGCGCGCGAGCACTTCGATCGTGCTCTCGATTTCCTGCGCACGGCCAAGCACGGGGTCGAGCTTGCCCTGGCGCGCGATCGCGGTGAGGTCGCGGCCGAACTTGTCGAGGTTCGGCGTGCCGGTCGGCGCATCGACGCGGCCGTCCTCGGCGCCCTTGCCGACCACCTTCACGACTTTCTGGCGCAGCGCCTCGGGCGTCACGCCGTATTTCTTCAGCAGCGTGCCTGCGATGCTGTCCGGCACCGATGCGAGACCGATCAGCAGGTGCTCGGGGCCGATATACGAGTGGCCGAGATCGCGCGACGCCTGGAACGCATATTGCACGGCCTTCTTCACGCGCGGCGAGATCGACAGCTTGTCGAGCGGTGCATCGGGGGCGGCCGTGCCGGTGTGCGCATGCTCGTCGATATACGACTTGATGTCCTGCGGCGACAGCTTCAGTTCCTTCAGCAGCGCGGCGCACACGTCGGTGTCCGCGAGCGCGTAGAGCAGGTGTTCGGAGTCGAGCTCGCTGCGGCGCAGTTCGTGCGCCTTCTCGGCCGCGCGCTGCAGCAGTTCGAGCGTCTGTTCGCTGAACGCGTCGGTCGGGTCGACCGATTCGCGCGGCACCTCGGCGGCGAGCGGCGATTCGTCGCCGAGCCCGCCGAACAGCGACGACGAGCCACCGCCGCCCAGCAGCGCATCGAACGGGTTCAACATGCTCTGATGCCGCATCAGCTGACGGAAATGGTAGTCGCAGATCGAGATCGTCTTGCGCTCGCCGTCCTGCATCACGGTTGCGCGCGCAACGGCCGGCCGGGCGTGGCAGATATCGCAAAGTGCGGGCATGGTGGTCTGGCTCCTGTCGGTGAAGGTGGGTCGAAGAGTGAAGTCCCGATGCGGTGCGGCGCGCGCGCGTCCCGACCGCGAACACACGACGCGTGGCGCGGCGGTGCGCGTGCCGCGCCCACGCTGTCGCGCAGCGCGTGCCGGCGTGTCACACGGTCGCGGTCGGGGCGGGAAGCGCGAGTGCTGCGAGGAGCCCACGGCATCGCTTCGACTGCGTTCAAAATAGCGAATCGGCGGGGGCCATCCAAGACACAGTTCCACACCGGACCAACCGCGAATTGCACCCTCACATGCGCGCGCACACGGGGGGCAAGGAGTACAGACGGGCGCGCACGCGGCGGCACGGGCGTGCGCGGCATGCGCTGCGCGCGGTGACTGGAGGCAGGAAGGAGCGGAACGCGAACGGAGCGCGGTGCGACATCGGCGCGCAGGGCGCCGGTTGCCGGCAAACGGACGGCGTTGCGGGTGGGTAAGCGCGGCAGAAGCGCCGCAGTGCGAGCGCGCACGCCGGTGGCGTACGCGAACCGGTCGTGTCCGGCCACGCGCGCACCGCAGCCGATGCGTACGTGGCAGCCGAAGGAGAGGTCGGGTTGCACGGTGCGAGCCGGACATGGCGCCAACCGTGGCGAACCGCGATCAGTCGGACAGTTTCATTGCGAGCCGCTGCCGGGCGATCTGCTTCACGTCCGTCGACAGTGCCGCATTCGGCAGACCATTGGCCCAGACGGAGAACGAATCCTCGATCAGGTTGCGCGTGTCGGGCGGCAACTCGGCCAGCATCAGCGACACGACGGTAAACAATACGGCGGTGTCGGCGGCCTCGCTGCCCGCGTTCGCGTCGACCGTCTTCTTCAGGCTGTCGACCGACGCTTGCAGCGCCTGCAGTGCATCATTCGTATCGCTCATGACATCCTCCATGCAAGATGGGCTCGATCGGCGACGAACATGCGGCCGGCGCCGCGGCCGGCCGCGCGACGCCCGGCGGGCGGGCATCGGGCGCAGGCAACCGCTGTCAGGCCGCCGGATTGCCCTGCGGCGCCACGGCCACCGATGCCTCGCTCGTCAGCATCAGGAACGTGAACGTCTCGCGCAGGTACAGGCGGACGGCCTTGTCGTTATGGCTCGTGTAGCCGATCGATACGTCTTCCCCGAGGTGCAACTCGTAATCGCCGCCGCGCATCGACAGCACGCAGCCGCCGCTGAGCGCCGGCGCCCAGATGATCTCGCCGCTGACGATCCGCTTGATGTGGCCGAGAACCGGATAACCCTGGTCGCGCGCCTCGCTGAGCGCGGTATACGCGTCCGAGCCGAGCACCACCGAGTACGGGCCGTCGACGCCCGCGAGCCGCAGCGCCTCGAGCGCGTCGCTGATCGCGTCCGGGTACGCGCTGACGTCCGCCGGCAGCGTGAGCTTGCGGTTCGACGTGCCTTCGCGGATGCCGACGATGCCGGCGGCCGGGTAGCCGTCGAAAATCGCGTTGTCCTCGGCGAACGCGAGCCGCTGCGCGGCGTCCTTCGCCGGTTGCCAGTCGGCGTCGCGCGCGCCGCGCTCGACGCTGTCGATCGCATCGCGGCTCAGCTCGAACGGCACCGTCAGCTCGACGATCGTGCGGACTTCGCGCAGCCGCGCGTTCACCTGCTCGCGCGGCGCGGTGACCTCCACCAGGTGTCCGGTGCCGACGGCCGACAGCTCGGGGCCCGCGGGGCCGTCGACGTCGACGACGCGGCGGCCGGCCACCGATCGTTTGAAGGTGCGCGCCACTTCCTCCTCGATTTGTTCCCAGGCGGACGACGAGATCGGGGCGAGTTCGCGGTGCAGGTTATTCATAGGCTTGGGTTCCTTTCAGCGAGCCGATTTTCAGCGAGCCGTCGCGCTGCGGCGCGGACGGCGAGGATTCAGGTTGCGCGGCGTCGGCGGCCGGCGCCGCGCGATCGGCGAGCGCTTCGAGCAGGTCGGCCGACGGCACGAAGAACAGCGAGCCGGTGACCGCGCGGCTGTAGTCGAGCAGGCGGTCGTAGTTGCCGGGCGGGCGGCCGACGAACATGTTCTCGAGCATCTGCTCGATCGGCGCCGGCGAGCGCGCATAGCCGATGAAATAGGTGCCGAATTCGCCGGCGCCCGGACGCCCGAACGGCATGTTGTCGCGCAGGATCTTCACTTCCTGGCCGTTCTCGTCGAGCGTGGTCAGCGAACTGTGCGAACACGACGGCTTCACGTCCGGCGCGAGCTCGATGTCGGACAGCTTGGTGCGGCCGATGATGCGCTCCTGCGTCTCGACCGCGAGCGCGTTCCAGCCGGCCATGTCGTGCAGGTACTTCTGCACGATCACGTAGCTGCCGCCCGCGAATTCCGCATCTTCATTGCCGATCACCGTGAAGTCGACCGCTTCGCGGCCTTCCGGGTTCTCGGTGCCGTCGACGAAGCCGATCATCGCGCGCTGGTCGAAATTGCGGAAGCCGTGCACCTCGTCGACGACCGTGACGGCGCTGCCGAGCGCGCCGAGCAGTTGCGTCGCGAGTTCGAAGCACAGGTCCATCGCTTCGGCGCGGATGTGCAGCAGGATGTCGCCGGGCGTCGCGACCGCGACGCGCTGCCCGGCGCCGAATTCGCGGAACGAATGCAGCGACGCGGGGCGCGGGGCGCCGAACAGCGTATCCCACGCGTCGGCGCCGAAGCCGCACACGCAGGTCAGGTTGCCGCCGGGCACGCGCTTGGCGACCGAGCGCACGAGCGCGGCGATGTCGCCGCACCATGAACGGATCGTGTCGGCGTGATCGGCACCGGGATTGATCGTCGCCACGAGGAAGATCGCGCTGCGCGTGATCGGGCTGTGAACGGCCTGGGAGAGCGGGGGAGGTGTCTGCATCGCGGCTTGCCGGTCAGTCATGTCGGGACGGACGGGCCGCGGCTGCCGCTGCCGCGGCGCGCGATGGCGTTCGGTTGGACTGTGTCATGCGACTGTTCTCTTTGTGACATGCGGATGAAGGACGTTGCGCGCGCATCGCGCTACGGGCCGCCGCCGCAGTAGCGGCCGGCCGCCCGGCGCGTGACCTGCGCGCACCGCGTAACGTCGTCGAGCATGCAATCTAGCAGCTTCGGCGGGGCTTTGCACTGGTAGCGGTAATCTGTCATTCGAATGTGTCAAACGGGGCCGGATTTTGCGCGCTGGCCGCGCAGCTGTACTCCTGGCATGCACGGCGCTGTGCTCTTGAGCGTGCGTGCCGCGTGCAGTAGATTAGGTCCCGCTGCGCCGCCGACGAGGAGCGTCACCATGAACCTGCTGGAAGCAATGCGTGTTTATGTCGCGGTGGTCGAGCATGGCGACCTGTCCGGCGCCGCGTCCGCACTGAAGCTCGGCGACGCGCAGGTGAGCGACCGGATCGACCGTCTCGAACGGTATCTCGGCTGCCGGCTGCTGCTGTGCCGCGAGCATGGCGACGTGGCATGCACCGACGCCGGTGTCGCGTTTTACGCGTGCTGCCGGCGGACGCTGTCCGCGGTCGAGCAGGCGACCGGCGCGGCCGGTGCGGCCCGCGCGCCGGCGCCGGATGCGTTCGATGCCGCGCATTGCACTGCGCATTGCATGGATTTCCCGCCGTCCGGTACCGCTCACGCATCTTCATACCGACCGTCACCTTGAATACGTCTACCGTTTCCTGTTCGCCGTCCGAGCGCATCCGTCGCCGCTTCGGCCACTTCCTTCACGCGGCCGAACTGGCCGGGCTGATCGTGATCGGTCTCGCGACCGCGTTCGCGATGACGCAGGAGGCATGGAAGGTTGTGCTCGCGGGCGAGGTGTCGCTGACCGACCTGCTGCTGATGTTCCTGTATCTGGAAGTGCTCGCGATGAACGTGCGCTACCTGCGGCTCGGCCGGCTGCCCGTGCGGTTTCCGCTGTTCATCGCGATGACGTCGCTCGCGCGCGACCTGATCCTGCGCGGCGCGACCGACAGCCCCGAGCGGATGCTGATGACGACCTTCGGGATCGTGCTGCTCGCGGTGGGCGTGCTGATCCTGAGCTTCGGTCAGCATCGCTTTCCGGCCGACGTCGACGATGTCGAGGAGGATGCGCATGTGGGCCGGTGACGCGAGAACGGTATGCATGATGTCTCTGCAGGAGGGTGCCGGATGAGCACGGATTCCGTCGCAACGAAGCAGGCGAACGAATTGCAGCACGCGTCGTCGGACGCGTACCGGCAGGCACGCGACGCGCGTGACGCCGATCCGGCGCGCGCACGTGCGCCGTTCGTCGTCGCGATGCAGCGGGCGGCCGCGCATGCGTATGTCGAGGCAGTCCGCGCGCGTGTCGAAGCAACAGGCATCTGAATGAACGCCGGGTTGCCGGCGCACCGCGCGTGTGCGGCCCCGGATCGTCGCGCTGCGCGATGTGCAGCGGCCGCGCATGCCCATCTATACGAGAGAGGTGTCGAATGACCCAGCAATTGATCGTCGCCGTGTTCGGCAGCGTCGACACGGCCCGTCAGGCCGCGAACGATTTCGAGGCGCTGTCGGAGAAGAATGAAGGATTCCACATCGAAAACGGCGTCATCGTCGAAAAGGACGCGGCCGGCAAGCTCGCGGTGCTCGCCGCCGAATCGCGGCCGTTCAAGGGCGGCGTGATCGGTGCGATCGCGGGCGGCCTGCTCGGGATCCTCGCCGGGCCGCTCGGCGTGGTCACCGGCATGGCGGCAGGCGCGGGCGCCGGCATCCTCGCGGACGCAGCCGGCAACGCGCTGCTCGACGGCACGTTCGTCGAGACGGTGGCCGCGCGGCTCGTGCCCGGCAGCGTCGCGATCATTCTCGAGGCGAAGGAGGCCACGCCATTCTCGGTCGACAACGTCGTGACGGGATTCGGCGGCAAGGTCTTCCGCCAGGCGCTCGGCTGAGCGCCGCGTTCCAACCGCTTCTGGAGAACAGCATGCGCATCGATCAATCGTACCGTCGCTTCGACATCGCGGCGACGCTGTCGCCGCTGCCGGGCAACCGCGCGATCGCGACCGTCGACGTGACGACCGACGATCCGGCCCGCATCGCCGATCTCGGCACCGGCTATTTCCTGCAGATCCGCAAGTGGGTCGAGTCGAACGACGTTGAGCAGCTGACGGTGGTGTTCGACGAGTGCAAGGTCGCGATCGACCACTACGCGGACAACGTCGACGACGCGTGAGTTCGCGCGTCGCCACGCTATACGCGCATCGAGTCGTCGCCGGCTGACGGCAATCGGAAATGCAAGACGACTTGTGCTGGCACAGCGCGGTGCCGCACCGGGCGTTTGAATCTGTTCACCACGCCAACCGGATTTGGCGTTTGATCGCCAAACTGTCACTTACATTCGTCGAAATGACGCAGTAGGATGCCGATCCTTGTCTTGATGGGATCCGCATTGCTATCCGCCTTCAATTTCGGTAACGGACGAGGCTCGAACCGGGACGCCCGCGGCCAGGCACGGCTATCCGGCTTCGTGCATCGGCGCGGCCGGGTCGCGCACGCGTCCCGGGCCGGTTCACCGCTGGCGGGGCGAGGCGGATGAAGCTCTACGAGAAATTTGCGAACGACATAGAGAGACTCATCCGGCAACGCGTGTATTGACACGGCGATCGTGTGCCGTCGGTGCGGCAGGCGAGCCAGCAGCACCGGATCAGCATCACGACCGTGCTGCATGCATACCTGCTGCTCGAAAGCCGCGGGCTGCTGGAAAGCCGGCCGCAATCGGGCTATTTCGTGAACCTGCGTCGCGACGACGGTCATGCGCCGGTGCGCGAACTGCGGCCGTCGAAGCCGATCGCGATCTCGTCGTCGGTGGATGTGAGCCGACTCGTGCTGTCGACGCTGCGCTCCATCGGCACCGACGACGCGGTGCCGCTCGGCTCGCCGTATCCGGACCCGAGCCTGTTCCCGTTCGAGAAGCTGAACCGCTATGCGTATGCGGCCGGCCGCGACAAGTCGCTGTGGGGCGTGACGGACGGGCTGCCGCCCGGCCATCCGCGGCTGATCCGGCAGATCGCGCGCCGCTACCTGGAAAACGGGATGTCGGTGGACCCGAACGAGATCATCGTGACGGTCGGCGCGACGGAGGCGATCAACCTGTGCCTGCAGGCGGTCGCGAAGCCGGGCGACACGATCGCGGTGGAGTCGCCGACGTTCTACGCGATGCTGCACGCGATCGAGCGGATGGGGATGAAGGCGATCGAGGTCGCGACGCATCCGGAATACGGGATCGACATCGCCGCGTTGGCCGCGATCGCGAAGTCGCAGCCGATCGCCGCATGCATGGTGATGCCGAACTTTCAGAACCCGTTGGGCTTCCAGATGCCCGACGAGCGCAAGCGCGAGCTGGTTGAGTTCGCAACGAAAGCGGACCTGCCGATCATCGAGAACGGCGTGTACAACGAACTGTACTTCGGCAACATGCATCCGAGCACGCTGAAGTCGTTCGACCGCAACGACATCGTGCTGCATTGCTCGTCGTTCTCGAAGAGCCTGACGGCTGCATATCGGATCGGCTGGGCGCTGCCGGGTCGTTATCGCGAACAGGTCGAGAAGCTGAAATTCCTGAACACGCTCGCGACGCCGTCGCTGCCGCAACTGGCGATCGCGGAGTTTCTCGAACGTGACGGCTACGAGCATCACCTGAGGCGGATCCGCAAGGCGTACGCGCAGCAGGCGAACCTGATGCGCGCGATGGTGTCGCGGTTCTTTCCGGAGGGCACGCGCATCTCGAGCCCGGCCGGCGGGTATGTGCTGTGGGTCGAACTGCCTGCGCAGGTCGATGCGATGCGGCTGTATCAGCTTGCGCTGGAACAGGGGATCACGATCGGGCCGGGCTACATGTTCTCGATTACGGATAGCTATCGGAACTTCATCCGGCTGAACTACAGCAGCCCGTGGTCGCCGGAGATCGAGCAGGCGGTGATCGCGGTCGGCAAGCTCGCCGCGTCCTGCATCGGCTGACCGCGCGGGCGCGTGCCACGACACGCAACCCGCGCGTTGTGTTACGTCAGGTCAGCCGGTACGATTGCGCGCCCGTTCCCGCCAGCGTGCCGCCGTCGACGATCAGGTAATCGTTCCGGATCGGCTTGCCGTCGAACCAGCATTGCAGGATCTCCAGCGTGCCGGCCGCATAGCGCGCCTGCGCGGACAGCGACGTGCCCGAGATGTGCGGTGTCATCCCGTTGAACGGCATCGTGCGCCACGGATGGTCGGCCGGCGCAGGCTGCGGAAACCACACGTCGCCGCCATAGCCCGCGAGATGCCCGGACGTGACGGCGCGCACGACCTCGTCGCGGTCGACCAGCTTCGCGCGTGCGGTGTTGATCAGGTATGCGCCGCGCTTCATCCGCGCGATCATCGCCGCGTCGAACAGGTGCTCGGTCGACGGGTACAGCGGGATCTGCAGGTTGACGATATCGACGGCGCCGGCGAGCGACGCTGCATCGGCGTGATACGTGAGCGCGAGCTCCTGCTCGATCGCGGTGTCGAGCCGGTGCCGCTGCGTGTAGTGCAGATGCAGGCCGAACGGCTTCAGCCGGCGCAGCACCGCGAGACCGATGCGCCCCGCGCCGACCGTGCCGAAATGCATGCCTTCGACGTCGTAGCTGCGCGACACGCAATCGGCGATGTTCCAGCCGCCTTGCTGCGCGATCGCATGCGACGGCAGGTAGTTGCGCACCAGCGCGAGCGTCGTCATCACCACGTGTTCGGCCACGCTGATGCTGTTCGAGCCGGTGACTTCGGCGACGGTGATGTGCGCGCGCGCCGCGGCGTCGAGATCGACGTGATCCGAGCCGATGCCGGCCGTCAGCGCGAGCTTCAGCTTCGGCGCGCGGGCGATCCGTTCGGCCGTCAGGTACGCGGGCCAGAACGGCTGCGAAATCACCACGTCCGCTTCGGGCAGCCGGCGCTCGAATTCGGAGCCGGGGCCATCCTTGTCGCTCGTCACGATCAGCGTGTGACCGTGCGCTTCCAGATAGTCGCGCAACCCGAGCGCGCCGGATACCGAGCCGACGAGTTCGCCGGGCCGGAAGCCGACGGGGGCGGCCGGCGTCGGCGCGGTTTGTCCGTCCGCGTATTGCGCGACGACCGGAATCGCGTCGCGCACGTAGCGCGGCGGATAGCCTTCGACGGGATCGGGGTAGAGCACGCACAGGACGGTGGCCATCGGAAGCGCTCCTGGTAACGGAATGAAGGCGGGGCGGCACGCGGATTGCGCGGGCCGCGCGGGAGTACGCGCGGAACTACGATTACACGGCGGCCGCGTGTTGCGCCGCAACGTCGATGACGTTCTACGCCGGTCATGGATCGCGTACAAGCTACAGTCCGTGTTTGCGTGCGCTGCGGGGCGTCTGTACCTGTTCTTTTCATGAAGGACGCCGATAATGGGATCGTTACCTGGCTCTGCGGGAGCGATGTCATGTCCGGAAGCGATTCCTCGTCTTCACACCCCGATCTCGCGCAGGGCATCGCGCTCGACGACATCGCCGACGGCGCGATGATTGAGGGCCACGTCGGCGACGCAGCGGTGCTGCTCGTGCGCCGCGCCGACGAACTGTTTGCGGTGGGCGCGCAATGCACGCACTACGGCGCGCCGCTGGCCGATGGCCTGCTGGTCGGCGACACGATCCGCTGCCCGTGGCACCACGCGGCGTTCTGCCTGCGCACCGGCGCGCGGCTGCGCGCGCCGGCGCTCGACGGGCTGCCGTGCTGGCGCGTCGAACGCCGCGATGGCCGCGCCGTCGTGCTCGATGCGCGGCCGGCCGCCGCGCCGCCTGCGCTGAACGCGGCCGGGTTGCCCGCATCGGTGGTGATCGTCGGCGGCGGCGCCGCTGCGATCGCAGCCGCCGTGACGCTGCGGCAGGAAGGTTATCCGCATCCCGTCACGCTGCTGAGTGCCGATCGCGATCCGCCGTACGATCGGCCCAATTTGTCGAAGGACTATCTCGCGGGCACGGCCGACGCCGACTGGCTGCCGCTGCGCGCGCCGTCGTTCTACGCCGACCATCGAATCGACGTGCGGTGCGGCACGCGTGTTGAACGAATCGATCCCGCGCAGCATGCGGTCGAGCTGGCCGACGGCAGCCGCGTCGGATACGGCGCGCTGCTGCTTGCAACGGGCGCCGAACCGAACCGCCTGACCGTGCCCGGTGCCGATCTGCCGCACGTGTGCGTGCTTCGCTCGCTCGCCGACTGCGACGCGCTGATCGGCAAGCTGAAAACGGCGTGCCGTTGCGTCGTGGTCGGCGCGAGCTTCATCGGGCTCGAAGCGGCCGCTGCGTTGCGCACGCGCGGGCTCGACGTGCATGTCGTCGCACCCGATGCGCAACCGATGGCACACGTGCTCGGCGAAGCGCTCGGCGGCACGATCAAGGCGCTGCACGAATCGCATGGTGTCGTGTTCCATCTCGGCGCGACGCCCGCGCAAATCTCACCGGACAGCGTGACGCTGTCGACCGGCGACGTGCTGCCGGCCGATGTCGTGGTGGTCGGCATCGGCGTTCATCCGAACGTTGCGCTCGCACAGGACGCGGGGCTGGCGGTCGAGCGCGGCGTGACGGTCGACCGTTTCCTGCAGACGAGCGCGCCCGGCATCTACGCGGCCGGCGACATCGCACGCTGGCCCGATCCGCTGACGGGCCAGCGCATTCGCGTCGAGCACTGGGTCGTCGCCGAGCGGCAGGGCATCGTCGCGGCGCGCAACATGCTCGGGCAGCAGCAGCCGTTCGACGCGGTGCCATTTTTCTGGAGTCAGCATTACGACATGACGATCAACTACGTCGGGCATGCGGAGCAATGGGATCGCGTCGAGATCGACGGCGACCTCGGCGCGCACGACTGCACGATCGCGTACTGGCGCGGCGACACGCGGCTCGCGGTCGTGACGATCGGCCGCGATCTCGACAGCCTGAAGGCGGAAGCGGCATTGGAGCGGCAGATCGCAGCCGCGTGACAGCGGCCCGAATCCGGCGGTGCTGCGCGCCGTATGACACGCAGTCGTGCGTCCGCGTGACGGCCGTCACGCAGCGCCTGATGGGGATGATTCTCGCGGCGATCGCGATGCAGATGATCGTCGCGAGCCTGAAGGCCGCGTTCGCGCTGCCGCGTTGAAGGCGCCGCCCGACTCGTCGCAAACCCGCCGCAGTTTGACCCGACGCCAGCGCCGTTGCCCGGGCGCGCGCCTTGCTCGATCAGTTCGACGGTCACGTTCGCCGTCCCGCTTTCGACAACGAGGGCCGCACATGAAAGCCGTCATATTTCACGGCATCGGCGACATTCGCATCGATACGGTGCCCGACCCGGATATCGCCGATATGGCCGATATGGCCGATGCGGTCGCACGCGAACCGGGCCGGATGAAGGTGCAGCTCGAACCCTGACGAATGCGAACCGGAACGAGGAGCGATGCGATGGACGATCGATACGACAACTGCATGGCTGCGTGCGACGCGTGTGCGCACGCGTGCGATACGTGTATGGCCGCATGCCTCGCGGAACCCGACGGGCATGCGCTGGCGGCCTGCATCGCGCTCGATATCGAATGCGCGCAGCTGTGCCGCTTCGCGTCGGGCGCGATGGCGCGCCGCAGTGTGCTCGTGCCGAGCGTGTGCGCGCTGTGTGCGCAGGCGTGCGACCTGTGCGCGACCGAATGCCTGCTGCACGCACACGATCATTGCCGCAATTGCGCGCTCGCGTGCGAAACGTGCGCGGCGATGTGCCGCGCGATGGCGTGAGCATGCGCGGTCACGGGGCGCGCTGAACCCGGTGCGCGATGCGCTGCCGTGCTCACTGATTCAGTGCGCCCGGCGGCGGGGCTGCGCTCGCGCTGGTGGTGGCGATGGCGTCACCGGGGTTCGGCGCCGCCGCGCCGTTCGCCGCGCTGCGCTCGTGCTCGGGCAGCAGCGCGAGACGGTTGTACAGCGTCTTCAGGCTGATGCCGAGCGCCTTCGCGGTGCGCGGTTTGTCGCCGTTGAAATGCCGCAGCGATGCGGCGATGAAGCGCTGCTGCGTGTGCGCGAGCGTCGTGCCGATATGCAGCGTCATCGCGTTGTGGCGCACTTCCTCGTGCGGCGGCTGGCGGCGCGGCAGTTGCAGGTCGATCTGCTCGTCCGCGAGGATGAACGCACGCTCGAGCGCATTGCGCAGTTCGCGCACGTTGCCGGGCCACGTATACGCGCGCAGCGCCTTCATCGCCTGCATCGACAGGCGCTTTCTCGTGCGGTGCCGCGCGTTCAGCCGCTCGACGATCTGGAGAGCGATATCGCCGACGTCGTCCTCGCGCTGCCTGAGCGGGGGCACATGCAGCGCGATCATCGCGATCCGGTAGAACAGGTCTTCGCGCAGCCGGCCGCTGCGCACGGCCTCGACGGGATCGTGATGCGTGGCCGCGACGATCCGCACGTCGAGCGGAATCGATTCGTGGCCGCCGACGCGCACGATCGTGTTCGATTCGAGCGTGCGCAGCAGCTTGACCTGCAGCTCGCCCGGCATTTCCGCGATCTCGTCGAGGAACAGCGTGCCGCCGCACGCGGCTTCGAACATGCCCACATGCTGCGCGACCGCGCCGGTGAAGCTGCCTTTTTCGTGACCGAACAGGTGCGATTCCGCGATGTCGGGCGCGATCGCGCCGCAGTTGACGGGGACGAACGGCCCGCGCCGCCGCGGGCTCAGGTCGTGCAGCAGGCGCGCGACGATGTCCTTGCCCGCACCGCTTTCCCCGACGATCAGCACGCTGGCGTGCGTGGTCGCGACGCGCGACACCTTCAGTAAAAGGGCCTGGATCGTACGCGAGCGACCGAAGAGCCGCGCGCCGTCATCGCCGGTTTTCGCCATGGCGCGATATCGAATCAGGAAGATTTGACCGAATATTGTGGAGGTCTGATGAAAAATCGACGTGGCATGCGTCGATTTCCTGTAGGGAGCTTACCTTTTATACCAACGGCGCGACATTGAATCTGGCAATGCGGGCCACCGCGACAGATAGATTTATTCGATGGGCGATGAATGCGCGACCGCGGTCTCCTATACTTCCAAGCAGCATTTTTCATTGCAGGACGGCCGATCCGCTCATTGGTGTGCAGAGCGGAAGGCGTCGCTATGTGCCGGCCGCGCGTGCTGCGCCGCATATCCGTCGCGGTACCGGCCAGCGCCCGCGCCGGGCCGCCTCTCACCAGGAAGCCTCGATGCCCTATGTCCTGATCGTCGAAGACGATGCCGATACGCGCACGATGCTCGCGACGCTCGCTCGCACGCAGCAGCTCGCATGCGATACGGCCGCGACGCTCGAAGAAGCGCGCACGCTCGTCACGACGCATACCCCCGATCTCGTGCTGTGCGATCTCGTGTTGCCGGACGGCAACGGCATGGATCTGTTCGATGCATTGCCGAAACGATCGCACTGCGAAATGGTGTTGACCACCGGCCACGCGAGCCTCGAAACCGCGATCGACGCACTGCGGCGCGGCGCGACCGACTATCTCGTGAAGCCGCTGAACATGCAGCGGCTGAACAGCATCTTCGCGCGCGTGCCGCGCACGACCGCGCTGCACGAAGAGATTGCCGAGCTGCGCTCGGAGCTGAAGCGCCTCGGGCGCTTCGGCCGCATGCTCGGCAGCTCGCCCGCGATGCAGACCGTCTACGATGCGATCGGCCGCGTTGCGCGCACCGAGGCGTCGGTGCTGCTGACGGGCGAATCGGGCACCGGCAAGGAACTCGCCGCGCAGACGGTGCACGACCTGAGCCTGCGCCGCCGCGGCCCGTTTCTCGCGGTGAACTGCGGCGCGATCGCCGCGAACCTGGTCGAGAGCGAGATGTTCGGCCATGACCGCGGCAGCTTCACGGGCGCCGAGCGCCAGCACAAGGGCTTCTTCGAACGCGCGGACGGCGGCACGCTGTTTCTCGACGAGATCACCGAGATGCCGGTCGAATCGCAGGTCAAGCTGCTGCGCGTGCTGGAGACGGGGCGGCTCACGCGGCTCGGCTCGACGCGCGAGATCGACGTCGACGTGCGCATCGTCGCCGCGACGAACCGTGATCCGGAAGCCGCGATGGCGGACGGCAAGCTGCGGCCCGACCTGTTTCACCGGATCAACGTGTTTCCGATTCCGTTGCCGCCGCTGCGCGAGCGCGGCGACGACATCCCGATGCTCGCCGACGCGTTCCTGCAGCATTTCAACGAAGAGAGCGGCCGGCATCTGCGCTTCGCGCCGGCCGCGCGCGAAGCGCTGAAGACCCACGAATGGCCCGGCAACGTGCGGGAACTGCGCAACTTCGTGCAGCGCGCGAGCATCTTCAGCGATGCGGACGTGATCGAGACGCTGCCGCCGCCGATCATGGAAGAGCTGTCGAACATGGTCGATTCGCACGAGGATCGCGTGACGGTGCCGTTCGGCACGCCGCTCGAGGAAGTCGACCGGCGGCTGATCCTCGGCACGATCGCGCAATGCGGCGGCGTGAAGGCGCAGGCGGCCGAAGTGCTCGACGTCAGCCTGAAGACGATCTACAACCGGCTCGCGCAACTGGAAGACGAAGCGGACAAGCCGGATTCCTGATGCCGCCGCGCCCGCGCCCGTGCACCCGTTCCCGCGTGGCGTCGCGCATCGTCGTCGCGCGGCAGGAGCGTATCCGATGATCGACTTCTCGCGAATGCGCGCCGGGAATTACGCAACGGCCGTGATGCTGGTCGCGATCGCGACCGTGCTGCAGGCGCTCGCGATCCGATTCGGCGGCGTGAACCTGCCGTTCGTCCTCTACTATCCGTTGCTCGCGGGCGCCGCGTGGGCCACTTCGTTCCTGTTCGGGATGGTGGCGACCGTGATCAGCGGCATGCTCGTGTGGACGCTGTTCCTGTCCGATCCGGCTGCCTATACGGAGCCGTTGCCCGAGCGGCTCGTCCGGCTCGGGATGCTCGTGCTGGTCGGCGCGCTCGTCTGCGCGATTGCGTCGATGCTGCGGCACGCGCGACTCACGAACGAACACGCGCGCCGGCGCGAAGCGGCCGCGCATCGGCGGCTCGCAGCCATGTTGCAGGCGCTACCGCATGGTGTGATCGCAACCGATACGAACGGACGGCTCACGTACATGAACGCGGCCGCGGCCGCACTCGTCGGCTGCGCGCCGGGCGATGCGACGGGCCGCGCCGCGCGCGACGTGCTGCGGGTGTTCGATCGCGCCGGCCGCCGCGTGCCGGCGACGCCGCTCGATCGCGCGCTCGGCGGCGCGGGCGTCGTGTCCGACCAGCACTGGCTGCATGCGGACGGCCGCGAGCCGGTGCCGATCGTCGAGGTCGCGTCGCCGATCGCCGATACCGACGGCAACATCGACGGCGCGGTGCTGCTGTTGCGCGATGCCGGCGCGGACCGTTCGCGCGTCGACGCGTCGCGGCTGCAGCGCGCGGTGGTCGACGCATCGCCGGACGCGATCGTCGGCGTCGATGCCGACGGCCGCATCGTCAGCTGGAACCCGGCCGCGCAGCGCCTGTTCGGCTATGACGAAGGCGATGCGCTCGGTCGCGCGTTCGAATCGCTGGTCGCGATGCGCTGGCTGAAACGCAGGCCGTTCGCCGAATCGTTCGACGATATGCGCGAACCGGTCGGGCCGATCGACCTGCTGTGCGTGCGACGCGATGGCCGGCGCTTTCGTGCGACGGCGGCGGCGGGCCCGGTGAGCGGCGACGCGCGTGCGTGCGTCGCGCTGTCGCTGACATTGCGCGAAACCGGCGCGCAGCGCCTGCGCGACCTGCGCACGCTGCGCTCGCTGCAGCGCGCGCGCCATGCACGAGACCAGGCCGATACGTCGAACCGTCTGAAGGACGAATTGCTTGCGACGGTGTCGCATGAATTGCGCACGCCGCTGAACGTGATCTACGGCTGGGTCGAGGTGTTGCGCAACTCGGGCGACGACGCGCTGCAGCAGCAGGCGATCGACGCGATCGACCGCAGCGCGCGCTCGCTCACGCGGATGGTCGGCGACATCCTCGACGCATCGTCGCTCGCGACCGGCAAGCTGCAGCTCGACGCGATGCCGGTGGATGTCGTGCGGCTGTTCTCCGACTCGGTCGGCGCGTTCCAGACGGCCGCGTCGTCGGCCGGTATCGTGCTCGAGTTCGAATGCACGGCGGCCACCTGCATCGTGTCGGGCGATGCCGAGCGGCTGCGGCAGATGCTGTCGAATCTCGTGTCGAACGCGCTCAAGTTCACGCCGAGCGGCGGCGCCGTGACGGTCGCGCTGGCGCGTGTCGATACGCGCGTGGTGCTGACCGTGTCCGACACCGGGCAGGGTATCGCGGCGGAGTTCGCGCCGTTCGTGTTCGACATGTTCCGCCGTGCGGACGATTCGCCCGCGTCGTCGCGGCGCGGCCTCGGGCTCGGCCTGTCGATCGTGCGGCATATCGCGGAACTGCACGGCGGCAGCGTGGCCGTCCAGAGCGCGGGCCGCAATCGCGGCGCGACGTTTACGGTGACGCTGCCGGCCGGCTGGCAGCCGATGGGCGCGATGGCCTGGGGGATCGCGCAGGCGGATGGCCGTCACGAGCCGCTCGTGCTGGATACGCAGCGCATCCTGATCGTCGACGACGATGCAACGACGCGCGCGAGCCTGACCGCCGCGCTGACCACGTTCGGCGCGACCGTCGCGATCGCGTCGTCGGGCCGGGAAGCGCTCGCGGTGGCCGCCGACATGCGGCCGACCGTCGTGCTGTCCGATCTCGCGATGCCGGACGGCGACGGCTTCTGGTTGCTCGACGCGCTGCGGCGCAGCGCGATGAACGGCGACGGTGCGCTGACCGACCTGCGCGTGCTGGCCGTGACCGCGCACGCGGGCCTCGCCGACGAACGCCGCGCGCTCGAAGCCGGGTTCGAAGGTTATCTGTGCAAGCCCGTCGACGTGCGCGAACTGGCACGCAAGATTGCGCAGATAACGAAGCGCAACGGTTGACGCCGCGCATGCGGTAGCGCGCCGTCGCGCCGAGGATTCCACAGGCATATCTTTCCCGCGCCGGCGCGCGTTCGCCGATCGATGCGATTCCCTGCATGATGTCGCCGCCGATGCAGGCGGGCGCGTCGACGCGCGCCCGTTGCCCACCCAATACACGCCTGTTACCCGCCCGTTACCCATCGCCGGGCAATCGTCATGCCCGGCAGATACACGCCGAAAAAATTACAACGCATTGGATGAAAGCACCTCCACAAGGCGCCACGCGCGTGCATGCGGCGCCGGCGCCGCGGCACGCGCCTTGCGCGGGTGACACGTGCCCGCCGGCCATGCCGGCCCGACGAAAGGAGGTCACGATGAGGATATTCCCGCTGCAAGCCCGTTCCGCGCGATCGGGCAGTCACCCCGCGAAGCGCATCGGCATGGCCGTCGCGATTGCCGCGGCCACGGCATGCGCAATGGTCGCGCCGAACGTACTCGCCGCCGGCGACGACAGCGCCGCGTCGTCGTCGCATTCGACGACCGGCACGAAGATCCGCGACGCGACGATCACGACCAAGGCGAAGGCCGAACTCATCGGCACGAGCGGCCTGACGGCCGGCGACATCCATGTGAAGACGCGGCGCGGCATCGTGACGCTCACCGGCAGCGTGCCCGACGAGCAGCAGCGTACGCAGGCCGTCGGCGTCGTGAAGCAGCTCGACGGCGTACGGAGCGTGCGCGATCAGCTGACCATCCGGCCCAAGTGACGTCGGCGCCGTAACAGGAGTCCAGTCATGAACTGCATGCTCAAACCGGTCGGCGAGCAGACGATCGTGATTACCGGCGCGACCAGCGGCATCGGCCTCGTCACCGCGCGCAAGGCGGCACGGCGCGGCGCGAAGCTCGTGCTGTTCGCACGCAACCAGGAGGCGCTGAACACGCTGTGCGACGAAATCCGCCAGCACGGCGGTCTCGCGGTGCCGGTCGCCGGCGACGTCGGCAACATCGAGGATCTGCAGCGCGCGGCCGCGACCGCGGTCGATACATATGGTGGTTTCGACACGTGGATCAACAACGCGGGCGTGTCGATCTTCGGCACGGCGGCCGCCGTGCCGCTCGAGGATCAGCGGCGGCTGTTCGATACCAACTACTGGGGCGTCGTGCACGGGTCGCTCGTCGCGTCCGACCATTTCCGGCGCAAGAGCGATTTCCACGGCGGCGCGATCATCAACATGGGCAGCGAGGCGTCCGACGCGCCGGTGCCGCTGCAAAGCGCCTACGTCGCGTCGAAACATGCGGTGAAGGGCTTCACCGATTCGCTGCGGCTCGAAATGGAAGCGGACCACCTGCCCGTATCCGTCACGCTGATCAAGCCGGCAGCGATCGACACGATGTTCGTGATGCACGCGAAGAACTACATGAACGTCGAGGCGAAGCTGCCGCCGCCGATCTACGACCCCACCCTCGTCGCCGACGCGATCCTGTTCGCGGCCGCGCACGCGCGCCGCACGCTGTTCGTCGGCGGCGCCGCGAAATTCGCGTCGGCGAGCGCGTACCACGCGCCGCACCTGTTCGATCGCGTCGCGGCCACGCTGTTCTCGCGCGGCCAGCGCACGGTGCGGCCCGCGCGGCCGCGCGACGACAACGCGCTGTATGAGTCGCGCCACGCGCTGCACGAGCGCGAAGGCATGGACGGGCCGGTGCTGCGCGGTTGCGCGTACAACACGGTGGTGCAGCGGCCGAAGGTCGCGGGTGCGGTCGCGCTGGGCGCGGCGCTCGTGGTCGCCGCGCTCGCGCGTTCGCGACGCGCTTCCACGTGAGCCGAGCCCGGCATTTTTTCCGAAGGAGGCTTCGATGACATCCCGATTGCATACGGGCCACGAACTCAGTCGCTCGCGTTCGCACGAAGGCGAGCGCGCGGTGCAGGACCGCGACAAGGGCGGCCACCAGGCAGGGCACGGCAAGGCGCCGGGCCCGGTCGACATCCGGAAGACGCTGAAGGGGCTCGACTATCCGGCGAGCAAGGCGGACGTCGTCCAGTGCGCGGAGCGCGCGCATGCGGACCGCGGCGTGATCGACCTGCTCACGCGCATTCCCGATCGCGAATACGGCACGCCGGCGTCCGTGTCGAAGGAACTCGGGCGGCTGATGTGAGCGCCGCCGTGCCGCGCCGTACGCCCGGCGCACCGTTACGAGGAGACGAACATGGCGATGATCGTCGCAGGCCGCTTCACGACGTTCGATGAAGCGGAAGGCGGGGCGCGCTATCTGTACGAACGCGCGTTCGGCCCGGACGACGTGTCGATCTTCTTCCTGAACCCGGGCGGCCAGCATGCGCGCTTTCCGATCGGCGGCGACGTATATGCCGACTCGGCGGCTAAGCCGGGCGGCCGCGGCGCGATGATCGGCGCGATGCGCGGGTTGCTGATCGGCGCCGTCGCGGGGCTGGCCGTTTACGCACTCGGCGTGCGCGAGTGGTTCGTACCGGCCGCCGGCGTGCTGGCCGGCGCGTATCTCGGCGCGTTCGGCGGCGCGCTCGGCCGGATGCGCGGCGAGCGCGCCGAAGGCAAGGGCGCGCTCGCGCACAGCGACACCGGCGTGATCCTGGCCGCGCGCGTGACGTCCGATACCGCGAACACGGCGGAGGGCGTGCTGCGCGCGAGCGGCGCGATGTCGATCGAGCGCGTCGAAGGCGACTGGCAGGACGGCGAATGGCGCGACTTCGATCCGGTGCGCCGGCCGGACGACGCCGCGCCGGGGAGCAGGACGAACTGATCGGCTGCAACGTGCCGCTCGTGTCCGATTTCGCGAGCGGCGGGACGGGCCGGACATCGCGCCCGAACGGCGGTTCGATCGGCAGCGGCGGGCGGTTGTCCGTCCCGGCCGCCCCCAAGCAAGGAGAAGACGGATGAAGCCGTTCAACTGGACGATCGCGGCACTCGCCGCGCTCGCGCTCGCTGTCCCGGGCCTCGCGCATGCGCAGATGCCGGGCGGCGTGATCGACCCGTCGTCGGGCGCTGGCGACGCGCGCATCGTGAAGGCGCCGCAAGGCGGCGACGCGGAATTCATCGACAAGGCCGCGATCGCCGGCAAGGCCGAGGTGCAGGCGAGCCAGCTTGCGCTGAAGCAGGCGCAGTCGCCGGACGTGCGCGCGTTCGCGCAGCGCATGGTGGCCGATCACGGCAAGGCGAACGCGCGGCTGAACGAGATTGCCGCGCGCAAGGGCATGAAGCCGCAGGCCGATCAGATCGCGGACCCGGACGTCGAGGCGCTGCGCGGCAAGAGCGGCCGCGATTTCGATGTCGCATACGTCGCGGCGGCCGGCCCCGATGCGCACCGCAAGGCCGTCGCGCTGTTCGAAGGCGAGGCGCGCGACGGCAGGGACGCCGAACTGCGCGCGTTCGCGAGCGCCGCGCTGCCGACGCTCAGGCATCACCTGAGCATGGCACAGGCGCTCGAACGCAAGGTGGGTACGCAATAACGCGTGCCCGTTCAACCCCGGGCCGCATGCGCGGCCGTATCCTGGAGACATTCATGGCACACCGGCAACAGAAGCACGAAGGCATCCGCGAACTGCTTTGTCAGGCGTATGAAACCGAGCTTGGCGGCGCGAAGATCTACGAGGCTGCGCTGCAGTGCGCGACCGACGAGGATTTGCACAAGGAATGGGAGAAGTACCACCGCGAGACGCTCCATCATCAGGAGGTGCTGCGCAAGGTGTTCGACGCGCTCGGCATGGACCCCGACGCGCAGTCGCCCGGACGCAGTGCGGTGGCGGCCACCGGGAAGTCGCTCGTCCACGTGATCGAGCAGGCGCGCAAGCAGGCCGATCCGGCCGTCGCGCAGGTCGTCGCGGCCGAATGCGTGGTGCTCGCCGAGACCAAGGACCACCTGAACTGGGAACTGATCGGCTATGCGGCCGACCAGTTGTCGGGCGATGCCGCGAAGGTGCTGAAGGGCGCGCACGACGAGGTCGAGGCAGACGAGGATCACCACCTGTACCACACGCGCGGCTGGGCACGCGAGATGTGGATCGAGTCGATGGGCTTCAAGGCCGTGCTGCCGCCGCCGGAGGAAGTGAAGAAGGTCGAGTCGGCGGCCGATGCGGCACGCGCCGAACGTTCGCGCGGCAAGATGATGTGACGGGCTGATGTGACGGGCGCGCCAGCCGGGCAGCGGCGGATTGCCGGCGGCCCGGCTGCCATCACGTGCCATCACGTTGTGGGCGCAACGATTCGACCGAGCCGGATCGCGTCAGCATGTCGACGACCATCCACAGCGTGTTGAAGCCGAACTGGCTGCCCACCTGCGCGTAGACGGCGACGTTGCTCGGGTCGGCGTCGGATGCGCCCGCGAGCAGGCCCGGGCCGAGCCGCCGGTATCACGGCTTCGCGGCGGCGTGCGGCACGGCGGCGCGTCCGGCGGCGCACGCCAGCACGCCGGCGAAGACGAGCAGCGCCGCGCTCGTCGCGAACGTCGCGCGATAGCCGTGCGCGTCGTACAGCAGGCCGCCCGTCGTTGCGCCGAGCGCGATCGCGAGCTGCACGACCGCGACCATCAGCCCGCCGCCGGCTTCGGCATCGTGCGGCAGCGTGCGCGCGAGCCACGTCCACCAGCCGACGGGCGCGGCCGTTCCGGTCAGCCCCCACAAGGCAAGCAGGCCCGCGGTGGCCGCCGTCGACGCGCCGCACCATGCGAGCGCGACGGCGATCGCCGCCATCAGCAGCGGGGTGACGACGAGCGTCCGGTAGAGCGCGTTCTTCAGGAACGCACCGATCAGGATCGTCCCCGCGACACCGGCCACGCCGATGACGAGGAGCATCAGCGACAGCGCGGTATGGCCGACGTGCGTCTCCGTTTCGAGGAAGGGGCGCAGGTACGTGAACAGCGCAAACTGCCCCATGAACAGCAGGTTGACGGCCGCCATGCCGAGCGCGACCGGCCGACGGGCGAGCAGCTTCAGCGCATTGGCCGGCGCCGCGCGTGACGCGGTTTTCATCGGCGGCAGGCTGACGAGCTTCCAGCCGAACGCGATCGCCGCGATCGGCACGACGCAAAAGAACGCCCAGCGCCAGCCGACGATGCCGCCGAGAAAGCTGCCGAGCGGCGCGGCGACGACGGTCGCGAGCGCATTGCCGCCGTTGACGATCGCGAGCGCGCGCGACACCTGCGCATCGGGCACCAGGCGCATCGCGGTCGCGGCCGACATCGACCAGAAGCCGCCGATCGCGATGCCGATCAGCGCGCGCCCCGCGATGAAGGCGGGGTAGTTCGGCGCGAGTGCGACGACCGTGCCGGACACGATCGTCAGCAGCGTCAGCACGAGCAGCAGCCGCTTGCGGTCGCGCCTTCCGGCCAGCGACGCGATCAACAGGCTCGTCGCGAGCGCGAATGCGCCGGACACGGAAATCGCCTGGCCCGCCAGGCCTTCGCTGATATGCAGGTCGCTCGCGATCGGCGTCAGCAGGCTGACCGGCATGAATTCGGACGCGACGAGCGCGAACGCGCCAAGCGCCATCGCGAGGACGGCGCCCCATGCGGCGGGGCGAACGGTCGCATCGTCGCGATCGGAGGTGGAAGCGGCTTGCATCGTCGACATCGGCTCGGGTCGGGTGGAATCGCGGCGCAAACGCGCATCAGTCGCAGCGGGCGCCGGCCGTGCTGCGATCGGCCACGCGGGTGCGGCCGCCGGCATCGCGCGCGCCGGCTACGCTTGCAGCCGCGGCCTGTGCGTCGTCGACCCACGTGCGCGGATTGGCGCGCGCCGGATTGAAACCGGCGGCTTCGTAGCGAATCATGTCCTCGCGCACCTGCTCGCGCGTCAGCCCCAGCGCATGAGCGAGCAACGGGCTGGAGGCGGCAAGCGCGACTGCGAAAAAGCGAAGAAGAGGTTTCACGAGCGGGCTCCGGGAAAGAATGCGTGGACGGTCCCGACGCGTGCGGTGGCTGAGCGGGAACCGGAAGGCTTCGCAGTCTATCGGCTCGAATCCGATCGATTAAGTAGCACGGCGCGCTTGGACTTATAAGCTGCGCCGATGAATCGGCGGAAGTCGCGCCGGGCGGTCCCGGGCGGTGTCGGTGCTAGGATGGGCGTCCGTTTCGACAGGAGCCGCCCGACATGCCGCGCGAAAACCTCAACGATCTGCTCGTGTTTCTCGCGGTGGCGCGCGACCGGAGCTTCACGCGCGCGGCGGCCCGGCTCGGCGTGTCGCAATCGGCGCTGAGCCAGACGGTGCGCGATCTCGAAACGCGGCTCGGCGTGCGGCTGCTGACGCGCACGACACGCAGCGTGTCGACGACCGAAGCAGGGGAAGAACTGTTTCAGGCCGTCGCGCCGCGCATCGACGAAATCGAAATGAAGCTCGCCGCCGTGTCCGATTTCCGCGACAAGCCGGCCGGTGTCGTGCGCATCACTGCCACCGAGCATCCGATCGACACGATCGTGTGGCCGAAGCTCAGGAAAGTGCTGCCCGATTACCCGGACATCCGCGTCGAGCTGTCGGTCGACTACGGGCTGTCGAACATCGTCGAGGAACGCTACGACATCGGCGTGCGTTACGGCGACCAGGTCGCGAAGGACATGATCGCGGTGCGCATCAGCCCGGACATCCGGATGGCGATGGTCGCGTCGCCCGCCTATCTCGACGGTCGCAAGCCGCCGAAATCGCCGCAGGACCTGCTCGACCACGACTGCGTGACGCTGCGGCTCGCGACCGCGAAGGGCATCTATGCGTGGGAGCTGAAGAAGGGCAGGAACGAGATCCAGGCGCGCGTGAACGGACGGATCACCTGCAATACGCAGCCGCACATGGTGCAGGCCGCGCTCGACGGGTTCGGGATCGCGTTCGTCACCGAAGACATCGTGCTCGAACACGTGCGCAGCGGCACGCTGCGCATCGTGATGCCGGACTGGTGCCCGGTCTTTCCCGGCTATCACGCGTATTATCCGAGCCGCCGCCAGGCATCGCGCGCGTTCTCCGTCGTGATCGATGCGCTGCGGCACCGCGCGTAGCAGGCGTCGGAGCCGGGCATCTCCCGGCTGGGTGAGCTTGCCCGAATCATGCAAAATACCCGGCATCTGAAATGTGGAGACGTGGTCCGTGGGAATCAACTTCGATTTGACCGATTTGCAGGCGTTTCGCGCGGTGGTGGAGCTGGGAAGCTTCCGAAAGGCCGCCGACGCGATCAGCATTTCGCAGCCCGCGCTGAGTCGCCGGATCGACAAACTCGAGGAAGCGCTCGGCGTGCGGTTGTTCGAGCGCACCACCCGCAGCGTCACGCTGACCACCGTCGGGCGCGTGTTCGCGCCGAGCGCCGAGCAACTGCTGGACGATCTCGACGTCGCGCTGCTCGGCATCCGCGACGTTTCGTCGAGCCGCCTCGGTCATGTGACGATCGCATGCGTGCCGTCGGTGGCCTACTACTTCCTGCCGAACGTGATCGCGAGCTATCATCGCCGCTTTCCGCGCATCAGGGTCAAGCTGCTGGATGCGAGCGCGAACGACGTGCTGGGCGCGGTCATCAGCGGCGAGGCCGATTTCGGCGTGAGTTTCATGGGCAGCCAGGAGCCGGAGATCGAGTTCAAACTGCTGCTGCAGGAACGGTTTGTTGCCGCGTGCCGGCGCGATCATCCGCTCGCGCGCAAGAAGCGCGTGACCTGGAACGAGCTTTACGAGTACGAGTATGTGTCGGTGGACAAGACTTCCGGCAACCGCCTGCTGCTCGACCAGGCATTGACGACCGTCGCGCCGCGGGCGCCGAGCGTGTGCGAGACGCGCCACGTGACGACCCTGCTCGGATTGATCGAAGCCGGGCTCGGCGTCGCCGCGGTACCGTCGATGGCGATGCCCGGACACGACCATCCCGTGCTCACGAGCGTGCCCCTGGTCGAACCGGTGGTCAAGCGCCGGGTGGGCATCGTGAAACGGCGCGGCCGCGCGCTGACGCCGGCCGCGGAGGAGTTTCACCGGGCGATCGTCGACGCGAAACGCGCCGGTGCGGCAAGCGGCGACGCATCCCGATGACGACGATCGGGCCTACGGCCGGAACATCGGGGAGCACCGCATCGTGAGGCTGGCAAGACCGCTTCGTTCGCTCTACGTGCAGGTTCTGCTGGCGATGGTGCTCGGCGTGAGCGTCGGCCACTTCTGGCCGTCGGCGGGCGCGCTGCTCAAGCCGCTCAGCGATGCATTCGTCGGCCTCGTGCGGATGATGATCGCGCCGATCGTGTTTTGCACGATCGTCTCCGGCATCACGTCGCTGGCGAACGGCAAGGCCATCGGGCGCACGATCGTGCGCGCGCTGGTGCTGTTCTATCTGCTGACCGCCGCCGCACTCGCATTCGGGCTCGTCACCGCGTTCGTGCTGCGGCCCGGCGCCGGCATGCACGTCGACGTGCGCCATCTCGATTCGAGCATCCTCGCGCAATATGTACGGCATGCGCAACCGCACGGGCTCGTCGAGTTCGCGCTGAGCGTGATCCCGGACACGATGCTCGGCGCGTTCCGCACGGGCGAGGTGCTGCCGGTGCTGCTGCTGTCGCTGCTGTTCGGTTTTTCGCTGAACGCGTATCCGCAGGCCGGTCGGCCCGTGCTGGCGCTGATCGACGGCGTCGCGCAGATCGTCTTTCGCGTGCTCGCGATGATCATGCGGCTCGCTCCGCTCGGCGCATTCGGCGCGATGGCGTTCACGGTGGGCCGCTTCGGCATCGGCTCGGTCGGCTCGCTCGCGAGGCTGATGGCGTCGTTCTACGTTGCCTGCGTGCTGTTCGTTGCGCTGGTGCTTGCGCCGCTCGCACGACTGCACGGTTTCGCGTTGTGGCGGCTGTTGCGCTACCTGCGCGAGGAATTGCTCATCGTCCTCGCGACCTCGTCCACGGAGCCGGTGTTGCCGCGGCTGATCGTCAAGCTGGAGTCGCTGGGGTGCGACAAGGGCGTCGTGGGGCTCGTGCTGCCGGCCGGCTATTCGTTCAACCTGGACGGCACCGCGATCTACCTGACGCTCGCGGCATTGTTCATCGCGCAGGCGTGCGACGTGCCGCTTTCCGCGCCGCAAATCGCGGCGATGCTCGCCGTCATGCTGCTCACGTCGAAGGGGGCGGCCGGCGTGTCCGGCAGCGGGCTCGTCGCGCTCGTCGCGACGCTCGCCGTGATGCCCGACCTGCCGGTTGCCGGGGTCGCGCTGCTGGTCGGCATCGATCGCTTCATGTCCGAGGCGCGCGCGCTGACGAGCGTGATCAGCAATGCGTGCGCGGTGATCTTCGTTTCGTCGTGGGAAGGGGAGTGCGATCGTGCGCGGCTCGCGCGGGTACTGAGCGCGGCCGAGCCAGCGAACCTCGACTGCGCCGATGATGCCGCGGACAACGCCGGGCGCGACGGGAAGGCTGTCTGACGCACGCCTTCCCGTGGTTCGTGCTCAAGGGGCGGAGACGGAATCCAGTCCGGTCGACTTTACTTGCGCCTGCACGTCGGGCGATGCGAGATAGTCGAGGAGTGCCTTCGCTTCCTTTGGATGTTGCGCGCCGACGGGGATGCCGGCGGCGAAGCGTGTGACGGACTGCAGCGATTCGGGAATCTTGCCGACGAAGGTCGCGCCCTGAACGGGCAGCAGTTCGCTCACCTGCTGGAAGCCGATTTCGTAGTCGCCGTTCGCGACCACGGACGCGACCGGAATCCGCGGGATCATCTTCGCCTTCGATTTCATCTGGTCGTCGATGCCGAGCTTCCTGAACAACTCCCGCTCGATGTAGACGCCGCTCGCGCTATCCGAGTAGGCGACCGACTTTGCATGCAGCAGCGCTTGCTTCAGGCCTTCGGCCGAGCTGATGTCGGGTTTCGCCGCGCCGTCGCGCACGACCATGCCGATGCGGGAATCGGCCAGCTCGACGCGCGATCCGGGGATTACCTTGCCTTGCTTGATCAGGTCGTCGAGCGCGTAGCCGACCATGATCACCGCGTCGGCAGGCTCACCGCGCGCGAGCCGGTTCGGAATCGCTTCGGGCGCCTTGCCCATCGACGGGCCGAGCGCGGTGTCGAGCGTGTTGCCCGTGCGGGACGCGAACTGCGGGCCAAGGAGCTTGTAGGCCGCGGTGAAGCCGCCCGAGCTCATTACGTGCAGCTCGGCGGCCTGTACATTCGCGGTGACTGCGGCGGTGGCGACGAGCGCGGTCGCGCACAGTTTCAGGAGCGGGTTTTTCATGGTTGTCGTCGTGCGGAGTCGGGGCAGGTTGCTCGGTTTGGGGCTTCAGTGCGCGGGCGTCAGCGTCGGCGTCCGGCGGCGATAGAGGGCGAACGTCGCCAGCAGCGCGCACACCGCGGCGAGGCTCATCCAGTAGCCCGGTGCAGCCTTGTCGCCGGTCATGTGAATCAGCGCCGTCGAGATGGCGGGCGTGAAGCCGCCGAATACGGCCGTCGCGAGGCTGTAGGCGAGCGAGAAGCCTGCCACGCGCACCTCCACCGGCATCACTTCCGTCAGCGCGACGATCATCGCGCCGTTATAGATCCCGTACATGAACGACAGCCACAGAAGGACGAGCAGCATGTTGACGAACGACGGCGCATGAGCGAGCAGCGACAGTGCAGGATAGGCGGTCGCGATCGCGAGCACCGTCATGCCGACGAGCAGCGGCCGGCGGCCGATCCTGTCCGACAGCGCACCGCCGATCGGAAGCCACACGAAGTTCGACACGCCGACGCACAGCGTCACGAGCAGGCTGTCCGCGGTGCTCAGGTGCAGAACCGTCTTGCCGAAGGTCGGCGCGTAGACCGTGATCAGGTAGAAGCTCGTGGTCGTCATCGCGACCAGCATCATGCCTGCGAGAACCACGCCCCAGTTCTGGACCAGCGTTCCGAACACTTCCTTCATGCCGGGACGATGCCGGCGCGCCTTGAATTCCTGCGTTTCCTCCAGGTTGCGACGCAGCATGAAAATGAACGGCACGATCGTGCAGCCGACGAAGAACGGCACGCGCCATCCCCATGCGGCGATGGCCGATGCGCTGAGCCATTGATTGAGCGCGAAGCCGAGGCCCGCCGCGACGACGATCGCGACCTGCTGGCTGGCCGACTGCCAGCTCGTGTAGAAGCCCTTGCGGCCGGGCGTGGCCATCTCGGCAAGATAGACCGACACGCCGCCCAGCTCGGCACCTGCCGAAAAGCCCTGCAGCAGTCGCCCGATCAGCACGAGCGCGGGTGCGAGCAGGCCGATCGTCGCGTAGCCCGGTACGAACGCGATCAGGATGGTGCCGCTTGCCATGATGGCCAGCGTGACGATGAGGCCCTTGCGGCGGCCGACGTCGTCGATGTACGCGCCCAGCACGATCGCGCCCAGCGGCCGCATCAGGAAGCCGGCGCCGAACACGGCGAACGTCATCATCAGCGAAGCGAACTCGCTCGCGGCGGGAAAGAACACGGCGGCGATCTGCGTCGCATAGAAGCCGAACAGGAAGAAGTCGAACTGCTCGAGGAAGTTGCCGGCCGTGACGCGGAATACCGCGGCGGCCTTCGAACGTCCGGTCGGAAGGCTGGGCGAGGGGTGCATCGGGGGTGTCTCCAGAAAAATTCAGGCAACGCGCGGAAGGCGATCGATTGTCGTTTTGGCAATGTTCGCCCGGAGACGGAGAAACGATAAGTGCGATTTTTGGATGGATTGATGTCGTATGGTTATCAATGGGGTCGGCCGGCAGACGAAAAAAAGCCCCGCATGCGCGGGGCGTGTCGGCCGGTCGCGAACGATCAATGAGGGTCGCGGGTGCGCGGATTGTTCAGTTCCTCGGTCGGATCGGTCAGCCCGAGCTCGTCGCCGGGGCTCCAGTACGGCGCACTGCCGTAGTACTCGTGCAGCGGCTCGGCCCATTGCGGATCGGCCATCGCCGGCCAGTGGTCCTTGTCGAAGCCGGGGGCGTTCTTGATCCGCTCCGACGACACCGACAGCAGGAAGCACTTGCGCTCGGTGTCGAGCGTCAGCGCGCTCCACGGGATCGCGAGCAACTTGTCGCCGATGCCGAGCAGGCCGCCACTCGACAGCACCGCGTACGCGATGCGGCCCGAACGCACGTCGAGCATGATGTCCTTGATCTTGCCGACGTCGTCGCCGTCGGTCGTGTAGACCTTGTCGCCTTCCAGCGTATTGGCCGCCATGACGTCGGGGCCGGGACCGGCCGCCGTTGCGGCGCCCTTGCCGATGATGCGGGTCTGACCTTGATTGGAAGTCTGCATGGTGTTTCCTCCAGGCTGCGTGGTGCGCGATCGTGCCCGGGCGGGCCGCGGGTCGCGCGGGTGGTCGGGACGGGGCGAAGCGCAGGCTCGACCCGTCACGTCTGCCTCGGCTGCGACACGCCTTCGAGCGTGTTCGCGACGTCGTCGTGCGTCGGGCCGGCCGAGCGCGTCGCGATGTCCGCGAGCGACAGCATGCCGACCAGCCGCTTGTCGTGATCGACGACGGGCAGGCGGCGCAACTGCGCGTCTGCCATGTAGTGCTGGATCTCTTCCAGCGAATCGTCGTCGAAGCACCATTCGATCGGGCCCGACGCGACTTCGTGAATTCGCGTCTCCGGCGGCTTGCCGGCCGAGATCGCGCGCACTGCGAGATCGCGGTCCGTCACCATCCCGATCAGCCGGTTGTTGTCGCACACGGGCAGCGCGCCGATGTCGTAGCGCTCCATCAGTTGCGCGGCATGGCGGATCGAGTCGGTCGGCGCGATGCACACGACGTCCTGCGACATGATTTCGTTGACGCGATGCATGAAAGTCCTCCTTGCAGGTTGGGGGGGGGCGATGTTCCAGCACATTCCATTCAGCAAACCGCATGCCGTGCGGCGCGCGCGGCCTGTCGTTCGTCGCCGTCATTTGTCGCGGCGTTCGCGCTTGTCCTGCCACGGCCCGTCGTCGTGCGTGCCGGGCGGCGTGTCGGGCTCGATGCGCGTGATGCCGCCGGTCGCGGGCGGGTCGCTGGCCGGAAACGTGTCCTCGAGCTGCTTGTCGATATGGCGTTCCGAATGGCGCGTGTGCGTACGGTCCTCAGGCTTCAGCGGCTGCGATGGGGAGGGTCGCTGCTTGCGCTCCGGCGTGTGGCCGGACCGGGTCGAATCCTTCATGGCGAAGCTCCGTATCGGTAACGATGACGCGGATTTCCCGCAACGGCCGTTCCCGGATCGCACGCGGCACGCGATTTGCCACGTCGGCGGCGAAGACGAAGACGACGACGATGAATACGTCCATTGCAGCAACGCGCGCGCACCCGGTGCCTGCGGTGCGCGCATCAAGCGGAGACACGACGATGATTCCGAAACGACGACCAGGCGTACGCTACGAGATCAACGTATGCGGCGGCGGATTCGATTCGGTGAAGAGCCATTTCGATACGTGGAAACACGAACCGCTGATCTACCGGCCCGAGTGCCGGATGTTCGAGGGCAAGGCCGACGTGCGGCCGCTCGGCGACGAGACGTTCGGCTCGACCGAGCCGGCGCGCTTCGCGCTGCAGCGCGCATGCGAGCCGGCCGATCCGTATGCGCTGGCGGCGAGGGTGCGAGACGACGGCCGCGAGCTATGGCTCGTGATGGCTGCGTACGACGCGTAGCGGCGCGCTTGCAAGAATTGCAGCGAACGGTGTAGCGAATGCACGGCGCGCGCCGCGAGCGCGCGCGTATGCGCGGCAGCGCCGGCGTGCGGGCGCCGCGAACGGACGGCACGCGGATTGCGGACCCTGGCCACATCCGTCAGACCACGCAACGATGCGCGCTATGGAGTGCCGATGAATCACGACCGCGATCAGTGGCTGCACCGGCCTGACCCGCCGATGCCCGACGTGGAGCCGGACCCCGAGCCGCCCGATCCCGACGACGTGCCGCCCGACATGCCGGAACCGTACCGCCATCCCGAAGGCGACCCGCCCGGGCATGCGCCGCCGGAACGCGAACCCCCTTTGCGCGATCCGCCCGTGCGCGCACCGCCGGCGGGCGCGCTGCCGCGAACGCGAATGGAGGGCATGCAATGAGCATCCGTATCAAACCCGGCATGCTGCGCGACATCGCCGAGACGCTCGGCCGCCATTTCGAGGCGCGCGCGATGCCGTTCCATGTCGAGGAGCAGCCGGCCGGCGCATTGCATATCGGTTTTCGCGTCGACGGCCGTCCGGCGTCGCTGACCGTGACTTTCGATGCCGACGCGTTCGCCGCGCTCGAGCAGGCGGATATCGCGCGGCAACGCGGCACGCTCACGCGCGTCGCGGCCGAATTCGACGTGATGATGGCGCGCCGCGCACCCACCGCGTATGCGGGGGATTTTCGTTTCAACCGGCTCTGAGCCGTCGATCCGACGGAGGATTTCGATGAACACGATCCAGACGATACGCGCGGGTGCATGCGCGTTCGCCGCCGCATGTGCGCTGGGCGCATGCACGCAGGGCACCACCTACGGCACGCGCGCGGCGCCGCCCGCACCGCCCGACGGCCATGCGACGCCGCCGAGCGCGACGATGCCTGATGCCAATACGCGCTACGAGACGCGTCCGTCGCCGGGCAACACGATGCCGCAGGGCGCGACCGGCGGCGATCCGGCCGACGTCCCGCCGCCGGGCCCGAACGGCGTGCAGGGCGGCCAGACGCTGCCGGGCACGCCGCCGCCGATGCAGTACTGACGCATTGCGTGTGTCGCACGGCATGCGTGTTGCGGAACGGCATGCGCGCCGCGCATCGCGCCGCGCGGCATGCCGCATTCGTGATGCGGTGAAGGAACGTGATGGCGAAGATGAAACCCGCGGCGTGCTGCGAGCGGATCGTGCAGCAGGAGCGCGACATGGCCGCGTGGCTGCTGCGTCACCTGCCGGAGCTGACGACGGTATTTCCCGATCGCTCGGCCGTCGATCGCATCGATGCGAGGCACGACGAAGCGACAACGACGCGGGCGACCGGGCGCACTTCTTGCCGCGCGAAATGCGTGCCCCAAACTTGCCGCCGGCTTGTAAAAAAGCGGCCCCGCCAGGTTGCGTGATGGGGCATGAACCCGCGAAAGCCCCGGCACGGCGCGCGTGGACGGATTGGCACGAAAGCTGCGTAAACCCTGTCGACGAAATACCGCGAACCGAACCGTCAGGAGGCTTTCGATGTCCGTCTCGCTTGCGCTGCAGATGCGACAGCATCTCGCACTTACGCCGAGGCTTCAGCAGTCGCTGCGGCTGCTGCAGTTGTCCTCGCTCGAGTTTCAACAGGAATTGCGGCAGGCGCTCGACATGAACCCGTTTCTCGAAGACGGCCAGGGCGACGGCGAAGAGGAAGCCGCCGCCGGAACGCCCGAGCAGGCGGCCGAAGCCGCCGCGCCCGAAGCGTCGCCCGAACCCGACGACGTGCGTCCGCCGGACGGCGAGGTGTCGTATACGGCCGCGCCCGCGCCGCGCGGTACGGGCCGCCAGGGCGACGACGCCGACGGTCTGTCGCCCGGCGAATGGATGGCCGCCGAGCCGTCGCTGCATCAGCAGCTGCACGATATGCTGCGGCTCTACCCGCTGAACAAACGCGACCGCGAAGCTGCGCGCATCGTGATCGATGCGCTCGACGACGACGGCTACCTGCGCCAGGAGCTGCCCGACCTGCTGGTCGCGGCCGATCCGGCGCTGCTGCTGTCGCAACAGGATCTCGCGGTCGCGCTGCGGCTCGTGCAGATGCTCGACCGCCCGGGCATCGCCGCGCGCTCGCTGTCCGAATGCCTGGTACTGCAGCTCGACGCGATCCCGGCGGGCACGCCGGCGCTCGCGGAAGCGAAGGCGATCGCGCGCGAGCATCTCGAACGGCTCGCGCGCCGCGAGACGGCCGAGATCCAGCGGCGCATCGGCTGCAACCCGCAGACGCTGCACGCCGCATGCGCGCTCGTGCGCGGGCTCGATCCGCGCCCCGGCAATCACTACGGCAGCACGCGCGGCGACTACGTGGTGCCCGACGTGATCGTGCGCCAGGTGCGCGACGAATGGATCGTGACGATCAACCCGGCCGTGCTGCCGCGCGCGCGCCTGCACGAGCGCTATGCGACGCTGTTCGCGCAGTCGAGCGGCGAGCGCGATTCGCCGCTCGGCCAGCAGTTGCAGGAAGCGCGCTGGCTGATCCGCAACGTGCAGAAGCGCTTCGAGACGATCCAGCGCGTCGGCGAATGCATCGTCGCGCGGCAGCGCGATTTCTTCCGCTACGGCGAGATCGCGATGAAGCCGCTCGTGCTGCGCGACATCGCGGATGAGCTCGAGCTGCACGAATCGACCGTGTCGCGCGCGACGGGCAACAAGTACATGGCCACGCCGCACGGTACGTTCGAATTCAAGCACTTCTTCCCGCGCAAGCTCGAGGCGGCGGGCAAGGGCGTGTGCTCGGCAGCGGCCGCCAAGGTGCTGATCCGCGACATGATCGCGGCCGAGCGTCAAACCGATCCGCTGTCCGACGTCACGCTCGCGCAGAACCTCGCGGGGCGCGGCATTCTTCTTGCGCGCCGCACGGTGACGAAGTATCGCCAGGCGATGAAGATCCCGCCGGCCGACCTGCGGCGCCGCGACGCCGCATGACGACCCGGGCGACCCAACCGCGCGCGTGCCGCCTGGTGCACCAACATTGCGTCGTAGCGCGCGCGCCAACGAGAGGAGCGCAACCATGCCAGCAAAATCCCAGGCCCAGCAGCGTGCTGCCGGGGCCGCGCTGTCGGCCAAGCGCGGCGACACGAAGATGAAGGACCTCAAGCCGCCGGCGAAGTCGATGGCCAGGTCGATGAGCGAGAAGGAACTCGAGAAAATGGCTTCCACGCCGGTCCGCGGCAAACCCAGGCACAAGCACGATGCGTGATCGACGACGACGTGTGTTCGCGACCGCTGTCATTCAGGAGGGCTCCATGCTTCGATACGCCATCATTTTCTTCATCATCGCGCTCGTCGCGGCCGTGCTCGGCTTCGGCGGCATCGCGGCCGGCGCGGCCGAGATCGCGAAGATCCTGTTCTACATCTTCGTGGTGATCTTCCTGGTCACGCTGCTGCTGGGCGTCGTGCGACGATGACCGGCGCGCCCGACCGCTCGCAGCGCGTCGCGGAACTCGAGCACGCGCTCGCGAACGGCTTCCCGTCGGAGTCGACCGTCGTCGTGCATGCGGACGACGCATCCGGGCGGTTGACGATCCAGGTGTCGTGGGTGCGCGTGCCGGTCGACGAAAGTGCGCGCGAATGGCGTTGCACGGTCGACCTGCGGTTCGATCCGCACGTGGTCGAGCGTTATGCGTGGCTCGGCGAGGACGACCGGCTGCGCGTGCGCACGTATCTGTGCGATGGCGCGCGACGCGCGGTGGACGAACGCAAGCCGCGCGTCGAGGACGACGCGATCGAATGCAACGTGGCGCTCGATATTACGGATGCCGAACTCGACGCGGCGTTGCGCGCGCCCTGACGCCGACGCCGACCGCCGCCCGCGCGGCCGCGAGCGCGGCGGACGGCCATCGAATTCCACGAGGACACCTCGATGACGAATCCCCCACCAGCCGGCAAGACGCCGCCGTCCGCGCAGCGAGACGTGCGCGAGGCGTTCAGGCACCTGAAGCCGGTCGCGGCCGTCGGTGGAGGACGGCTATTGACGATCGCCGCGTATCCGCCGGACTCGGCACAACGCGTGGCGGTCGATCCCGACGCGGTAACGCACACGTTCCCGGACGACCTCGGCCGCCACCGGATCCGGGCGCGCAAGCAGCAGGCGGTCGACCTGCCCGCGTAGCAGCGCTGCGATCATGGACGTCGTCGTCGCGCTGTTCGGGCAGGGCCGGATGCTCGGCCCCGGCCAGATGGCGTTGCGTGCGATCGTCGTGTTCGTGATCGCGCTGGTGCTGATTCGCATCGCCGGGCGGCGCGCGTTCGGGCAGCGTTCGCCGTTCGACTACGTGGTCGGCATTCTGCTCGGCGCGATCCTGAGCCGCGCGGTGGTCGGCGCGTCTCCGTTCGTCGCGACCGTCGCGGCGTCGCTCGCGATCGTGCTGCTGCATCGTGCGATCGGCTGGGCATGCGTGCGCTCGCGCCGGCTCGAGCGGATGCTGGTAGGCGCCGAGCGCGAGGTGTATCGCAACGGCCGCTTCGACGACGCACAGATGCGCGCCGCGCTGCTTACGCCGACCGACGTGCGCGAAAGCGTGCGGCAGGCGACCGGCGCGACCGACCTGTCCGACGTCGACGCGGCGATCCTGGAGCGCAACGGACACGTGAGCATCGTGCGGCGCAGCCGCGGCCGCCGGCCGTAGCATCGGCCGCGGACGAAGGCGTCCGGCGCAACGATGCCGCAAGGAGGACACCCATGGCACGGATGATCTGGAAAGGCGCGATCAGCTTCGGGCTCGTTCACGTGCCCGTGCAGCTGTTCCCGGCGACGCGCACCGTGAAGCCGTCGTTCCGGCTGCTCGACAAGCGTTCGATGGACCCGGTCGGCTATCGGCAGATCAACAAGCGCACCGGCAAGGAGGTCGCACGCGAGGACATCGTGCGCGGCTACGAGTACGAGAAGGAGCGCTATGTCGTGCTGACCGACGACGAGATTCGCGCGGCGAACCCCGAATCGACGCAGACCGTCGATATCGTCACGTTCGTCGACGCGGACGCCGTGTCGTTCCTGTATCTCGACACACCGTACTACCTGGTGCCGGACCGCAAGGGCGAGAAGGTCTATGCGCTGCTGCGCGACGCGCTGCAGGACAGCGGCAAGATCGGCATCGCGCACGTCGTGATGCACGATCGCCAGCATCTCGGCGCGCTGATCCCGGTCGGGCCGCTGCTCGCGCTCGATACGCTGCGCTGGCAGGAGGAACTGCGCCCGCTCGACGAGCTGCCGGTGCCGGCCGGCGACGCGAAGCGCGCGGGCGTCAGCGCGCGCGAGCTCGCGATGGCGAAGAAGCTGATCGACGACATGTCGGGCACGTGGACGCCCGACGAGTATCGCGACACGTTCCGCGACGACATCCTCGAACTGGTCGAGCGCAAGGTGCGCGCGGGCAGCGTCGAGGAGATCGAGGATCGGCCGGCGCAAACGGCGCGCACGGCGACCAACGTCGTCGACCTGACCGAGCTGTTGAAGCGCAGCCTGAAGGGCGGCGGCGCGCGTACCGCGCGCGAGGACGACGACACCGGCGCGTCCGCGCCGCGCACCGCGAGCGGGCGACGCAAGCCGGCCGCGAAGGCTTCCGCCCGGGGCGCCGCGAAAGCAACCGCGAAACGGCCGGCCGCGAAGCAGGGCGCGACGGGCGCGCATGCGGCGAAGAAGATCGCCGCGCGCCGGAAGCACGCCGCATGACACCGCGCGACAGGAGGTGACGCGATGGCCGGCAAGCTCGATCCCTATCGTCGAAAACGCCGCTTCGACGCGACGCCGGAGCCGGAAGGCGCGCACGGGAAGCGTCGCGCAAAGCCGGGCGCCGAGTCGAAGCAGACCAAGCAGACGAAGCCGGCGCGCACGGCTGCCCGGGCGCGCCATCCGTTGCGTTTCGTGATCCAGGAACATCACGCGACGCGGCTCCATTACGACTTCCGTCTTGAACTCGACGGCACGCTCAAATCGTGGGCCGTGCCGAAGGGGCCGAGCGTTGATCCGTCGGTGAAGCGTCTGGCCGTGCAGGTCGAGGACCATCCGCTCGAATATGCATCGTTCGAAGGCGAGATTCCGCCCGGACATTACGGCGCGGGCACGGTCGTCGTATGGGACGAAGGGACGTGGACGCCCGACGGCGGCGTCGCGCAGGCGCGCGACGGCTATCGCGCGGGCAAGCTGACGTTCCGGCTCGATGGCGAAAAGCTGCACGGCGGCTGGGCGCTCGTGCGCAGCGGGCGGCAGCAGGGCCGCCAGCCGCAATGGCTGCTGATCAAGGAGCGCGACGACGACGCACGCGATGCGGACGAATTCGATGTCGTCGCGCAGCAGCCGGGCAGCGTGCATGACCGCAGTGCGCGGGCCGCGCGCGCGGCGCCCGCCGATGCATCACCGTCCGCACGCACGTCCGCACGCTCGTCACGACGCAGCCGCGACGATGCGCCCCGTACACGCGGCACGCCGCGCGACCGCAAGGATCGCAAGCCGCCAGCCGACGTCGACGCCGACCTGTCGCACGTCGAAGGCGCTGTCCGCGCACCGCTGCCCGAGCGCGTCGCGCCGCAGCTCGCGACGCTGGTCGATGCTCCGCCCGCGCAAGGCGACTGGCGCTACGAAGTGAAGTTCGACGGCTACCGGATTCTCGCGCGCGTGTCGGGCCGCGGTGCGCGGCGGCACGTCGCGCTGATGACGCGCGAGGGCCGCGACTGGACCGCGAAGCTGCGTGCGCAGCGCGATGCGCTCGCGGCGCTCGAGATCGAAAACGCGTGGTTCGACGGCGAGGCCGTCGTGCTCGGCGACAGCGGCCTGCCCGACTTCCAGGCGCTGCAGAACGCGCTCGGCGCGGGCCGTTCCGACGCGGTCACGCTGTTCGTGTTCGATCTGCCCTATCTGAATGGCCGGGATCTGCGCGAGGTGCCGCTCGCCGCGCGCCGCGCGTTGCTCGAACCGCTGCTGGCGGGCAGCGACGCCGCGCGGCTGCGCTATTCGCCGGATCTCGGCGGCGACGTCGCGTCGCTGATCGCGAGCGCGTGCGACACCGGCCTCGAAGGCTTGATCGGCAAGCGCGCGGATTCACGCTATCGCGCCGGCCGCTCGGCCGCATGGATCAAGCTCAAATGCCGGCGGCGGCAGGAGTTCGTGATCGGCGGCTATACGGAGCCGTCGGGCAGCCGGCACGGCTTCGGCGCGCTGCTGCTCGGTGTGTACGAGCCTGAATCGGGCGGCAAGCGGCGGCGCGGCACGCCGCCGTTGCGCTATGTCGGCCGGGTCGGCACCGGGTTCGATGCGCGCATGCTCGACCGGCTCGCCGCGATGCTGCGCAGGCACGAACGCGATACGACGCCGTTCGACCCGCCGCCGCGCGAACGGTCGCGCACGCGCGTGCGCTGGATCGATCCGACGCTCGTTGCCGAATGCGAATTCGCGGAATGGACGGGCGACGGCATCGTGCGGCAGGCGGCGTTCGTCGCGCTGCGGGAAGACAAGCCGGCGGCGCAGATCGTCCGCGAGATGCCGCGCCACACCGAAACGGAGACGACGATGGACGAACGCGATGCAGCGCACGACAAGCACGACAAGCACGAACGCGCACGGCACACGGATGCCGGGAGCGGCCGCCAGCGTCGCGCGACATCGCACGCATCGTCCGGCGACGCGCGCGGCGAATCCGGCGCCGACCAAGTCGGCCGCGTGCGCATCACGCATCCCGATCGCGTGCTCGATCCGCAGCACGGCACGCGCAAGATCGACCTCGCGCATTACTGGCAATGGGTCGCGCCGTGGCTGCTGCCCGACCTGAAGGGCCGGCCCGTGTCGCTCGTGCGCGCGCCGGGCGACATCACGGGCGAGCTGTTCTTCCAGAAACATGCGGAGCGCCTCGAGATTCCGTTCGTCACGCAGCACGAAGGGCTGGATCCCGGCCACGGGCCGCTGCTGTCGATCGACAGCGTCGACGCGCTGCTCGGCGCCGCGCAGATGGGCACGATCGAGCTGCATACGTGGAATGCGCACGCATCCAGTATCGAGCGGCCGGACCGCATCGTGTTCGACCTCGATCCCGATCCGGCGCTGCCGTGGCGCGCGATGATCGACGCCGCGCAACTCGTGCGCGGGCTGCTCGACGAGCTGGGGCTCGCGTCGTTCTGCAAGACGAGCGGCGGCAAGGGGCTGCATGTCGTCGTGCCGATCGCGCGGCACGCGGGATGGGACGAAGTGAAAGACTTCGCGCGCGCGGTCGCGCAGCACGTGGCGGGTGCGCTGCCCGAGCGCTTCACCGCGACGATGGGGCCGCGCCACCGGCGCGGCAAGATCTTCGTCGACTATCTGCGCAACGGCCGCGGCGCGAGCACGATCGCCGCGTATTCGGCGCGCGCGCGGCCGGGCATGGGCGTGTCGGTGCCGCTCGGCTGGGACGAGGTGCCCGATACGACGGGCGGCGCGCAGTGGACGATCGACACGCTGCACGCGCGTCTCGACGGGCTGAAGCGCGATCCGTGGGAAGGTTATGCGGAGGCGCGCCAGCGGATCACCGCGAAGATGCGCGCACGGCTCGGCGCATCGTGAGCATCGCGAGCAGCGGCACGGTGACGCTCATCGCGAGCAGGCCGACGCGGCACGGGACGCGCCACAGCCGGTCGGACAGCGGCGCGCGCAGCCGCAGCCCGATCGCGAACAGCGACACGAGCAGCGCAATCTCGACGATCGAGCGCAGCAGCGGCGCGTCCCGTTCGAGGTCGAGACGCAGCAACCCGGTGCCGGCCGGGCCGAGCGCGATGCCGAGCACGAGATAGATCATCGTGGTGCTGCACGGCAGGTGGCGCAGCGCGGATGTCGCGATGCCCATGCCCATCAGCACCGCGCCGACGATCAGGTACCACGGCGTTTCGTGCATGCGCGCGATTCGGGCGGGGCGATGCGGCGGTGGCCGGCCGCCGTCACGGCTTGCGGCCGAAGGCTTCGCGCAGTTTCCGCTTCGCGCGTTCGAGCGTCGCGCGGCGCGTTTTCGGCAGGTTGCGGCCCGCGCGGTTCACATAGAAGTTCAGCATCGACATCGCCGACTGGAACGGCGAAGACTTGCGGCGGCGGCTCCGTTCGGCCGAGCGCTTCAGCGAAGCGGCGATCGCGCCCGGATCGTCGGACTTGAAGATGTCGGGCTCGATGTCGAGCACGTCGCTTTTTTGCGTGACTTCGGCGGACCAGCGCTTGCGATGTTGCGGATCGGCGCTGCGGGCCCGGCCGGGGCGGCGCGTCGGGCGTTTGCCGTGCGCGCGGGAAGCGGAAGCGGAAGGCATTGCAGGGCTCCGGATGGCGTCGCAGGGACGTACGGGCAACGGCGCCGCAATTCGCGTGCCGCGCGGCGCCCTGCCGCCGGAGGTATGGCCCTTGCTGCAAAGTCCGCGCAGGCGTGCCATTCCGCGCTCTTCGTTCAGCACGAAAACCTCGTGACATCCGCATTACATCCGCATACGAACCGAATGGCCGGCGCCGTTTGAAGCGAGCGCGCGCGGCCGCCACGCAGGAGGACACCATGCGATCGAACTCCCGGATCAGTCTGGAAGACGATGCAACGGACGCCGACACGGCCGACGCCGGCGATCTCGATACGACGGTCCGTCTCGACGTCGAGACAGGCACGGTCACGTTTCATGCGGCGTGGTCGATGGAGGCCGATGCGCCACCCGATACGGGGCGGCATTCGGTCGTGCTGGTGCTCGACTGCGACACGATGGAACGCTACGCGGGCCTCGACGACGGCGCCCGGATGCGCGTGCACACGATGCTGCACGAGGCCGTGCGGGACATGCTCGATCGGCTCCCCGACAACGACGACGACGATCTGACGCTGACGGTCGAACTGACCGACGCGATGCTCGATGCGGCAACCCGCCTGCAGTAATCGTGCCGGGTCGGGTTACACGCCGTTGAAATCTTTTCAGCCCTTGCGCGGCGGCGCGGCATGGGCCGGTTTCGGCCGGTCTCTTGTCGCCGTCGTCCGGTCGGTCGCACGCGGCACGGCAATTGCTCCGTGACCGGGACGGCATAAAGGGTGCCGCGGCATCCACGGAGGTTTCCATGAGCGGCAGACTGGACCATTGCAAGGTAGCGATCCTCGCGGTCGACGGCTTCGAGGAGGCCGAGCTTGTCGAACCGCAACGCGCGCTGGCGGCCGAAGGTGCGCAGGTCGACGTGATTTCGCAGAAACGCGGCGAAATCCAGGGGTTCAGGCACGTCGACAAGGGCGCGCGCGTAAAGGTCGACCGCACGTTCGACGACGCGCGCGAGGGCGACTACGACGCGGTCGTGCTGCCCGGCGGCGTCGTCAACGGCGACGCGATCCGGATGATCCCGGCCGCGCGCGAGTTCGTGACGGCGGCCGTCGGCGCCGGCAAGCCGATCGCCGCGATCTGCCACGGCGGCTGGCTGCTCGTGTCGTCCGGGCTCGTGGAAGGGCGCACGATGACGAGCTGGCCGAGCCTGCAGGACGATATCCGCCATGCGGGCGGCAAGTGGGTCGACGAGGAAGTCGTGCGCGACGGCAACCTGATCACGAGCCGCAAGCCCGCCGACCTGCCGGCATTCAGCGGCGCGCTGGTCGAAAGCCTCGCGTCGCGGAGCGCGTGATCCGATGCCGACCGATTCCCCCCGCCGCGTGACACTGGCCGATGCGCCGCCCGAGTTCGACGGCGCGGCGCTGCAACTGTGCTTCACCGTCGACGTCGACGGTCAGCCGGAACACTGCGCGATCACGGTCGAGGCGCTCGAGGATCATTTCGGCGCGCCGTCGGCGCTGGAAGCCGACCTGCGCGACGCGTTCGAGCGCGGCCGCGCGCGGATCGAAGCTGCGTGCGCGGAGGTGCTGGCGGACGGCAAGGGCGGCGTGGTACTGCACAGCGGCTATTTCCGCGCGCACGGCCGTGCGGCGGCAGGCAGCGTGAAGGCCGGCATGTCCCGTTCGCGGCGCTCCTGATCGAGGCGCCGCGGCCGACGCGTTTGACCCGCGTTCGCGTTCGGCCCGCTCGCATCCGGCATTACACGTCGTTGAAAACTTTGCACGGGCGGCCGGGCGTCGCGCGGTGCCATATCGGGCCGCGCGCCCACGGCTCGGACGAGCGCCGCTTCGCGCGGATTGGCATGGTCCGTGCACGCATCGACGGTCGCCTGCGCGCGTGTCGCGCCGCATGCCGATGCGACGCCGTCGTCGCATCGCGTGAAGCCGTCAACGGGGAACGAGCATGCTGACCGCCCATGAATTTGCCGCGCTGTTCCTGGTGTATCGCGCACCGGAACAGATCCAGATCGATCGCGAGGACGTCGCCGCGCTGGTCGAACGGAACCTGATCGTGATGCAGGGCGACGACGCGTCGGGCGAGCGCCGGCCCGCGCTGACGGCCGACGGCATGTCGGTGCTGCGGTGCGTGCAGCGGCACGACGGGTACGAACCGGACGGCACCGATGCGTGACGCGTGACGATGACGCGCGGGCGCGCCGCTCACCGCGCGATCGCGACGGACGCGTTCACCTGCACGACGGGCGTGTCGCCGTCGAACGGCGGCGCGTACAGGAAGCGCTCGATCACGCCGGCCTCGAACAGCAGGCAGTACGTCGAGCCGCCGAACTGGAAGCGGCCGATCTCGTCGCCCTTGTCGACGCGCTGGCCCGGCAAGACCTCGATCACGCACGACGACACGTCGCCCATCCCGACGAATACCGTGGCCACGGTGCCGATACCCGGGTCGTCGCTCTCGATCGCGACGATCGCGCGCGCGGCGACCGCCGTCATGTAGCCCTGCGAGTCGTTGAGCCCGGCCGGGTCCGGGCCTTCGGCTTCGGCGACGGAGTAGTAGGTGCCGTCGATCCGGTACGCATGCGTGACGGTGCCGCGCACCGGCGCATGCCAGCGATGGTAGTTGTACGCGCTGAGATAGGCCTGGTAGAGATCGCCGCCGACGAAGCGCTCGGCGAGCGGTCGCCCCGCGCGCGTGAAGATGTCGTGCAGCGAATACGGCTGTGCCTTGATCCAGAACGTGTCGCGCAGCTTCACGTTCGTTTCGGTGTGGTACGGCGCGGCCTCGCACGCGCTGACGATCACGTGCGGATCGTCCGGCGCGTCGACGGGCCGCGCGCCTTCCCGAAAGCGTCGCGTGAAGAAGTCGTTCCACGAATCGAAGCCGAGGTGCGGTTGATCGTCGCGATAGCGAAATTGCGACAGCCCGATGCGCTTGCTCGCTTCGTCGCAGAACCAGCCGTCGGGCGCCGACGCGTCGAGATGCTCGCATGAATGCGGGCCGCCGAGGAAGTCGCACCATACGTTCAGTACCCGTTTCAGGTGCGCGTTGACGGATGGGTCGCGAAACACCGCGTGGCCCGACGGCATGCACATCGGCCAGTCGAGGAACGCGTTCAGCGGGCACACGATCAGGCTCGATTCGCTGAACGGCGGCGTGTAGGTCATCAGGTGATCGATCACGGTCATCAGTTCGCCGATCGACGTGTAGCCGAGCCGGCGGCCGGATTCGACCGCCTCGTCAATCCCGCGGGTCAGGCCCATGCGCAGCACGGGGCAGTCGTCGAACAGCCGCGCGAGTGCCTGCACGGCCGGCGTGCGCAGTCGTTCGCCGGCATGCGCGCGCGCGTCGGCCGCGATCTTTTCGCGGAACGCGGCCATGTGCGCTTCCTCGTGGGTCAGCCATTCGCCGAGCCGGCGGCGCGTGGCAGGCGGCGTGCGGGGTTCGGTCGGCATCGTCGGCTCCTGCGGCTGATTCGGTACGAACACGTAGCAAGACGCTTGCCCGGGGGCGGCATCGAAATTGCGGCGTTTTCACCGGTTTTTCGGTTTTTCAGTGACGCAGGAGAGAAACGATGAATGCGGGTTCGAATGTGCGGCAGACAAAAGGCACGGCATCGGCCGACGAGCGCCGGGGCGGCGGGCAGCGCACCGTGACGCCGACGCGCACGCGGGTTCGTGCGGCGAAGCGCGGCGAGACGCGACGGTCGAGGGAGCGCGATGCGAAAGGGACCGTGACCGCTGGCCATGGCGACAACGCGGGCGCGCCGCTGTGGGAGGACGACGGCGGGACGATGCCGCCGGACGAGTGGTCGTGATGTCGGGCGCTTACTGTCCCGCCGGTCGTTCTGGCCGGTAACGACCGACTATCGCGCGATCGCTCGATTCCCCGTCGCGAAAGGCCAGGGATACTGAGACATCACGGTTCGCGCTTAGTCACGCGGCTCCCGATTGGATCGTCGGGTAGTTCGATCATATGAATGCTTCCTGCTGTCAGTCGGGCCAGCCGCCGCGCAAAATCGACTATGAACGCCCGTTCCGGGCACAAATCGATTTTGGGCGTACAAAATCGATTACACGCGGACCGTTTTGCATAAATTCGATTACGACCGGGCGATTCAGGGATTCCGATCCGCTGGGGTTGGGTGAACCGCGACGAGCACGGCAACAGGCAGCGCAGCCAGACAGCGATCGAGCCTGATCAAGCCATCCGGCGCGTCGATTCCGTCCCGCGCATTCAGCCAGTCCGTCCAGGGCCCTTTGACACCACGCGGCAACACGACCGCCGTATCGCCCCATAACGCGGGCTCCACGCGCGGCAAGCCGGGCCTGTCGCCGAACAGCCGGGACGCAAGCCGCGTTGCTACGACCACCACGGTCGCCGCATCGCCGCACCGCGCGAACGCAACCGTGTGACGCCCGAGCGTGCCGCGCACGCGCAGCGGCACATACGCACCGTCGGCGAACGTCGCCGGCCACCGCGCGCGCAGCGCGAGCATCCGTTCGACCAGCGCCCGTTTCACGCGCGCATCCGGCCAGGTCGGCAGGTACGACGCGACCGGCCCGTCGACGCGCTCGGCCGCCAGCGCCGCGAACGGCACGTCGCGCCGGTTGTCCGGATCGACGAGCGAGTGATCCCATCGCTCGGTACCTTGATACAGATCGGGCACGCCGGGGGACGCGATCCGCAGTGCCGTCTGCGTCAGGCTATTGACGATGCCGGCCGGCGCGATCCGCGCCACGAACGCATGCAGCCGGTGCGCGAAATCGCCTGCGCCGCGCGGCGTCAGGATCGCGCGGACGAACGCTTCGCAAGCGCGCTCGTAGTCCGTCTCCGGCGCGAGCCAGTCCGTATGCCGCTTCGCTTCGCGCAGCGCCTTCGTCTGCCAGCGCACCACGCGTTCGGCGAGCGCCGCGAGCCCCGCGTCGTCGTCGGGCATCAGCGACGGCGGCCAGCAGCCGACCAGCGTCTGGTACAGCATCGCCTCGGCGGCCGGCCCCGGCGCCCACGCCAGGTCGCGATGCGCGCCGCCGCGCCGGGGCAGGTTGAGCGCGGACCAGTCGAGCGATACCGCGCGCCAGGCGTCGGGCATCTCGCTGAGCACCGCGAGCCGCGCGCGCGCGTCCTCGCCGCGCTTGTGATCGTGCGTGGCCGTCGCGACGAGCGTATGCGGCACGATTCGGGCACGGCGCCGGTTGCGCGCATGGAACGCGCCGCGCGACAGGCTGAAGTCGCTCGCGTCGGCGCCGACCTCGTTGCGCGACAGCAGCCGGCCGTAGCGATAGCAGGCCGTATCCTCGACCCCCTTCGCGGCCAGCGGCGCGGTGAGCTGCGCGAACGCGACGCGGGCCGCGTGCAGCGCGGCGGCGCCCGCGCGCGGCACGCGCACGACCGGCAACCCGAGCCACGCGGCGACGCGGTCGAGCGCGTAGCGGTCAGCCGGGGCGACCGCCGCGCATGCCCCTTCGTACGCCTGCGCGAGCACCCGGCGGTCGGTGTCGGCGGGCGGGTCTTCCTGCGCCGGATACATCCGGTACACCGGCAGCCGCACCGCGAGTTCGCCCAGCACGCGCTGGATCGCGACCAGACTGACGTCGCGCGTCGCGGGCGACGCGCGCGCAATGCCGTGCAGCGCTCGCGCGACGCGCGCATGCTCGGCGGCGAGATGGCGCATCAGCACGCGCCGCTTGCCGTCGAGCGCCTCCTGCGCGAACGTGCGCGACGAACCGGACACCGCCGCCCAGTGGGCGGCCAGCGGCGCGGCGCCGGCCGGATCGTGCAGTAGCGCGCCGACGTCGTTCATGAAGTCGTAGCCGGTCGTGCCGTCGACGGCCCAGTCGTCGCGCAGCGCCTCGCCAGGCGCCAGGATTTTTTCGACGACGACGTACGGCTGCTCGTCGCGCAGCGCCGCAAGTTGCGCATGCAGCCGACGGAGGTACGCGCGCGGATCGGCGAGCCCGTCGACGTGATCGACGCGCACGCCATCGATATATCCGGCCGCGTAGAGGCGCAACGGCAGCGCATGGACGGCGTCGAACACCGCATCGTCGTCGCTGCGGATGCCCGCGAGCGTCGCGATGTCGAAGAAGCGCCGCCAGTTCAGTTCGTCCGAGGCCGTGCGCCACCACGCGAGCCGGTAGTGCTGGCGTTCGAGCAGCCGGTGCAGCCACGCGCGCGAGCGTGCGTTGCGCGGATCGGCGCCGCGCAGCACGGCGTCGAACGCATGCGGGCCGTGCGCGGCCGCGTAATCGCGCAACGCCTCATGCGCGGCGGCTAACCGGGCGCTGTCGCGCGCCGGCACGGCACCGAAGCGTTCGGCGAGCGTGTTCAGGTCCGAGCGGTTCGCGATGCGCAGGATGTCCGCATAGGTGGCGGCGGACACGGGCAGCTGTCGCCCCGGGCACGCAACGAAGAAGCGGCCGGTCGACGGATCGGCGCCGAGCGCGATGTCGCCGGCCGCGAGCGCGTCGCCGTACGGCGTGCCGAGGCAGGGCAGCAGCACCTTGCCGTCGAGTGCCGCGTCGGGCGGATGCCAGTCGATGTCGAAGCAGTGTGCGTACGGGCTCGCCGGCCCCCATTCGAGCACGTCGTTCCACCAGCCGTTCGACGCGCCGCCGACGCCCATGTGGTTCGGCACGATGTCGACGATCACGCCGATGCCGCGTGCGCGCAGCGCGCCGACGAGCCGGAGCAGGCCGGCTTCGCCGCCGAGTTCGGCGCTGACCGAGCCGTAGTCGACGGTGTCGTAGCCATGCAGCGAACCGGGCTCGGCCGTCGTGACCGGCGACAGGTACAGATGGCTCACGCCGACGCGCGCGAAGTAGTCGGCATGCGTGGCCGCATCGTCGAACGTGAAACCCGCATGCAGCTGCAGCCGCAGCGTCGCGCGCGGCGTCATGGGTCGCGCTCCCGCGAGCGGCGCGCGTGCTCGACGGCCGCGATGCGCTTGCGCGCGTCGGCGTCGAACAGCGTGTCGACGGTGCGCGGCAGGCGCCGCAGCCAGTTCGGATGGCCGCATGGTGGCCCCGGCAAGTTCGGCTGCTCGTCCAGCCCGAGCAGATCCTCGAGCGGCACGATCGCGAGCGGCGACGGGCTGAGCGCGACGTACGCGAGTATCGCGCTCACGGGCGGCGCGCCGGCCGGCGGGACGGCGCTGTTGGCGGGCGCGCAACCTGCTTGCTGCAGCGCGTGCCACAGCGCCGCGCGTTCGGTTGCGCGTTCCGCCTGGGCGGCGATCAGGTCGGGATCGGACGCAGGCGGAGGCGTGGCGCGGCCTGCTTCGGGGCGGGGCACGGTGTCATGCCCGACGTCGGCGCATTGCACGATTTCGTTCGGGTCTTGCGCACTCGCATCGCCCGGCGTGCTGTCGGCCGCGCCGTTTTGCGGCTTCCCGCTGTCGGCCGCCACCCGCCGCCACCCCAGATCGACTCCGCGCCACCAGCCGGCCACGGTCGGCAAGTCGTGCGTCGACGTCATCGCGATCGCATCGCGATCCCACGCGGACGGCGGCCGGAACGCGCCGGTCGCATCGCGCTCGAACCACAGCACGCGCATCCCCGCGATTCCCTGTGCGCCGAGCCGCTCGCGCAAACCGCCCGGCACCGTGCCGAGATCCTCGCCGATCGCGATCGCGCGATGGCGTGCCGCCTCGAGCGCGACGAGCCGCACGAGATCGTCGACCGGATAGCGCAGGTAGGCGCCGTCGCGCGGCGTGCCGCCGTCCGGCACGATCCACATCCGCGCGAAGCCGAGCACGTGGTCGATGCGGATGCCGCCCGCATGCGCGAACGCCGCGCGCAACAATTCGATGAACGGGACGAAACGGTCGGCGCGCAGCGCGGCGGGCGTCCACGTCGTCACGCCCCACGCCTGGCCGGCCGCATTGAACAGGTCGGGCGGCGCGCCGAGCGACACGCCGCGCAGCAGCGTCGTGCCGTGCGCCCATGCGTCGCTGCCCGCGCGGTCGGAGCCGACCGCGAGATCGGCGATCAGCCCGGTCGCCATGCCCGCGCCGCGCGCCACATGCTGCGCGTCGCCGAGCGCGCGCGATGCGCACCATTGCAGGAACGTGTGGAAAGCGATCGTGTCGGCATGCGCGTGCGCGAACGCATCGACTTCCGCCGATGACGGCATGCGCCACGGCGCCGGCCATTGCCGCCAGTCCGCGCCGATCCCGTGTTCGATGCAGAACGCCTGCAGCGCGTCGAAGCGCGCATGCGCGTCGAGCGCCGCGCCGCCGGCCGCGCGAAAGCGCTGGTACGCGTCGCGCGACGGCGTGCCGTTGGCACGCCATGCATCGAAGCATGCGCGCAGGCGGCGCAGCTTCTGCGGCAGCACGCGCGGCCAGTCGATCAGCGGCGCATCGACTGCATCGTCGCGCGCGTGAAGCGCAGCCTCGGCCCCCGGCACCGCGTCGCAGTCGAGATACGCGACGTTGTGCCAGCGCCGCGACGACGGCGAATACGGGCTGTCGTGCGCGGGCAGCGCGGGATAACCGGCGTGCGTCGGGCTGATCGCCACCGCCTGCGCGCCGTGCCGCGCCGCGTGCGCGGCGAGCCGCGCGAGCGCGGTGTAGTCGCCCGCGCCTTCGTCGCCGATACGGCGCAGGCTGTACAGCTGGGCCGCGACCCCCCAGCGGCGGCCTGCGTCAGGCGCACGCGCGAACGCGTCGAACGGGCGCGCGCGCAGCGGCGCGATCGCGAGCCCGATGCGCTGCTCGCCGATGTCGAGCGCGTGATAACCGGGCATCGCGAGCGGCGGCAGCGTGCCGTGCTCGCCCGCACCGGCCACGCGCCCGTCGACGTAGCCGCCGGTTTCGAGCGCGATTCGGAAGTGTGCGCCCGGCAGCGCGATCGTATGCGGCAGCGTCAGCGGCAGGCCGGCATCGCCGGTGACGATGCGCGGCGGCGCCGCGTTCGCATCGGCGAGCGCCGCCGCGCTGTCGACGCGCTGGAGCGCCGTGCCGCACGGCCAGCCGAGCGCGTCGACGAGCGCGGCGAGCGCATCGTCGCCCACCCGCCGCGCGACGCCGCCCGCGTCGGTCCAGTCGATTTCCAGTCCGGCCGAACGGGCGAGTGCCGCGATCGATACGTCGGTCGTCATGATGGGCCTCGCCCGTTCGGGCGGTGACTCAGCGCATCGTCGTTGACCGCGCCGTCGCGCCACGCGATGCACGCACGTGGCGGCAGGCGCAGGTCGCGCAGCCGGTCGCGCGCGCGCGGCGGCGTCTCGAACACGATCTTGCCGACCGGCAGCGCGGGCAGCACCGCGTCGTGCGAGCCGAGGTTCAGCGCGATCGTCAGCGTGCTGCCGTTGCCGAGCCGCCAGCGTGCGGCGAGCGCCTGCGGTTCGCCGTCGCCCGCGAGCAGGTCGACGCCGAGCGCGCGCGCGCCCGTCAGGTGCGGCGTCACGAGCGCCGCGCGCACGGCCAGCGCGCTGCGGTAGAAGCGCCGCCATGCGTCGGCGTCGGGCCATGCTTCGTCGGCCGGGTGTTTCGACAACGAGCGCACGAACGTCGCGATGTCGTTCGGATCGGGAATCGCGTCGCGATGCGCGGGATCGGCGAACGCGGGAAACGCCGCGAATTCGCGGCGCCGGCCTTCGCGCACGGCGTCGGCGAGCGCGCCGCGATAGTCGGTGAAGAACTGGAACGGCTGCGTGCTGCCTTCCTCCTCGCCCATGAACAGCAGCGGAATCTGCGGCGCGAGCAGCATCAGCGCGGTGGCCGCGCGGAGCGCATCGTCGTTCGCGAGCGTGCGCAGCCGTTCGCCGAACGCGCGGTTGCCGATCTGGTCGTGGTTCTGCAGGAACGCGACGAACGCGGTCGGCGGCAGGTGCGCGCTCGGCTCGCCGCGCGCGGCGCCGTCATGCAGCGGCGACGGCTCGCCCTGGTACGCGAAGCCTTCGCCGAGCGTGCGCGCGAAATGGCGCAGCGGCGCGTCGGCGTACGCGCGGTAATAGCCGTCGCGCTCGCCGGTCAGCAGCACGTGCGCGCTGTTGTGGAAATCGTCGTTCCATTGCGCATCGAAACGGCCGGGCCCGAGCAGGCTCGCCGCATTGCGTTCGTTCTCGAGCACGAGATGCACGTGGCGTGCGTCGCCCGCATGCGCGCGCACGCGGCGCGCGAGCTCGCGCAGCCACGCATCGTCGTCGATCGCATGCGCGGCGTCGATGCGCAGCCCGTCGAAGCGGTATTCGTCGAGCCAGTAGAGCGCGTTGTCGATGAAGAACGCGCTCGTCTGCGCACGCGCGAAGTCGATCGCGGGGCCCCACGCCGTTTGCCGGTCCGCGCGGAAGAACGCGGGCGCGTAGCGCGGCAGCAGGTTGCCGTCGGGGCCGAAGTGGTTGTAGACGACGTCCAGGAACATCTGCAGCCCGAGCCCGTGCGCGGCGTCGACGAGCGCCTTCAACTCGTCGGGCCGCCCGTACGATGCATCGGGCGCGAACGGCAGTACGCCGTCGTAACCCCAGTTGCGCGTGCCGGGGAACGCATTGACGGGCATCAGCTCGATCGCCGTCACGCCGAGCGCGGCGATGGCCGGCAGGCGCCGCTCGACGCTCGCGTAGCCGCCGCATGCGCCGACGTGCAGTTCGTACAGCACCGTCTCGTGCCACGGGCGGCCGCGCCATGCGTCGTGACGCCAGCGATACGCGGCCGGATCGACGACCTGGCTCGGGCCGTGTACGTCGTACGGCTGGAAGCGCGACGCGGGATCGGGCACCGTGAGTGCGCCGTCGAGCCGGTAGCGATACAGCGTGCCGGGCCCGCACGGCGCGAGCGCTTCGAACCAGCCGTCGCCGGCCGGCGTCATCGCGATCGTGCGGTCGCTCGGGTCGTGCAGCTCGACGGCCGCGGTGCGGCTCGCGGGCGCCCACAGCCGGAAGCGCGTATGGCCCGCATCGATGCAGGTCGCGCCGAACGACGACGCGAACGCATGCGTGCCGGGCGGATGAGCGGAACGTGACGTCATGGCGGTCCTCACGAAGGCGGGTCGGGCGGCACGGCCGCGACGGCGACCGCGGCCGCATGCGCGGCGACGTCGAGGCCGTCGGCCGGCCATGCGCGCGGGCCGGCGTCCGGCGCGGCGGTGTCGACCAGCACGCGATAGTTGAGCACGGGCGCGGGCGGCGCGAACGTGATCGTCTCGGACGACGCGTTCAGCATCACGAGCAGCGACTCGGTGCGCCCGGTGCGGCCCGCGCCGACGCGCCGCATCGTCAGCGCGCGGCGCTCGCGGTCGTGCCACGCGGGCACGGTCAGCGCGTCGCCGCGTTCGTCGAACCAGTCGATCTCGGCCATGCCCGGCGCGCCGTCGTGATCGCCCGACGGATAGCGCGGCGCCGACATCAGCGGGTACATGCGCCGCAGCGCGGCGAGCCGCGATACGAAGCGCATCAGCTTCACGGCTTCGTCGCTGCGTGCCAGGTCCCAGTCGAGCCAGGACAGCTCGTTGTCCTGGCAGTACGCGTTGTTGTTGCCGTGCTGGGTGCGGCCGAACTCGTCGCCGGCGACGAGCATCGGCGTGCCGAGCGCGGTGAACAGCGTCGCGAGCATCGAGCGCGCGACGCGCGCGCGCACGTCGCGGATCGCCGCGTCGGCGCTCGGCCCTTCGACGCCCCAGTTCGCGCTGCAGTTGTCGTCGCGGCCGTCGCGGTTGTCCTCGCCGTTCGCGTCGTTGTGCTTGTCCGCATACGACACGAGATCGGCGAGCGTGAAACCGTCGTGCGCGGTGACGAAATTGACCGACGCCCACGTATGGCGCCGCTGGTGGTTGAACAGGTCGGCCGACCCCGCGAGCCGCGCGGCGAGTTCCGGCCGCTGGCCCGCGTCGCCGCGCCAGAAGCGCCGCACGGTGTCGCGAAAGCGGTCGTTCCATTCGGCGAAGCCCGGCGGGTGGCGGCCGAGCTGGTAGCCGCCGGGGCCGAGATCCCACGGCTCGGTGATCAGCTTGCGCTGCGCGAGCACCGGGTCCTGCCGCAGCGCATCGAAAAATCCCGCGCCGGGATCGAAGCCGTGATCCTCGCGGCCGAGCGTCACGCCGAGATCGAAGCGGAAGCCGTCGACGTTGAACGCGGTGGCCCAGTAGCGCAGCGAATCCATCACCATCTGCACGACGCGCGGGTGCGACAGGTTCAGCGTGTTGCCGCAGCCCGTCTCGTCGACGTGGAAACGATGGTCGCCCGGCAGGAGCCGGTAGTAGCTCGCGTTGTCGAGGCCGCGCCACGACAGCGTCGGGCCGAGCTCGTTGCCTTCGCAAGTATGGTTGTAGACGACGTCGAGCACGACCTCGATGCCGGCCGCATGCAGCTGGCGGATCGCGATGCGCATCTCGTCGAGCCGCCGCGTCGCGAGATACGCGGGTTCCGGCGCGAAGAAAGCGGCCGTGTCGTAGCCCCAGTAGTTGCGCAGCCCGCGTTTCACGAGTTCGCGCTGTTGCAGGAACGCGTGGACGGGCAGCAGCTCGACCGTCGTCACGCCGATCGACAGCAGGTGATCGATGAAAGCCGGATGCGCCAACGCCGAGAACGTGCCGCGTTCGGGCGCGCGCAGCCCGGCGCGGCGCATCGACACGCCGCGCACGTGCGCCTCGTAGATCACCGTGCTGCGCCACGGCACGCGCGGGCGCCGGTCGGTGCTCCAGTCGAACGCCTCGTCGACCACCACGCATTTCGGCATCGCGGGCGCCGAGTCGCGCCGGTCCATCGACAGGTCCGCGCGGTTCGAATGCACGCGATAGCCGAACAGCGCGTCCGACCAGCGGAAATGGCCGACCAGCTTGCGCGCGTACGGGTCGAGCAGCAGCTTGGTCGGATTGAAGCGATGGCCGTGCTGCGGCTGGTACGGGCCGTCCGCGCGAAACCCGTACACGGTGCCCGGATGCGCGTTGGGCAAGTAGCCGTGCCACACCTCGTCGGTGCATTCGGGCAGATCGAGGCGCGCGAGTTCCCTGCGGCCGGTCGGATCGAACACGCACAGCTGGATGCGCTGCGCGTGCGCGGAAAACACCGCGAAGTTGGTCCCGAGGCCGTCCCAGGTCGCGCCGAGCGGATAGCGGCGGCCGGATTCGAGGCGAGCGGGCAGGGCACTCGGCATGGGGCGGATATCTCCGTGTCGAAGGGGCGGGGAATCAGGCGGGGCTCAGCCACAGCGTCGCGAGCGGCGGCAGGCGCAGCGCTGCCGACCACGCCTCGCCGTGCGCGGGCACGGCCTCGGCCCACACGGCACCGTCGTTGCCGGCGTTGGTGCCGCCGTACGATGCGGCATCGGTGTTCATCCGTTCGCGCCAGTGGCCGGGCGCCGGCAGCCCGACGCGGTAGCCGCTGCGCGGCACCGGCGTGAAGTTGCAGACCGCGACCACCAGGTTCCCCGCATCGTCGCGGCGCGCGAACGCGAACACGCTGTTGTTGCGATCGTCGCCGATCAGCCAGGCGAAGCCGGCCGCGTGGCAGTCGAGCGCATGCAGCGCGGGTTCGGCCGCATACGCGCGGTTCAGGTCGCGCACGAGCCGCTGCACGCCGCGATGCGCGGGCGCGTCGAGCAGGTCCCAGTGCGGCGTCGAGTCGTGCGCGAACTCGGCCCATTGCGCGAACTCGCTGCCCATGAACAGCAGCTTCTTGCCGGGGTGCGCCCACATGAAGCCGAAGTACGCGCGCAGCGTCGCGAGCCGCTGCCACGCGTCGCCCGGCATCTTCGCGACGAGCGAGCCCTTGCCGTGCACGACCTCGTCGTGCGACAGCGGCAGCACGAAGCGCTCGGAGAACGCGTAGACGAGCCCGAACGTCATCCGGTCGTGGTGATAGCGGCGGTGGATCGGGTCCTCGCGCAGATACGCGAGCGTGTCGTGCATCCACCCCATGTTCCACTTGAAGTCGAAGCCGAGCCCGCCGTCGCCGGTCGGCGCGGTGACGCCGGGCCACGCGGTCGATTCCTCTGCGACGGTGACGACGCCGGGCGGCGCGGCCGCACCGTGCAGCGTGTCGTTCAGCATGCGCAGGAATGCGACCGATTCGAGGTTCTCGCGCCCGCCGTACACGTTCGGCACCCATTCGCCTTCATTGCGCGAATAGTCGCGGTACAGCATCGACGCGACCGCGTCGACGCGAATGCCGTCGACGTGATAGCGGCGCGCCCACGCGAGCGCCGATGCGACGAGGAACGCGCCGACCTCGGTGCGCCCGACGTTGAACACGCACGTGTGCCAGTCGGGATGCAGGCCCTCGCGCGGGTCGGCATGCTCGTACAGCGCGGTGCCGTCGAACTGCGCGAGGCCGTGCGGATCGTCGGGGAAATGCGCGGGCACCCAGTCGACGATCACGCCGATGCCGGCCGCATGCGCGCGGTCGACGAACCGCGCGAAGCCGTCGACCGGCCCGAAGCGCGCGGACGGCGCGAACTGCGCGAGCGGCTGGTAGCCCCACGAGCCGCCGAACGGGTATTCGGCGATCGGCATGAACTCGACGTGCGTGAAGCCCATCCCGTGCACGTACGGAATCAGCCGCTCGGCCAGCTCGTCCCACGTCGCGCTGCGGTCCATCTCCTCGGGCACGCGCAACCACGATTCCGCATGCACTTCGTAGATCGACCACGGCACGCGGTAGCGGTCGGCGTGCGGCCGCGCATGCATCCAGCCGTCGTCGTGCCACGCGAACGCGTCGAGCGCCGCGACGTCGGCGACGACGGACGCCGTGCGCGGCGGCGCTTCCGTCGCGCGCGCGCACGGATCGGCCTTGTGCGGCAGCACGCGCCCGTCGGCCGCGCGCAGCTCGTACTTGTAGCGCTCGCCCGCGCCGATGCCCGGCACGAACAGCTCCCACACACCCGACGGCCGCCGCAGCCGCATCGGATGGCGGCGGCCGTCCCATCCGTTGAAATCGCCGACCACCGACACGCGCTGCGCGTTCGGCGCCCATACCGCGAAGCGCACGCCGTCGGTGTCGTCGATGCGCACGGGCGTCGCGCCCAGGCAGTCGAGCACGGCGGCCGGATCGCCGGACGAGAAGCGCGCGAGCGCGGCGTCGTCGAGCAGCGTGCCGAACGCATACGCGTCGTCGGTCACCTGCCGCGCGTCAGGCCAGTCGATCGCGAGCAGGTAATGGGGAACCTCGCCGTCGTGCGCGATCGTGCCGGCGAAGCAGCCGGCGCGGTCGACGCACGCGAGCGCGCCGAGTTCGTCGCCGTCCGGCGACAGCGCGCGCACGCGCTCGGCGCCGGGCAAGAGTGCGCGCACGACGATCCGGTCGGCCTGCCCGTGCGGGCCGAGACACGCGAACGGATCGGGATGGCGGCCGGCGAGCAGCGCATCGATGTCGGCCTGTTCGAACAGCGTGTCGGTCATCGCGTTCCTCCGGGTTCGGGCGCGCTGCCGTCGTCGAGCAGGCGCTCGACGAGCGCCGCGAGCCCGCCGACCGGCACGCTCAGCCAGTCGGGCCGGTTCGCGGCCTCGTAGCACAGCTCGTACGACGCCTTGTCGATCAGGAACAGCGCGAGCAGGCGATCGGCATAACGCGGGTCGACGAAGCGTGCGGGCGCGAGCGCGGTGGCCGCGCGATAGCATTCGACGAAGCGGTCGGCGGCGGCCTGCCCGAAGCGGTCGAACAGCGCGCGCTTGCGGCCGGCAGCCTGCGGCGGCGCTTTCTCGATCGCGAATTGCGCGGTCGCGCTCACATACGACAGCGAGCGCAGGAAGCCGGCCACGTCGCGCAGCGGATGCGATTTCGCGCGGCGCCGTTCGAGCGGGCGCGCCGGTTCGCCTTCGAAGTCGATCAGCAGCGCGTCGCCCTGCACGTCGAGCACCTGGCCGAGGTGGAAATCGCCGTGAATCCGCGTGCATTGCGCGTCGAGCGTGCGCGGCACGAGTTCCCCGAGCGCGCGCACGGCGGCGTCGCGCGATGCGAGCAGCGCGTCGGCCGATGCGCGCATCGCGGGATCGAGCGTATCGAGCGCATCGAGCCGCGTGCGCAGCACGTCGAGCGCGCGCTCGAACGACGCGATCGCGTCCACGCACCAGCCGTCGACGTGATCGGGTGTCGCGCGTTCCGGCGCGAACGCGGGATCGTCGGACGGCTGCGCGAGTGCGACGTGCAACTGGCCGAGCCGCGTGCCGACGATGCCCGCGAACGCCGCATAACCGAGCAGCGCCTCGGGTTCCTCGTCTTCCTCGGCCGCTTCGTCTTCGTCGGCGGCCGGCAGCGCGAGCTCGTCGACCGCGCGCCGCAGGAAGTCGAACGAACGCGTCCATGCGTCACCCTGGTTGTCGACGTAGCGCTGCAGGATCGCGACCGTGTGCGGCGTGCCGTCCGGATCGACGTGCACGACCTCGCCCGCGAGCGTCGCGGTGTTCGCATAGCCGATGCGCGTCAGGTGCCGGCTCATTTCCGCTTCCGGATGCACGCCGTGCGCGACCTTGCGCACCAGCTTCAGCACGATCGCGTCGCCGATCACGAGCGAGCTGTTGCTTTGCTCGGCCGCGAGCCAGCGCACTTCGGCGTCGTCGCCGGGGTCGAGCGCTGCGAGCGCGCTCTCCGGCAGGAACGCGAGCCGGCCGCCGTCGGAGGTCGGCACCGTTGCGCCGTCGCGCAGCTTGCGCAGCATCCCGCGCGCGAACGACGGCAGCGCGAACGCGTCGGTCAGGTAGCCGACCGTATGGCCGCGCCGCACGCGCGCGAGCGCGAGCTGCGCGAACAGCGGCTGGGACGTCTCGCCGCCCCAGGCCGCCGCGAGCGGCACGATATAGCGCTCGACGCCGCCGTCGCTGGCGCAGACCCACGCCTCCGCATACTGGAACGTTTCGCCCGGCACCGGCGTGACGACGTTCAGCCATGCATCGCCGATCGCGCGATCCTTCGACGCGAACCAGCGCCGCCGCGCGAGCCACGACGCGAGCGCGTCGTGCGCGAGCGCGTGCAGCTGCCCGACGTCCGGCCGCGTATCGCCGCGCCGCATCACGAGCGTCACGTATTCGGGCAGCGGCTCCGCATGCGGCTGCCGCCACGACGGCTCGCGGCCGTGCCCGGACAGCTCGAACCACAGGAACCCGTACGGCGGAAAGGTGAGGAGATACGGGAGCTGGCCGATCGGCGGAAACGGCGAATCCGACGTCATCTCGATCGGCACGCGGCCCGCGAATTCCGACAGGTCGAGCTCGACCGCCTGCGACGCGCGCGACAGGTTCGCGACGCACAGCACCGGATCGTGGCCGTCCAGCTCGCGCAGGTACGCGAGCACCTTGCGGTTCTCCGGGCGCAGGAAACGGATCGTGCCGCGCCCGAACGCCTGCGACGCACGGCGCGTCGACAGGATGCGGCGCGTCCAGTTCAGCAGCGAATGCGGGTCGCGCGTCTGCGCCTCGACGTTGATCGCGTCATAGCCGTACAGCGAGCCCATCACCGGCGGCAGCACCAGCAGTTCGGGGTCGGCGCGCGAGAAGCCGCCGTTGCGGTCCGACGACCACTGCATCGGCGTGCGCACGCCGTCGCGGTCGCCGAGGTGGATGTTGTCGCCCATCCCGATCTCGTCGCCGTAGTAGATCACGGGCGTGCCGGGCATCGACAGCAGCAGCGAATTGATCAGCTCGATGCGGCGCCGGTCGCGCTCCATCAGCGGCGCGAGCCGGCGCCGGATGCCGAGGTTCAGCCGCGCGCGCCGGTCGCTCGCATAGGTCTGCCACAGCAGGTCGCGCTCCGAATCGGTCACCATCTCGAGCGTCAGTTCGTCGTGGTTGCGCAGGAACACGGCCCACTGGTTGCTCGGCGCGAGCGCGGGCGTCTGCCGCATGATGTCGACGATCGGGAAGCGGTCCTCGCTCGCGATCGACATGTAGATGCGCGGCATCAGCGGGAAGTGGAACGCCATGTGGCATTCGTTCTCGTCGCCGAAATATTCCTGCACGTCTTCCGGCCACTGGTTCGCTTCCGCGAGCAGCATCCGGTTCGGGTACTCGGCGTCGATCGTCGCGCGGATCCGTTTCAGGATCGCGTGCGTTTCCGGCAGGTTCTCGTTGTTCGTGCCTTCGCGCTCGACGAGATAGGGCACCGCGTCGAGCCGCAGCCCGTCGATGCCGAGATCGAGCCAGAAGCGCATCACCTGGATCACCTCGCGCACGACGGCCGGGTTGTCGAAGTTCAGGTCCGGCTGGTGCGAATAGAAGCGGTGCCAGTAGTACTGGCCGGCGACCGGGTCGTGCGTCCAGTTCGATGTTTCGGTATCGAGAAAGATGATCCGCGTGCCCGCGTATTTCGTGTCGGTGTCGGACCACACGTAGTAGTCGCGATGCATCGAGCCCGGCTTCGCGCGCCGCGCGCGCTGGAACCACGGATGCTGGTCCGACGTGTGGTTGATCACCAGCTCGGTGATCACGCGGATGCCGCGCGCATGCGCTTCGCGGATGAAGCGCCGCACGTCGGCGAGCGTGCCGTAGTCGGGATGCACGTCGCGGTAGTCGGCGATGTCGTAGCCGTCGTCGCGGCGCGGCGACGGGTAGAACGGCAGCAGCCAGATCGTGTCGACGCCGAGTTCGGCGATGTAGTCGAGCTTCGCGATCAGGCCGGGGAAATCGCCGATGCCGTCGTTGTTCGAGTCGTAGAACGACTTCACGTGCACCTGGTAGATGATCGCGTCCTTGTACCACAGCGGATCGTCCGCACAGAGCGCGGGCGCGCGGCGGCGCGCACGGCGCCGGCGCGGCGTGCCGGCCGGCGCGAGCGACGGGAACTGCGCGCGGCGCACGTCGTCGAGGGAATCTTCGCGTTTCATCATCCGTGGGCTCCCGAAGGTCGTCGGGCGTCGTCCGGTCCGGGCGCGGCCGCCCGCGCGGCGCCCGGAGACGGCGCGAGCCGCCAGATCGCATACGGCCGCACGTGCGGATCGAGCGACACGTACTGGCGATGGCCGCGCCACGTCTGCGCGTGCGCGGCATCCAGTTCGAGCGCGTCGAGCGGTTCGCCGTCGGCGAGCCCGAAACCGCACCACAGCGCGGCGTCGAGCGTGAAGTTCGCGGCCTGCGGATGCCATGGGTCGAGGCTGATCGCGACGACGACGACGCTGTCGAACGCCGGCGTCGCCTTGACGAACACGAGCACGGCGTCGTTGTCCGCGTCGGCGAAGGTCAGGCCGAGATGCGTCTGCAGCGCCGGGTGATCGCGCCGTGCGCGGTTCAGCCGCGCGACTTCGGCGCCGATGTGCGCGGCGCGGCTCCAGTCGCGCGCGCGCAGCTCGTACTTCTCCGCGTTCGCGTATTCCTCGCTGTCCGGCAGCGGCGCCGATTCGCCGAGCTCGAAACCCGAGTACATGCCCCATGAACCGGCCAGCGTCGCCGCGAGCGCCGCGCGGATCACGAACTGCGTGCGCGGCGCGTTCTGCAGATGGCGCGGGTTGATGTCGGGCGTGTTGACGAAGAAGTTCGGCCGGAAGAAGTCGCGTGCGGGCCCGGCCGTCAGCTCGGTCAGGTAGTCGATGAACTCGCGCTTCGTCTCGCGCCACGTGAAGTACGTGTACGACTGCGAGAAGCCGACCTTCGCGAGCCGGTACATCATCGCCGGCCGCGTGAACGCTTCGGACAGGAACACGACGTCCGGATGGCGGCCGCGCACGTCGTCGATCATCCACGCCCAGAACGGCAGCGGCTTCGTGTGCGGATTGTCGACGCGGAAGATCCGCACGCCCGCGTCGACCCAGAACAGCACGGCGTCGCGCAGCGCGAGCCACAGGCCGGGCAGCGCGTCCGGCGCGTAGAAATCGGGGTTCACGATGTCCTGGTAGCGCTTCGGCGGGTTTTCCGCGAAGCGCAGCGAGCCGTCGGGCCGCCACGCGAACCAGCCCGGATGCGCGGCGAGCCACGGATGGTCGGGCGAGCACTGGATCGCGAAATCCAGCGCGATCTCGAGCCCGTGAACGCGCGCGGCCTCGACCAGCGCGCGGAACGATTCGAGCGTGCCGAGCTGCGGGTGCACGGCCGTGTGGCCGCCGTCGGGCGAGCCGATCGCATACGGGCTGCCGACGTCGTCGGGGCCGGCTTTCAGGCTGTTGTTGCGGCCCTTGCGCGCGGTGGTGCCGATCGGGTGGATCGGCGGGAAATACAGCACGTCGAAACCCAGGTCGCGAATGCGCGGCAGGTGCGCGATCACGTCGTCGAACGTGCCGTGCCGATGCGGATCGTCGCTCGCCGAGCGCGGGAACATCTCGTACCAGCTCGAGAAGCGCGCCGCGCGACGCTCGACGTCGACCCGATAGGTGGTTTCGTCGTGCGTGACGAACGGCCGGTAGCGCAGCGCGGCGAACGCGTCGGCCAGCGGCGGCGCGCCGAGCAGCGCGAGCCGTTCGGCGGGCGGCGCGTCCCTGAACTCGGCGACGAGGCGCTCCATGTGCGGGACCGCGCGCGCATCGGCCGGATCGGCGAGCTTGAGCGCGGTCGCGAGCAGCAGCTGGGCTTCGCGCAGTTCGAGCGTCACGTCCTGGCCGGCCGCGTGTTTCTTCGCGACGTCGTCGGCGAGCGACGCCCAGTCGTCGCGCCACGCGATCACGCGAAATACGTGGCGGCCGACCCGGTCGAGCATGATGCGTGCGTGCCAGCGGTCGTTCGGCTCGGCTTCGAACGGCACTTCGCGCCAGTCGTCGTCGCCTTCCGCGCGCCACTGGAGCACGGCCGCGAGATGCGCGTGCCCGTCGGAGAAGATCGATGCATGCACGACGAGCGGTTCGCCGATCACGCGCTTGACCGCGAAGCGGCCGCCGTCGACCGACGGCTCGACGCGCTCGATCGCGATCCGGTCGGCCGCGAGCGCGGCCGACAGCATCGTGCGTTCGCGCGCGGCGTCGGCGCGCGTCGTGACGGGCGGCGCGCGCCGGGCATCCAGCAGCGCGTGCGCACCGGGCCCGAGCGTGAAGGCTTCGAGCGCGGCAGGCGGGTGGGTTGGCGCGCCGTCCTGCGTCACGACGCGCGTGAAGCTGCCCGGCACGCCGGGCAGGATCGCGGCGGGATCGACGGTTGCCGCCGTGTCGAGATCGGGATTCAACGCGATCAGCAGTGCCGCTTCGTCGTGTTCGAGCGACGGCCCCGTGCCGCGCAGCAGCACCGTCGCGGTTGCGCCGGGCGCGCTCAACTGCGCGATCTCGCCGCGCGCGGCCGCCACGGGCGTCGCGCGCCTCCACGCGTTCGCTTCGGCGATCGCACCCGACAGGTCGAAGCGCGCACGCTCGAACGCGGCGCGGTAGCGATCGGCATCCGCGTCGCGCGACATCAGCGGCAGCGTGACGCCGCGCTCGAAGCCCATCGGCGCGAGCCAGCCGGTGCCGACGGCCGCGGCCGTCCACAGTGCGCGGCGATATGCGCGTGCGACGGTGTCGTCCGGTGCGTCGGGCCAGTCGTCGGCGAGGCGCGGGCCGTCGAACGCATCGGGAAACGCGATCGGCGAGCCGATGCGCCGCAGCAGCCGGTGTTCGTCGGCGAACCACGGTGCGTGCAGATCCCACCAGCGCACCGACGAGAACACCGCATCGAACCCGGCCGCTTCGAGCTGCGCGAGCGCGTCGCGCGCATGGCCGGGCACGCCGGCGAGCACCGCTGCGTCCGGGCGCGCGCGGCGCAGCGCCGCGCGCCAGCCGGGCCACCAGTCGGCCGGCAGATGATGCGGCGCGTCGACCAGGAAGCCGGCCGCGCCCGCGTCCGCAAAGGCGGCCAGATGCGCGCACCACCACGCCGACAGCGCGTCGCGTGCCGCGTCGTCGCCGAGGTTCGCGTGCACGACATCCAGCGCGTGCGCGGTACCGCGCGGGTCGATCAGCGCATCGTCGTGCGTGCGTTCGACGTACCAGTCCGGATGCGCGGCGCGCAGCGGGTTCTCGCGCGCGATGCGGTCCGGCACGACTTCGAGCAGCACGCGCAGCCCGTGGCCGTGCGCGAGCTGCGCGAGCCGCGAGAACGTTTCGAGCGCGCTCGCGCGCGTCGTGAACGTGTGGGCCGGGCGATGGAAATCGGCCACGTGGCGCGGGAAGCCGGCGACGCTCGCGGCCCAGAACGACCCGACCAGCACGTGATCGAAACCCATTCCGGCGATATGCGCGAAGGTCTGCCCCCACGCGTCGAGCGGCCCGACGAGGCGGGCGTCGCAGAAGTAGATATGCGGAGCGAAGGTCGGCGTGGAGTCCATGGCGCGGGGCGTGCGGGCGGCGGCGGTCGATAACGCCGGGTTGCCGCAACGCGTGTGCCTGCCGCGTGGAGTCCGGTGCGGCAATGGTCAGGCGGGATGCCGGCGCCGGCGGGCTGTCGTTTTTACATGACCGCTGTACTGCCGCTTGCACTTACATGCACGGGATGGAGCGGATGTCCGTGCTGTCGCCCGCGGCGCAATCGTCGTCCGGCGGCAGCGCGGCGGCCGCTGCATCGTCCGGGCCTGCCGTTGCGATGGCGGCGAGCCGCACGCTCCTGCGGTCCGGCGCGATCATCGTGCGTCGACGTCCCGGTCGCCGTCGATGCGCTGCAGCAGCACGTCGCAGCGGGCGCGCAGCGCCTGCAGCTCCGGCGAACGGGCGTCGAGCCGTACGCGTTCGCCGTTTTCGAGGCCGTGCGTGACCGCGATCTCGTAGATCTCCTGCGCGATCGTCGCGGCTGCGCTCGCGATCCTGATCCGGTCGAGCCAGCTGCATTCGGCGTGATGGCACGCGAGCCACGCGCGCAGCGCACCGACGCGCTGGCTGATGGTGAGCCATCCGCCGAACCGCATGCGGGCGGCCAGTTCGCTCGTCACGAGATAGGAGAGCAGGTCGGTCTGGGTCACACGAAGCTCCTTGACGAAGTGTCGGGGCGGCAGGTCCGCACGCCGGCGATGTTTTGCAGCGTCTTGCCTAGCGTTGCAAATTCCGGTCCGCTCGTGCGCGAGAACGGGGCCGGGATGTCGTCGGTGTCCGGATCGTCGTCCGACTGCCGGACGATGAACCGCTTCACGCGCACGCGTCGCGCGCCGGGTGTATCGTGCAGCGTGCCGAGCGTGAGATCGCTATGCTCGACGACGAGCGCAGCGTGCGCGGTTGACGCTGCGCGATGACGCGGCATTCGAGCCGCGAGCATCACGAGTGCCGGGCAGCGCGGCCGGCAGCAGGGGGCCGACGCGTTCGAGGTGCCCGATCATGATGTGCATTCCTTCCGTTTCGCCCAAACGCTTACCGGTAGCGGTTCGACGCGCAATGGGGCTGTAAGGGGACGTAAGGAGGCGCAAGGCGCGTGCCGGCCGGGCACGCTGCGTGCGAGCAGGGCGGCCGGCGCGCGCGGCGCTCGGGCGGCGCGCATTTTTTGCATCGTTATCGCAGATAAGCACAGGAGGCCATCGTGCAACATCAACAGGATGCACAGGTTCGAGACCCGTATCGCGGCCACGAGATCCTCGTATGGGCGCGGCGCAACGATAGCGGCGCATGGCGCGACGAGGTGCAGGTGTATGTCGGCGGCGAGCGCATCGAGCTGGTCGAGCCGGCGGCCGCCGGCCCCGAATGGCTGACCGAGAACGAAGCATTGCGCGCGGGTGTCGAGCGCGGTCGCTACCTGATCGACAAGCGCGTCGACGACGATTGACCGGGACGCATCGACGCACGATCCGCGCACCCGCGCCGCCTGCCGGTACGACCCCGGCCGCGACGCGCGGCCTTGGCTGCAGCCGCTACGAAATCGACGTGAACCCGGCCGGCCGCATGCTGTTCGCCGTGCCGGCCGCGTGAAGTGCGCGCAGGGGGCTCAATCCGGCGCAGGCGACCCCGGTGCGGCGGACGGTCTACGGCCGCGCGGCGATTTCATCCAGATGCCACAGCAGATCCGCCGGATCGTCGTACACGCGCAGCGCGCCCGCGCGTTCCAGTTCGTCGCTGCCGTAGCCGCCCGACAGCAGCCCGACGCCGAGCGCGCGGCAGCGGCTGGCGGCGAGCATGTCCCAGATGCTGTCGCCGACGACCACCGTGTGTTCGATCGGCACGTTCAGCTGCGCGGCCGCGGTCAGGAACAGGTCGGGGTCCGGTTTCGCATATTTCACCTGGTCGCGCGTGACCACGACGTTCTTTGCCGGATCGACGCCGAGCGCCTCGAGATTGATGGCGGCCGTTTCCATCCGCCCGCTGGTGGCGATCGCCCAGCGGATGCCCGCGCTCGACAGTGCGGCAAGCAGCTCGCGCGCGCCCGGCAGCGGCCGAACCTGCGCGCGCAGCCGCTGGTACGCGGCCGCATGCAGCCGGGCGAGCCGTTCGACGCGCTCGGCGTCGATGTCGCCCGCCGTCTCGCGCAGCAGCTGGTTCAGGAACAGGCCGCCGCTCATCCCGATCTTGCGGTGGATGCGCCACACCGACAGTTCGATGCCCTCGGCATCGAGCGCTTCCTTCCACGCGAGCACGTGCTGATAGACGCTGTCGACGAGCGTGCCGTCGAGATCGAACAGAAAAGACGTTTCAATGCGCATGTGAATCTCCTGGCTCGATAGGGTTCGAGCGAATCGTCGATGAAAATCCTGCCGACACATTATCGGCGCGCGGCCATGTCATGGCGATGTCCCGTGGCCCCAACGTGCCGTGCCGCGACGAGTCAGGCGCCGCTGGTACAATCGCGGCGATGCGCCGGGCCGGGCCCGGGCCGGACTTTTCCGCGCCGTACGCGCCCCCAACCCTCGTCGATTCCAGGTATGGCAACACCGGACGCCGTCAGTTCCAGTCAATCGTGGTGGGGCGTATGGGCCCTGGCACTCACCGCCTTCATCTTCAATACCACCGAGTTCGTCCCCGTCGCGCTGCTCAGCGCGATCGGCGACAGCCTGCACATGCAGCCGACCGACGTCGGCCTGATGCTGACGATCTATGCGTGGGCCGTCGCCGTCGTGTCGCTGCCGCTGACGCTGGTCACGCGCCATGTCGAGCGCCGCAGGCTGCTGGTCTGGGCACTGGCGGCGTTCATCGTCAGCCATATCGTCACCGGTGTCGCGTGGAATTTCGCGGTGCTGATGGTCGGCCGGCTGGGCATCGCGTGCGCGCATGCGGTGTTCTGGTCGATTTCCGTCCCGCTGGCCGTGCGGCTCGCGCCGAGCGACCGGAAAAGCCGCGCGCTCAGCATGCTGGCGATGGGCACGTCGATCGCGATGGTCGCCGGCATTCCGCTCGGGCGCGTGATCGGCGAGGCGTTCGGCTGGCGCGTCACGTTCCTGATCATCGCGGGCGCGGCGGGCATCGCGTTGCTGCTGCTGCGCGCGACGCTGCCGGAACTCCCGAGCCAGGGCGCCGGATCAGTCGGCAGCATCGGCGTATTTCTGCGCAAGCCGGCGCTGGTGGCGCTGTACGCGATCACCGTGCTCGTCGTGTCCGCGCATTTCACGTCGTACACGTACATCGAGCCCTTCGTCCAGAGCGTCAACCACGCGAGCAACAGCCGGATCACGTATGTGCTGATCCTGTTCGGCATCGCCGGCATGCCGGCCGCGGTCTGCTTCAACCGCGTCTATCCGCACCAGCCGGACAAGTTCCTGCTGGCGTCGATCGTCGCGTTGTCGGGCTGCCTGTTGATCCTGTTCCCGTGCGCGCTGAACATCGTCACGCTGTCCGTGCATACGCTGGTCTGGGGCGGGGCGATCGTCTGTTTCGGCCTCGCGATGCAGGCGTGGGTGCTGAAGCTGGCGCCGGAGGGGACCGACCTGGCCGTGTCGATCTTCTCGGGCCTGTACAACGTCGGCATCGGCGCCGGTGCGCTGCTCGGCAACCATATCGCGGGCGACTTCGGGTTGCCGTGGGTCGGCACCTTCGGCGGCGTGGTCGGCGCGTTCGCGGTCGGGATCGCGTGGCTCGCGTTGCGCCTGCACGCGAAACGGGCGGTGGCGGAGCCGACACCGGCCTCCGGCGTGCAGTGAAATGAAGGCGGCAGCGGCCCGATGCATTCGCTTCCCGTGCGAACCGGGATGCGCGAACCGACCGCGCGCTGCCATTTCGCGCTGTCGGTCCGGTTACGCGACGATGAGCCGCCACGGCATCTAGGTTCGCGCTTCAGGCGTCATGCAATCGAATAGCCGCCGTCGGCCACGAGCGCATGCCCGGACACATAGCTGGAATCGTCCGATGCGAGGAACGCGACGATCGTCGCCATCTCCTCGGCGGACCCCCACCGTCCTGCCGGTGTCGCTGCGGCAAAGCCCTGCCGCGCATCGTCCGACGGCCAGATGCCGCGATGATGGAACGGCGTTTCGATCAGCCCGGGGCACAGTGCGTTGACGCGGACGCCGCGCTTGAACCACTCGATCGAAGCCGTCTTCGTCATCCCGATCACCGCGTGCTTGCTCGCGATATAGACCGACGCATTCTCGAAGCCGATGAGCCCGCCCATCGACGCGTTGTTGATGATGCTGCCCGAGCCCTGACGCAGCATGATTTCGGCCGCGTACTTCATCGAATTGAACACGCCGCGCACGTTCGGTTCGAACACCATGTCGAATCGTTCGGCATCCTGCTCGAGCAGCGGCGCGAACACGCCTTCCGTGCCGGCATTGTTGAATGCGATGTCGAGGCGTCCGTAGGTCGATACCGTGAAATCGAACAGCTTGCGGAGCTCGTCTTCGTTCGCGACGTCCGCGGCGAAAGCCTTCGCTTCGCCGCCGGCGGCCGTGATTTCGTCGACCAGTCGATCCAGTTCGGTCTTGCGCCGTGCGGAAACGACGACCTTCGCGCCGCGCCGCGCGAGTTCGATCGCGGATGCGCGGCCAATGCCGGAACTGGCACCCGTCACCAGTGCGATGCGGCCCGCGAGTTGAGCCGGATGTGTGCTTGCGTTCATGATGAGATTCCCCAAAGTGGTTGACCATTCACGTCGAAGCGACGTCTGATGCTCATTGTGGTCGTTCGTCGGTCGCAAAAAAATGGAACAATGGCGCATTCAGAATTCCCGTTTCGGGAATTGAAACCGCTTCTTCGCGAGCGTCAAAAGGGTTCCTCATGCTCAACCGGCTCGACATCCTGAAGATCTTTTCCGCGGCGGCCACGGCGCCCACGTTCCGCGAGGCGGCCGCGCGGCTCGGTGTGTCGCCGCAGGTCGTGACGCGCGCGGTGCGCGAACTGGAAGAGATGCTGGGCGAAACCCTGTTCCACCGGACGACCCGCAGTATCCGGATTACCGCCTTCGGGCAGTCGTTTGCGCTTGAAGCGCAGGCGGCGCTTTCTGCCGTCGACGGGCTGTTCGGCGCCGCGAACGGTCAGGTCGACGAGCCGGTCGGCGTCGTCAGGATCACGGCCCCGTCAGGCATGGGGCGTCATTACGTCCAGCCGGTCCTGACCGATCTCATGCAGCGGTATCCGGGTCTCGTGCCCGACCTGCGGCTGTCGGATGTGCCCTCGCCGGTGGTCGACGAACAGATCGACATCGGCGTGCGGGTCGGGGCGATCGGAGACAACCGCTTCGTCGCGCGAATGGTCGGGCCGTTGCCGATGTGGGTCGTTGGCGCTCCGTCGCTGATCAAACGGCTGGGCGAGCCGAAAAACCTCAAGGCACTCGAATCGATGCCGGTGACGTGCCTGATCGACCGCGCGAGCGGTCGGGCGTGGCCGTGGATTTTTCGCGCGGAGCAGCAATTCAAGCCCGCGTCGCCGGCCTATCTGACGGACGACGCCGAGGCTGAGATCGACGCCGTGTGCGCAGGGCTGGGATTCGGCCAGTGCTCGGAGTATCTCGTGCGGCCGTACATCAAGAAGGGGCGCCTGGTGCGGCTGTTGTCCAGCCTCGAACCCGAACCGTGGAAGTTGCACGTCTATCGGCCGCGGCGCGGCCCGATACCCCGTCGTATCCGGGTGGTGTACGACGAACTGGTGGCGAAGCTGGCGCAGGCAACGTGGCGAGGGTAGTCGGTGGCGCCGGGTTGAGTCGGCGCCACCGACCGGCCGGTAAAGGTTGCCGCGCCATGCTCCGGATGGGGACCTGACGAGGTTCGCCGCCCCGCGTCGGAGGGCACGTGGAAAGCCGACATATTGCGGCATCATCATGGGGCCGACGCACCCGCGCCCGGGTGCCCAACGATCGACTGGAGACCTGCATGCCGATACCCCGGATTGAAACGCGCGACGCCATGGGCGATCCCGATGTCGTCCATGTGAACCCGGATCACGTGCTCTGGATGTCGCTGCCGACTGCCGCGCACCGGCGGCCGGACAGCATGGCCATCCGCGTGGACGATCGCGTCAAGGGCGGCAGTTTGCTGATGGCCGACCATCCGCCGGCCGCTCGACTTCTGCAGGACCTCGGCCCGTTCGTGACGGTGACGCTGGCGAACCCGTCGTCAGACTATCCGGACGGTCTCGTGCATATCCGTGCGCATGCGATCGTCAAGATCGCGACGGACGAGCACGACAAGCCGCTGGCAGACCGGACGCTGGGCTGGGTCCATGTCCAGGACGGCTCGGCTTTCAAGATCAGGGATTACGCCGGCGTGGCCGCGCAATGGCAGGCGTCGGTCGCAGCGGCTGGCCGCTGACCCTTCGGTGGCGTGGTCGGCGCGTTCGTGGTCGAGATCGCCTGGCTCGCGTGGCGGCTGCATGAGAGGCGGGCGGCGGCGTAGGCACCATCGCCGCACGCAGTGTCAATGCGGCCCGTCGTTCGTGATTCCCGTTGCATCGAGCTGCCTGAGCTTCGCGTACAGCGTGGTGCGCGAGATGCCGAGTTGTCGCGCAGCGGCCGACACATTGCCGTCGTGCTCGTCGAGCGCACGGCGGATCGCGTCGAGCGACTGCTCGTGCAGGCTTGCCTGCGGGCTGGCGGCCGGCGCGGTGCCGCACACGTCGACGGCGTCTTCGAGCGCATCGGATTGACGCCGCATCGTCGCACGATCGAGCGGCGCGCGCACGGCCCGAACCCAGACGTGACTGCCGTCGTCGCGCGCGATTCGCTGCGGCGTACGCGCGGGTGTCAGCAAACGACGCTGCTGCGCGGGCGTCGCGCCGGGGAAGAGTTGCCGGAGATCGCGCGGTTCGATCGGCCCGGCAGGCGCAAGGTCGAGCATCTGCCGAGCGAGCCGGCTCGCCGCGCGCACGCGGCCCGCCTCGTCGAGTGCGACGACGCCCGCGAGCGGTGTGCCGAGCCAGCGCGGATCGTGCTGTACCTGCAGCAGATGGCAGTCGCGCAGCATCGCATACAGCCGCTGCTCGGCGGACAGCGCCGCATGCCGGAACTGCTCGCGCAACTGCACGACATTGCGCCGGCCGACGCCGGTGATGTCCAGCGCGCCGATCACTTCCCCGTCGAAACCGACCAGCGGCACCGCGAGACAGAACACGCGCGACAATTCGTCGAGATAGTGCTGGGCGCCCGCGACGACCGCCTCGGTGCCGTCGTGAATCACACAGCTCGGCGCGGTCGTGCCGATGTTCGGCTCGACGATCCGGCGTCCGGCGATGATCGGCGTGAGCAGCGCGTCGTCGCAATGCGGGCTGCGCCGCGCATGGATGATCGTGCCGCGCGGATTGACGCAGAAGATCGTCCAGTCGCTGCCGCCGAACGCGGCCCACAGCGGCTCGATTTCCTGCGCGACGCAGCGGTACAGCCGCCGGTCCGCGCGCGATTCGTCGAGCTCGCGCTGCATTTCATAGCGGGCGGTTTGCCACGGCCGGAGCCCGGCGTCGCGCGAGCGCAGCCACGAGCGCGCGACGCTGGCCGGCAACGCCGTTTCCGGCAGCGGTTCGCCCGCCGCGAAGCGGGCGCGGAGCCGGTCGAGGTCGACCGGCCGCGAGGGGGATTCGGGTGCCGTCTTCACGCTGCGCTCCATGAGGGTCGAAGGTCCGGGCCGGGCGTGCCGGCGCGGCGTGTCGCGCGAATGCGTAATATAGCCCGGCGCCCGAAGCGGCGTATTTTCCCGAAAGGGGCCGCCGCCGCGTGCCGCCGAGTGGCCCCGGCAGCGGGCGGCGCCCCGCGCTCAATGCGGCAAACGGAGGATCGGCTTGAGCGTGATGCCGTTGCTGCTGTCCTCCGCGGCCTGGTTGATCTGGTCGAGCGGATAGAACTTCACCAGCCGGTCGAACGGAAACCGCCCTTGCAGATGGAGCTGGACGAGCTGCGGGATGAACGTCTGCGGCACGCTGTCACCTTCGACGATGCCGCGGATCGAGCGGCCGCCGAGCAGCAGGTTGTTGACGTCGAATTCCGCTTTCGTGCCGAGCTTCGGCGCGCCGACCACGCCCATCGTGCCGCGCGAGCCGAGCGCTTCGATCCCTTGCGACAGCACGGCGGGCAGCCCGGTCGATTCGAGCGCGAAGTCGACGCCGCCGCCGGTGATCGTGCGGATCGCGTCGACGACGTCGACTTCCTTGCTGTTGATCGTGTGCGTCGCGCCGAGCTCCAGCGCCAGCGCGAGCCGCGACGGCACGATGTCGACGGCGATGATGGTGGTTGCGCCGGCGACGCGTGCGGCCATCACGGCGCTCATGCCGACCGCACCCGCGCCGAAACTCGCGAAGCTGCTGCCCGGGCGCACCGCGAGCGAGTGGATCACCGCGCCGGCGCCGGTCTGGATCCCGCAGCCGAGCGGCCCGAGCAGTTCGAGCGGCGCTTCCGGCGGCACCTTGATCGCGTTGTTCTCGCGCGCGAGCGCGTAGCTGGCGAACGACGACTGCGCGAAGAAATGATCGTGCAGCGGCTGCCCGTGTTCGTCGCGGATCGCGGTCTGCCCGTCGGCGTCGGCGCCGCCGAAATTCAGCCCGAAGAAGTGCCGGCAGTACGCGCCGTGACCGCCGACACAGGACGGGCAGTGACCGCACGCGCCGTAGGTGAGCACGACGTGATCGCCCGCGGCGAGCGTCGTCACGTTCGGGCCGACCGCTTCGACCACGCCGGCGCCCTCGTGACCGAGCACGGCCGGCAGCGGCACCGGGTAGTACTGGTCGCGCACGATCAGGTCGGTGTGGCACAGGCCCGTCGCGACGACGCGCACCCGCACCTCGTCGTCGCGCGGCGCGCGCAGGCGGGCGGTTTCGATCGAGAAGGGCGCGCCGGCCGCGCGCGCGACGGCTGCGGTGACGACGCGTGAATCGTTTTCCGTGTACATGTTCGGTCTCCTTGTCAAATCGGATACGGCGGCGCTTCACCCTTGATCGTCAGCCACTGCCACTGCGTGAACTCCTCCCAGTTCGCGGCACCGCCGATGCTCGAGCCGTTGCCCGATGCGCCGACGCCGCCGAACGGGTTGATCACTTCGTCATTGACCGTCTGGTCGTTGATGTGCAGCAGCCCGGTGTTCAGGCGCTCGCCGATCCTCAGCGCCCGGCCCACGTCGGCGGACAGGATCGCCATCGACAGCCCGTATTCGCTGCGGTTCGCGAGCGCGATGGCGTCCTCGTCCGTATCGAACGGCACGACGACCGCGACCGGCCCGAAAATCTCCTCGTCGAACGCCGGGTTGCCCGGCGCGACGCCGCTCAGCACGGTCGGCTCGAAGAACAGGTCGCGATGGCCGCCCCCCGTCTCGACATGCGCGCCCGCGCGACGGGCCGCGTCCACCAGGCTCGCCGCATGATCGAGCTGCGCGGCATTGATCAGCGGCCCGAGGCCGACGTCCGCGGTCGCGGGATTGCCGACGCGCAGGCTTCGGGCCTTCTCGACGAGCTTCGCGACGAAGCGGTCGTGAATGCCGCGCTGCACGAGCACGCGGCCGGTCGCCATGCAGATCTGGCCTTGATGCAGATACGCGCCCCATGCGGTATTGGCGACGGCGCGGTCGAGGTCGGCGTCGTCGAGCACGATCAGCGAGTTCTTGCCGCCGAGCTCGAGCGAGACCTTCTTCAGGTGGCGGCCGGCCGCCTCGCCGACCTTGCGCCCCGCCGCGGTGGAGCCGGTGAACTGGATCATCGCGATGTTCGGATCGGCGACCAGCGCGGCGCCGGCCGCGCCGTCGCCGGGAAGGACGTGCAGTACGCCTTCCGGCAGGCCGGCGAGCTCGAACACGCGGGCAATCGCGACGCCGCCGCACACGGCGGTACGCGGATCGGGCTTCAGCACGACCGCGTTGCCCAGCGCAAGCGCCGGCGCGACCGCGCGTATCGCCAGGTACAGCGGGAAATTGAACGGCGAGATCACGCCGACGACGCCGCGCGGGCGGCGCCGCGCGAGCGACAGCCGGCCAGCCGCCGACGGCAGGACTTCGCCGGCCGCGCGCGACGGCAACCCCGCCGCCTCGTGCAGCGCCTTGATCGTGACGGACGTTTCGAACGACGCCTTCGCGCGCGTCGATCCGCTTTCGCGCACGAGCCAGTCGACGATCGAATCGAAGTGCGTTTCCGCGACGGCCGCCGCGCGGCGCAGGACGGCCGCGCGTTCGTCGTACGGCAGGCCGAACCACGCGGGCTGCGCGCGATGCGCGGCGGCTGCCGCATCGGCCACCGCCGCGCCGTCCGCGAGGCCGACGCGGCCGAGCGTGTTGCCGGTCGCGGGTTCGATTACGTCGACCGCGTGCGGGCTGGCGTGCCAGCGCCCGTTGAAAGTCTTGCCGTGCCAGACGCCGGCGTCGAACAGTGCCGTGTTGCTGCTGCTATCCATGTACGCTCCTGAGGAAATTCCGACCCGCCGGATCGGGCCTTGCATTGCGCCGACCGGCATGCGCGCGAGGGTAGGCGGCCGAGAGGAAGCGGAGCCATCCGGGTTTGTTCCCACCCGCCGCGCCCGCGCCGGCCGGTGGGGGCACGCGTCGACGTGTGCGGAAACTGAACACTCCGATACCGCCGTGCGAACGGCGTGTCGTTTCCGCCGTCACGGCGGCAGGGACGCGCGCCGTCGAGCGAAACAGCGGGTGTCGCCGCACGAATCGGCGAGCACGTCGGTATCCGCGTACCGATTTCCTGCCGATCGTTCACCGAAGTCGAAGTCGCAATCCGGAAGGCCAACCACGCCGTTGTTCGCTCAGGAAAACCCTGATCCCGTCCCGGCGGGACGCGGATTTCGGCAGGATTCCCCGGCTCGGAGCGCCGCCGCGTCACGTCCTCGCGCAAGCAGTGGCTCGAGCGCGCGCAACCCGCGCCATCAAGCCTTCCGGCCCATATACCTATCCACACAAGGTATGGCACATCGCAATATTTCGCGTATCCAGTCCTGTTTCAATACCTGTAAGGTATCGAAAAACACGCCTAAAAGTATTGGACGGTGAATTTGCCCGGCGCGTATAAATCCGTTCCATGAACTCCCCACACGCAGCGCGCCCCATGTCCACCGTCACCATCGAACGCATCGAAACCCGTCTCGTCGACCTGCCGACGATCCGCCCGCACAAGCTGTCGGTCGCGACGATGCACGGCCAGACGCTGATGCTCGTGAAGGTGTTCTGCAGCGACGGCGCGACGGGCATCGGCGAAGGCACGACGATCGCCGGGATGGCCTACGGCCCGGAAAGCCCCGAGGCGATGAAGCTCGCGATCGACACGTACCTTGCACCGGCGATCGTCGGCAAGGACGCGACCCGCATCCAGACGCTGATGGCATTCGTCGGCAAGCTCGCGAAGGTCAACCACTTCGCGAAGAGCGCGCTCGAGACCGCGCTGCTCGACGCGCACGGCAAGCGGCTCGGCGTGTCGGTCGGCGAGCTGCTCGGCGGGCGCCGGCGCGACCGCCTGCCGGTCGCATGGACGCTCGCTTCCGGCGACACGGCCACCGACATCGCCGAAGCCGAACGGATGCTCGACCTGCGCCGCCACAACGTGTTCAAGCTGAAGATCGGCGCGAAGTCGCCGGACGCGGATATCCGGCACGTGGCCGAGATCAAGAAGGCCGTCGGCGATCGCGCGTCGGTGCGCGTCGACGTGAATATGGCGTGGAGCGAAACGCAGGCCGCGCGCGCGATTCCGGCGCTGGCAGACGCCGGCTGCGAACTGGTCGAGCAGCCGGTCGCGTCGGCCGCGGCGCTCGCACGCCTGATGCGCCGCTTCCCGGTCGCGCTGATGGCCGATGAAATCCTGCAGGGCCCCGACAGCGCATTCGACATCGCGAAGCATCACGGCGCGGACGTGTTCGCGATCAAGATCGAGCAGAGCGGCGGGCTCTTCGCAGCACAACGTGTGGCCGCGATCGCGGACGCGGCCGGCATCGAGCTGTACGGCGGCACGATGCTCGAAGGCGCGTTCGGCACGGTCGCTTCCGCGCACCTGTTCGCGAGTTTCGCGAACCTGCAGTGGGGCACCGAACTGTTCGGGCCGCTGCTGATCACCGAAGAGATCCTGACGCAGCCGCTGGATTACAGCGATTTCGAACTGACCGTGCCGGACGGCCCCGGTCTCGGCATCGAACTCGACGAGGACAAGGTCAGGCGTTTCACCCGCGACGGGCTGACGAAAGCCGCGCGGTAACCCGAGTTACGCAAAGCCGTCATTCCCCCAAATACACATGGAGACATCATCATGAGCGTCAAAGTTTTCGATAGCCGGGAAGTGCAGGATCTGCTGAAGGCCGCGTCGAACGCCGGCGGCAACGGCGGCAACGCACGTACCCAGCAGATCGTGCTGCGCCTGCTCGGCGACCTGTTCAAGGCGATCGACGATCTCGACATCACGCCCGACGAAGTGTGGGCCGGCGTCAACTACCTGAACAAGCTTGGTCAGGATGGCGAAGCAGCGCTGCTCGCGGCCGGCCTCGGCCTCGAGAAGTATCTCGACATCCGGATGGACGCCGAGGACAAGGCGGTCGGCCTCGACGGCGGCACGCCGCGCACGATCGAAGGGCCGCTGTATGTGGCGGGCGCGCCGGTGCGCGACGGCGTATCGAAGATCGACCTCGACGCGGACGAAGGCGCGGGCCCGCTCGTGATCCACGGCACGGTGACCGGCCTCGACGGCAAGCCGGTAGCGGGCGCGGTGGTCGAATGCTGGCACGCGAACTCGAAGGGCTTCTACTCGCACTTCGACCCGACCGGCGCGCAGACCGAATTCAACCTGCGCGGCGCGGTGAGGACGGGCGCCGACGGCAAGTACGAATTCCGCACGCTGATGCCGGTCGGCTACGGTTGCCCGCCGCAGGGCGCGACCCAGCAGCTGCTGAACGGCCTCGGCCGCCACGGCAACCGCCCGGCGCACGTGCACTTCTTCGTCGACAGCAACGACCACCGCAAGCTGACGACGCAGTTCAACATCGCCGGCGATCCGCTGATCTGGGACGACTTCGCGTACGCGACGCGCGAGGAACTGATCCCGCCGGTGGTCGACAAGACCGGCGGCACGGCGCTCGGCATGAAGGCCGATGCGTACCAGGACATCGAGTTCAACTTCGTGCTGACGCCGCTGGTACAGGGCAAGGACAACCAGATCGTCCACCGCCTGCGCGCAGCCGCGACGGCCTGACCGCCCGCCGGCGCGGCGCGGATGCGCCGACGCCGGCCAGGTCCCCTCGAGATTCAACCGATACCGATGCGAGCGTGCGTTGCAGGACGCGGCACGCGCATGGGAGGAGCCAACATGTCCGCCACCCTCGACCAAGCCAACGAACTGGATCACCTGCTCGCCACCGCCGTGCAGGATGACAAGGAGGCCGGCGTATTCCGCTGCCGCCGCGACATCTTCACCAATGCCGAGCTGTACGAACTCGAGATGAAGCACATCTTCGAGAGCAACTGGGTGTATCTGGCGCACGAAAGCCAGATCCCGGACAACAACGACTACTACACGACGTGGATCGGCCGCCAGCCGGTGGTCGTCACGCGCGACAAGACCGGCGAGCTGCATGCGGTGATCAATGCGTGCGCCCACAAGGGCGCGATGCTGTGCCGCCGCAAGCACGGCAACAAGGGCAGCTTCACGTGCCCGTTCCACGGCTGGACGTTCTCGAACACCGGCAAGCTGCTGAAGGTGAAGGACGAGAAGACGACCGAGTATCCGGTGCAGTTCAACACGAACGGGTCGCACGACCTGAAGAAGGTCGCGCGCTTCGCGAACTATCGCGGCTTCCTGTTCGGCAGCCTCAGCGCCGACGTGCTGCCGCTCGAGGACTACCTCGGCGAAACGCGCGTGATCATCGACCAGATCGTCGACCAGGCGCCGAACGGGCTCGAAGTGCTGCGCGGCAACTCGTCCTACATCTACGAAGGCAACTGGAAGATGCAGATGGAGAATGGTTGCGACGGCTACCACGTCAGCACCGTGCACTGGAACTACGCGGCGACGATGGGCCGCCGCAAGGAAGACGGCACCAAGGCCGTCGACGCGAACAGCTGGAGCAAGTCGGTCGCGGGTGTGTACGGCTTCGACAACGGCCACATCCTGCTGTGGACGAAAACGATGAACCCGGAAGTGCGGCCCGTGTACCAGCACCGTGAAGAGATCAAGGCGCGCGTCGGCGACGTGCAGGCCGATTTCATCGTCAACCAGACGCGCAACCTGTGCGTGTACCCGAACGTGTTCCTGATGGACCAGTTCAGCACGCAGATCCGCGTCGTGCGGCCGCTCGGCGTCGACAAGACCGAAGTCACGATCTTCTGTTTCGCGCCGAAGGGCGAGAGCGAAGCCGACCGCACGCTCCGCATTCGCCAGTACGAGGATTTCTTCAACGTGACCGGCATGGGCACCGCCGACGATCTCGAGGAGTTCCGTGCATGCCAGGCCGGCTATGCGGGCATTACGGCGATGTGGAACGACCTGTCGCGCGGTGCGCCGCTGTGGGTCGACGGCCCGGACGAGAACGCGAGGAAGATGGGAATGAACCCGCGCATCTCGGGCGAGCGCAGCGAGGACGAAGGGCTGTTCGTGTGCCAGCACGAACACTGGGTGCAGGTGATGCGCGATGCGCTGAAGAAGGAACGCGGGGAGGTGGCGGCATGAACTTCGATTACCGAACCATCTGCGCCGCGCTGTATCGCGAAGCGCGCCTGCTCGACGATCGCCAGTGGGACGAGTGGCTGACCTGTTACGCGGAAGACGTCACGTACTGGATGCCCGCGTGGGACGACGACGATCGGCCGACCGACGACCACCAGAGCCAGATCTCGCTGATGTACTACCCGGATCGCGGCGGCCTCGAGGATCGCGTGTTCCGGATCAAGACCGAGCGCAGCGGCGCGTCGACGCCCGAGCCGCGTACCAGCCACAACGTGACGAACGTCGAGGTGCTGGCCGAACGCGGCGACGAGGTCGACTTGCGCTACAACTTTCATACGCTGAACCATCGTTACCGCGTGACCGATCACTTCTTCGGCACGATGTTCGTCACGTTGCGCAAGGTGGGCGACGCATGGCTGATCTCGTACAAGAAGATCGTGCTGAAGAACGACTACATCCGGCAGGTGCTCGACGTCTATCACGTCTGACGCCGTTGTTTTGTCATGAAGGGAAGTGGAGGTGATTCCATGTCCAGCTACAAGATTGCACTGAATTTCGAGGACGGGGTGACCCGCTTCATCGACTGCAAGGCCGGCGAGAAAGTCCTCGACGCGGCCTTCCGCGCGAAGATCAACCTGCCGATGGACTGTTCCGACGGCGTGTGCGGCACCTGCAAGTGCCGCGCCGAAAGCGGCAGCTACGACCTCGGCGACGACTACATCGACGACGCGCTCACCGAAGACGAAAAGGACAGCGGCCTCGTGCTGACCTGCCAGATGGTGCCGCAAGGCGATTGCGTGATCGCGGTGCCGACGTCGTCGGTCGCATGCAAGACCGGCCACAGCGGGTTCGCCGCGACGGTGACCAAGGTCGAGCAGCACAACGATGCGGCCGTCGTGCTCGAACTCGACGTCGGCGCGGCCGCGCCCGTGTTCCTGCCGGGCCAGTACGTGAACATCGACGTGCCCGCGAGCGGCCAGCACCGTTCGTATTCCTTCTCGTCGGCGCCGGCCGACGCGAAGGTCAGCTTCCTGATCAAGAAGATTCCCGGCGGCGTGATGAGCACGTGGCTCGAATCGGCGCGGCCGGGCGACAAGCTGGACCTGCACGGGCCGCTCGGCAGCTTCTACCTGCGCGACGTGCAGCGGCCGCTGCTGTTCCTCGCGGGCGGCACGGGCCTCGCGCCGTTCCTGTCGATGCTCGAGGTGCTGGCGCGTACCGGTTCGCAGCAGAAGGTGCACCTGATCTACGGCGTGACGCGCGATCTCGATCTCGTGCTGGTCGACGCGATCGAAGCGTATGCGGCGAAATTGCCGAACTTCAGCTTTGCGACCGTCGTCGCGGACGCCGGGTCGAGCCATCCGCGCAAGGGTTGGGTCACGCAGCACATTCCGGCCGATGCGCTGAACGACGGCGACGTCGACGTGTACCTGTGCGGGCCGCCGCCGATGGTCGACGCGGTGCGCACATACTTCGACGACGAAGGCGTGAAGCCGAACAGCTTCCACTACGAGAAGTTCACCCCCAACGTCACGGCAAAGGCGGCATGATCATGCAACGATTCTCGGGCAAGGTCGTCGTCGTTACCGGCGCGGCGCAGGGCATCGGCCGCGGCGTCGCGCTGCGCGCGGCGGCCGAAGGCGGCAAGGTGCTGTTCGTCGATCGCGCGGATTTCGTCGCCGAGGTGGCGGCCGAAGCGATGGGCGGCGAGACGGCCGGATTCGTCGCGGATCTCGAAACCTACGAAGGCGCGCACGCGGCGATCGCGTGTGCGGTGCAGACGTTCGGCGGCATCGACATCCTGATCAACGGCGTCGGCGGCGCGATTCGGATGCGCCCGTTCGCCGAATTCGAGCCGGCGCAGATCGACGCGGAAATCCGCCGCTCGCTGATGCCGACGCTCTATACGTGCCACGCGGCGCTGCCGCACCTGCTCGCGCGCGGCGGCGGCACGATCGTCAACATCTCGTCGAACGCGACGCGGGGCATCCGCCGCGTGCCGTATTCGGCGGCGAAAGGCGGCGTCAATGCGCTGACGCACGCGCTCGCGATGGAATACGCGGAGCACAACATCCGCGTCGTCGCGACCGCGCCGGGCGGCACCAGCGCGCCGCCGCGCCGCGTGCCGCGCAATGCGGCCGGCGACAGCGAGCAGGAACGGGCGTGGATGAGCGAAGCCGTGCGGCAGGTGACCGATTCGACGTTTTTCAAGCGTTACGGCAGCCTCGACGAGCAGATCGCACCGATCCTGTTCCTGGCATCCGACGAAGCGAGCTACATCACCGGCACGGTGCTGCCGGTCGCGGGCGGCGATACGGGCTGAGCGGTGCGCGGTGAAGCTGCTTGCAGGTGTTCATCGATAACCAACTAGCCGGCCGGCGCCGAGACGCCGGCCACGGAGACATTCATGGGTGATCGCAAAGCCATCGTTCCGGCGGGAATGGAAGCGGTGTACGAAAAAATCGGCTACGCGCCGGGCCTGCAGGTCGGCGACACGCTTTACGTGTCCGGCCAGATCGGCCGCGATGCGGCGATGCAACTGGTCGAAGGCCGCGAAGCGCAGATCGTGCAGGCGTTCGAGAACCTGAAACGCGTGCTGGAGGCGGCCGGCGCATCGTTCGACGACGTGGTCGACCTGACGACGTTCCATACCGACATGCGCGACCTGCCGCTGTTCATGCAGGTTCGCGACCGTTACGTCGATGCGCATCCGAAGCCGGCGTGGACGGCGGTCGGCGCGCACATGCTGGGCGGGTCGCCCGGTTACATCGTCGAGATCAAGGCGGTGGCGGTGCTGCCGGAGTGACGCGTTGCAGGAGCGGGCTTCAACCTGTCGATCCCGCGGAGGCTCCAGTTCGCAGGTTGCGTACGAGGCCATGTTCAATCAGTCCGCCGGTCGGTTGCTTTCATTCGGTTGACGGGGCGGGACGGTCGAAGTCGGTTTCGTGTACGAAGTAACGGAGCGTGGGCAGCCCGGACGCGTGGAACCCTCGGCGAACCGCATTCGACGCATTCCCGAACAGCCGGGACCGGGCAGGCTATGCAAGCACGGCGGGTGAATTGCAGAAGATGGTTTGGCGCGCGTTGATTTGCGCTTTATGACCGGAGGCCGCGGTTCGAGCCCGCCGGGCACGCGAAATGCTCGTCGAAATACTCGTTCGTCGACGGCGCCCGCATACGGGCCGAACCCCGTGCCGCACGCGCCGCGACCGACAGTCTCATCCGGGAGGCACCATGCGCGAATCGAACGATTCATCCCGCGGCCGTCCACGCGCGGGCGGCGGAGCGGCGGCCGATCCACGGTTTGTGCCGGCCAGGCATCCCGTTACGCGTGCATTCGAACGCCTGGCGTCGCACGTGACCGTCTGGGCCGGTTCGCCGGTCGCGTTCGGCAGCGCGGTCGCCGTTATCGTCGTGTGGCTCGTCAGCGGGCCGCTGTTCCATTATTCGGATGCGTGGCAGCTCGTGATCAATACCGGGACGACGATCGTCACGTTCCTGATGGTGTTCCTGCTGCAGCACAACCAGAACCGCGACAGCGTTGCGCTGCACCTGAAGCTCGACGAGCTCGTCGCCGTGACGCGCGCGGCGAACGATCAACTGATCGGGATCGAGGATGCGTCGGAAGACAAGTTGCGCGAGCTTGCCCGGAACTATCTCGAACTGGCGAAGCGGGCCGCCGCGAGCGAGGGCACGCCGGGCACCGGCGACGATCGCGGAACGGCCGACGATCAGCCAGGAACCCGGCGGGAATCGTGACGGGTGCGCACGCATGCTTCGCTATCGGGCCGAGCATCCGGATTTTTCAAATGCTTGTCATTTCGTGACCGTCGGGTACGGACATATGTGTCCGACAACGCAGGTCGAAGAAGCCGGGTACCGGGCCGTCGCGAGCGGTGCCGCCTCGCAGTGGAGGATGAACGAGACGAAGTCGGCGCGCGCATGACCGCCGCCCCGGCGGCAACGCGGCGCCCCATCCGGAGACGAGCCGATGACCGAACGCCAGCCCCCCGACATCACGCCTCCGCACGCGGAGCCCAGTGCGCACGATGCGCTCGAACACCTGCTTGGCAGCCTGCACCGGCATGGTTTCCTGCATTTCGCGAACGAGGTCGTCAGCGCGAACGCGCGGCTGGCCGACACGTTCGTCGATGCGTTCGACAAGCCCGGCATGCAGAGCGGCATGCAGAATCTCGCGGCGCTGCTGATGGCGCTGTCGCGCATTCCGCCCGAACGGTTCGCCAAGGCCGTGTTCGCGGCGGCCGACGCGCTGCATCACGTGAGCGCGTGGCAGCCGGCGCAGCACGAGCACGTCGCGCCCGGCGTGCGCGGCGCGTACCGGCTGCTGCACGACGACGCGCTGTGGGATGCGTTGACGCCGCTGCTCGAAGGCCTGAAGGTGTTCGCGCAAGGGCTTGCGCGCGATCCGGAACAGGCCGTTACCGCGTTCGGCGAGAAGACAGCGGGCAAGTGACGGCGCCGCGTTGCATATCGGGTATCGGCCGCGCGCGAGTGCGCGGCCTTCCGCTTACCGGCTCGCGCGTGAAAACAGCAACGAATCGGTGTCGTTGAAGCGGATGCGCACCGGATCGCCATAACCGGCTTTCTCCGCGACGCGGATCGACGCGACGTTGGTCGGCGCGATCAAACACACGCTGCGTTCGAACCGCTGCTGCGCATCGAGCCATGCGAGCGCGGCCGCGAGCGCCTCGGTCGCATAGCCCTTGCCGTGCGCCCACGTCGCCAGCGCCCAGCCGGCTTCCGGCACGCCGCGAATCGACGGCTCGACGAGCCGGTGGAAATCGGCGAAGCCGAGATCGCCGACATAACGGCCCGACGCCTTCTCGCGAATCGCCCAGTAGCCGTAGCCGAGCAGCGGCCACAGCCCGCGATACGCGAGCAGGCGCATCCACGAATCGCGCGGCGCGGACGGCTCGCCGTTGAAGATGTGCGCGACGACGTCCGGCTCGGTCCACATCGCGGCGAGCGCGTCGAAGTCGCCGAGCGGATGGCCTTCGAGGACGAGGCGCGGCGTGTCGAGAACGGGCGGGGAGGCGACGGGCGGCGGGACATTCGACGTCATCGGGCATTCCATGGGCAGGAAGGGGGAGGCACGCGGACCGGCCGCGCGGAACGTGCCGGTACGATACCGCGGAATCCGCCCGCGCGGCCGCTACTTCAGGCTTTTCAGGAAGGACCGTCCTGCGGACGTGATCGAAATGCCGGAACGGCCGTGCGGCGGATGGCTGGCGAAACCTGCGCCGACGAGTTCCCGCGCGATCGACCAGCCGAGCGCCGGCGCATCCCGGCCGTAGCGAACGTCGGCGAGGCGTTCGAGTGCCCAGACGGCGGACGCCGACAGGTTGGGGGCGTTTGACGTGTCTTGGTCGCTCATGACTTCCTCCGGGAATGGGTATACGGTGTGGATCGCGGCAGCGCGGGTGCGGACTGCGGCGGCAGGCATTCCGTCATCGGGCGCGTGTCTCGCGGCGTGCGCGCATCGACAGCAGCGGGTCGACGCGCGACGGGGCGGAGGGCGGCACGCGGGTCAACCCTCCTGCAGCAACGGCAGCAGCGCCTGAAGCGCCGCCTCCTCATCGGGCCCGGCGGCCAGCACCTGGGCGGACGTGCCGCCGCGCAACTCCAGCGACGCGATCGCGTCGCCGTTTTTCGCGTTGCCGCGGCACCCGTTCACGATCAGCACGATGTCGCTTTCGAAGCGACGTGCAACTGCGACGACGGCGTCCCTGGCCGCGCCTGCGCGGGTCCGGTTCCACGCGGCGCCGATTTGTAGGTAGACGACGGTTGCCACGTTTTCTACGAAAGCCTCTGGTTGAGTCGTCGGGGGCCGTGCGCGGCGCCGAGCCCGCAGTGCGCGAGAAACGCGCGAAACGCGGTTTCCCACGCGGCGTCGCGCAAGTCGATGTCGATGCCGGCGAGTCGTTCCATTTCCGGGCTGACGAACACGGCGCGCAGCGATCGAGGCGGCACGCCGCGCGCGAAGCAATGGTCGTCGGCATCGAGCAGCAGGTGAGGATGGCGCCGGAACCGCACGCAGGCGACCGAGATCGGATCCGTCACATGCCGGGCCGATTCCGCCGGATACACGAAAGCCAGGTGGATCTCGGCCGCCGCCAGCTGTGCGCCGACGTCGTGGAAGCGATGAATCAGCTGGAAGCCGCGTTCGACGCCGCGCCCGACGCCCACGACGACGAGCGGCCGGTTTTCCGTGAGTTCCCGAAGGGTAACGGGGCGCCGATCGGGCCGCAGCAGTGCACCATCCAGCTCGAACATGTCGACATCCTCAGCGAAACCGCCTGCAAGTCCGATGAACGGCGGAAAGCGAGGATTATAGTACAGCGCTGGAAAACATGTGTATTGTATTATAATGCCGTGTGCACCAGATGCTGCACGCCCCCGTTTTTTCGACTCGAACCTTACCCGATGGATGCTGCAATGAACGCCGCCCCTGCCTGCCCGCAATGCGCGATGGAAAACACCTACCCGGACGGCACGCTCTACGTGTGCCCGGACTGCGGTCACGAATGGTCGGCGACGGCCGGCGCCGAAGCCGGCGATGAAGCGGCCGGCGACGTCGTCAGGGACGCGAACGGCAACGTGCTGTCGGACGGCGATTCGGTCGTGCTGATCAAGGACCTGCGCGTGAAGGGCTCGTCGATCACGCTGAAGATGGGCACCAAGGTCAAGAGCATCCGGATCGTCGGCGGCGATCACGAAGTCGACTGCAAGACGGACGCCGGCGGCTTCATGCTGAAGGCCTGTTTCTTGAAGAAGGTGTGATTGCGCGCGTGCGCCGCCGCGGCGGCGCTTCGTTCGCGTGGCCGGCCGCCCGTGCTTCGAGCGGCTTCGACTGTTTGACTACCCGGGCATAACCAGCATGGCAGAGGATCGAACCTCCTACGATGCGTTCGTCAGATTCCTGTCGACGCCGTTGCACGATGGCCGGCCGTTCGTGCTGGAGACGCGCGATGCGGTGTCGCTGCACTTCGATCATCTCGCCACGCAGAGCTTCATGTCGCTGAAGAATCCGGCCGCGCTCGTGCTCGGCTACACGCGCGTGATGATGGGCTTCCTGCTGCTGCAGCCCGCGCCCGTGCGCATCTGCATGCTCGGGCTCGGTGGCGGCTCGCTGGCGAAATACTGTCGCCGGCATCTGCCCGATACGGCGATCGATGCGGTCGAGATCAATCCCGAGGTGATCGCGCTGCGCGACGTGTTCAGGATTCCTGCGGATGATGCGCGCTTCAGGGTAGTGTGTGCCGACGGCGCGGACTACATGATGGAGACGGACGTGCGCACGGACGTGATCCTGCACGACGCGTTCGTCGCCGAAGGCATGCCGGGCCGGTGCGCGAGTGCCGGCTTCTTCGCGGCGTGCCGCGAGCGGCTGAACGAGGCCGGCGTGCTCGCGATCAACTTCACCGACGACGATCCGGCGCTGCCGCTGTACCTCGAGCGGCTGCGCGACGTGTTCGGTACGTCGTATGCGCTGGTCCCGTGCGGTGACGACAACAACTTCATCGCGTTCGCATGGAAGGGCGGCGAACGATTGCCGTCGTTGCGCATCCTGCTCGAGCGCGCGCTTCAGTTCGCCGTTGCCGGCGAGCTGAAGCTGGCCTCCACGGCCCGGCGGCTGAAGGGCGGCGCGGGCATCGATCCGGCGCGGCTGGCCTGGCGCGAGCAAGCCGGGCGCTGGGAAATCGGGGCTTGACCCGCGGTTACTTCATGCGCTTGCCGAGCGGGCTCTTGGTCTTGTAGGTCACGCCGTGATGCTCGAGATACTCGCGGATCAACTGACGGACGACTTGCGACGGCGTGAGATCCTGCGCCGCGCAGAGCATCTCGAATGCTTCCTTCTTGGCGGGATCGATCAGGACGGTCAGGCGGGCGGTCTTCGTTTCCATTGCGCGGACAGGTCGGCGGATATGTTAATCAAATTATAATACATCTGCTTTCGGCATCACGGCCGAAACGGGTTGTCCGGCCGGTTGAATCCACCGTGCGGTCCGGCCATCCATCCGGACGGCCCGCCGGAATGCTCGCGCACGGGTCGGGTTGCGCGCCGGCTCAGGGCCGACGATCGAGCCGGCAGAACCAGGTCAGCACGTCGTCGGCCACGGGCACGATCGCGAGCATGACGAGCATGCCGGCGAGCGGTACCGTCGACACGTAGCCGACGTACTTGAAGCCGATCGCACCGGCCAGGCCGCCGACGAAGAACGACGCCAGCATCGTGGCGTGAATCCTCAGCTTCGCGCGGTTGGCGACGACCGCATGCATGTCCACGTCGACGGCCGAGCGGTTCCAGTAAAACAGCTTGCCCAGCTCGATGCCGAGGTCGGTCACGATGCCGGTCATGTGCGTCGTGCGGATCTCCGCGCCCGACAGCTTCGTGATCATCGCGTTTTGCAGCCCCATGATGAAGCACAGCAGGATCACGGTCACGGGCACGAAGAACGCCTCCCACAGCGCGAGGTGGCTGCCGAGCAGCCCGAACAGCAGGAGCAGCACGGCCTCGACCAGCAGCGGCAGCACGTACTGGCTCTGCAGGCCGCGGCGGCGCCCCCAGTTGACGAGCACCGCCGAGCAGCCGGCACCGACGAGAAACGACGCCAGCGAACTGATGCCGGCCAGCGCGAGCGGAATGTCGCCGAGCGCCGCCTGGTCGGCGATCGCCGACACGATGCCGCTCATGTGCGACGTGTATTGCCTGACCGCAAGGAAGCCGCCCGCGTTGGTCGCGCCGGCGACGAACGCGAGCGAAAAGCCGAGCTGGCGGTTCGCGGTTGCGCTGCGGTGTTTACCCGTCAGGCTTCGAAAGTACTGCGCTGGCATAAGGGTTTCGCTCAATCGCCGGGTTCGCGGGCGCGGACGTGCCGGACGGCGCTCTGCGGGCCGAACGGGTGGCCCGCGAAGGCGCCGGCTTCCTCGAATCATGTGGCTTGTATGATAATGCCATTATCATATCCTGTTAGCCAGATTTGGCTTTCGATGCAATAATGCATGTGGAGCCGGCGCGCCTGCCGTCGCCGTTCCATGCCCCCGTTCAACCCGAGCGTACTGGAGACAATCCGGATGGCATCCGTGCCGGTCGTCCATTTCGTGCTGCTGGTCGTGGCCGCCTGGCTCGCGATCGGCGCGCTGGGGCTCGGGGCGCTGCATCGCACGCGGGTCGTCGCGCACGGATTGTTTCCGCTCGGTGCGCTGGGCGGGCTGCTGCTGGCGGCCGCGGGGTTCGCGGGCGTGTTTGCCGAGCCGTCCGTCGCGGTGCTGCCGATCGGGCTTCCTGACCTGCCGTTCCATCTGCGGCTCGACCGCCTGTCCGGCTATTTCCTGTTCGTGCTCGGCCTCGTCAGTGCCGGGATCGGCGCGTTTTCCGCCGGCTACTTCCGCAAGGGCGAGGGCGCCGCGCCGGGGCTCATCTGCTGCGAATATCACGTGTGCGTCGCGAGCATCGCGCTCGTGCTCGTTGCCGACGACGCGTACGTGTTCATGGTCGCGTGGGAAACGCTGACGCTGTCCGCGACCTTCCTCGTGATGTCCAATCACCGGATCGGCGAAATCCGCCGTGCGGGCTACCTGTATTTCCTGATTTCGCATGTCGGCGCGCTCGCGCTGCTGCTGTGCTTCGGCATCCTGCAGGCGCGCACCGGCGATTACACGTTCGCGAACATGCGCACCCAGTCGCTCGATGCAACCTGGGCGTCGCTCGCGTTCCTGTTCGCGCTCGTCGGCTTCGGCGCGAAGGCGGGCGTATTTCCGCTGCATGTGTGGCTGCCCGATGCGCATCCGGCCGCACCGTCCCCCGTGTCGGCGCTCCTGAGCGGGTTCGTGCTGAAGGTGGGGCTCTACGGGCTGCTGCGCACCGTGTTCGACCTGCTGCACGTGCAGATCGCGTGGTGGGGCGTGCTGCTGCTCGTGCTCGGCGGCGGCACCGCGCTGCTTGGCGTGGTCTTCAGCACGATCCAGGTCGACATGAAGCGCCTGCTCGCCTATTCGTCGATCGACAACATCGGCCTGATGTTCGTGTCGCTCGGGCTCGCGGTGCTGTTTCGCGCGTTCGGCATGACGACCCTGGCGGCGCTCGCGCTGACCGCGATGCTCTATCAGGTCGTCGCGCATGCGGCATACAAGAGCCTGCTGTTCCTGGGGACCGGCGCCGTGCTGCACGCCACCGGAGAACGCAATCTCGGCAAGCTCGGCGGGTTGATCCGTTTCATGCCGTGGACGGCCTGGGCCGTGCTCGTGGGCGTCGCGGCGAGCGCGGGCCTGCCGCCGCTGAGCGGTTTCGTCGCGGAGTGGCTGTTGCTGCAGGCGTTCCTGTTCACGCCCGGCCTGCCGGATTCGGTGCTGGCGATGACGGTGCCGATCGCGGCCGCGCTGGTCGCGATGTCGGCCGCGCTCGCCGGCTACACGATGGTCAAGTTCTTCGGCATCGTGTTTCTCGGGCAGCCGAGGGAAGCCAAGCTGAGCCGCGCCCGCGACGCGAATGCGTGGGAGCGGCTCGCGTTCTGCTGGTTCGCGGCGGTCAGCGTGCTGCTCGGGCTGATGCCCGCGCAGTTCGTCAAGCTGCTGGATCCGGTCACGCGCGGGCTCGTCGGCGCCGGTGTCGGCGCGGACAATCACGGCTGGCTGCTGTTCGTGCCGGTGTCGACCGCGCGCGCGAGCTACATGCCGGCCGTGTTCATGCTGTTTTTCGTCGCGTGCTGCGGGCTCGCGTGGCTGCTGGTGCGGCGCTTCTACCACGGCCGGCTGCGCCGCGCCGCGCCGTGGGGTTGCGGCTTCCCGTTTCCGACCACGCGGATGCAGGACACGGCCGAGGGGTTCGGGCAGCCGATCCGCGAGATCTTCGCGCCGCTGCTGCGCATCGAGCGGCAGGTGCCGTCGCCGTTCGACGCGCAGCCCGCGTACCGGGTGTCGGTTGCCGATCGCACGTGGCTGCTCTACGAGCGCATCGCCGCGATCACGCTGCGCGCGGCCGAATGGGCGGGCCGGCTGCAGACGGGCAGGATCGCCGTCTACCTGACCTACAGCTTCGCGGTGCTGATCCTGCTCCTGATGCTGGTGAGAAGATGGTGACCGTCTCCGGCGTGGTATCGCAGATTCTCGAGATCGTGGTGGCGCTCGCCGCCGCGCCGCTGCTGTCCGGCTGGATCAACCAGTGCCGCGCGTGGCTGCAGAACCGGCGCGCGCCGTCGGTCTGGCAGCCGTACCGGATGCTCCACAAGCTGTTCAACAAGGAATCGGTCGTCGCGCACGGTGCGAGCGCGGTGTTCCGCGGCGCGCCCTACGTCGTCTGGGCAGCGATGACGCTCGCGTGCGCGATCGTGCCGACGCTGTCGACGGAGCTGCCGCTGTCGCCCGCCGCGGACGCGATCGCGCTCGTCGGCCTGTTCGCGCTCGCGCGCGTCGCGCTGTCGCTCGCCGCGATGGACATCGGCACGGCATTCGGCACGCTCGGCGCCCGGCGCGAGATGCTGATCGGCTTCCTCGCGGAGCCGGCGCTGCTGATGGTCCTGCTGTCCGCGTCGCTGATCACGCAGTCGACGCTGCTGACGAGTATCGTCGGCACGCTCGGGCGCGGCGAGCTCACGCTCTATCCGAGCCTGGCGTTTGCCGGCATCGCGTTCACGCTGGTGTCGCTCGCCGAAAACGCACGGCTGCCCGTCGACAATCCGGCCACCCACCTCGAACTGACGATGATCCACGAGGCGCTGATGCTCGAATACTCGGGGCGGCATCTCGCGCTGATGGAATGGGCGGCGAGTCTCAAGCTGTTCGCCTATTCGTGCATCGGCCTCGCGCTGTTCGTCCCGTGGGGCATCGCCGAGGCCGGTAACCCGCTCGCGCTGCTGCTGGCGGTGCCGGTGCTGTTCGTCAAGCTGATGGCGGGCGGCGCGGCGCTCGCCGCGGTCGAGACCGTCAATGCGAAGATGCGGCTGTTCAGGGTGCCCGAGTTTCTCGCCACCGCGTTCCTGCTCGCGGTGATCGGCATGCTCGTGCACATCCTGCTGGGGGCGTGAATGCACGGCTACGCGACGCAACTGATCAACTTCCTGGCAGCGCTGCTGCTGATCCTGTCGTTCGCGATGCTGAGCCAGCGACGCACGCTGTCGCTGATCCATCTCTATACGCTGCAGGGCGTCGCGCTCGTGTCGGCCAACCTGATTCTCGGCGTGCTGACGGGCGATGCGAACCTGTTCGTGTCCGCCGGGCTGACGCTCGTGCTGAAGGTCGGCGTGATCCCGTGGCTCCTGTATCGGCTCGTGCGCCGGCTCGACGTGCGCGCCGACGTCGAACCGCTGATCAACATCCCGACCACGCAACTGATCGGCATCGTGCTCGTGATCGTCGCGTTCAACGTCGCATCGCCGATCAGCCAGCTCGCGACCTCGGTCGCGCGCGGCGCGCTCGGCATCGCGCTCGCCTGCGTGCTGCTGTCGTTCATGGCGATGATCACGCGCGCCAAGGCGATTCCGCAGGTGATCGGCTTCCTGTCGATGGAGAACGGGCTGTTTTTCGCGGCGACGGCCGCGACCAACGGGATGCCGATGATCGTCGAACTCGGCATCGGGCTCGACGTGCTGGTCGGCATCCTGATCCTGGGCGTGTTCATGTTCCAGATCCGCGAGCAGTTCGACAGCCTGGACATCCATCACCTCGAGACGCTCAAAGATGAATGAGGCCCATGTCGTGCTCGCCGTGCTCGGCCTGCCGCTCGCGGCCGCCGCGACGCTCGCGTGCGTGCGGTCCAGCCGCGTCGCGCGCAACCTGAACGCCGGCTTCAGTTTCGCGACGTTCGCGGCGACGCTCGCGCTCGCCGCGCACACCGTCGAAAACGGCCCGTCGAGCGTGTTCGACGGCGCGTTCTTCGTCGATCCGCTCAACGTCTACCTGGTCGCGCTGACCGCGTTCGTCGGCTGGACGACGTCGTTGTTCTCGCGTCCGTACATGCAGGTCGAGGAGGATCGCGGCCGGATGACGGCCGCGCGGATGCGGCTCTATCACACGATGTATCAGCTCTTCATGTTCGCGATGCTGCTCGCGCTGCTGACCAACAACCTCGGCGTGCTGTGGGTCGCGATGGAGGCGGCGACGCTGGCGACCGTGCTGCTCGTCAGCGTCTACCGGACCGCCGCGAGCCTCGAGGCCGCGTGGAAGTATTTCATTCTGTGCGGCGTCGGCATCGCGCAGGCGCTGTTCGGCACGATCCTGCTGTACCTCGCCGCAAGCCGGCAGCTGGCCGGCGGGGATGCGCTGCTGTGGACGAGCCTCGTCGCGGTCAAGGCGCACCTCGACCCGACCATCGTGTCGATCGCCTTCGTGTTCCTGCTGGTCGGCTATGGCACGAAGGTCGGCCTCGTGCCGATGCACAGCTGGCTGCCGGACGCGCATGCCGAAGGTCCGACGCCGATTTCGGCGGTGCTGTCCGGCCTGCTGCTGAACGTCGCGCTGTATGCGGTACTGCGCTGCAAGGTGCTGGCCGACGGCGCGCTCGGCAACGGGCTGCCGGGGCGGCTGCTGGTCGGGTTCGGGCTCGTGTCGGTGCTGGTCGCGTCGTTCTCGCTGTTCCGGCAGAAGGACGTGAAGCGGCTGTTCTCGTATTCGTCGATCGAGCACATGGGGCTGGTGACGTTCGCCTTCGGCCTCGGCGGCCCGGTCGCGACCTTCGCCGGATTGCTGCACATGACGGTGCACTCGCTCGTCAAGTCGGCGATCTTCTTCGCGGTCGGCCATGCGGCGCAGAAGGCCGGCACGCAGGCGATCGACGGCATCCGCGGGCTGCTGCAGGTCAGTCCGACCGTCGGCTGGGGGATGATGCTCGGCACGCTCGCGATTCTCGGCCTGCCGCCGTTCGGCGTGTTCGCGAGCGAATTCCTGATCCTGACGACCGCGATGAACACGCTGCCGTGGACCGCGCCGCTGCTGCTGCTCGGGCTCGCCGTCGCCTTCGCGGCGATCTTCGCGCGCGTGCAGCGGATGGTGTTCGGCGGCACGACGACGGCGAAACCGCTCGGACACCGGCCGGCGCTGTTGCCGGTGTTCGTCCATCTGGCGCTCGGCCTGATGCTCGGCCTGTACGTGCCGCCTTATCTGGCGACCTGGTATCGCCAGGCCGCGACGATGCTGGCGGGGTGACGCATGCGACTCGAATCGATACCCAGGGAGGCCGCGGTCCCGCTCGAATGCCGGGCGGGCCAGGTTCGCGCGGCGCTGATGGAAGTCGACCCGGCGGGGTGGCTCGAGACGGCGCGCGTCGCGCGATCGGAGCGGAGCCGGCTCGTCGCGATGTGGGGCGGCGACGCGCGCGACGCGGGTTTCGCGGTGAACGCCGCGTACGAATGCGACGACGGCATCCTGTGGGTGCGTCTCGCGACCGGGCGGCAGCCCGACGCCGGCGGGGATTTTCCCGATCTGGCGCCGCTGTTTCCGTCCGCCGCCCGGATGCAGCGTGCGATCTTCGACCTGACCGGCCTGAGCGCGCGCGGCGCGCAGGACACGCGGCCGTGGCTCAATCACGGCAACTGGCCCGACGACTATTTCCCGCTGCAACGATCGGCGACCGGCGTCGAAACGTTCGAATCGAACGAGGCGAACTACCGGTTCGTGCCGGTGGCCGGCGACGGCGTGCACGAGATCGCGGTCGGGCCCATCCACGCCGGCGTCATCGAGCCGGGACATTTCCGGTTCTCGGTCGTCGGGGAGAAGGTGCTGCGCCTCGAAGAGCGTCTCGGCTACGTGCATCGCGGCGTCGAGCGACTGTTCGAGCGGACGGCCGCGTCGAACGGCCATCGGGTCGCGGGCCGGATCGCCGGCGATTCGACCGTCGCGTTCTCGTGGGCCTATTGCATGGCGCTCGAGCACGCGCGCCGCACCGCAGTGCCGAAGCGCGCGCTGTATCTGCGCGCGCTCCTGCTCGAACGCGAACGCGTGGCGAACCACCTGGGCGACCTCGGCGCGCTCGGCAACGACGCCGGGTTCGGGTTCGGTCTCGCGCAGTTTTCCCGGCTCAAGGAGGACTGGGTCCGGATGAACGATCGCGCGTTCGGGCATCGATACCTGATGGACCGGATCGTGCCCGGCGGTGTGGCGGTCGACGTCGGGCCCGACAGCGTCGCGAGCCTGTCGGACGCGTGCGAACGCATCGAACATGAAGTGCGTGTCATGCGGAAAATCTACGACGACCATTCGGGGCTGCAGGACCGGTTCGTGGGCACCGGCCGATTGACCGCCGAGGTCGTCGCGCACTTCGGCGTGCGCGGCCTGGCCGCCCGCGCCAGCGCTCATGCGTTCGACGTGCGCGCGGCGATGCGGTCCGTGCCGTACGACGAGGTCGCCGTCAACGCGGCGAGCGATCCGCGCGGCGATGTTGCCGCGCGCGTGGCCGTGCGGTTCGCCGAGATCGACGAATCGATGCGCGTGATGCGCGTGCTGCTGGAGAATCTGCCGGCGGGCCCGGTCGCCGTCGACGTGGCGCCCGCCGCGGCGCCTGCCCGCGGGATCGGCTGGGTCGAGGGATGGCGCGGCGATATATTCGTCGCGCTCGAGACGGAAGCGGGCGACGCGATCGCGCGGTGCCATTGCCATGACCCGTCGTGGCAGAACTGGCCGGCGCTCGAACATGCGATCATCGGCAATATCGTTGCCGATTTTCCGTTGATCAACAAATCGTTCAACCTGAATTACGCGGGGCACGACCTCTGATGTGGCAGCTTATCCGGCAATTCGCGCGCACCGATTTTCCCGACGAGCCCGTGCCGGCCGCGGAGGACGCGTGGCGTCGCGAGGAGGGGCGCATCCGGCAGGACATTCTCGATCTGCTCGGGCGGGCGCTCTGCATCCGGCAGATCGACGCGGGATCCTGCAACGGCTGCGAGCTGGAGATCCATGCGCTGGACAACGCGTACTACAACATCGAGGGGCTTGGCATCAAGTTCGTCGCGAGTCCCCGCCACGCGGACCTGCTGCTCGTGACCGGGCCCGTGACGCTGAACATGCGGGCGGCCGTGCTCGCCGCATACGACGCGACGCCGGCGCCGAAGCTCGTCGTCGCGGCCGGCGAGTGCGCGTGCACGGGCGGCATCTTTGCCGACAGCTATGCGGTGTGCGGCCCGGTTGCGTCGATCCTGCCGGTCGACGTGACGATTCCCGGCTGCCCGCCGCCGCCTCGCGATTTGCTGCGCGGGATCCTGGCGGCCTGCCGGGCGCGCGGCGCTTGACGAGGCGGGGACGTGGCGATTTTCAGCGCGTTCGTTCGAGGATCCTGCGATCATCGTGCCGCGACAGGGCGTGCGACGCGACGGGCGCGGGGAACGCGGCAGAATCCTGTTTTCATCCCCGCTTTTATCGGCTGGCGAGCCGGATATCCGGCTCGTTCGCCATGACTTCGACTCCTGCTTCATGACACCTGTCAAATTCATTCTTCGCTACACGGCGATCCCTTTCACGGCCATCGTGGCCGTGGTGATCTGGACCGTCATACCATCGTCGAAAGAGATCGATGCGAGACAATATGCGGCGCTGTCGCGTTCGTATGCAAGTTTCCCGCTGCCGTTCCGGCACGAGATCTCGGAAGCGATGGACCACGGCCGGATCAACGACCGGCACTACCAGGCACTCGTGCGCGATTCGCTGGGCAACGGCGTCGCGCTGGACTGGCCGGCATCAGGCGTCGGCGACATCGCGGACGAACGACAAAAACTGGCCGAACTGATTCAGGCCGATTCGGATCTTCAAAGGCAACACCCATGAAAACCCTGCTGGTCTCCGTGGCATTCGCGATGATCATCGCGAGCCTGATTTTCGCGCTGTATTTCATGAATCACGATCGCGGCAAGTCCAAGCGGATGGCGTGGTCGCTCGCGGCACGCGTCGGGCTGTCGGTCACGCTGTTTCTGTCGCTGCTGATCGCGTACAAGCTCGGCTGGATCGAACCGACCGGATTGCCGATCGGGCGTTGAGCGGGGCACGCCCCGCGGCATGCGGGGCGTTTTCGTGAATGCAAGTTTGATTCGGTAATCGAGGTGTTGTGATAAGAATACTTATCCCGATGGTACTGGTCGGATGCCGATGAACGTGCGGCGAGTCGGGTAGATCCCCCCGTTTATCGGACGATCGCGTGCCGTCTGATCGCGCTCGAGGGCACGGGGGCTTGCATGGCGGTATTCGTGGTCGGCGCGAAGCGTGTCGCCTTCGGCCGACGGACCTTCAGCGCAGCAATTCCTCGGCGCGAAGGTTGCCGGGAAGCGGTAATTCGGCGAGGCCGTCGCGTATCGCATACGCGGTCACTTCGGCCACGTTATGCAACGACAGTTTCGTCATCAGATTCTGACGATGCTTGCGTACCGTCAACACGCTCAGGTTCAGCCGGGTGGCAATCTCTTTGCTGGAGTGTCCGTTGGCGATCAGCACGAGGATTTCCTTCTCCCGCGCGGTGACCGGTGGTGGTGCGGCACCGCCGCCGGCGTTCTCCAGCACATGGGCGAGCGCGTCGCTGATATAGCGGATACCCGACAGCACCAGGGAAATGGCATGCAGCAGTTCGTCGCCGTCTTCGTGCTTGAGCATGTACCCGTCGACGCCGATCGCCACAGCCGCGCGCACCGTGACGGGGTTCTGATTGCCCGTGACCACCAGGATCCGGGTCTGCGGCGATTGCGTCTTGATTTGCTTCGCCAGTTCGATGCCGGGGTAGCCCGGTAGATCCAGATCCAGCAGCAGTAAATCCGCCTGCGTGTCGCGCACCAATCGAGCGGCGATCTGTCCGTCTCCGGTTTCCCCCACGACCTGCCAGTTGGCGCGCGTTTGCAGCAACAACTTCAACCCGTCGCGAATAATGGCGTGGTCTTCGGCAAGCACGATGCTTTTCATTTTTCTTTCGCCTTCTCCCGGATCACCCGGAAGTGCATTCCTTTGCGACAATACGACGCGATCCCCGTTGCCGGTGCGTCACGCGGCGGACCCGATCGACACCAGGCCAGTTTAACGCCGGATTTGCTACGCGACTTTGAAATGGCAAAAAGCATAGCGCAAGAATATCGTGCCAACGTGCGGCTGGAACTGGTCAATACGCTGTACCGCCAGTCGCCGCCCATCCTGTTCGGCAACATCGCCGTGGTCAGCCTGACGACCTTCCTGCTGTGGAACGAGGTGTCGCGACGCACGCTGCTCGGATGGGCCGCGGCGATCTGCGTGCTGACCGCGATCCGCGCCGTGATGGTCTGGCGCGATCGCCGCGCGGGCGAGCATCCCGTCGAGACGGCCAGCGGCCGCGCGCGGCGATACGTGTTGTTAGCGGGATTGTCCGGCTGCCTGTGGGGCGCCATGGGCGTCCTGTTTTTCTCGCCGCACAACACGATCGTGACAGCCTTGATCTGCATCGTGCTGGCCGGCATGACCGGCGGCTCGGTGGCGTCGCTTTCATCGTGGTGGCCGACCTATGTCGCTTACGCATTGCCGACCGTGCTGCCGTTCGCGATTCGGTCGTTCGAGTATGGCAATGCGCTGTTTTCGGTGCTCGGATTGCTGTCGCTGTTCCTGCTCGCGGTCAATCTCGCGTTCAGCCGCACGCTGCAGCGTACCGTGCGGGACGCGGTATCGCTGCGCTTCGAGAACGTCGACCTGATCCGGCAGCTGACTGCGGAGAAGGAGCGCGCCGAACTCGCGAATCGAAGCAAGTCGCAATTCCTGGCTGCCGCCAGCCACGACCTGCGTCAGCCGACGCATGCGCTGGGCCTCTACATCGCGACGCTGCGTGCAATGGCCCGGGCGCCGACCGTCGACGGAACCGCGCTCGACGATATTGCCGAACGGCTTCGGGCCGCGTTGAAAGGCATGTCGCAATTGCTGAACGTGTTGCTGGACATTTCCCGGCTCGATGCGGGCGTGATCGATGCCGAGCCGCGCCGCTTTCCGCTGCAGCAGGAACTCGATGCACTGGACAATCAGTTTCGTCAGGCCGCGTTGGCGAAAGGATTGACGCTCAGGATCCGGCCGACGTCGATCTGGCTGGAAACCGATGCGGTGCTGCTGCATACCATCCTGTCGAACGTGTTGTCGAACGCGGTGCGCTATACGCGCAGCGGCGGCATTCTGGTGGGCTGCCGCCCGCGCGGCACGGACGTCGAAATCCAGGTCTTCGATACCGGCATCGGCATCGAAGCCGATCAGTTGCCGAACATTTTTCGGGAGTTTTACCAGATCGGCAATGTGGCGCGCGACCGGGAACAGGGGCTGGGCCTCGGGCTGGCCATCGTGCAGCGCACGGCCGTGCTGATCGGGGCCGGCGTCCAGGTGCGCTCGGCAGCGGGCCGCGGCTCGCTGTTCTCCGTGCGGCTTGCCGCGATCCGGCAAGCGCAGTTGCGCGAGGCCGCGATGGATCTGCGGAGCAGGGGCCCGGAATCCGCACGCGGGCGAACGCGGAAAACCTTTCTTGTCGTCGACGACGATCGCGACGTGCTGGCCGGCATGCAAACCCTGCTTCAAACCTGGGGCCACACCGTGGTCGCCGCGCAATCGCTGGAGCGCGCAATCGAGCTGGCCGCGTCCCGTCGTGCCGAGCTGGACATGATCGTGACCGATTTCAGGCTGGCCGGGCACGTGACCGGCGCGGATGTCGTCCACGCGGTGTTTCGGGTCATCGAACGCGAGATCCCGGCAATCATCATTACCGGCGATACGTCGCCCGAGGGCATCCATGCCGCTTCGGCGAGCGGCTTCAGCGTGATGCACAAGCCGCTCGATCCGCAGGAAATGCAGGCGCTGATCGACGGATCGGCCTGACGGCCTCGTTCACGCCCGTGCCGGCGCACGGGCGTGAGGCATTCGACGCGTCGGCCGGTGCGGCGAATACTGCATATGCGGTATTTACCCAAGCGAATCGCGTGCAGTACCTTCGCACCTGCTGGCAATCGTAAAAAAACAGCAGCGCGGGGTATCGAAGAAAGCCTGGATAGCCGGGGAGACCAACCTGTCGTTCGGGCCGGCGGGCAGTTGGCCGGCCCGATCGCGACGGCGGCCGGGCCGCACGTCCGATCGGATCGGCACGTCGCCGGCACGGCCCGATGTGGCGGAAGAGCCGGTCGGACCGGCCGCGGCCGATTTGTCCGGGCGCAGTACTTTCTGAAAGCATCGCGACAGGGGGCCGTGCCTGCACCCTGAATCGCGTTCACCTTGCGCATGAGCCGACCGGCGGATCGCGGTCGAATTCTTGAACGGCAATGGCCTTGGTGCCATCGCCCACCGGCCTGGAGCGCAACGGTCATGCAAAACCTGCCCGATATCATGGTGGCCGCGTTGCCGGCTTTCGCGGTGCTGATCGCGGTCGAGGTCGTGCTCGCCGCGATGCTCGGGAGGCGGCTGTACCGGACCCGCGATACGCTGGCGAATCTCGCGCTTGCAGCAGGCGCGTTCGTCGCCAGCGTCCTGACCGGCGGGCTGGTGCTGACGGTGCTGAGCTGGGTGTACGCGCACCGGCTTTTCACGATCCCGATGAACGTCTGGTGGGCGTGGGTGCTGTGTTTCTTCGCGGACGATTTCAGCTATTACTGGTTCCATCGCCTGAGTCACGAGGTGCGCTGGTTCTGGGCCTCGCATTCGGTGCACCATTCGTCGGAGCAATACAACCTGTCGGTGTCGCTGCGCCAGACCTGGACGGGCACGATCAGCGGATCGTTCCTGTTCTGGGCGTGGATGCCGTTGCTCGGGTTCCATCCGAAGATGATCCTGTTCATGCAGTCGGTGAGCCTGATTTACCAGTTCTGGATTCACACGGAAGCGATCGACAAGATGCCGCGCTGGTTCGAGGCGCTGCTGAACACGCCGTCGCAGCATCGCGTCCATCACGGCAGCGATTTCGACTATCTGGATACGAACTACGCCGGCACCACGATGATCTGGGACCGGCTGTTCGGGTCGTACACGCCGGAGCGATTCACGCCGCACTACGGTTTGACGTCGAGCATCGGCACCGACAATCCGTTCAGGATCGCGTTCTACGAGTGGGGCAACATCGCGCGCGATCTCGCGAAGGCCGGGGACCTGCGCACTGCGATCAATTACCTGATCCGGCCGCCGGGCTGGAGCCCTGACGGCAGTTCCCTGACGACGCGTGACGCGCGGCGCGCGACACAGCAGGTTTCTTGAGCAACGGATACGCCGACCCACCGCGCTGCGATGCCGGGCGCCATGTCGTGTCCGCGCGGGGGCCGGGAGTGACCGGGAATCGAGGTCCGGGATACCGAATGACATCGGAGTGAGAACAATGAAAACACCTATGCCGAATACACGCGATTCGCATGATCCGCATTCAGGCGCCGTCCCGGCCAGCACCGGTCGCCGGCAGTTTCTCGAGTATGCCGGCGCGGGATTGCTGTCCGCGGTGCTGCCAGGTTGCGGCGGGTCGGACAGCATTCAGAAGCAGCCGACGTATGGCGCAACCATTGCCGTGGGGCGGCAAACCATTCAGGCCGCGCTCGACGCCGACCGGCAGAACGTCGCGAGCATCTCGGTTGCCTTGCTGAAGGACAACCAGGTGGTGTGGGCCGAGGCTTTCGGCAATGCCGTGGTCAGCCCGGCCGCCGCCGCCACGCCGACGACGCGCTACAACATCGGCTCGGTCACCAAGGTCATCGCGGCGCTGGCCGGCGTGATCCTGCAGGATCGCGGGCTGATCGACCTGGACGCGCCGATCGTGCGCTACGTGCCGTCGTTCTCGATGTTGTCGCCGCAGTACGCGCAGATCACGTCGCGTCATCTGCTGTCGCATTCGTCGGGCCTGCCCGGCCAGAATGTGAACGACATGTTTTCGTATGTGCCGATCCCCGGCTACGCGGCGGCGGCGCAGAAGGTGCTCGCCAACGAGCACCTGAATCACCTGCCGGGCCAGTTCGCGGTGTACTGCAACGACGGCTTCACGATATTCGAACTGGTGGTCGCGGCCGTCACCGGGCAAAGCTTCACGGATTTCGTTCAGCGCAATATCCTCTCGCCGCTGAACATGACGAATTCCGGCTTTCTGACCAGCGTGCCGACCCGCGGCGAATTCGCGCTCGGGTACGCGAACGGAACCCAGTACGGGCAGGAAATCACGAACGCGTATGCAACGGGCGGCCTGGCGACGACGCCGCTCGACATGATGAACCTCGCGCAGATGTTCATCGGCAACGGCCTGTTCCAGGGGCAGCGGATCGCGTCGGCGGCGGGGATTGCCGACATGCTGACGGACCAGACCGACCGGTGGCAGATCAAGTCGACCCGGCTCGGCTATGCGTACGCGTTCGGTCTCGGCTGGGACGACGTCGACGATCCGGTGCTGCGCGCCGCCGGTGCCGCGGCGGCGTACAAGAGCGGCGGCACGCAGTTCTTTTCCAGCCATTTCTACGTGCTGCCGGCCGCGCGGATGGCGCTGATGATCACGGGCAGCATGGGCTACGACGCGGGCAGCATCGCGCCTGCGATCCTGCTGCAGGCGTTGCAGGAAGACGGCAGCATCGCCGCCGCGCCCGCACGCGTGAATACGAGTGCGCCGTCGGCGGCGCCGTCGCCGGACGTTTCCGCGGTCAATGGCGTTTACGGTAACGAATCGACGCCGGTGCAAGTCGCCGTGAACGCGGACGGCAGTCTGGCGTTGACGAAATGGAGCGGCACCGGGTGGGCGCAGCTCGGCCCCGACGCCACACCCTACCGGTATCGCAGCGACGGCTGGTGGTGGAGCGACGGCGATACCACGTCGTACCGGTTCGATATCCTGCCGGGCACGGACGACGCGGGCAATGCGGTGAGCAACCGGTACCTGACCAAGCGTGTCATCGACCACTCGGGTTATGTGTTTCGCGTCGCGCCGTATGCGCAGCAACTGCAGGCACTGGCGGCGCTCGACCCCGCGTGGCAGGCGCGCGTGAATTCGTCATGGAACGTGATCAACGAGTCGGCGCAGTCGGTGTCCCCGCCCGGCAAGCTGCGCGTGTCGCTCGGCAGCCTGGACGCGTTGCGGGGCTATGTGGTGTTCGGTTACAGCGCCGACGGCGGGGCCCACACGAGCTACCAGCTATTGAAGCCGCTGGCCGACGATCGCTGCGGCATGTCCGTCACGGTGCCGGTCATGCTTGGCCGCGACCTGTTCGAAATCAGCCTGACGAACGTGAACGACGTCGAGACGATGGCCGCTTCCGGATGGCTGTGCCAGCGGGCTTGAGAACCAAGGTGAAGGGTTCGATGATCGACGTTCGTCCCGATCGGAATCATGGCGTCGGCGATACCTGGCCGGCGAACGGCGTTTGTGCCGCTGCGAAATCGATATCCGCGCTCATCCGCTCATCCGCGCGCCTGACGAAGCGCGCGACCCATCTCCGCGATCGGCATCGACGCAATCGAATTCAGCAGGCGGATTTCCCCGGCATCGGGGCGGGCGATCTCGCGCACTTCGTCGAGCGTCTGCGCGACGCTGCGATCGAGCGGTTCGAGAAAGCGCCGGAGCTCGCTTTCGGCCGCCTTCTCCTTGAGCCCGAGCGCGTTGCCGAATGCGATCAGCGCGCCCATGTCGATGTCGGAGAACCGCGTCGCCGTGCCGAGCGGCATCGTCAGTTCGCAGTGCGGCCAGTGGTCGCCGCGATGGTCGGGCCGGTGCGTGGGCGTGTGATAGACGACCGTGCTGACGATGTCGTAGAACGGCGCAAGCCGGTAGCCGCGCGCGTCGACGAAGAACGACAGGTTTTTCAGGTGCGCGTCGCCGTTGCCGACCACCACGTTGAAGATCGTCCAGCGGAACACCGACAGGCGCGCGAGGGCGCGCGTGCTGGTCTGCCCGATCGCGCGGGCGAGCTCCTCCGCGTTCGCGCGCTGGTACTTGAAGCCGCGATCGTAGTTCAGCAGCTGCATCGCATCGATCGTGTGCAGGCGTCCGGCCGGCTGCGATGCGGTGTCGCGGTCGAAGCGGTCGATCACGTAGCACGCGGACGGTGCGCGAAGAAAATGCACGTCAGGAACGTCGAGGCCCATCCGCTTCGCAAGCTTCATGCAGAAGAACTCGTTGATCGCCGAATGCGGATAGCCGGCGGCGCGCATGTCCGGCTTCAGCAGATGCATCGACGGCTCGCTGCCGACCGGTTCGAACAGCGCATAGTCCGGCGCGTCGCCGCGCAGGATCAGCAGCAGCTTCTGCTGCGCGCCGGCCGCGGACATGCGCTTGGGCGCGGTGGCCGTCAGCGCGTGCTCGGGCATCGCCTGGATGCGGCGCTCGAGCTCGTCGAGCGCAAGCGGCTGCATGCTGCCGGCCGCTTCCTGCTCGCCTTCGGCCAGCAGCGTGAGCGCGCCGGCCGATTCGCGCCCGAAGTAGGCGAGCAGGCCCCACGCGTCGGCGGCATCGACCTTCGCCTCGCGCGCGAGCGACGTCCGCATGCCTTCTTCGGGCAGCAGGTTGTCGAAGAACCACTGGACCGGGCGATCGGTCGAGCTGTCGGTGAAGGTGCCGGCGCGCAGCGCGAACGCGGGCGACAGCGGGTACGCGTGCGGCGACGCGAGCCACTGCGCGTCGTACGTGAACGACCAGATGCCTTTGTCGTCGGTCAGCGTGCCCATGCGCAGCCCGTTCGCGGACGCGATCAACGTTCTAGCCGCCATGGCTGCTCCTGCGGCGTCGAGCCGCCTTGAGCGCGTTTTCCGCCGAAATCTCGATCGACGACTGCGCGAACAGGCTTACGCCCAGTTCGCCGAGCAGCAGCAGCACCTTGCCGATTTGCGCGGTCGGCTTCCCGGCCTCCACCTGGCTGATGAATTTCGGCGAGAGCCCCGTGGCGTTCGCGAGTTCGTCCCGCGTGAACCCCTGCTGGAGCCGCACGGAGCGAATGAGGTTGGCGAGGGCGCCGATCGTGTTGACGGACCGAGTCTCCGGCATGACGTTCTCCGTGCTTCGTATCTGAGCGGGAACAGTATTGCACAACTTGCGGGTTCGGGCATTGATTCGTATCCGTTCGGAAGCGAAAGTGCTCCACAGGTGACTGGATGATCGTTTCGTTCCCGAGCGGGAACCGGATGGCATCGAATCGCAGGCAACGGCATTTCCGTATCCGGGCGGATACGTGATTGGCGCGCAGGACGGAGCCGGCCGCGCGTGCAACCCGGGCACGGGACGGCGCGCATCGACGCTGACGCTACGTTGTGCTCGTCCGGACCGACATGAGCGTGCACGTCCGTCCGACGATCGTACGGCGCGCGTCAACGCCGCTGTGCAGCGGCCGGCAGCGCGCGTCGACATCGTTAGAATGACCGCGGCACAGCGGCCCATTCCGTGACCCGTCACCCGATCGACATGAACCCATGACCGTACAAGAACTCGAAAAACTGATGCGAAGCCTGTTCGACGACGACAGTCTCGAAGTCTTCGGCGAGACCGGCTACAGCCTCTCTTTCGTCGTGCCCGGCAAGGTCAAGGACGTCAAGGCGGCGCTGCTCGCGCGCACGGACCCGGCCGGATGGGACGGCGAGGCGGTGCACTGGTTCTACCGATGCGACGACGAGGACTGGGCACTGTATCTGCGCTCGATCCCGCATGCGGTGTCCTGCATCGCGACCGTGCAGTCGCTGCATGCGCTCCACATGCAGCGGCATCTGGACGCATCGGCGGTCACGCCGGAGCAGCAGGCGAGCTACGACGCCGAGGAGGCGCAGCGACAGCAGGAGGCCGAAGCCCGGCGCCGGCGCGACACGCGGACCGAGCCGCTTGCGCCGCTCGGCGGGCCGTTCCATACCGATGGCGAACGCGTATGGGCCCGCATCGGCAGCGAGCATCGGTATCGTGCGCTCAACAATTTCGATCTCGGCAGCTTTCGGCATCTGGTCGACAACTTTGCCGTCGATGCGTCGGGGCTGCGCTACTACGCGAGCGGCGCCGCGTTCGGCTACGACGACGAAGGCGAAGGGCTGATCGCCGACGGCGATGCCGCGACGCTGCAATCGCTGGGCGGCGACTGGTACCGCGATGCACGGCAGGCCTACTATTTCGGCCCCGATATCTACGATCGCGGCGAATGGCATCTGACCGCGGTCAACGCGGACGTCGCCAGCCTGACCCATATCGGCGGCGCGTACGCGCGGGATGCGAAGCACCTGTTCTGTGCCGGCGTGCGCAAGCGCGGCATCGCCGATCCGGCCCGCGTGGTCAGCCTCGGTTACCGGTATGCACGGCTCGGCGCGCAGATTCTTTACGACGGCAAGATCGTGACCAAGCCGGGGGGCATCGACGTCGAGACGGCGCGCGCCGTCTTTCACGACGTGCTGGTCGACGATGACGGCCACGTGCTGTGGGGGCAGAGCTATCGCAAGCCGTTGCCGGGGATCGACGCGAAAAGCCTGCGCTTTCTGACGCGGTTCTATGCGGTCGACGACCATCGCGTCTACTACCGGACCAACACGAACCTGGCCGTTTGCGACGGCGTCGATCGCGCGAGCGTGGAGGTCGTGTCGTCGATGAGCATCCGCGACAAACACGGGTTGATCGGCCTTGGGTATCCGGATGGCGTCGTGCGCGTGCCGGATTCATCGACGCAATCCTGAAGGTCCCGATCGGACGGTTTCGTGCGCGGCGCAACCGCCCGTTGCCGCCCGTATGCCCGAGCAGCGATCTTTATGACCGCAGCAGATAAACGTATCCGAATCGCTTCGTTGACGCAGTCCGGCACGCACTCGTAGATTCGCGTTTTGACCGAATCAGGGGCCGTGCCGTGACGACTACCGCCATCCGCGACGCTGCAACGCTTTCCGCCGGGCATCCGCCCGCATCTTGGCCGGGCGGTGCGGCGCAACGCTTCGACATCGTTCCGTTCGACGCGCCGCTCGGCGCCGAAGTGGTCGGCCTCGACCTGTCGCGGCCGCTCGACGCCGAAGGTTTCGCGCGCATCCATCGCGCGCATCTCGACCATCACGTGCTGGTGTTTCGCGACCAGCGCATCACGCCGGACGAGCACATCGCATTCAGTCGCCGCTTCGGCCCGCTGCAGATCCACGTGTTGCACCAGTTCGCGCTTGCCGGCCACCCGGAGGTGCTGATCGTGTCGAACATCGTCGAGCACGGCAAGCCGATCGGGCTCGGCGACGCAGGCCATTTCTGGCATTCCGACCTGTCGTACAAGGAGAAGCCGAGCCTCGGTTCGCTGCTGCACGCGCAGGAATTGCCGGCGGAGGGCGGCGATACGCTGTTCGCGAACATGCATCTCGCGTGGGACACGCTGCCGGCCCACCTGCGCCGCGCGGTCGACGGGCGGCGCGCCGAGCATACGTATCTCGCGCGTTATGCGGAACTGCAGGCGCGCAGCCCGTGGCGGCCGAACCTGTCGCCCGAGCAGATCGCGCAGGTCGATGCGGTCGTCCATCCGGTCGTGCGCACGCATCCGGAAACGGGCCGCAAAGCGCTGTTCGTCAGCGAGCATTTCACGACGCGCATCGTCGGCCTGCCCGACGACGAAAGCCGCGCGCTGCTCGACGAACTGTTCGCGCACAGCGTGCGCGCCGAACACCTGTACCGGCACCGGTGGCGCGAGCACGATCTCGTGTTCTGGGACAACCGTTCGCTGATGCATCTCGCCGCCGGCACGCCCGACCATCTGCGCCGCAAGCTGTACCGCACGACGATCGAAGGCGACGCGCCGTTCTGAGCCGCGTGCCGCGTCATTCTTCCGCCCCATCCTGACCGGAGTTCCGATGTCGTTTTCGTTTTTGCCGGCGCGCCGCGCGCTGGCGGCCACGCTCACCGCCGCGCTCGCGTTTGCGGGCACGCTCGCACCGCACGCCGCGCATGCGGAAGGCCGCATCCGCATCGCCGAGCAGTTCGGCGTCGTCTACCTGATGCTGAACGTCGCGCGCGACCAGCAACTGATCGAAAAGGAAGGGCGCAAGGCCGGCCTCGACATCAAGGTCGACTGGGTGCGGCTGTCGGGCGGCGCGGCCGTGAACGACGCGCTGCTGTCCGGCGCGGTCGATATCGCGGGCGCGGGCGTCGGGCCGCTGCTGACCGTGTGGGACCGCACACGCGGCCGGCAGAACGTGAAGGGTGTCGCGTCGCTCGGCAATTTCCCGTACTACCTCGTCAGCAGCAACCCGAACGTGAAGACGATCGCCGACCTCGGCGCGAAGGACCGCATCGCGGTGCCGGCGGTCGGCGTGTCGGTACAGTCGCGCGTGCTGCAGTACGCGGCCGCGAAGCAGTGGGGCGACAAGCAGTTCGACAAGCTCGACGCGCTCACGCAGGCGATTCCGCATCCCGATGCGACGGCCGCGATCCTCGCGAACAGCAGCGTGATCACCGGCCACTTCGGCAATCCGCCGTTCCAGGAGCAGGAGCTTGCCGGCAACCCGAATGCGCATATCGTGCTGAATTCGTACGACGTGCTCGGCGGCCCGAGCTCGGCGACCGTGCTGTACGCCACCGAGAAATTCCGCGACGACAACCCGAAGACCTACCGCGCGTTCGTCGCCGCGCTGGCGGACGCCGCGCGGCAGATCGCGGCCGACCCCGAGCGCGCGGCCGATACCTATATCCGCGTGAACGCATCGAAGATCGATCGTGCGCTGCTGTTGAAGATCCTGCGCAATCCGCAGGTGCAGTTCAAGACCGCGCCGCAGAATACGCTGCCGCTCGCGCAATTCATGCATCGCACCGGCGCGATCCGCAACGAGCCGAAGTCGTGGCGCGACTACTTCTTCGACGATCCGGCGACCGCCGGCGGCAGTTGAGCGGTGCCGCCGCTTCGACGCCGCGATCGACGCTTATGCGTCGGCACGGTTTCGATATGCGCAATCGTTGGTTGGTCCGCGCGATGCCCGGCCGTATGTTGACGCTTTACCCGCAAGAGATCCGATCGTGAACGCCACTTCTCCCCGAACCTGGCTGCCGCCGTATGCGGCGCGCGGCGGCGCGTCGGCCGCCGCCCAGGCCGCGCCCGATGCGCGCGCGGCGATCCGGCCCGCGCAGGCCGGCGCGCACAGCGAACGCCTGCTCGCCATCGACCGCGTGAATCTCGAATACCGCAGCGGCGCGCGGATCGTTCGCGCGACGCACGACGTGAGCTTCGACGTGTACGGCAGCGATCGCTTCGTGCTGCTCGGCCCGTCGGGTTGCGGGAAGTCGACGCTGCTGAAGGCGATTGCCGGCTTCATCGAGCCCGTGTCGGGTTCGATCGCGCTCGATGGCCTGCCGGTGCGCGGGCCGGGGCCCGACCGCATCGTGGTGTTCCAGGAGTTCGACCAGTTGCCGCCGTGGAAGACGGTCGTCGAGAACGTCGCGTTTCCGTTGCGCGCCGCCGCGAAGCTGTCGCGTGCCGAAGCACGCGAACGCGCGCTGCACTATCTCGACAAGGTCGGGCTGAGCGCATTCGCCGATGCGTATCCGCACACGCTGTCGGGCGGCATGAAGCAGCGCGTCGCGATCGCGCGCGCACTGGCGATGCAGCCGCGCGTGCTGCTGATGGACGAACCGTTCGCCGCGCTCGACGCGCTCACGCGCCGCAAGATGCAGCAGGAACTGCTGCGGCTGTGGGACGAGTTTCGCTTCACGCTGCTGTTCGTCACGCATTCGATCGAGGAAGCGCTCGTCGTCGGCAACCGGATCCTGCTGCTGTCGCCGCATCCGGGGCGCGTGCGCGCGGAACTCAACAGTCACGAGCACTCGCTCGACAGCGTCGACACCGGCGACTTCCGCGACAACGTCGCGCGGATCCATCGCCTGCTGTTCGATACCGATGCAACGGGCGCGCCGACGACGGAGGAAGCCGCATCATGAGCACGATCGATCCGGTCCTGCCGCCGCTGCCGCCCGTGCGCGCCGAATACGAACGCACGCTCGACACGCTGCCCGACGCCGAACGCGCGGCGCCGGCCCCGCTGTTGCGCCGCATCGCCGGCGCGGGCTGGTTCCGCCGCAGCGTCATCGCGCTCGTGCTGATCGCCGTATGGGAGATCGTCGCGCGGATCGTCGCGAACGATCTGCTCGTGCCGACCTTCTGCGCGACGCTGGCCGCGTTCGTGCAGGGCATCGAGTCGGGCGAACTGCTCGTGAAGACGGGCATCTCGATGTCGGTGCTGCTGCGCGGCTACGCGCTGGGCGTGTTCTTCGCGTTCGCGCTGACGTCGCTCGCGGTTTCGACGCGCATCGGCCGCGACCTGCTGACGATGCTCACGTCGATGTTCAATCCGCTGCCGTCGATCGCGTTGCTGCCGATCGCGCTCTTGTGGTTCGGGCTCGGCACCGGCAGCCTGCTGTTCGTGCTCGTGCACGCGGTGCTGTGGCCGCTCGCGCTCAGCATGTACACGGGCTTCGCCGGTGTGCCGGCCACGCTGAGGATGGCCGGGCGCAACTACGGCCTCACGGGCCTGCGCCAGATCGCGCTGATCCTCGTGCCGGCCGCGCTGCCGTCGATCCTGTCGGGCCTGCGCGTCGGCTGGGCGTTCGCGTGGCGCACGCTGATCGCGGCCGAGCTCGTGTTCGGCGCGAGCGCGGGGCAGGGCGGGCTCGGCTGGTACATCTTCCAGAACCGCAACGAGCTGTATACCGACCGCGTGTTCGCGGGTCTCGCGGCCGTCATCGTGATCGGCCTGCTCGTCGAGAACCTCGTGTTCGACACGCTCGAACGCGCGACCGTGCGGCGCTGGGGCATTCAGCACTGATGCGATGGTGCGCCGCCATTCCCGGCGCACGCATAACAAAAGCTGAAATCGGTTTTTCGCGCGCGGCGGGTGCATCCCTATACTTTGCGGTGCCGCGCGTGCGCCGTGTCGCGAATGCCTCGACCACGCCACGCAGCGACGCTCCCGATCTTCTCGCATAAGGAACCGCCGAATGACTGCCCGTGATGCCGTCGACCCGCGCGACGCGTTGCGCGACGCGCTCGCCGCGCTGCCCGATCTCGCGAACGCGATCGGGCAGGATGCCGCGCAACGCGAAGCGCGTCGCGAGCTGCCGTTCGAAGGCTTCGCGATCTTCCGGCGCTCGGCGCTGGGCGTGCTGCGGATTCCGGTGGCGCGCGGCGGCCTCGGCGGCACGCTGGTCGATCTGTTCGACACGATCGCGACGCTGGCCGCGGCCGATTCGAATCTCGCGCACGCGCTGCGCATCCACTACGACATGACCGAGACGCTGAGGCTGTCGCCGCGCACGCCGTTCAACGACGTGCAGCTCGAACGTGCGCTGGCCGGCGCGATCTTCGGCGGTGCGTCGACCGAGCGCGGCACGTCGCGGCCCGGCGAGAACACGACCGTGCTGCGCCGGGACGGCGCTCATCATCGCGTGACGGGCCGCAAATACTATTCGACGGGCACCGCGTTTGCCGATTTTGCGCGCATCAACGTGGAGAACGAGCAGGGCGACGCGCTTGCCGTGATCATTCCGGTCGCGCGCGACGGCGTGCAGGTGCTCGACGACTGGGACGGGATGGGGCAGCGCATGACCGCGAGCGGCAGCCTGCTGCTCGACGACGTGCAGGTGTTCGCGGACGAAGTGGCCGCGCGCGACGGTTCGTCGCTCGTCGGCCGCCATTGCGGTGCGCTGCGGCAGCTTCATCTGGTCGCGACGGGCGCGGGAATCGTGCGCAACGTGGTCGCCGATGCGCGCCGCTATGTGCTCGCGCACGGCCGCCCGGCGCTGCACAGCCCGGCGCCGACCGCGCGCGACGATCATTTCATCCAGCAGATCGTCGGCGAACTGTCCGCGCACAGTCACGCGATCGACGGGCTCGTGCGCGAAAACGCGCGGGCGCTCGACCGCTCCGCCGACGCGATCGAGGCCGGCGACGCCGATGCGCATGCGCTCGTGCTCGACAGCGCGCTCGCGACCGCGCGCACGCAGTTGATCGTCAGCAAGCTCGCGTTGCATGCGGCCGAGCGGTTGTTCGAAGTCGGCGGCGCGTCGGCGACGGCGCGCGAACACAACCTCGACCGGCACTGGCGCAACCTGCGCACGATCTTCAGCCACAACCCGTTGCTGCACAAGGCGCGCGTGATCGGCGACTACGAGTTGAACGGCGTGACGACGCACCTGACCGAAGGGCGCGTGTTCTGATCCGGCCGCGCGCGGCCATGCGCAACTCGTCGGTACGGCGGAGCAGATCGTCGACCCGCTCGAGGAGCGGTTCGTGCGCTACGGCGCCGACGGCTACAGCGTGATGGCGCCGACGCTGCCCGGCGGGCTCGACGATTTCATCGCGCTGGTGCTGCCCGAGCCTGCGCCGCCGCGGGTTGTTTCGCAGCGACTATGCGGGCCGCACGCTGCGCGACCACCTCGGGTTGCAGCGGCCCGTGCGCCGCGGCGCGCGACGCATCGGCCGCCTGACTTCAGCGCCGCAACCCGGCGTCGCGCAGCAGCGGCAGCACGCGCTCGCCGAAGAAGTCGAGATCGGGCTTGAAGTCGTAGAAGCTCAACTGGATCCCGTCGATGCCCGCGCGGTGCAGTCGCACGATGGTGTCGGCGACTTGGTCGGGCGAGCCCGTGATCGAGATATTGCCGCCGATTGCGCGTGCGGCAGCCTGCGAGCGCTGTTCGAAGCCGCCGCGCCACGCATGCGCGTCGCTGTCGAAGCGATGGAAGCTGCCTTCGTCCGCATGCGCGACGATCGCGTCGCGGTACGCGCGCGCTTCGGCCGCCGTCTCGCGGCAGATCACGAGCGGATTGAGCAGCGTGCGGATCGTCCGGCCGCGTGCCGCGGCGGCCGCCTTCACGCGTGCGGTATGCGCGGGCAGCGCGTCGAGCGCGAGGTCGACGTCGGGGCCGGCCGGGCTCGTGACGAATACGATGTCCGAATAGCGCGCCGCGAAATCGATGCCCGCGTCGGAGCCGGTCGCGTTGATCAGCAGCGGGCGGCCGTAGCGCGGCTTCGGTGTCACGAATGCGCCGCCCAGGCGCCAGCTCGACAGTGCGGGCGCGTAGCTGAAATTGTCCGGTTGCGCCCACAGCTGCTGGACCGCGTCGAGGAATTCGGCGGCCATCTCGTAGCGCCGGTCGTGCTCGATCCGGTTCCAGCCGAACATCTCGTGCTCGATCGCGCGATGGCCGGTCACGACGTTGATGCCCCAGCGCCCGCGCGAGATGTGATCGAGCGTCGCGGTGAATTTCGCGAAATGCAGCGGATGCCACGGCCCGTAGAGCACATGGCTCGTCGCGACGAGGATGATCCGCTCGGTGCGCGCGGTCAGCGCGGCCAGCGTCATGAACGAGTCGAGTGCCTGGCCGTCGAACACGCCGCCGTAGCCGCCTTTCGGCAGCCACTGCGACAGTGCGAACACGAGATCGAAGCCGAGCGCTTCGGCGCGCGCGACCAGGTCGGCGTTGTAGTCGAAGGTCCAGTCGGTCGAGCGCGGCAGCGTCGATGCGCTCCATCCGCCGGCCTGGATCGGCAGGAACAGCCCGAGCATCAGCGGTTGCGCGAGCACGCGCGACACCGGGCTGTCGGGGAAATCCGCCGGCGAGCGAACGTCGACGAACGGCGACGATGCGACGGGGGCGGCGAGGGTGGTTTCGCTCATGACGGGTTCCTTGCGAGGAGTGTGCACGCTGAAGCCGAACGAAGACGAGGCGCACGCGCTGCGGCGGTTCGCGCGGGAACGATTGCGGATTGCATGGCGAGCGGATCGCGTCGCGTCATAACCGGCCCGGCCTCGGATCGGGCACGAAACCGTCGCGGTTCGGCATCTTCACGCGCGGCAGCGTGCGTGCGTCGAGCCGCGCGTCATCGGGCACGATGCCGTTCAGGTGCAGTACGTATGCGGTGACCGCGTAGACGTCGTCCGCGCTCAGCGATTGCGGCGCGTTGTACGGCATCGCACGGCGGATGTAGTCGAACAGCGTCGTCGCGTAGGGCCAATAGCTGCCGACGGTCTTTTTTGGTTTTGCACCCGCGAGCGAGCCGATGCCGCCGACGAGCGGATCGCCGACGCCACCTTCGCCGCCGGCGCCGTGGCACATCGCACATTTGTCCGCGAACACATGGCCGCCGCGCGCGACCGTGCCCGCGCCGGGCGGCAGGCCGCTGCCGTCGGGTGCGACGTCGATGTCCCACGCGGCGAGCGCAGCGCGATCAACAGGCTGCCCGAGGCCGAAGCCTGCGCCGAACGCGCTTGATACGACCGTGGATGTGGCGACGAGAAAGGCGAGCAGCTTACGCATTGCGCACCTCGCCGTCCGTGCCGACGCGCCAGTTCTGGATGCCGTTGTAGTGGTACTGCGAATTGAGCCCGCGCGCGGCGACGAGCGCGTCGCGGGTCGGCTGCACGTAGCCCGTGTCGTCGGTTGCGCGGCTTTGCAGGTCGGCCGGCTCGCCGTTCCAGACCCAGTCGGCCTCGAAGCGCGTCAATGCGCGATCGCGCACGTCGCCCGCGAGCCGTGCGGGTCGCCACGTGCGGCCGCCGTCGGTCGATACGTCGACCGCGCGAATCCGGCCGCGGCCCGACCACGCATAGCCGCCGATCGGGTGATAGCCGTGCGCAGCGAGACGATGGCCGGCCGACGGCCGCGTGATCACCGACTTCGCGTCCATCTCGAACACGAACTGGCGCGCGCAGCCATCGGGCAGCAGGTTCGTGTATTTCGACGTTTCCTCGCGCGTCATCTCCGGTGCGCGAACCAGCTTCAGCCGCCGCAGCCACTTGATGTTCGTGTTGCCTTCGAAGCCCGGCACGATCAGCCGCACCGGGTAGCCGTTCTCGGGGCGCAGCCGTTCGCCGTTCTGCGCATAGACGACGAGCGCGCGCTCGAGGATCCGGTCGAGCGGCAGGCTGCGCGTCATCGCGGCGCCATCGGCGCCTTCGGCGAGCAGCCAGCGCGCGGACGGATCGACGCCGGTTTCGTCGAGCAGCGTCGACAGCCGGACGCCGGTCCATTCGCAGCATGACAGCAGCCCGTGCGTGAACTGGACGGGCAGCCCGCTCGGGCCGTTCCATTCGCTGCCGGTGTTGCCCGAGCATTCGAGGAAGTGGATCCGCGATTCGGACGGGAAGCGCAGCAGGTCGTCGATCGTGAACACGCGCGGCTCGCGCACGAGGCCGTGCACGACGACGCGATGGCGCTGCGCATCGATCTCGGGCACCCCGGCGTGATGACGCTCGTACACGAGGCCGTTCGGCGTGAGGTCGCCGAACAGGTCCGCGAGCGGCGTCATCGACGAGCCGGAGCCGGGCAGCGCAGGCGTGCGGGCGCTGCGGCGGATCACGTCGCGTTCGTGCGGGCCCGGCACGCCGTACGGCGGCGACAGCAGCGGCGCGCCCGGCGAATGCGTCCACGCCGGCACGTCCAGCGGGGAGAGCGGAGCGAGCGGCTGGCTCGCGAGCGCGCCGCCGGCAGGCAGCAGCGCGGCGGCCCATCCGCCCGCGAGCTGGCGCAGCGCCGCGCGCCGGCCGGTGCGCGGCGGGCGGGAAGGAAAACGGGAATCGGTCATGGTCGAACGCGTATCGCGTGCGGCGGCCGCACGCGGGGAAACGGACATTTTCGGCAACCGGGCGCGACGCGGCAAACAACGATTCCCGCTTTGCTTATCGTGCTTATCGCGCGGCGCCCGCTGCGCGTGCCGTCAGAACTTCACGCGCAGCCCGCTGACGATCGCGACCTGGCGGTTCGTCGACGACGCGCTGCCGATGTTCGAGATCGCCGCGACCTTGCGATAGCCGCCCGACGTTGCCGTGCTCGGATCGCCGGCCGCGAGCTGGTAGATACCGGACAGGTAGAGATCGGTGCGCTTCGACAACGCGTAGTCGAACCCGAGCGTGAACTGGTGCCAGCGCGGCTTCAACGTCTGGCCGCCGGTGCCCGGCAGGCTGCTCGCGCGTCCGTCGGTGAACGTATAGACGCCGATCAGCGTGGCCGCCGGCGTGATCTGGTAACGCGCGTTCACGTCGTAGTTGTTGAACTTGCGCGACGAGCCGTCGACATAGTCGAGCTGCGTGTGGCTCCATGCGAAGCCGAGCGTCGCGCGGCCGAGCGCGTAGTTCGCGCCCACGGCGCCGATCTGCTGCTTGAGCACGCCGCCGTTCAGCCCGTAGAAGAACGCGCCGCTGTAGTCGTTGCCGGTGGTCGAGGTCGCGCCGCCCACCGCGCCGCTGGTATTCGACGTCGCGTTCGGATGATTGAGCCGCACGTAGCCGCCGCCGACCGACAGCGGGCCGTTCACGTAGTTCGCCGACACGCCCCACGCGTTGTTGTTCGAGAAACCGGTGCCCGCGCCGCCGTTCGCCTGGTTGCTGAACGCATAAAGCAGGTCGGCCGTGAAGCCGGCGATCGTGTCGCTGCGGAACTTCACCGCGTTGTTCAGCCGGAAGCTCTGGTTCAGGTTGTCGTTGTCGCCGACGTGCGTGGCCGGCGACCAGAAGCCGGACCCCGAGTACTGCGCGACGAGATCGGTGATCGGCTCGTACTGGCGGCCGAACGTCAGCGTGCCGAGCCCCTTCTTCGCGAGGCCCACGTACGCGGAGCGGCCGAACAGGCGGCCGCCCTGGCCGAGCCCGCCGTCGCTCGGCCGGAATCCGCTTTCGAGCGTGAAGACCGCCTGCAGGCCGCTGCCGAGATCCTCCGCGCCTTTCAGGCCCCAGCGGCTGCCGCTCAGCTTGCCGCTCGTCTGCTGGATGTTGCTCGCGCCGCCCTGGTTGTTCGTATAGGCGATACCGGCATCGACGACGCCGTACAACGTGACCGAACTCTGCGCATGCGCGCCGGCCGAACCGATCGAAACCAAACCCAGGACTACCGATTTTTTGATCATGACCATCCTCTGTTTTTATGACTACGTCTGCGAGGATCACGATGCTATTGACGACGGGCGCTGCGCTGAACGGTCGATCCGTGGTTTGTAAATCGCGGCGCGGCGGATTTGCAATGTGCGTTGCCGCACGCTCGACATGTGCGTCGCGATCGCGTCCGGCGCGCATGCTGCGGCGAACGCATCGCCCCGACGGCGAACGTCGAGCGCCGGAAACACGCGGCTGCGGTCATATCGATCGATGAAATCGTTCGATATCCGCAATGCATGCGGTTCGGCTCGCGATGCTTTTATGCAACGGACTCTTGTGCGGCGAACGGCCGATGCGCTATGCGAGGCCGCATATCGATTTCGCAAAACGTTGGTAGGGCAGTGCGATGCGTGACGGTAGAGTCGGGCATCCGGTCGCGGGCCGGCATGCTCCGGGAACACGAGGGCGCCGACGTGCGCGTTCGTCCCGGTCGTACAACGAACACGGGAGCCGTTTGACATGAGTCGCGATGTACTGTTTTTGCTGGAACCGGGCTTTAGCGATCCGAAGCATCCGGGCCGACGCTTCGTCTGTCCGCATGGACTGTCGATCGAAGGGCTGCTGGCGAGCGCGCCCGACCATGCCGGCCGCATCGACGTGAAGCGCATCGGTTTCGAGCGGCCGCGGCATGCGGTGATCGACGCGCTCGACGACGCGCACCAGGGCCTGCCGGTGCTCGTGCTCGGCCGCGACCAGCCGGCGCCGGACGACGCGCAGACGCTCGGCGACGTGCGCTTCGTCACCGACGCGCGGCGCATCCTCGAACTGCTGGCCGAACGCCACGGATTTCCGGTGCTTCATTGATACGACGGTTTTCACTTCTTATCCGATTCCTATCCGACTGACAGGAGCATCCGATGTCGTCAATTTCGGCGGCGCGCCGCCGCCTGCTGCTCGCCGGTGCCGCGGTCGTGTCGGCCCCGTTGGCCCCGTTTTCCGCAAGGGCCGCGTTCGCTGCGCCGGCCGTCAATGCCGATCTCGCCGGCACGACCTTGCGCGTCGCGACCTACAAGGGCGGCTGGCGCGCGCTGCTGCAGGCGGCCGGCCTCGGCGACACACCGTACCGGATCGAATGGCGCGAGCTGAACAACGGCGTGCTGCATATCGAGGCGCTCAATGCGGATGCGCTCGATATCGGTTCGGGTAGCGAAATTCCGGCGGTGTTCGCGGCGCGCCAGAAGGCCAATGTGCGGTTCATCTCCCGCGCACGCGAAGACCTGAACAACCAGGTCACGCTCGCGCGCAAGGACACGCCGATCCGCGGCATCGCGGAACTGAAGGGCAAGCGCGTCGGCTACGTGCGCGCGACGACGTCGCACTATTTCCTGTATCGCCAGCTGGCGGAGGCCGGCTTGAGCTTCGACGACATCCAGCCGATCAACCTGTCGCCGACGGATGGGTTGTCCGCTTACGATCGCGGCGACATCGACGCGTGGGCGATCTACGGCTACAACGGCCAGCTCGCGCGCAATCGCTACGGCGCGCGCGTGCTGAAGACGGGGAAGGGTTATCTGTCGGGCAATTTTCCGGTCTACGCGAACCCGCGCACGCTCGACGATGCGCGCCGTCGAGCAGCGACGGGCGATCTGCTGCTGCGGTTCCGACGTGCGTATGCGTGGGCGAACGGGCATTTCCGCGACTATGCGCTCGTGCAGAACCGCGAGACGCGCGTGCCGGTTGCCGATCTCGTCGCGATGTTCGAGCAGCGCAGCGACGACTATGCGCTGCTGCCGGTGACGCCCGACGTGGTGGCGCAGCATCAGCAGGTCGCGGATGTGTTCGCTCGTATCGGCGTGCTGGACGGACCGGCGAATGTCGCGCCGTTCTGGGATACGTCGTTTAATTCGTTGGTTGCGGCGGGTTGAGGCGGTGCAGCGGTAAGACGCCCGTGTGGCTTCACGGTTTCAAGCCCGACGTGGGCCTCGTCGGGCGACCCGGCGCGACCGGATCAGGAGAACGTCGTCGCGTTCGAATGAAATCGGCGCCCGGTTCGAGCATCTGAAAAATAAGAGGTTCGTCACCGCGTTGCAGGTCGACGGCGGTATGTCGAAGACCATCGCATGATCGAACGATGCACCGCGCGTCCGATCGCCGGTCACGCGCGCCCCATGATCCGGTTGCCGAGCGAGATGCCGAGTTCGGACAGCGACGCATTGGCGGCAAGCTGACGGGCCTCCCAGCCCGACAGCGCCGCATCGAACGCAGGGCCGCGCACGACGCCGCGCAGCGCGTCGGCGAGACCGACCGCATTCTCCGCCGCTTTCGCGACGCCGGCGGCCGTGTGCGGCCGGACGAGGCAGGCCGCGTCGCCGAGCAACACCGCGCGGCCGAACGCCATGCGCTCGACCGCGAGATCCAGGATCGCCTGCGCGAACGGTGCCTGCGTTGCATCGACGAGCGCGGCGAGCGTCGGCGCAAGCATCCGGCGGCCGGCATCCACGAGTTCGAGCCGGTTGTCGTCCCGCATCGCGCCGGGCGGCAGCGACCCGTCGCGCTGCGTGCCGTCCTGCGCGAGGAACAGCGACGGCAGGCGATCCGCTGCGAGCCGCCGGTACCAGACCCAGTTCACGCGTCGTTTGCCCGGTTCGATCGCGCCGTCGCGGCCGGGCACCAGATAGGTCAGGAACAGATGCGCGTCGCCTTGCTGAAACGTGAAGCGGTCGCGCAGCACCCGCAGTGCCGTTTCGGGAAGCAGATGCTCGTCGACGAGCCCGCGCCACGCGACATAACCCGCGTACGCGGGCCGCGTGTCGGGAAGCAGTTGCGCGCGGACGTTCGAGCGGCCGCCGTCGGCGCCGACCAGCAGGTCGGCCTGCTCGACGCGGCCGTCCGCGAAATGCGCGATCACGCGGTCGCCTTCCTGCGCGAACCGCTCGAACGATACGCCGGCGTGCACGACGCCGGCGGGCAGCGCGCGCTTCAGGGCCGTGTAGATCACGTTCCACGCGGTCTGCGTTTGCGGCATGTACAGGCGTTGCACGATCCGGTCGTGTTCGTCGAGATAGATCCGGTCGACCGAATCGACGCCCGCATCGCGCGGCACGGGCACGCCGCCGAACGTGAATGCGCGTTCGATCGGCGCTTGCAGCACGATGCCGCCGCCGCGGCTGTCGAGGTCGTTCGGCGATTGCTCGAAGACCTTGACGCGCCATCCGGCCGCCCGCAGCGCGGTGGCCGTGAAAAGCCCGCCCACCGATCCGCCGATGACGACCGCCAGCGGGCCCGAAACGTCGCTCATGATTGCTTTCTCCCGATGATCCTTCGCGCGCGCGGCGGTTCAGCCTTCCCAGTGCTGCAGGAAGTCGAGCAGCAGCGCGTTCACGCGCTCCGGCTGCTCCTCTTGCGGCAGGTGGCCGCACTGCGCGATCGGCTCGGCACGCAGGTTCGTCGCCATGCTTTCCCACACGGATTTCATGTCGAACATCTTGCCGACCGCATAAAAATCCTCGCCCCAGATGGCCATGGTCGGGCATGCGATCCGGACGTCCGCATCGACGAGATCCTGCTTCACGTCTTCCGCGTTCGCGCGATAGTCGGCCAGTGCGCCGCGCACGGCGCCCGGGCGTCGATACGCGCGCACGTACGTGTCGAACGCGTCGCCGGAGATCGCGTGCGGGTTGTAGCACCAGTCGGAAAAGAAATAACTCAGCCATTCGGCTTCCTTGCCGGCGATCAACGCCTCGGGAAGGTCCGGCACCTGGTGGAACAGGAAGAACCAGTACGCGCGCGCCGTTTGCGCGGTCATGTTCTGCGCGACGATGCGCGTCGGCACGTTGTCCATCACGACGAGCCGGTCGACGCGTTCGGGGAAGTCTTTCGAGAAACGCGTTGCGACGCGTGCGCCGCGGTCGTGCCCGACGAGCGCGATGCGGCCGATGCCGAGCGTGTCGAGCAGTTCGGCGAGGTCGCGCGCCATGTTGCGTTTGTCGTAGCCGGCGGCCGGCTTGTCGGTTTCGCCGTAGCCGCGCAGGTCGGGCGCGATCACGCGGTAGCGCTGCGCCAGCGCGGGGATCTGGAAGCGCCATGCGAAGCTGGTTTCCGGGAAACCGTGCAGCAGCACGACGACGGGCCCGCTGCCGGCATCGATGTAATGCTGGCGGATGCCGTTCGCGGTGACGGTGTGATGGGTGATCGAAGGCGTGGCGATGGTCATGTGACGGTCCCTGTCCGGTTCGTCCCGCGCACGGCAGGCGCGGGCGCGAATACTTGTCGAGGATAGGCGAAGCGCGCGGCGTGCCGGATAAATTGTTCTGAATTCGTCTGGTAGCGCGCGCGGCCGGGCGTCGACCGCTGCATCACGATCACGTTGTTGCCTGGTGGCCGGTGCCCCTTGATCGTCGCGTGAATCGCGTGAATCGCGCCGCAAGCGGCGGTCCGACGGTCGGCGCGACCGACCAAGGAGCCCGAGTGCGAAAATGCCGGATGCCGATTCGACCGTCATCGAGCGTCGCGCCGCAGTTGCACGCGATCCGCGCGCGATCGCCGGCCGCCGCCGCGTCACGCGCGCCGGCGGCGCCGGCCGGTCGCGCCCGACGCGAGCTGCTTCAGCGTAGCGGGCGTGCCGTGCAGGAATGCGTCGATCAGCCGTTCGATTTCGGTATCGAGATCGTCGGGCACCGGCAGGCCGTAGACCCATTTGCGGACGCCGAAATAGAAGATGCTCGCGTGCAGGCTCCAGACCAGTTCGATTTCCGCATTGCGCTGGGCCTCCGTCGCCGGCGTGGCGATGTCGTATTCGTACCGTAGCTCGCGCAGCACCGGCAGGAATACGCGTTCGCGCAGCCGCGACAGGTAGCGCGTGTTGAACCCCTCGCGGCTGAGCCCTGCGAAGATGAAGGTGCGGATCCATTCACGCCGCAGGATGGTTTGCGCGTACGCGCGGTAGAACGCGACGAGCCGCTCCTGCAGCGGGACCGCGCGATCGGCGATCAGCTTTTCCCAGTCGGGATCCCACGTATAGATCTCGTCGTAGACACGATCGATCAGCGCTTCCTTGCTCGGAAAGTACCGGTACAGCAGCGGCTGGGTGACGCCGATCTGCCGCGCGAGCTCGCGCGTGCTGCCGGAAAAGCCGTGCGTCGCGAAGTGCTCGATCGCCTTCTCGACGATCTGACGCTCGCGCGCTTCCGGCGCGAGCCGGCGGCCCGGCGTGACGGCGTTGCCGTCGGTGTCGGTCCCGGGCTCGCGGGCCGGCGTGCTGCGTTTTCTTTCGGTCATTCGTCGGCTCCTGATGGCGCGCATGCCTAAACTATCGATCGAAAAATAACACGATCGGGGCCGCGAATACGGTTTGCAGCGCGGCTTTTGTTGCGGCGCTGAATTCCTTGCGGGATCGCCCTGCGTCGAACCGGACCGGCGCCTCCGTCCTGCGCGCGAGCAGGCGGATTCAGAAAATTTCAGGCCGCCGCCAAGACATTCAGGCCGGCCTTCACTACTCTAGCTTCCGAACCGCCGCATGGGCCGGATGCCAGTCGGCAAGCCGGACCGGTCGGTGAAACCGGAGCGGAACATGCTTTATCTGATCTCGTCGGGCGCCGACGCAGTCGACACATTCCAGGAAACCGGCTCATGCCTTCGCAGCAAGTAACCGCGGGCGCCGCCGCCGCCGCGCCCGATCACGTGCGCGGCGAGGACGTGTTTCTCGCGTCGATCGCCGGTTATGTCGACACGCTCGGCTTCGTCGCGCTGTTCGGCCTGTTCACCGCGCACGTCACCGGCAACTTCATCCTGATCGGTTCGGGGCTGGCGGGCGTCGGGCAAGGGCTCGTGATCAAGTGGCTCGCGTTTCCGGCCTTCATCGCCGGCATCGTCGGCGCGCGCGTGCTGGACCATCGGATGCGCGTGCTGGGCCATGGCGTGCGCGCACGTTCGCTGTATGCGCTGCAGGCCGTGCTGCTGGCCGGGTTCATGCTGGCCGGCGTGATGGCATCGCCGATCGCCGACGCCGACGCGCCGAGGACGATCCTGTGCGGCCTGCTCGGCGCCGCGGCGATGGGTGTCCAGAACGCGCACGGCCGGCTGACGGCCCGCTCGGTCGTCGCCAACACGGTGATGACGGGCAATGTCACGCAGGCAGTGATCGATGCGTTCGACTGGCTCGTGCCGCTCGCAGCGCCAGCCGAACGGGACGCCGCGCGGGTGCGGCTGCGGCGCACGCTGCCGCCGGTCGCGGGCTTTGCGCTCGGGGCGGGCGCGGGGGCGGCGGCCTATGTGTTCGCCGCCTTCTGGGCACTGGCGCTGCCGCTCGCCGCGCTGTGCTTCCTCGCCTATCAATCCGGTCGGCCCGACACGCGGCCGACGTCACGCTGAATGCGCGCGCAGCATACGGCTGCGCTTGCCACTTTCAAGGAGAATTCGATGTTTGCACTGAAGTTGCGACAAGTATTGCGGATGACGGCCGCGTCGACGGCCGTGCTCGGCGCTTTGCTGGCGACCGCACCGGCTCATGCCGACGAGACGCGCCTGCTGGAGACCTCGTCCGCGAAGGTGCCGGCCGTCGCGGTCGGCCCGCAATACGACACGACGCACGTGTGCGTCGCACCGGAGGATTTCGACCGCTTCACCGACAGCTTCGTCGCGACGTTCGGCGGCAAGAAGTCGAAGCAGGGCGTGTTCCAGGTCACGCCGACGCCGAGCCAGACGATGTCGCAGCTGGTGCTGACGCCGGTCGGCACGGTCTCGGTGTTCGGCTTCAAGACGCCGATTCCGTATCCGTTCTGCGAGGAGCGCACCGGCTATCTCGTCACCGACATGGACGTCGCGGTGAAGTCGGCGCGCGCGCACGGCGCGGACGTGATCGTCGACACGTTCCCCGATCCGATCGGCCGCGACGCGATCGTCCGCTGGCCGGGCGGCGTGAACATGCAACTCTACTGGCACACCCAGGCGCCGAAGTATGACCCGCTGCAGACGGTGCCGGAAAACCGCGTGTACGTGTCGCCGGAAAGCGCGAGCAAGCTGGTGCACGACTTCGTCGCGTTCTCGCGCGGCAAGGTCGTGTCCGACGTGCGCAAGGCGCCGGGCATCGAGATCGGCCGGCCGAACGACACGTATCGCCGCATCCGCATCGAGTCGGGCTTCGGCAAGATGACCGTGCTGGCTACTGACGGCCATCTGCCTTACCCGTTCGGCCGCGAGATGACCGGCTATGAAGTGCAGGATCTGGCCGCGACGCTGAAGCAGGCGCAGGCCGCGGGCGTGACCGTGCTGGTGCCGACGTTCACGTCGGACGGGCGCGATGCGGCGCTCGTGCAGTTCCCGGGCGGCTACGTCGCCGAGATCCACGCGCGGTCGAAATGATGGGCCGCCGGCCGATGAGACGGGCGTGGCGGCGCGTGCTGCCGGCCGCCGTGCTGGCGGGCGGCGTCGCGACGTGCGCCGGGACGGCGGCCGGCGCCGAGGAAGCCGCGGCGGCCGATGCCGCGGCGCCGGCCTCGACCGCCGGCGCGACGTGTACGGCCAAGCGGCCGACCGTGCTGTTCAACCGTTGGCAGGAAGACTGGTCGGCACTCGCGGATCCGTGCGTGCCGCGCAAGCCGCTCGATGCGCTGAAGTACATCCCGCTGGGCGCCGACCCGTCGACCTACCTGTCGCTCGGCGCGAACCTGCGCGAGCGCTTCGAGCTGAACAACGCGCCGCTGTTCGGGCTCGGCGCCGCGCATGACGACAATTACGTGATCCAGCGTGCGACGGTGCATGCGGATCTGCGTTATGCCGGGCATTTCCAGGCGTTCGTCCAGTTCGTCGATGCGCGGCCGTTCGGCAAGGATACGGTCGGGCCCGTCGACAAGGATCAGCTCGATATCGAGCAGGCGTTCGTCGCGTATGTCGATCAAATTGGCGGCGGCACGCTCAAGGCCCGCATCGGCCGGCAGGAGATGGCGTTCGACTTGCAGCGGTTCGTGTCGGTGCGCGACGGGCCGAACGTGCGCCAGGCGTTCGACGCGCTGTGGGCGAACTACGAAATCGGCAAATGGCGGCTGATCGGCTATGTGACGCGCCCGGTGCAATATCGCAACGACGCGGTGTTCGACGACGTGTCGAACCGGCACCTGCGATTCGACGGCGTGCGCGTCGAGCGCAGCGGCACGGGCCCCGGCGACCTGTCGGCCTACTGGTCGCGCTATACGCGCGACAACGCGCGTTATCTCGCGGGGGCCGGCACCGAGCGGCGCGACGTGTTCGACATGCGCTACGCGGGCAAATCCGGCCGGCTCGACTGGGACGTCGAGGCGATGCTCCAGACGGGGCACATCGGGCAGGACACGATCGGTGCGTGGGCGTTCGGCGCGCTGGGGGGCTATACGTTCACGAAGACGGCGGGCACGCCGCGCATCGGCATCCAGGTCGACGGCGCGTCGGGCGACAAGCATCCCGGCGACGGGCGCATGGGCACCTTCAACCCGCTGTTCCCGAACGGCTATTACTTCACGCTGGCCGGCTACACCGGCTACAGCAACCTGATTCACGTGAAGCCTTCGCTGACGTTCAAGCCGGCCAGCAACGTGACGGTGCTGACCGCGGTCGGTTTCCAGTGGCGCGAGTCGACAGCCGACGCGATCTACGGGCAAGGGATGTCGGCGGTGCCGGGCACGGCCGGCAAGGGCGGTTCGTGGACGGGCATGTATGCGCAGGCCCGCGTGGACTGGCTCGTCAATGCGAACGTGGCGCTAGCCGTCGAGGCGGTGCACTTCCAGATCGCCAACTCGATTCGCGCGCTCGGTGCGCGCAATGCCGACTATGTCGGCATGGAAGCGAAGTTCGGCTGGTAATGCGGCGCGCCGCGCCGCGCGGCTCAGTGCTGCGCGCGCGCCAGCGCTTCGACAAAATCGATGAACGCCGTCACGCGCTTCGAGCCGCGCTGATTCGGCAGGTAGAGCGCGGTGACGACCGAGCGCGCCGCATCGGGCGTGACGTCGTACTGTTCGAAGAGCCTGCGCAGGCGGCCCGATTGCACGTCGGCATCGACCAGCCAGTCAGGCAGCAGCGCGATGCCGGCGCCGTCGAGCACGGCATCGCGCAACACCTCGCTGTGATTCGACTTCAGGCGCCCGGCGACGAGCACTTTCGTCGTGCCGTGCGCATCGGCAAACGTCCACGCCTGCTGGTCGCCGCCGAAGTGAAAGCGCAGACACCCGTGATCGACCAGCTCGCCCGGCGCCGATGGCGTGCCGTGCGCATCGAGGTAGTCGTGGCTCGCGACCACATAGCGCTGGAACGTGCCGAGCGGCCGCGCGACGACTTCCGCGGACGGCGCCGCTTCGCCGAGCCGGATCGCGACGTCGATCCGACCGGCGACGAGATCGACGCGTTCGTCGGTGAGCTGCAGGTCGAGGTCGAGCTTCGGATAGCGTGCGAGGAAGGCCGCGACGTGCGGCGCGATGCGGCGCACGCCGTACGCGACCGGCACCGACACGCGCAGCGGTCCGGACGGCTCGTCGCCGCGATCGGAAACCAGTGCGTCGGCTTCCGCGAGTTCCTCGAGCAGCCGCTTCGCGCGGGCGTAGTACACGGAGCCGGCATCGGACAGCGTGACCTGTCGCGTCGTGCGGTTCAGCAGCACGGTGCCGAGCGACGCCTCGAGCGCATCCACCGCGCGCACCACCGACGACGCCGCGAGCTCGAGGCGCCGTCCCGCGCTCGAGAAGCCGCCGGCTTCCGCTACTTCCACGAACGCGCGCAGCGCGGAGAATTTGTCCATGTCGTCGCCTTTGTGACTTCGTGTCTTTGTGCCTTTGTGCGCGCCGCAACGATGCATTGCGTGCCGTTCGCATTCTATCGTCGGCCCGCACGCGCTATCTTCCGGACTGCAATGTACAGGAAGGAGCCTGCGATGAAACCCCTCGAAGTAACGGTGATCTACGACCTCATCTGCCCGTGGTGCTGGATCGCGGAGCACCGGCTCGCGGAGGCGATCGACGAAGCCGGCCTGGCCGGCCACGTGAGCGTCCGGTTCGTGCCGTTCGAACTGAACCCGTCGATGCCGGCCGGCGGCATGGACCGCAAGGCGTACCGGAGCGCGAAGTTCGGCAGCTGGGCGCGTTCGCAGGCACTCGACGCGCATGTGGCCGAGGCCGGCCGGGCGGCCGGCCTCGTGTTCGATCATGCGCGGATCGCACGCACGCCGAACACGCGGCTTGCACACCGGCTCGTCTTGTTCGCCCAGCAACGCGGCAGCGCGGTCGCGCTCGTCGACGCGTTGTTTGCCGCGTATTTTCGCGACGGCCGCGATATCGGCGACGCGGACGTGCTGGTCGAGATTGCGGCCGGCGCCGGTTTGCCGGGCGACGCGGTGCGTGCGTTCCTGGCGTCCGGCGAAGGGCTCGACGCGGTGGTCGCGCTCGAAGCGCAGGCGGTGCGCGAAGGCGTCGCGTCGGTGCCGTCGACGCGCATCGGGCTGTCGGTCGTCAGCGGCGCGCAGCCGGCTGCCGTCTTTCGCGATGCATTGATTGCCGCGCAGCACGCGCGTGACCGGGCCGCCTGAATCCGGGCCGGCGCCGCCGGGGCCCGGCCTTCAGAACGATTCATGTCCCGCTCAGGATTATTGAGAATCCGGCCGGTAAGCTCGGTGTCGCGTGCATCTCGCCGGCCGGGCCGGCCGGGCGGCGCGCAACGTCGATACGCAACCCGGGAAACGGACATGAAGAACCTGAACTGGCGCATGCGCGCGGCGCGCTCGGGCCGCATGCTGCTCATCGCGTGGTGCACCGGCATCCTCGCATCGGTCGCGTTCGCGGGCGAGCCGGGCGGCGGCAACCAGGCCCCCGGTTTCTATCGGCAGAAGCTCGGCGACCTCCGGATCGTCGCGCTGTCCGACGGCACGCATCCGTTTCCGGTCGATACGGTCTTCCGCGATGTGTCGAAAGACGACATCCGGCGCGATCTCGATCGGGAGTTTCTCGAGCCGCCGGTACAGGGGTCGATCAACGCGTTCCTGGTCGATACGGGATCGAAGCGGATTCTCGTCGATGCGGGCGCCGGCGTGCTGTATGGCGACTGCTGCGGCAAGCTGCTCGCGAACCTGCGCGCGGCCGGCTATGCGCCGGAGCAGATCGACGAAGTGTTGCTCACGCACCTGCACAAGGATCATGTCGGCGGCATTGCGTCGAACGGCAGGATGACCTTTCCGAATGCGGTCGTTCGCGTGAACGAGATCGAAGCGAATTACTGGCTCGATCCGGACAACAAGGCACAGGCGCCGGCGTTCCTCGCGTCGTTTTTCGATGCGGCGGCCGCGTCGGTCGCGCCGTACGTCGCGGCCGGACGCTTCAAGACCTTTCGCGGCGAAGCGACGCTCGCCCCCGGCATTCGCGCGGTGCCGATGCCCGGCCATACGCCGGGCCATACGGCCTATCTGATCGAGAGCGGCAACGCGGGGCTGCTCGCGTGGGGCGACATCGTGCACGTCGCGGCGATCCAGTTGCAGGATCCGGACGCGACCGTCCAGTACGACAGCGATGCCGATGCGGCGCGCCGCACCCGGCGCGCTACGCTGAAGCGCGTCGCGGACAAGCGTTATCTGGTCGGTGCCGCGCACATCGCGTTTCCCGGGCTCGGGCATCTGCGCAGGGACGGGGAGCAGTACGACTGGGTGCCGGTCAATTACGACGCGACGCCGCTTCAATGACGCGCATGGCGCGCGCGTGGCGGCTGCTTCAGCGCGACAGTTCGCGCCGCCATGCGCCGGGCGGATGGCCGACGATGCGCGCGAACACGCGGTTCAGGTGGCTCTGGTCCGCGAAGCCGCAGGCGGCCGCGATTTCCGCGAGCGTCATGTCGGTCGTCTCGATCAGTTGCCGGGCGCGGATCACGCGCTGTTCGAGCAGCCATTGATGCGGCGTGCGGCCCGTCGTGCGCGAGAACGCCCGGATGAAATAGCCGCGCGACAGATCGCATTCGTTGGCCACTTCCTCGATCGATACGCCGAGGTTGGCCTTTTCCATCAGCAGTTCCTTCGCGAGCGCGGCCTTGGCCGGCGACAGCAGGCCCTTGCGCTGCAGGTCGCGCGCGTGCGCATTGCCGTAGCGGCATGCGAGATGCGTGCCGATCGCGAGCCCCATCTGCTCGACGAACAGCGTGTTCAGCGCGCCCGGCGCGTCGAGGCTGTGGGCGACGGCGTGCGCGAGATGGCCCAGCACCGCGTCCTGCGTGTCGGGCGCGCAAGTCAGGCCGCCGATTTCCGTTCCGTCGTGCTCGCGGCCGAGACGGTCGAGGTAGCTGCGCGACAGCTCGACGAGCAGGAAGTCGAACTTGCCGTACAGGTCGGCGCGGAAATTCCGGGAAAAGTCGCGAATGTAGATCGAGTTGTTTTGAAACCGCCGCTCGGATTTGCCGGCCCCGCCGTAGATCGTGCGCCGGTGCCCGCCATTCAGCGACACGCCGATCAGGAAGCCGCGGTCGCTGGCCGCCATCTCGATGCGCTCGAATTGCTCGTCGCGCATGCATTTGCGGTGCAGCGTCAGGCCGCCGACCGACCTTTCAATATCCTTGGACAACAGGGTCGAGATGCATCCGAGCGTGTCTTTCGGCGTGGGCGCCGGTGGCGCGGCGAGGGGGGCTGGCATGGTGGAACGATCCTTCGATGGGGTGCGGTGCGCGAGCATCCTGGTTGCGTGCAGTGTATAGCACGGCCGACAGGCCCAAGATAACTTGAATAAATGTCCGCTGGCTGACGGAATGCTTGAGGCGGTCGATCCATGCCGCGCCAGGCCCGGCCGGCCAGCGAAGGCGCGATTCCGATCGATGCTGCCCCATTTGCAATCGCGCGCCGCGGGTTTGGCGGCATACCTTTCTGCACGGCGCCAGCGCATTTTCCTTCAAGATTTTTGTTTAACCCGCGTTTACACTCGGCCCACTTTTTGAGACTTTGCGCCCGGCCTGCAGGGCTGGCCGGGTGCGGACTCCCGCCCCGGTGAACCGTGCGTTCACATGGCGGTCATCGTGGGGAACCTGGAGGCGGCCATGATCCAGATCGGGCATTTGTCGGTGGATTTCGAGCAGCGCGACATTCGCCATCACGGCGCGTCGCTGCGGATCGGCGCACGCGCGCTCGACATCCTTGAAGTACTGCATCGCGCGAACGGTTCCGTCGTGTCGAAGGACGACATCATGGATGCCGTCTGGCCGGGCCTGATCGTCGAGGAAAACCGGCTGCAGGTCCATGTCGCGACGTTGCGCAAGGCACTGGGCGCGAACCGCGACCTGATCAAGACGGTGCCGGGCCGCGGCTACCTGCTGATCGCGCAGCCGCCGGTCGCGCACTCGGCGGCGCCGCGCGCGGCCGACTGTCCGCCCGAGGTTGCCGCTGCCTTTCATCCGGTTCCGCTGGTCGGACGTCAGGCCGAGATCGAGCAGATCGTCGACATGATCGGACGTGCGCCGGTCGTCACGCTGGTCGGTGCGGGCGGCATCGGCAAGACGAGCCTGGCCAACCGCGTCGTGCACGAGCTGCGCAGCCGATCCGGCGAGCGTGGCCTGTTCGTGGAGCTGGCCAGTGCCGCGACGCGCGACGACGTGCTGCTCGCGATTGCCGCGGAACTGGGGCTCGAGACGGACGGCGTGCCTGCCGCCGACCGCATCGGCGACGCATTCGCCGCTTCGCGCGGCCTGCTCGTGCTCGACAACGCGGAGCACGTCGTCGACCTGGTGGCCGACCTCGTCGAAACGCTGACGTCGCGCGCCGCGCCGCTGCGCGTGCTCGTGACGAGCCGCGAGCCGCTTCATATCTCGGTCGAAGCCGTGTTTCGCGTGGCCCCGCTGGCGGTGCCGGACGGCAGCGCGTCCGTCGACGAGATCGTGCGCCATTCGGCCGTCGAACTGTTTCTGGCGCGGATTCGTGCCGCCACGCCCGATTGCGAGGTCGACGCGGCCGGCGTCAGGCTGATCGGCGACATCTGCCGGCGCCTCGACGGGCTGCCGCTGGCGATCGAACTGGCCGCCGCGCGCGTCGCGACGCTCGGGCTCGAGGTGGTCGCGTCGCGTCTCGACGACCGGCTGAACCTGCTGACGGGCGGGCTGCGCTCGGCGCTGCCGCGCCACCAGACGCTGCGGGCGACGTTCGACTGGAGCTATGTGCTGCTGGATGCGGCCGCGCGGTCGCTGTTTCGTCGCATGGCGTGCTTCATCGGCCCGTTTACGTTCGATGCGGCCCGCGAGGTGGCGATGGACCCCGGCATGTCGGCCGCCGGGATGATCGCGGTGCTCGGCGAGCTGGTCGCGAAGTCGCTGGTGACCGTCGAGTTCGACGGCGCGCAGGCGCGCTACCGGTTGACGGAATCGACGCGCGCGTATGCGCTCGAGAAGCTGCACAACGAGGGCGAATTCGAAGCCGTCGCCGAGCGTCATGCGCGCTACGAACGCGAGCAGGGGGAAGCGCGGATGCTGACGCAGGCGCAAGCCGCGGACCTCGCGAGCCTGCGTCTCGCCGCGGGCGAGCCGGCGCCGGCACCGGGCGAGCCCGCGGCGGCCGAGCCGTACGCGCTGGAAGCGGACGCGCTGGCGCTCGCGTTGCGGGAGCCGGCGCGGATGCGCGAATGTTCGATATCGGCGAGGCGAGCGCTCGACGCAATCGAGGCCGGGGCGGCCGGGGGCATCGATGCGGCGCGCGAAATGCGCCTGCGCGCGGCCTATGCGGCGGCGCTGCTACATACCGACGGCGATACGCACACGGCCGCGGCGATGTGGGACCGGACGCTCGGTCTCGCGGGCCGGATCGGCGACGAGGCGTTCGACGCGCGTGCGCTGGTCGGGCTGTGGAACACGATGCTGACGCGCTCCGACATCCACGAATCGCTGCGCTACGCGACGCGCTTCGAGCGCGCCGCGGAGCGGCGGGGCGACCGGTCGCAGCGGCTGCTGGCGACCGCGATGGTTGCGACCTCGCTGCATTACTTCGGCGAGCATGCGCAGGCGCGCGAGCGGCTGGAGGCGGCGATGGCCGAACTGGCCGAGGTCGGCGAACCGTCCTGTGCAGAGGCGGCGCTCGGGATCGACGTCGCGACGCTCGGCCGGACGATGCTGACGCGGCTCGTGTGGATGCAGGGCGACCCGGAATATGCGATGCGACTGGCGGCGCAGGCGGTCGAATGCGCGCGCCGCAGCGATTCGGCGCCGGCGTTGTGCGTGGTGCTCGGCGCCGCGGCCGTGCCGATTGCATTGCGCTATGGCGATCACGACGTGATCTCCGATTATCTCGGGACGCTGCGATCGACCGCAGAGGCGAACGGGTTCGACGTCTGGCTCGGCCACGCGGAATGTCTTGCCGGGCAGTTCGACATGCAGACCGGGCACCCCGGTGCCGGTCTCGCGCGGCTCGAGCCCGCGCTGCGGCGCATCGAGGCGAGCGGCTTTCAGCGCACGCTCGCGCCGCTGATCGTCGCGTACGCGGAAGGGCTGACGCGCACGGGCCGCGCGGCCGAGGCATGCACGAAGCTCGACGCGACGCTCGCGCGCTGCCGCACGCACGGCGAGCACCTGTTCGTGCCCGAGCTGCTGCGCGCCAGGGGGCTCGCGATGCTCGAACAGGCACGCAGCGCCGATGCGGACCTCGCGATCGCCTGCGAAGCCGACGGGCATCGTCATCTGCTGATGGGGATCCATACCGCGAACGGGCAAGGGGCCGCGATGTGGGCGCTGCGCGGCACGCTCGATCTCGCCGATCACCTGATCGAGCGCGGGCGGACCGGGCAGGCTTCGTCGCTGCTGGCCAGTCTGTCAGGGTATTTCGATCCGCAATCGCGTGCGTTCGACGTGCGCCGGCTGGCGCGCGTGCAGAACTTCGTCCGGCCGGACACGACGCCGTCGACGGGCCGTACGCGGATGCGGCATGAGGCGGCGGATGCGATGCAGCAGGTGGCGTGACGGCGCGCCCGGCCCGCGCAGGACGCAGCCGCGCCATCGCGCCGCAGCCTGTCGGTCCGATCGATCAACGTTCAAGGGGAAGTGGATGGTCCGTGTATCGTCAATCCGGGTGCATGCCGCGTGCGGCCGTATGCCGGCTTTCGGCGCAAACAGGAGGCCGGACGGTGCTTAAGGCGACGGAATCCGCCGCAACGGCGGACCTCATCGTATGCAACGGCAAGATCGCGACGCAGGACGACCGGCAGTCGTTCGTGACCGCGCTCGCGGTGAAGGACGGCCGGATCCTCGCGACCGGCAGCGGGCACGAGGTGATGCGCCATGCGCGCGCCGACACGCTGCGCATCGACCTGAACGGCCGCACCGTGATCCCGGGGCTGAACGATTCGCACCTGCACGTGATCCGCGGCGGCCTGAACTTCAACCTGGAACTGCGCTGGGACGGCGTGCCGACGCTCGCCGATGCGCTCTGCATGCTGCGTCGCCAGGTGCTGCGCACGCCTGCGCCGCAGTGGGTGCGCGTCGTCGGCGGCTGGACCGAATTCCAGTTCGCGGAAAAGCGCGGGCCGACGGCGGCCGAGCTCAACGCGATCGCGCCCGACACGCCGGTCTTCATCATGCACCTGGGCGACAGCGCGCTGCTGAACGCAGCCGCGCTGCGCGCGATCGGCTATGGCCGCGATACGTCCGATCCGCCCGGCGGCGAAATCCAGCGCGATCGCCTCGGCAGGCCGACCGGCATGCTGATCGCGCGCCCGGACCTGGGCATCCTGCATGCGGCGCTCGAGAAGGGCCCGAAGCTCGGCTACGACGAGCAGATGAATTCGATGCGGCACTTCCTGCGTGAACTGAACCGCCTCGGCGTGACGAGCGCGATCGACGCGGGCGGCGATTTCCAGGCCTATCCGGACGACTATGGCGCGATCATGGCGCTCGCGAAGCGCGGCGAACTGACGGTGCGCATCGCCTACAGCCTGTTCGTGCAGCATGCCGGACAGGAACTCGACGATTACGCGCGATGGGTGACGCTGGCGCAGCCCGGCGACGGCGACGGGTTCCTGCGGATGAACGGCGCCGGCGAACTGCTGGTGTATTCGGCAGCCGATTTCGGGAATTTCCTCGAACCGCGCCCCGATCTGCCCGCCGCGCTCGAGGCTGAGCTGGCCGCGGTGGTGCGGCTGCTGGTGCGGCACCGCTGGCCGTTCCGGCTGCACGCGACCTACGACGAATCGATCGGCCGCTTCCTCAATGTGCTCGAAGCCGTGAACCGCGACATCCCGTTCGACGGGCTGCGCTGGTTCTTCGATCACTGCGAGACGATTTCGGATGCGAACATCGCGCGCATCGCCGCGCTCGGCGGCGGCGTGACGGTCCAGCACCGGATGGCGTTCCAGGGCGAGTACTTCATTGCGCGCTACGGCGCCGAAGCGGCCGCGCGCACGCCGCCGATCCGCGCGATGCTGGCGGCCGGGCTGCCGGTCGGCGCGGGCACCGATGCGACGCGCATCGCGAGCTACAACCCGTTCGTGTCGCTGTACTGGATGGTGTCCGGGCGCACCGTCGGCGGCACGGCGCTCTACCCCGAACGCAACCGGCTCAGCCGGATGGAAGCGCTGCGTCGCTATACGGTCGGCAGCGCATGGTTCTCGAACGAGGACGACCGCAAGGGCGCGCTGGTGCCCGGCCAGTATGCGGATTTTGCGGTGCTGACGGACGACTACTTCACGATCGACGACGCGCAGATCAAATCCTTGTCGTCGGTGCTGACGGTCGTCGGCGGCAAGGTCGTGCATGCGGACGACGAGTTCGCGCCGCTTGCGCCGCCGCCGCTGGCGGTCCGCCCCGCGTGGTCGCCGGTGGCCGAATTCGGCGGTGTCGGCGGATTCGGCCAGCGTCGTCCGGCCGCGCCGGCACAGCCGCGTGCGGCGGCCGACGCCGGCCCGGATGCCGGTTCCGTGCGCGGTTACGGGCGTCGTTTCGCGCAGTGCCTGCATGCGGCCGCGACAGAGTCCGTCAAGCAGTGCGAAGCATTCGGTCAACCCGGTGTCGTCTTTTAGGATGGCGTCGCTCAGCGGGCAGGCCGGGCGACCCCGGCGCGTGCCGCGCGATGAATGGATAATTTCCCGCCCCCGGCGCGGGGCAGAAGGAGACGAGATGAATTCTGCGCACACGTGCGCATCGGCCCATGACGAAGTCGCCGGCGTCCGCATTCCCCGGACGCCGATGGCGATCGAAGCCGCCGAAGCGGCATGCGCGTCGCTGCCGCAGGTGATCACCGACCACGCGTGCCGGGTGTTCGTTCTCGCGTCGCTTGCCGCGCGACGTGCCAGCGAGACCTGCGATGCCGATACGCTGTACGTGGCCGCGATGTACGCGAACATGGGCTTGAGCACCGCGTATGGCCGTTCGACCGAGCGCTACGAGCTCGACAGCGCCGATGCCGCGCAGGCGTTCCTGCTGCGCCATCAGACGTCGCAGCGCATGCGCGACGACGTGTGGCACGCGATCGCGCTGCATACGTCGCCCGGTGTGGCCGCACGCGTGTCGCCGCTCGCGCGCGTGCTGGCGTCCGCCGTATCGACCGACCTGATGGCAACCGGCGTCGACGCGTATTCGGCCGACGAGCGGCGGGCGCTGCTCGCCGCGTACCCGCGCGGCGACGGGTTCGGCGGCGCGTTCCTCGACGCGATCGCACGCGGGGTCGCGCACCGGCCGGCGTCGACGTTCGGCACGTGGAGCGCCGACGTGCTCGAGCGCGCCGATCCGGATTTTCACCGGCCGAACTTCTGCGGACGCGTGCTGGGCGCGCGCTGGAACGACGCGTGAGCGGGTCGGCACGACGGGTTCGACCGAGGTCGGCGACGGCCTGAGCGAGACCGCATCGGGCCGCCGCCGGAGCGGGGCTCAGGCCGCCCGGCTGGCCGCGTCGTGACGCGCATAGTCGACGTATCCCGCGCGGTCGCCGCCATACCAGCCGACCGGCTTCGGCGCGGCGAGCGGCGCATTCGCCGCAATGCGCTCGACGAGGTCGGGGTTCGCGATGTACGCGCGCGCAAACGCGACGAGATCGGCGTCGCCGGCATCGATCAGAGCGTTCGCGGCCTCCGGCGCAATGCCGCCGTTGACGATCAGCGTGCCGCCGAAGGTCTTGCGCGTGTTCTCGATGATGCGCGGCAGGTCGGGCTCGCCGCTCCAGCCGTTGGTGTCGGCCGCGTGCAGATAGGCGACGCCGGCTTCGTCGAGCATGCGGCCGACGTACGCGTACGTCGCGTCCGGATCCGCGTCGCGCACGTTGTTGTACTTCGCGTACGGCGAGATGCGCACGCCCACGCGGTCGAGCGGCATCACGCCGCCGACCGCGTCGACGATTTCCTCGAGGAAGCGCGCGCGGTTCGCGATCGAGCCGCCGTAACGGTCGTCGCGGCGGTTCAGCGTCGACGACAGGAACTGGTGCGGCAGGTAGCCGTTGGCCGCGTGGATCTCGACGCCGTCGAAGCCGGCCGCCATCGCGCGGATGGCCGCCTGGCGGAATTCGTCGACCGTCCCGGCGACTTCGTCCGTCGTCATCGCACGCGACGGCGTCGCGTGAATCTTCGTGTAATAGCCGTTCTGCAACTGCGCCCACACCTGCAGCTGCTCGAGATCGTCGTTGACGCCCGACGGCGACAGCGGCGCATCGCCGCCGAGCAGCGTCAGCGAGCTGACCCGGCCGCCGTGCCACAGCTGCGCGAAGATGCGGCCGCCGTTCGCGTGGACCGCGTCCGTGATCTGCTTCCAGCCGGCCGCCTGTTCGTCGGTGACGAGCCCCGGCGTCAGTTCGAACGATGCGGAGGCCGGGCTGACGTTGGTCGCTTCGGTCACGATCAGGCCGGCGGATGCGCGCTGCGCGTAGTACTCGGCCATGAGTTCGGTCGGCTGGCCGCGCGACGGCGCGCGCGAACGCGTCATCGGCCCCATCACGACACGGTTGGGAAGCGGCAGGCCGCGCAGATCGTAGTGGCTGAGCAGGGAAGACATGATGGATTCCTTTTGCGTGGAGCACGGCGGCGCCGCTTATCGTGCGATAGCGTCCGGTTGTAACCGGCGCAACGGCGGGCCCTGCGGAAAGTTCGGGAGTGACGCGGGTGACGTGCCGGCAGCGTTCCGGCGCGCAAATAGCCAGGTCGGGATTCGCGCGTGAACCGGTGCCGGCGCCGGTTCAGGACTGAGCGTGGCGTTCCGCGTGCGGACGGCCGATCACGAGGTAGTGTGCGAGCGCAACGATCGGGAACGCGCCGGCGACCGCGGCGACGAGCGGCCAGCCGCCATGCTCGTACAGCGGGCTCGCGAGTGCGGAGCCGATGGCGCCGCCGACGAAGATGCTCGTCATGTACAGCGCGTTCAGGCGGTTGCGGCTCGCCGCGTGCAGCGCGTAGATCTCGCGCTGGCCGAGCACCATGTTCATCTGCACCGCGAAATCGAGCACGATGCCCGTGACGACCAGGCCATACAGGCCGGCGCCATGGATCAGCGCGACCGCGTACGACAGTGCGCCGGCGACCAGCGCGATCAGCGTCGCCCGCACGGTATGGCCGGCATCCGCGAGGCGGCCCGCGACCGGCGCCGACGTCGCGCCGATCGCGCCGACGAGCGCGAACAGGCCGATGGCCGATTGCGACAGCCCGTAGTGACGCGTCAGCTCGACCGGCACGGCGGTCCAGAACAGGCTGAACGACGCGAACATCAGGCCCTGGTAGAACGCGCGATGGCGCAGCACCGGCATCGTGCGGACCAGATGCAGCAGCGAGCCGATCAGCTCGAAATAGGTCGCGCGATGATCGGGCTGGCGCGACGGGATCGTCAGCGCGAGCACGGCCGTCACGAGCGTCATCAGCACGGCGGCGGCCGCGAACACGAAGCGCCAGCCGAATGCGTCGGCCACGACGCTCGACAGCGGGCGCGCGAGCAGGATGCCGAGCAGCAGCCCGCTCATGATCGTGCCGACCACGCGGCCGCGCGAATGATCCGGCGCGAGGTGCGCGGCGAGCGGCACCAGGATCTGCACGGCGACGGAACTGAAGCCGACCAGCAGCGAAATCGCGAGGAACAGCCCGGGCGTCTGGACGACCGCGGCCGCCGCGAGGCTCGCGATCGACACGACGGCCGTGACGATCATCAGCTTGCGGTTCTCGAGCAGGTCGCCGAGCGGCACGATGAAGAACAGGCCGAGCGCATAGCCGATCTGCGTCAGCGACACGATGAGGCTCGCGGTTTCGCCGGACATGTGCAGGCTCGGCGCGATGAGTTCGGTGATCGGTTGCGCGTAGTACAGGTTCGCGACGATCGCGCCGCAACTGAACGCGAACAGCAGGATGAGGCCCTGCGTGAGCTTGGCCGCGTGCCCGTGGGGCGCGAGCGGGGTGGATTCTGCTGACATGGTCGACTCCTTGGAAAGAGATATCGGGTGCCCGTGCGTCGGGCGGGCGTTGCGATTGCCGTCGCGGCGAAACGGAAGCCGCCGCATTGCCGTCAAGATTATTGATCGATCGATAACAAGGGAATACGTCCGGGGCGCAATCGAGCATTGCGCGCCACGCAAAGGGGTCGGACCGGGCGCGGAGGCCGGCCGACGCGACGCGGCATGCGGCCGCCCGTGACGGGGTTCGCAACGCGGTTCGTGACGTGACATCGTGCGCACGGGGCGGCCGCGCCTGCGCGAGGGTGACCGTGTCGGCGAGGGGCTTCGGTATGTCGGATGCGATAGGGGCCCACGGCGTGCAGGCCGCGTTGCCGGGGAGCGCGATGCGGCCGCCGGCAACGCCGGGCCGAGGACTTCGAAGACGGCCTGGACGGACGCTGCGGCGGTCGCGATCTTCATGATGCGCCTCTCGAAACGGGCTCCCGGCGCGGATATCGCGGATCGCGAAGCCCGATGAGACCAGTCTGGATCGACAGCGCTGAATAGTCCTGAACGCCGTCTTAAATCACGTGATTCATGCGGCGCGCGCGGTGGCGAGGAGGATCGGATTCAAAAGCGGGATTCAACGGCGGGCTTCAACGACGAGTATCAACAGCGCTTGCCCTGCAGCGTCGGAATCTCCGCGAACAGCCCCGCGAGCCAGTCGACGAAGACCTTGAGCTTGACGGGCGTATGCCGATTGGGCGGATACAGGATCGAGATCGGCCGGGGCGGCGGGTTGAAATCGGTCAGCACCTCGCGCAGGCGCCCCGATTTCAGATACGGCTCGACCAGGTACAGCGAGGTCTTGATCAGGCCGATCCCCGCGACGCCGCACTCGATGTAGGTGTCGGCGTCGTTGACCGCGACCGTGCCGCACATCTGCACGATGCGCGCTTCGCCGTCGACGACATAGTCCCACGGCCGCGGGCGGCCCGTATCGGCCGAGATGTGGCTGACCGCGATGTGCTGCGCGAGATCGTCCACCGTTTCGGGTGCGCCGCATCGTTCGAGATACGTGGGGGACGCGCAGGTGCAGGTGGTCAGGCTGCCGATCCGCTTCGCGACCAGCCCCGAATCGTCGAGCGCGCCGATCCGCACCACGCAGTCGACGCCTTCGCCGACGAGGTCGATCTGGCGATCGGTCACGCCGAGCTCGACCATGATGCCCGGATGGGCGGCGAGAAATTCGGGCAGCGCGGGCACCATGATCTGCTTTGCCATGGCCGGCGGCAGGTTCACCTTCAGGCGGCCGCGCGGCACGTTGCGCGCTTGCGATACCGATGCCTCCATGTCGTCGATCTCGCGCAGCACCGCGACCGAGCGTTCGTAGTACGCCTGCCCGTCCTCGGTGAGCGAGATCCGGCGCGTGGTGCGGTTCAGCAGCCGGCAGCCGAGATGCTGTTCGAGCGCGCTCAGCAGAGCGGACACGCGCGGCGTCGTCAGGCCAGTCGTGTCGGACGCGCGCGTGAAGCTGCCTGTCTCGACGATGCGCGTAAACACGCGCATTGAAAGCAAGGTATCCATCGTTCCGAAATCTCCAGCCTGTTTATTGCCCGCGCCGGTTCATGCCGGCGCGATGTGTCGTGTGATGCCGCTATGCGTCGATGCGTTTCCTGAGCGCGTCGCCCGCAAACGGCATCTCGCGCAGGCGCTGGCCGGTCGCGTCGAAGATCGCGTTGGCGAGCGCGCCGGCGGTCGGTCCCATCGACGCCTCGGCCGCGCCGAGGAACGGCGCGCCGGGACGATTGATCAGATTGACCCGCACGCTTTGCGGCGCGGCCGAGAAGCGCAGGATCGGATAGCTGCTCCAGTCGAAGCTGCGCACGCGCTGCGTATCGTATTTCAGCGCCTCGTACAGCGTCCAGCTCGCGGACTGGATGATACCGCCCTCGATCTGGTTGCGAATGCCGTCCGGCGACACGATCTGGCCAGCGTCGACGGCCGCTTCCGCACGTTCGAGCGTCACCTGGCCGGTTTCCGGCACGACCGACACCTCGACCGCAATCGCGACGTAGGCCATCAGGTTCTTGTATTTGCCGAAGGCGAAGCCGACGCCGCGGTTGCGTTCGCGCGGCGGCCGCGGCCAGCCGAATTTCGTCGCGGCGAGCTTGATCACCTGGCTCGCGCGGTGATCCTGCATGTGACGCAGCCGGAATTCGACAGGATCGACGCCGGCCGCGTGCGCGAGCTCGTCCATGAAGCTTTCGATCGCCCAGACGTTCGTGTGCGCGCCGAGCGAGCGCATCGCCGACGTCTGCAGCGGCATCGTCGGCGAGAAGTTGTTGACGATGTGCATGTTCGGCAGCGCATACAGCGGGATCGCGTTGCGGTCGCCGCCGCCCTCGGGCTGCAGCATCGGCGTCGACGGCGCGGGCACGAACGGCGGTTCGAGCATGCGCGCGGGCAGCAGCCGGCCGGCGTTGACGATCCGCTCGTTGTGCGAACTGCTCCACAGCGCGTAGTTCCAGTCGACGATGCGGCCGCTCGCGTCGAGCGACGCGTTGAGCTCGGTGACCATCGCCGGCGTGAAGTGGTCCCACGTATGCTCCTGTTCGCGCATCCACTGGACGCGGATCGGCTTGCCGGGCATCGCGGCCGCGATCAGCGCCGCATGCGCGGCCACGTCGTCCGCGCCGTTGTGCCCGTAGCAGCCGGAGCCCTCGGTATGGATGCAGCGCACGCTCGCCTTCGGCATCGACAGCATCTCGGCGAGCGCGTCGCGCAGCGGGTAGACGCCTTGCGAGTGGGTCCACACGGTCAGCGTGCCGTTCTCGAGATGCGCGACCGAGCAGGACGGCCCGATCGAGCCGTGCAGCAGGTAGTTCTTCAGGAACGTGGCGGACAGCGTTTTCGTCGCCGGCGCGGTTTGCGCATGCGTATTGGCGATCTCGATGCGCTGCGTCGAGATTCGTTTCAGGTCCTCGTGAACCGTGTTGCGATCGGGCAGCGCCCGGCCGGGCGACCAGCGGCAGCCGGCGGCCAGCGCGCGCTGCGCGACGACCGCCTGCCATTCGCCCTGCGCGACCACCGCAAGCATGCTGCCGTTGCGCACGATCCGCACGACACCCGGCATCTTCAGGATCGCGGCTTCGTCGAACGACAGCAGCTTCGCATCGTACACCGGCGGCATCACGACGCGCGCATGCAGCATGCCGGGCAGCGTCATGTCCTGCACGTAGCTGACGCCGCCCGTGACCTTGTTCGGAATGTCGACGCGCGGCAGCGACGTGCCGATCACGGCGAACGTCGCGGGACTCTTCAGCGGCGACGTCGGCGTCGCGTTGCGATGCAGGTCGACGGTGCGGACCGCATCGCCGTAGCGCATCGTGCGGCCGTCCGGCGCCTTGATGACCGCGTCGGCGACGGTGAGCAGGCGCGCCTCGACGCCGAACTGCTTCGCGGCGCCGTCGACCAGCAGCCCGCGCACCTGCGCGGCGGCGTTCAGCAGCGCGGAGCCGCTGTCCGCCATCGTGTGGCTGCCGGCCGTCAATCCCTCGTCCGGCGACGCGCCGGTGTCGGCGGTCAGGAACGTGATCAGCGAGGGCTTCATGTTCAGCTCCTCGGCGGCCACCTGCAGCAACGCGGTGCGCACGCCGGTGCCGAGCTCGACCTTGCCCGTGAACACGGTGACCTTGCCGTCGGGCGCGATCTTGATCCACGCGTCCAGCAGCGGATTGGTCTTCAGGCTGCCGGCCAGCGTTTCGGTAGCCTTGGCCACGTGGACGGCGGCGCCTTCGTCCGCGATCACGACCTCGGCGGCGGCGCGCGCGGCCGGTGCGAGGCTGAACGCGACGAACAGCGCGCCGGAAACCATGAAGTGCCGGCGGCCTTCGTCGATATCGTCGGGTGGGTTCATCAGAGTCCCTTGCTGATCGTGACGGGAGCGGCGGCCGGTTCCGGGTCCGGCAGGCCCGCGACCTGGCGCACGGCCGCCAGGATCCGCATGTGGGTGCCGCAACGGCACAGATTCGGTTCCATGTGCGTGCGCAGCTCGTGTTCGGTGGGTTTCGGCTTGCGTTCCAGCAGCGCTTGCGCGCGCATGATCATGCCCGCGATGCAATAACCGCACTGCGCCGCCTGATGCTCGATGAACGCTTGCTGAAGCTTGCCCGGATGCTCGGCGGTGCCGAGGCTCTCGAGGGTCCTGACGCGGCGCTCGCCGACCGCGGCGACCGGGATCAGGCACGAGAACATCGGCTTGTCGTCGACGATCACGGTGCACGCGCCGCATTGCCCGAGGCCGCAGCCGAACTTCGCGCCGTGCAGGTGCAGGTCGTTGCGCAGCGCGTAAAGGAGCGGCGTGGACGGATCGATGTCGAGCGTGTGCCGCACGCCATTCACGGTGAGGGTGATCATCGCGCGCTGTCCTCCTTTCTGAGTTTCGCGGCCAGGGTGTCGATGCCGCTCCATGCGGGGCGATCGGTGTACGTTTCGCGGAGGTAGGCGGCGAGGTCCGCGATCTGCGCGTCGTCGTACTGGTCGAGGTAAGACGGCATGTAGTTCAGCGTGTCCTCGCCGTGCCAGCCGATCCCGTTGAGCATCATCTGGATCGCGTTGCGCGGCGTGTCGGCGGCGACCGCCGTGCTGAATGCGAGCGTCGGCCGTTCGCCGATCGACTGCATCGGCGATGCAGGCCCGTGGCACTGCGCGCACGACGCCTGGAACAGCACCGCGCCGCGTTGGCCGGCCGGCGTCGTCGCATGGCGTTCGGCGGCGGTCGTCGCAGGCCGTGCGGCGGCCGGCTTCTGGATCGACAGTATGTAGGCCGCGATGGCTTCGACATCCTCGACCGGCACCGTCGCGAGATCGCGTGTGACGGGGAGCATCGGTCCGGCGGCCGCGCCGTGCTCGCTCGCGCGGCCGGTGCGCAGGTACGTGACGAGTTGCGCCTGCGTCCACGGCCGCACCGCGTTGCCGAGCGTATTGAGCGGCGGCGCTTCCCAGCCGTCGACGATGCCGCCGTCGAATGCCTTGCCCGACTGTTCGCCGCCGATCGCATTCAACGGCGAATGGCAGGACGCGCAGTGGCCGAGGCCGTCGACGAGCAGCTTGCCGCGATTCCATTGCGCGGATTGCGACGGGTCCGGCCGGTACGCGCCTTCGCGCAGGAACAGCACGTTCCAGAACGCGACCAGCGGCCGGAAGTTGAGCGGGAAGATCAGGTCGTTCGCCGGCGTCTTCGTTCGAACCGGCTCGCGGGTCATCAGGTACGCGTACGCAGCTGCGATGTCGTCGTCGGACATCCGCGTGAAGTGAATGTACGGAAAGGCCGGGTAGAGCGGATGGCCATCGCGGGCGATGCCGCTGCGCAGCGCACGCGCGAACGCGTCACGCGACCAGCGGCCGATGCCGGTGTCGGCATCCGGCGTGATGTTGGTCGCGTAGATCGTGCCGAACGGCGTCGCGAGCGGCAGCCCGCCCGCGAACGGCTTGCCGTCCTTCGCGGTGTGGCAGACGACGCAATCGCCGAGCGCGACCACGCGCGCGCCGGCCTTGATCAGTTGCGGATCGAACGATGCGCGGGCAGGCGGATCGATCGGCGCGATCGACGGCCGAACCATGATGCCGATCGCGACCGCCAGGCCGGCGATCGCGATGCCTGCCGCACCGAACCAGAGTCGTTTGTGCTTCATGCGCGCTCCACGTGAACCGGTTCGCCCGGCGTCATTCGATTGGCGGGGCAGTAGACGGCGTGTCGGACGCGCGCGTTCGCATGACGATCGCGCGCGGCACCGCGGATCAGGTTGGCGCGACAGGCGGACCGGCCGGTGCGGCCCGGCTTGCGCGTGCTCGCGACGGACGTTCCGGTCGGCGCCGGATGGCGGCACGGCACCGCCGATCGATTCGGCGATGACAAGCCTGTCCGGCGGCAGCGATTCGCGGTGGAGATCATGTCGTTACTCCAGGGGATGACTGCGCGCGGACGATTTGCCTGCGCGGCGGATGATGGGGGGCAGTCTACGCGGGCGCCGACGCTATTTCCTGAAGCTGCGCTGAAACGTTCTGAACACCCGCATGCTGCATTCCGGCGCCCGCGCACATGCGTCAGCGCGGCGTGCCGAGGCCGAACGACGCGGCAAGTTGCGGACCCTTGTCGAGCAACGAGGTCACTTCCTCCCGCCGCCGGGCCGACCATGACGCCAGGCGCTCGACGACATCGGTCGCGTCCGCCGGCAGCGCTTCGGCGAGCGATACGGCATCGCTCGCCGCCTTCGACGTGCCGGATGCCGTATGAGGGCGCACGGTGCAGGCCGCGTCGCCGATCAGCGCGACACGGCCGTCGACGAAAGCGGGGCTCAACGCATCGAAAATCGCCTGGTTGAACGGCGCGCGCGTCGCGAGCACCAGTTGCGACAGGGAAGCAGGCAAGCGTTCGCCGGCGAGTTGCCGCAGCGTCGCGACGGTGTCGTCGGCAAGCTGCCCCGGATGCACGGACGCATGGTGAACGTGGCCGTCCCGATCCGTCAGGTGCCGGCGCAGCGCATCCGGATCGGCTTCGTTGCGATACCACAGCCAGTTGAAGCGGCGCGTGCCCGGCGCGAGCGAGCCGTCGAGCGCGGGAATCAGGAACGCCATGAACAGTTCGCCGGGCGCCTTGTGAAGCGTCATGTTCTCGACCAGCGATGCGATCGATGCGGCGTCGAATTCGGCTTCGTCGACGATGCCGCGCCATGCGAGATAACCGGCAAACGACGGCGCATAGCCGGGGAAGAGGTGCGCGCGCAGGTTCGAGCCGGAGCCGTCGGCGGCAATCAGCACATCCGCGCGGATGCGTTCGTCTGCGAGGTATACGTCGACGCCGTCCACGTCCTGGGCGAAGCCGGTGACCGTGCGGCCGTAATGGATGCGCCCGCGCGGCAGCGTCTCGCACAGCGAGCGGTAGACGGCATCCCATGACGAAAACGGCAGCATTTCGGGTTCGTCGCGCGTGACGACGCCGTCGCGATCGATCCAGCGCCGCCGGTGCGTCGGCACGCTGATCGTCTGGCGGCAATGCCGGCCATGCCGTTCGAGAAACGCCATCATGCGCCGCAGCACGGCCACGCCGCCGCCCCGGCCGCGCAGCGGCGTCGGCGAGCGCTCGCAGACCATGACGTCGTGTCCGATGCAATCGAGCGTCAGCGCGGCCGCGAGACCCGCGATCGATCCGCCTGCAATGACTATCTTCATCGTGCGTGATTCCCGTGTTCGGCCGGCGGCGTGCGTTGCCGGCCGGCCGTCGTGATGCGTGGCGTTGCATGCCGGCCCTCACCGGCTGGCCGGATGATGCCATGTGCGGCAACGGCCTGCGCCGACGGTGCAATGGGTCGAAAATTTTCATATGCCTGCTTGCCCGCTAGATCCCGAGCAGCTTGCCCGCATTGCCGCCGAGGATCATCGAACGCTGTTCCGCCGTCAGGTCGAGGCGGTCGAGAAAGCGGACCGGCTGCTCGTAGCCCATGTCGAAGCAGTAGTCGCTGCCGAGTACGAGCCGGTCCGCCCCGACGTTCTCGATCAGGAAGTTCAGCACGGGCCCCGAATGGGACACCGTGTCGTAGCTGAAGCGCCGCAGATAGCTGCTGGGCTTTTGCGCGAGCCGGCGCGTTTCGGGGCGGGCGGTCCAGCCCGCGTCGAGGCGCCCGACGAGGATCGGCAGCGCGCCGCCCGCATGCGGCAACGTGACGTGCAGGTTCGGGTGGCGGTCGAGCACGCCGCCCAGGATCAGGTGCGAGCCCGCGATCGCCGTATCGAACGGATTGCCGAGCAGGTTGCTCAGGTAGAAATCGCCGAGCCTGGCGCCGCCGACCGTTTGCTGCGGATGCAGGAACACGGGCAGGCCCAGTTGCTCGATGCGCGCGAACACCGGCGCGAACAGCGGATCGTCGAGATCGCGGTTGTCGATGTTGGTGCCCATGTACACGCCGCGCACGCCGGGCAACTGCGCCGCGCGCTCGAGTTCGTCGATCGCATCGGTCGCGTTCAGCATCGGCAGCGTCGCGAGTACGACGAACCGCGTCGGGTGCCGCCGGTAGACGCGCGATGCGGCCGAATTCCAGTCGCGCGCGAGCTTCGCGTTGAACGGCCGGTCGCCCCAGTACGCCATCGGCACGCTGAGCGACAGCGCCTGGACGTCGACGCCGGACGCATCCATGTCCTTGAGCCGCGCGTCGACGTCGATGAACTTCATCGGCAGCGGCCCGAGGCCGCCGGCGGGCGTCCGGAACGTGAACGACGCATCGTCGCACGCGAACGAGCCGCCAAAGCGCTTGCCTTCGCCGCCGACCAGATCGCAAAAGCTTTCAGGGTAGTAGTGCGCGTGGATGTCGATCGAGCGCGGCCGATGCCGCGGCACGGCGGTCGAGGCGACCGGTGCGCTCGCGGTGTCGGCTGCGGATGCGGTGCGTCCGGCGACGGCCGTGCCGGCGAGCGCGGCCAGCGCGCCGAGCAGGCGGCGCCGTGCCGGCGACATGCAGCAGGTGCAATTCAACATGGTGTCTCCCACGGGATATCGTTTTTTCGGGGCGTGCGGCTCAGCCGCGTTGCGTCATGCCCATTTCGCAGGCGACGAGCTGCGTGTCGAACTGCTCGCGTTCTCGTTGCGCACGGGCTGAGCGGTCGGTGACGGAGAACAGGACGACGCCGGCGAATGCCGCCGCCATCGAGAACAGCGCCGGATATTCGTACGGATAGACCGCATGCGCATGACCGAGCACCTGCACCCAGACGGTCGGGCTCAGCACGGTGAGCGTCACGGCGGTGGCGAGCCCGGTCAGGCCGCCCAGTACCGCGCCGCGCGTCGTCAGGCCGCGCCAGTAGATCGAGAGCAGCAGCACGGGAAAGTTCGAGCTTGCCGCGATCGAGAACGTGAGGCTGACGATGAACGCGATGTTCTGCTTTTCGAATGCGATGCCGAGCAGGATCGCGAGCACGCCGAGCACCAGGGTCGTCCCGCGCGCCACGCGCATTTCCTCTTGATCCGAAGCGCGGCCGCGACGCAGCACGTTCGCATACAGGTCGTGCGAGATCGCCGACGAACCCGCGAGCGTCAGTCCGGCGACCACGGCCAGGATGGTCGAGAATGCGACCGCGCAGATGAAGCCGAGGAACACGTCGCCGCCGACCGCATGCGCGAGGTGGATCGCCACCATGTTCGCGCCGCCCGCGATCGCGCCGGATGCGTCGCGGTACTGCGGGTCCGACGCGACGAGCGCGATGGTGCCGAAGCCGATGATGACGATCAGCACATAGCCGGCGCCGACGATGCCGGTCGCATAGAGGATGCTCTTGCGGGCCGCGTTGACGTCGCCGACCGTGAAGAAGCGCATCAGGATGTGCGGCAGGCCGGCCGTGCCGAAGATCAGCGCGAGGCCGAGCGACACGGCCGAGACCGGATCGGATACCAGGCCGCCGGGGCGCATGATCGCCGCATGTTTCGGATGCACGAGAATCGCCTGCGCGAACAGCGCATCGAGGCTGAAGCCGAAACGGCTCAGCACCATGATCGCCATGAAGGCCGCACCGGCGAGCAGCAGCACGGCCTTGATGATCTGGATCCAGGTCGTCGCCAGCATGCCGCCGAAGAACACGTAGACGACCATCAGCACGCCGACGATCAGCACCGCGACCGTGTAGTTCAGGCCGAACAGCAGCTCGACCAGCTTGCCCGCGCCGACCATCTGCGACACGAGGTACAGCAGCACGATGACGATCGAGCTCGACGCCGCGAATGCGCGGATCGGCCGTTGCCGGAGGCGATAGGACACGACGTCGGCGAGCGTGTACTTGCCGAGATTGCGCAGCGGCTCGGCGATCAGGAACAGGATGATCGGCCAGCTCGCGAGGAAGCCGACCGAATAGATCAGGCCGTCGTAGCCGCTCGTGAAAACCAGCGCGGAGATGCCGAGCAGCGACGCCGCCGACATGTAGTCGCCGGCGATCGCCCAGCCGTTCTGGAACGCGGTGATCTTGCCGCCCGCGGCGTAGTGGTCGGCCACGCTGTGGTTCTTGCGCGCGGCCCAGCGCGTGATGAAAAGCGTCGAAGCGACGAACAGCAGGAACATGCCGATCGCGACCGGATTGTGCCCGTGCGCGAGCGTTGTGGGGCCGGCCGCGAACGCAGGTGCCGAGCCGATGGTGGCGATCGATGCGATGAGCAGGCGTTTCATTGATCGCCTCCGTGACGAATGGATGCGACGATCGTGTCGTACACCGAATTGGCCCGATACACGTAAAGCGCGACCAGCGCGAACGTGACGACGAACATGCCGAACCCGACCGGGATGCCCCACGGGGTCGGCCGGCCCGGCACGATCGGCTGTCCGAGCAGCGTCGGCGAAAACGCGAGCATCAGGATGAACGCGAAATAGAGGGTGAGCATGACGAGCGTCAGCGACCAGGCGAACAGCCTTCTGCGCCTGACGAGATCGCGAAAGCGGGCATCGCGCAGCAGCGGGTGCGTGGCCTGTGCCGGCGCGTCCAGGTCGGGCGCGGTGCCGGCGGCAGCCGGAATCGGGTGGTTCACGGTGTCTCCTTCTGGTTTGGGTATCCGGGCAGCGGGCGCGGCGCGTCTCGCACGCGGCGCCCGCCCGCGCTCAGAAATGCGGCGGAACGGCGGTTTCCCGCATCACGACTTCCGGCGTGCGATAGCGCTCGGCCATTGCGCGCTCGGTGTCGTTTTTCAGTTGCGCCTGCATGTAGGCGCCGAGGTGGCGCGCATGCTGCACGATCGCGGCACCGAAGGCCGTACGCGTTTCGCTGTATTCGCACAATGCGTCGAGCGTGTCGGTGCGCGTGGCGAGTGCGGTGACGAGCGCGAGCGCATCGCCGGCAGCTTTCGTGACGCCCATCCCGCAATGCGGCCGCGCGACGAACGCGGCGTCGCCGAGCAGCGCGATCCGGCCGAACGCCATGTTCGGCACTTCGAGGTCGTAGATCGGCTGGAACAGCGGCTGCGTCGCACGCGCCACCACCTCGGCGAACTGTGGCGCAAGCAATGCATGAGCCGCGTCTTCCATGTCGTCGAGGACGTCGCGGCGGATCAGCGTCGGCGGAATGCCGCCCGCCCACAGCTTGCCGGTCTCGTCGGTCAGCAGGTTCGGCAGGTCGGTGTCTTCGCGGGTCGCGCGATACCAGACGAAGTTGTAGCGGCGCTCGCCGGGTTTCGTACTGTTGCCCTGGCCGGCGACCGGATAGCCGAGGATCTGCTCGTGCGGCGGCAGGCCGAACGCGAATTTATCGAACAGCGTCGCGTGGGTCGCGTCCGACAGGCCGGCTTCGTCGACCAGCCCGCGCCACGCGACGTAGCCCGCGTACTGCAACCGCGCATCCGGCAGGAATTTTTCGCGGATCGCGGAGCGGAATCCGTCGGCCGCGATCACGAGATCCGCGTGCACGACCGAGCCGTCGGACAACGTGACCGATGCGCGATCCGGCCCGTCCGCGACATCGGCGACGACGGCGCCCGAGTGGTAATGCTGGTCGGGCAGTGCCGCGCGCAGCACGTGGTACATCTTGCTCCACGCGGTCAGCGTCTGCGGCAGCCCGCGTTCCGACGCCACGCTGCCGTCCCTGGCCAGCGTGATGCGCGATTCGACCTTCACGCCGATCGATTCGTCGATGCGCACGCCCGCGGCGAGCATCACGTCGAACAGTTCCGGGTGCGTGACGATGCCGGCGCCGCGGCCCGAGAGCGCCTCGGGCACGCGTTCGAACACGTCCACGTCCCAGCCGTTGCGCAGCAGGAGATTCGCGGCGAACAGGCCGCCCAGCGAGCCGCCGATGATGGCGGCCTTGCGGTTCGTCGAAGTGCTGTCGTTCATGTCAGTCTCCGTGGGTGTCGCCGGCCGAGGCCGCGGCGGGTAGTTCCAGGCCGGCGACCTCGGCGGCAGGGTAGTTGAGCTCGATCGTCACGCCGGACGGATCCTCGATGAAGACCTGGTGCAGCCCGAGGCTCGGCACCGTGCGGTCGCGCCACGCGATGCCTTCCGCGCGCAGCGTGTTCCACATCGCTTCGACGCCGGTCGCGAGGAACGCGATGTGGTCGACGGTGCCGGTGCCCGTTGCGGGCAGGTCCTTGTCGCCGAGATAGGCCGCGAGCCCGTCGGGGTTGGCCGGATCGACGCCGATGATGTGGACCGTGCCGTAATCGGCTTCGTCGCCGCCCTTGTAGAGCCACGCGCCGGGAAAGTCGAACGGCGGGCGATAGCCGCGCTTGAAGCCGAGCACACGTTCGTAGAAGCGGCACGATTTCTCGAGATCGAGTGTGCGGATCGAGTAGTGCGCGAGTCTGGATACGGGCATGGGAGACTCCTTGTTTATCGATAGATAAGTTATCGTTCGATAAACTATAGCCGAAAAGATCGGCATGACAAAGCCGCGATCGAACGGTGTTAACCCGCGGTCCGGAAAGGTGCCGGATCGATGTCGACAAGTGGGGGCGACGGGCGTCCCGGCGTGGGACACGGGCACGCGCGAGCGCCGGATCCCGGCGCGCGGCGCGTTACGACGCGATCTCGCCGGCCATCACGTCGTCCGCATAGCACCAGACCCAGCGCTCGCCGGGTTCGATCGAACGCGCGAGCGGGTGGCCGGTTTCGTGAAAATGCCGGCTTGCGTGACGATTCGGCGACGAGTCGCAACAGCCGACGTGCCCGCATGTCAGGCACAGGCGCAAATGCACCCACTGGCTGCCGGACTTCACGCATTCCTCGCAGTAGTCCTTGTCGGTGGTCAGGATGCGTGCTTCGCCGAGATGGGTGCAGGTCGTGGTCATCTTCCGCTCCGATGCCGGCGCCGGAGATCGCTCGCAGCGCGGCCGGCGCGAAGCTGCAAGCGGGGTTGGATACGCTGCATTGTGGACGGTCGTGTCGCGCGCGGACCTTAATTCTTATTAAGCATGTCACCCCGGGCGGCAGGGGGACGTACAGTCGCAAGTGCGCCCGGCGCGAGGTCCGGGCGAGATCCGACACGACGGTCACCGGGAGGCGCTCATGACTCAGCCGCAGCATGTCAAGGTAATCGGTTTGCCGAACAGCAAGGAGGCCTATGCAATCCGCGACTTCCTGAAGCGCGGCGTGATCGAGTACGAATGGTGCGAGCTGACGTCCGACACCGATTGCGCGCGCGAGCTGGGCATCGCGCCGCTGCGCGATATCCGGCTGCCGGTCGTCATCTTCCCGGACGGCTCGCGCATCTACCAGCCGACGCTGCCGGAGATCGCCGCGAAGCTCGGCTGGGTCGCTCGGCCGCGCTTCATCGAATACGACGTATCGATTTACGGCGCCGGTCCCGCCGGCCTGTCGGCGGCCGTCTACGCCGCGTCGGAAGGGCTGCGCGCCGTCGTGATCGAACGCGATGCGATCGGCGGGCAGGCGGGAACGAGTTCGCTGATCGAGAATTACATGGGGTTTCCGGACGGCATTCCGGGCGCCGAGCTGGCCGAGCGCGCGCGCCAGCAGGCGGTGAAGTTCGGCGTCGAGCTGCTGATGATGCGCGAGGGCGTGCACGCGACGTTCGTCGACGGCAAGATTCGCGTCGACCTGGCCGACGGCTCGATCCTGACCGCGCACTCGAACATCTGCGCGACCGGGATCGAATACCGCAGTCTCGGCCTGCCCGACGAACGGAAGTTCCTCAACGCCGGCCTGTTCTACGGCGCGGGGTCGAGCGAAGCGCCGATGTGCGAAGGCAAGCACGTGTTCATCGTCGGCGGCGGCAATTCGGCGGGCCAGGCCGCGATGAACTTCGCGCGGCACGCGCGCGAAGTCACGATGATCGTCAGGGGCGCGTCGCTGGCGGCGACGCTGTCGCGCTACCTGATCGACCGGATCGAGCGCACGCCGAACGTGACGGTGCGGTACGGCTCGACCGTCGACGCGCTGCACGGCGACGGCCGGCTCGAAGCGATCGTGCTGCGTTCGGAAGACGGCGCGCGCGACGTGCTGCCGGCCACGCACCTGTTCGTCTGCATCGGCGGTGCGCCGAACACCGAATGGGCCCGGGATACGAACATCATCCGCAATCCGGGCGGCTATCTGGTGACCGGCAGCGACCTGTACGACTGCCCGGCATTCGAGCGCGTGTGGCCGCTCGAGCGCCGGCCGTACTATCTGGAAACGAGCGTGCCCGGCTCGTTCGCGGCGGGCGATGTCCGGTCGGGTTCGGTCAAGCGGGTGGCGTCGGCGGTCGGCGAAGGGGCGATGGCCGTGACGTTCGTGCACCGGTTCCTCGGCGAAGACGCGCATCGGTCGGGCGGCACCTGAGCCGCAGCGAGAAGCGGGTTGCGCGCCGTGCTTGCCCCACGGGTCAACTTGTCGTCGAAATCGGCAGCCGGAACGTCAGCACGGTGCCGCTGTCGTCGCGCGGCGCGGCGTCGAGCGTGCCGCCATGCGCTTCGACGATCGAGCGGCAGATCGCCAGGCCCATCCCCATGCCGTGCGATTTCGTCGTGAAGAACGGATCGAAGATCCGGTTCGCGATGTCGGCATCGATGCCGGCGCCGCGGTCGGCAACGGAGACGACCGCGTAAGCGTCGCCGACCTGCGACGCGATCTCGAGTTCGCGCGACGTGGCCAGTCCGTCCATCGCGTCGAGCGCGTTGGTGACCAGGTTCAGGATCACCTGCTGGATCTGCGTGCGATCCGCCATCACGCGGATGTTGCCGCAATGGAGGTCGACGCGCAGCGCGACCTGCTTCGCGTCGATTTCGGTCGCGGTGAGATGCAGCATGTCGCGAATCAGGTCGTCGATCGCGAGCGGCGCCAGCGCGGGCGGGGCCTGGCGCGCGAGCGATCGCAGCGCGCGGACGATGTCGGCGGCACGCACGCCGGACGCACGGATGTCTTCGAGGCTCGCGAGCGCTTCGCCGAGATCGGGTTGCGCGCCGCGCAGCCAGCGCATGCACGCACCGACGCTCGATACGATGCTCGTCAGCGGCTGATTGATCTCATGCGCGATCGACGCGGCCAGCTCTCCCATCACCGTCATGTGCGCGGTGCGCGCGAGCTCGGTCCGTGCGTGCCGCAGCGCGGCCTCGGTCTCGAGCCGGCGCGTGTTCTCGTCGATCAGTTCCGCGTAGAGCCGCGCGGATTCGAGCGCATTGGCCGCCTGCGGCGCGAGCACTTCCAGCATCGCGATGCGCCGCGGCGAAAACACGCCGTTGGACAAGGCATTCTCGAGATACAGCACGCCGATCAGCACACCCTGCTTCAACAGCGGCAGGCAGAACAGCGAGCGCGTCGGGTGCGCGCGCAGGCTGTCGGCGTGGTCGGGCACGCCTTCGCGCTGCGCGTTCGCGAGCACGACCGGCTTGCGGGTCCGGGCGACGGTGTTCAGGATCGACAGCGGGACATCCTGCTCGGTCGGTTCGCTGCGGGCAATATCGACGATCACGTCGCTGCCGACGGTCCGCGCGGCTGCCTCGATCGTCAGCCGGTCGTGCCGGGCGAGCAGCAGCAGGCCATAACGCGCGCCGGCATACACGATCATGTTGCGCATCAGCGTCTGGATCAGGCGCTCCAGCACGATTTCCTCGGACAGCGAATGGGCCGCGCGCATCGCCAGCGAGAAATCGAGATCTTCGCGCGCGGGCATGGGCGGGCCGCCCGGCGACGGGTCCATCACGAGGAACGGATGCTGCGCTTCCAGCGCCTGGGTCTTGCCGGCCGCGCCCCAGCGTCGGTAGCACGCATGGGCGAGCCGCAGCTGATGGCGGGCGGAGCCGGCGAGCCCGAGCGACGTGGCGTGATGCGCGGCCAGTTCGTGCGCGAGCGCCTGTTCGTGCACGAAACCGTGTTCCGCCGCGAGGCTGGCCGAGGCCTCGTACTGCTGCATCGCGACGATATGTTCGCCGCGTACGCGCGCGAATTCGGCATCGATCAGCGCGAGCTTGTTGCGGAACGTGCCCGGATTGCGTTTGCTCCACGCGGCGAAGCGGGCGCGTTGCGGCGCATGGCGTTCGAGCAGCCGCTCGGGCGGCGTGGCACCGCGGTCGCTCGCGATGCCGGCCAGCACGCCGAACAGGTGGAAGTCGGACAGCATGATGTGCGCGGGAGTGGACCACGCGCTCGATGCGGCTGCATCGAGCGACGCACGCGCCGCGTCCGCGTCGCCGAAAATGAAGGCCGCCTGGCCGGCGAGCACGTCGGTCCAGAACTGCAGCACCGACATCGGCGTTTTCGTCGACGCACGGGCACGCCAGGTGCCGACCGGCCGGTGGCAGCCGAACTGCAGCGCGTCGACGAATTCCGACTGGGTGGAAACGAGGTCGACGATGTCGTCGTAGCGTGCACCGCGTGCGATCTGCAGCAGCGGATCGATTTCGTCGCGGATCGTCGGCAGCGCTTCGCCCATCGCGAGCAGATCGCTGACGATGTGGTTGCAGCTGTAGCACATCCAGCGCAGCTCGGCGCTCGCATTGCCCGCCGCTTTCGCATCGCGCGCGCGCTCGAGCGCGTACGACAGCGGCTGGGTCCAGACGCTCACCTGGTCGAGCGCGATCAGCGCCGCGGAGCGGTAGCGCTCGAAGCCGTGGCGATCGACCAGCGCGAGCGCGACCTTCGCGAATTCGAGGCCGTCCTCATACGCGTCGTGATGCTCGGCAATGCTGACGCCGTACCACGCGAGCCCCTGCACCGACGCGGCGGTGACGCCGTGGCGCAGTGTCAGCCGGACCATCGTCGCGAGGTGCAGCAACATCAGCCCGCCGCTCGGATAGAACATCGCGGCCTCGAGCGCGGTCAGCAGCGCCATCGCGGCTTCGACGCGCGTGTCGGTCATCACGGGCAGGTCGACGAGGTCGCGGATGGCGCGGCCATCGAGCGCATCGCGCACGGCGTCGCAGGCCGCCGCGAGATCGGCCTCGGCCGGCTCGGCCGGCAGTTCCACGCCGAGCAGCGCCAGCCCGGCCAGCGCGACGTCGACGGCCTGCCGGTAGTGCGACTCCACCGTGAGCTGTGCGGCCTTCAGCCGGTGGGCCTCGGCGCGATCGGCCGGCGTGCGCGTCCGCGCCATGAGCTCGTCGATCGCGTCGGATGCTTGCGCGGTTTCGCCGGTCGCGAGCAGCAGGCCGCTGCGCAGGATGCCGATCCGGCTCGCGAGATCGTAGTGTTGCGACCATGCGTGGGGGCCGAGCAGCGCTTGCGCGGTCGCGAGAAACGACAACGCGCGATCGCGCGCGGCGACGATCGCCGCGGCCTCGGCCGCCGCGGCCAGCGCATCCGCGAATTCGAGTGCGAGCGCGTCGTCGAGCGGCGCGGTTTTCGCCTGCTCGATCTGGGCGGCGAGTTCCAGCAGGGATTCGGTCGATCGCGCGTCCGCGCGCGTGAGCATCGCGGCGGCGATCCGCGCGTGGCGCAGCGCGCGCTCCGCCGGCCCGGTGACCGCGTAGACGGCCTCGAGGATGCGGTCGTGAACGAAGCGCCAGCGGTTTCCGGAGAGCGATACGAGGCCCGCCTGGCGCGCGGGGTCAAGCCAGAAGCGGAGTTCGGCCCAGGTCTTGCCGGCGGCGGCGCACAACAGCGCATCGTCGGCATCGCTGCCGACACAGGCCAGCAGCGACAGCAGCGTTCTCGATTCATGCGGCAGCCGCTGCATCCGGATCTCGAGCAGGCTCACGACATTCTCGGTCGGGCGGCGCGCGTCGATGCCGGCCGCATCCCATTGCCACGTTTGTCGCGCCGGGTCATAGCCGAGGAGCCGCTCGTCGATCAGCGTGCGCAGCAACTGCTGGATATGGAACGGGTTGCCGCCGGTCCTGCGGTGCACGATGTCGCCGAGCCCGGACAGCCGGTCCGGCGGCTCCCCGAGCATGCCGGCCAGCATGCGCGTCACGTCGGGTGCGGCGAGCGGCGCCAGCGTCAGGGTCGACAGACGGGTGGGGTCGAGCTGCCGCAGGAAGCGGCGGAATGCCGGCGGGTGGTCGTGCTGCGGCCCGCTTCGATAACCGGCAACGACGCAGATATTGGCCGGTGGATCGGCCGCGATCGACGCGAGCAACGCGAGTGTCGCGTCGTCGGCCCACTGGATGTCGTCCAGCGCGATGACGAGCGGTTCGGCCGGCGTCGCGAACGCACGGAACGCATTCACGACGATCTGGCATAGATGAAATTCCGGAATCGCATCGGTATGGTCGAACGCGACGGGCTCGACATCGAGCAGCCACGCGATCTCCGGGAAGATGCCGGACAGCAGGTTGGCCTGACGGCCCACGCAGTCGCGCAGCCGCGCGGCGATCGCCGCGATTTCGTCGTCGCGCCTGGCCAGCGCGCTGCCGAACAGCGTGCGCAACGCCTGCAGCACGGGCGCGTAGGGCCGTGCGGGCTGGAACTGATCGATCTTGGCCGACGTGCACCAGGCCGTGCGCGACGCCGCTCGCGCATCGCGCATGAAGTGCTCGGCCAGCGCGGTCTTGCCGACGCCGGCCGGCCCGTCGATCAGCACGATGGCCGTCTCGCCGGTTTGCGATACGGCCGCCAGCACCTCCTCGAGCCCGCGGGATTCGGCTTCGCGGCCCACCAGCAGGTCGGGCGCGTGCAACCCGGCGAGCGGATCGCGGCCGCCGAGCGCGAATGGCTCGACGCGGCCTGCCGCCAGCCAGTCGCGCCGGATCCGTTCGAGATCGTGCTGCACCGCTTCGCAGGACGGGTAGCGATCGGCGGGCTCCTTGGCGATCAGTTTCAGGATCAGGTCGTTCAGGATGGCAGGCAGGTCGTCGCGAAAGGCCGTGGCCGGCGCCGGCTGCATTGCCACGTGCGCGTGGACCCATTCGGGCGTCGACGTGGCCTTGTAGGGCATCGCGCCCGTCAGCAGGCGGAACAGCGTGATGCCGAACGCGTACAGGTCGGCGCGCTCGTCGACGCATGCGCCTTCCGATACTTCGGGCGCCGCGTACGCGGCGAATTCCGTGCGCATCGTGCCCGCCGCGGCGCGTTCCGTCCGACGGTTCCACGCATGGGCGAACGAGCGGAGCATGACCGTACCGTCCGGCGCGATGGCGAAACTGGCCGGTTGCAGATCGCCATGCAGCCAGCCGCGCCGATGAAGCTCCCCGAGCGTGCGCGTGGCCTGGATCGCGGCGTCGAGAAAGGCGCCGAGCGGCAGCCGTCCGTCCGCCAGCGTGTCGAACCCTCGCACGTCCGGGCGAGGATAGACGAGCACCGGGCCGTCCGCGGCGCGGATCAGCGCAACCGGCATGAGCGCCCACGCCGGTTCCAGCGCTTCGTTCAATGCGTATTCGTGCTCGAAGTGCCGGCAGCGCTGGTCGGATTCCCACCCGGTCTGGCATGCGGACCACACGCGCCCCGTCATGGTGTCGGTCAGGTCGAACCACAGCACGTCGCCCGAGCGGACCGCATTCGATACGCGGGCGCGCGCCAGCCAGTCGGCATTCATTCGCTTCGTGTCGTCGGGGGCGTGCAAGGGTTGGTTCACGGTCGGGGCAGGCTGGGTGGAGCAGGGCGAAAACGGTTCGTAAAACGGGGCCGGCCGGGCTGGGTTGCGCAGGCTCGGGCGGCGGCTCGTGCATTGTCCGCCAGCCTGCGGGAATTTGCAGTACCCCCTTCAGCCCCCGGCGACCGGGCCGGCCGGCGCCGGACTAAACCTATGGATAGTGGTCGGCGCGCCTGTCGCGCCCTACGATGCGTTCAAGCCTCCCAGCATGCATCGATGCGGCCGGACGGGCGGAACAGAGGGCGTCGCCTCGCGAGGCGGCGCAAGGTGAGGAGCAGCATAAGCGAGTGCGGATCATGTACACGTTCGGGCGGGTGACGGTTTCCCTTGAATGCCGCGAAGTCTGCGTCGACGGGCAGCCCCGGTATATCGGCGCCCGGGCATTCGAGATTCTCGAGCTGCTGGTGAAGGCGGCCGGCAGGCTCGTGTCGAAGGACGAGATCATGCAGGCCGTGTGGCCTGACACGATCGTGGTCGAGAACAACATCCAGGTGCACATCTCGACGCTGCGCAAGCTGTTCGGCGGCAAGCACGGCTGGATACGGACCGAATCGGGCCGCGGTTATCGTCTCGCTCCGCCGGTCGACCCGGACCACGCCGACCGCCTGCCGGCCGGGTTCGAGCCGGCTGGCGGCGTCCGCGCGGGCGCGGTGCCGCGCAAATGTCCGCTGATCGGCCGGGAGCAGGAGGCGGCCGAACTGCACGCGCTGCTCGAGCGCGAGGCGCTCGTCACGCTGGTCGGCCCCGGCGGCGTCGGCAAGACGCATCTCGCGCTGGAGGTCGCCACGACCTGGGCGGCGGTGCGCGGCATCGAGATGGTCCGGATCGATCTGGCCGGCTGGCAGCGCGACGCGACGCTGGAATCGGCGGTGCTGGACGCGCTCGACCTGCCGGGCAGCCCTGCCGCCGAACCTGCCGATGTCGTGCGCGCGATCGGCGAGCAGCGCGTGATGCTGGTGCTCGACAATGCCGAGCAGCACGTCGACGATCTGGCGGACCTCTGCGAAGCGATCGCGGACGCGAATGCCGGCGCGACACTCGTCGTGACGAGCCGCGAACCTTTGCGTGTCGCCGGCGAACGCGTTTATCGCGTCGGCCCGCTGCCGGTGCCGCCGGCCGGCGCGAACGACGGCGAGATCGTCGCGAGCGGTGCCGTCCGCATGTTTCTGGCGCGGGCTCGCGCGATGGGCACCGACATTCCGGCGGACACGAACACGCTGAACGCGATCGCGACCATCTGCCGCCGCCTGAGCGGCCTGCCGCTCGCGCTCGAACTCGGCGCGGCCCGGGTCGCGTCGCTCGGCATCCAGGGGCTGGCGGCCGATCTCGACAAGTCCGTCCTGTCGCTGTCCGGCGGCCTGCGCACCGCGCATCCCCGCCAGCAGACCCTCAGGGCCACCATCGACTGGAGCTACCGGCTGCTCGACGACACGGAGCGCACCGTGCTGTGCCGCCTCGCGGTGTTTCCGGATGCATTCCGGCTCGACGCGGCCTGCGCGCTTGCCGCGTGCGACGAACTGGGTGCCGAAGAGGTGCTCGACTGCCTGGTCGGCCTTGCGTCGAAATCGCTGCTGGTCGTTCATTCGGTCGGACTCTCGAAGCGTTACTCGTTCCTCGAGGTCGTGCGCGCGTATGCGCTCGAGAAACTGGCGGAGTCGGGCGAAGCCGGGCGCCTCCATGCCCGGTGTGCGTCCTTTGCTACCGAAGCGCAGCCGGCACCGGCCGCGCCCGCCCAACCGGTGCTGGCCGCGGGGCCGTGGGCCTGAAACACCGGTTGCGCGGGCGTTGCGCGAAGCGGCGATGCCCGTCGGCGCAGCGCAAGCCGGGTCGCGATGTTCTGGATTGACAAAATTCTCGGGTTCTCATTTCATGGCCATTGTGTGCATCATCGATGACGATGCGTCGGTCCGTAAGAGTCTTGCCAGCTTGCTGAAATCGGCCGGGCATACCGCATTGCCGTTCGCGTCGGGCGAGGAATTCCTCGCGGCCGGCCCGCTGGACGGCGCGGCTTGCGTGCTGGTCGATCTGAAGATGAAGGGTATGAGCGGTCTCGACGTTCAGCGCCTGCTGGCTCAGCGCAACGCGACGATTCCGGTCATCGTCATGTCGGCGCACGGCGACGGCGAGTCGGTGCGCCGCGCGCTCGAGCAAGGCGCGGTCGCGTTCCTGCGCAAGCCGTTTCCATCCGACGATATGCTCGATCTGATCGATCAGATCGCATCCGGCGCGCCGCCCGCGTGAGCGGCGGCCCGTCGATCGGCCGCGCCGTGTGAGGCGTGGCGGTTCCGCTCGGCTTTTTCTTAGTTTATCATTCGATAATGAAGCGGATGCGTACACAGGGAATGCAATGGCGAGCACGCCGGAAATGACGTCGACCGGTAACCGGGGCGCGGGCGATCCCGCGCCGATCGTCTATGTGGTCGACGACGACGAAACGCTGCGGCGCGCGTTGAGCGCACTGTTGCGCTCGGCGGGGTTTCGCGTCGAGACGTTCGCGTCGTCGCGGGCGTTTCTCGCGTTCGAGCGGCCCGACGTGCCGTGCTGCCTGATCCTCGACGTGCGTCTTGTCGACGAGAGCGGGCTGGCCCTTCAGGAGGAAGCGGTGCGTGCGGGCCTGAACGTGCCGATCCTGTTCATGACCGGTTACGGCGACGTGGCCACGACGGTCAAGGCGATGAAGGGCGGCGCGCTCGACTTCCTGACGAAGCCGTTCGACGACGAAGCGATGCTCGATGCCGTCGGCCGCGCACTGGCCCGCGACGGCGAGCGCCGCGCGCGCGAGCGCGTGCTGGACGCGGTGCGCCAGGCCTACGCGTCGTTGACGCCGCGCGAACGCGAAGTGATGAGCCAGGTGGTCGCGGGCCTGATGAACAAGCAGATCGCGGCGAATCTAGGCCTGCAGGAAATCACGGTGAAGGTGCACCGGGCCCAGGTGATGAAGAAGATGCAGGTCCGCACGCTGCCGGATCTCGTGCGGCAAGCCGAAGCGCTGGGCGTGCGCCCGGCCGGCGCACGCGACTGAGCGAGCGTGCCGGGTTGTTCGACGTAACGGCGCCGGCTGCGGCTTCGGCGCGATATCGCGGGCTCGCGTAAACGCCCAGCGGGATGCGCCCGACGCGCCGTTTTCAGGCGATCCATGACAGGTCTCGCTTCGGTGGATTCTGGCACGACCAGTCCATACGACACTCCGGCACCGGGCAACGCAAAAAACGTTAGGTAAGCTCACGATAGATATGAAGATACGCGAGGCCGTTCGAGCGGAAACGGACGGCGCGTTTTTTCAGAATCGATCAGCGTGTTTCGCGTCGCTCGCCGGTGTCGACGCAGGCGGCGCCCACCCGCCGCCCAGCGCACGCACGAGATTGACCGTCGCGATCGCGAGTGCCTGGCGGCTATGAATCAGCTGGCGTCGCGCATTCAGCGCGTCCCGGTCCGCGTCGATGACCTCGAGATAACTGACGTAGCCGTGCCCGTAACGGCTCAGCGACAACCGCGCCGCCGCTTCGGTGGCGCGCGCCGCGCTGTCGTAGCGCACGATCCGCTCTTTCTGCGCGGCGATGTCGTTGAGTGCGTCCTGAACCTCGCGCAGCGCGCCCAGCGCGGTCGCGCGATAGTTCGCGTCGGCGAGTTCCGCGCCTGCCTTCGCGGCGGCCACCGCGGCCTCGCGCTTGCCGCCGTCGAATACCGTTTCGGCCACGCTCGCGCCGAGGCCCCACAACGAACTGTTGCGATCGAGAAACGTGCCGAGGTCGCGGCTGGCGAACCCGCCCTGGGCGGTCAGCGTCAAGGTCGGAAGCCACGCGGTGCGGGCGACGCCGATTTCGAGCGATGCCGCGTCGACGCGGCGCGCCGCCGCATAGACGTCCGGCCGTTGCGCGAGCAGCGCGGACGGCAGGCCGGGCGGCACCGCCGGCACGCGGATGGCGGACGCGGTCGGCGCGACCGAGAACGCGGTCGGCGAGACGCCGGTCAGCACGGCGAGCGCGTCGGCGAGGTTTTCGCGCAGCCGCCGGCTGTCCGCGAGATCGGCGCGAGCCGTATCGAGATCGGCCGCCGCGCGCAGCGCATCGAGATCGCTTGCCGCGCCGGCCCGCACGCGTGCGGCGATCACGTCGAGTGCGGTGCGTCGCAGTTCGATCGCGCGGGCGAGCGTCGCGAGATCCTGCTCGACGAAATGGAGCGTTAGATAGTCGCTTGCAACGTCGGTCGCGACGCGCAGGCGAACGGCCGCGCGATCCGCGTCTGCCTGCAGCACGTTCTGCCGGCCGATCTCCGCATTGCCGCGCAGGCGCCCCCACAGATCGACTTCATAGCCGGCGTTGAACGGCACCGACCAGTTGTGCATCGTGCGTTTCGGCAACGCGTTGTCGACCGTGCCGGATACGCGCGAGCGGCTGAACGACGGATCGACGCCGACGGTCGGCGCCAGCGCGGCTTCGCGCACGCCGAGCAGCGCCTGCGCCTGGTCGACGCGCGCCGCGGCGGCGCGGATGTCGTGGTTGCCGGCGAGCGCGGCATCGACGAGCGCGACGAGCGGCGGGTCGCCGAACGATGCGGGCCATTCGACGAGCGACGGTGCGGGTTCGTCGGGCGCATCAGCATGACGGAACCGGTCGGCTCCGACCGCGACGGGGGCGAGCGGCTGCGGCGCGATCGTGCACGCGCTCAGCAGGCCGGCGGCGAGCAGGGCGGCGATGCGGGTCATGGCTGCGTGCGGCCGCGTTGCAGCGAGACGACGACCGACAGGCCGGGCCGAATGCGCGGTTCGGCCGAGGCCGGGCCGTCCAGCAGGATCTTGACCGGCACCCGCTGCGTCACTTTCGTGAAATTGCCGGTCGCGTTGTCGGGCGGCAACAGCGAGAATTGCCCGCCCGTCGCGGGCGACAGGCTGTCGACGTGCCCGCTGAAGGTCCGGTCCGGCAGCGCGTCGAAGCGCAACTGCACGACGTCGCCGGCGCGAACGTGCCGGAGCTGGGTTTCGCGGAAGTTCGCGACCACCCACGGGTGCGGTTCGACGAGCGTGAGCAGGGCCTGGCCGGGCGCGACATGCTCGCCGGTCTCGACGGTCTTCTTGCCGACGTAGCCGTCCGACGGCGCCACGACGGTCGTGTACTGGCGCTGAAGCTCCGCATCGCGCAGCTCGGCGTCGTTCTGGTTCGACACGGCATCGGCGGCCTGCTGCGCGGCCTGCGCGCTGCGCCGCTGCGCTTCGGCCGCCTCGATGCGTGCGCGGGCGGACTTGCGCGCCGCGTTGGCGGCATCGAATTCCTGCTGCGACAGCCCGCGCGGGGTTTCGCGGGTCAGTTCGCGTGCCCGTGCGTAGTCGAGCTCGGCCTTCTCGGCGTCGGCATGCGCCGACACGAGCGTCGCTTCCGCTTGCTCGACCAGCGCCTTCGCGCGGCTCGCATCGGAGCGCGCCTGCGCGACGCGGGCCCGCTGCAGCGCGACGCGCACGTCGAAATCGCGCGGGTCGAGCCGCACGAGCGGGGCGCCCGCGTGCACGAACTGGTTGTCGTTCACCAGCACGCGCTCGACCGTGCCGGCCACGCGTGGCGAGATCACGTGCAGGTGGCCCGTCACGTACGCGTCGTCGGTGCCGCGATCATGCGCGTCGAATTCATAGACCAGCAGCGCGACGAGCAACAGCGCGCATCCGGCGATCGATACGATCGGCCATTTGCGCGAGCGCGCGGCGGAAGTGGGCGGCGTGTCCGGCGAGTTCGTGCTCACGATCGGGATACTCCATCGAAAAAACAGGGTTTGTCGCATCGCGCTATGCTTGCGCGAGCTTTTTGTGCGGGAGCCGCTCGACGATGAACACCACGTTCGCCCCCGGTGGCGCGACACCGGGGCCGGCCGCAGCGCCGGCCTCCGACATACCGACGTTTCGTTCGATCGCCGCGATCGCGGCCGTGCTGCTCGGCGCGATCATCGCGACCTTGACGTCGCGCATCACGTCGCTCGGGCTCGCCGACATACGCGGTGCGCTCGGCGTCGGGTTCGACGAGGGCGCATGGATCAACACCGCGTTCATCGCGTCGCAGATGTTCGTCGGGCCGCTCGCGATCGCGGCGGCCTTCGTGTTCGGCACGCGTCGCGTGCTGCTGGCGGGCGCCGCGGTATTTCTGGTCGTCGAAAGCGTGCTGCCGCTGTGCACGAACTTCGGCACGTTCATCGTGTTCCAGAGCCTGGCCGGTTTCGCGTCCGGCGTGTTCGTGCCGCTGACCGTCGGGTTCGTCGTCCGCACGCTGCCGCCGCGGCTGATTCCGTTCGGCATCGCCGCATATGCGATGAACCTCGAGATGTCGCTCAACCTGTCGGCGACGCTCGAAGGGTGGTACAGCGAACACCTGAGCTGGCGCTGGCTGTTCTGGCAGAACGCATTGCTGACCGTGCCGTTCATCGTCTGCCTGATGCTGTCGCTGTCCACCGAGCCGATCAAGCGCATCGCGTCCGGTATCGATACGCGCGGCATGCTGCTCGGCGCCGGCGGGTTCGCGTGCCTGTGCATCGCGCTCGATCAGGGCGAGCGGCTGTTCTGGTTCCAGTCGCCGCTGATCGTCGCGCTGCTGTGCATCGGCATCGTGATGGTGGCCGCGTTCCTGATCCACGAACTGACGTCGCGACGGGCCGGGCTCGATCTCGGCTACCTCGCGCTGCCCAACGTCGCGCTGCTGATCCTGCTCGTCGGCCTCGTGCGCTTTACCGTGCTCAACACGAGCTTCATTCCGTCGGCGTTTCTCGCGAGCACCTACGGGCTTCGCCCGCTGCAGATCGGCGATACGCTGCGCTGGATCGCGATGCCGCAGCTGCTGTTCGCGCCGTGCGTGGCGTGGCTGCTGCAACGCGTCGATCCACGCCGGCTGATCGTGGCCGGCTTCGCGATGGTGGCGGTCGCGTTCGCGCTCGGCGCGCGCCTCACGCCCGTCTGGGCCGAACCCGACTTCATCCCGTCGCAGCTGCTGCAGGCGTTGGGTCAGACGATGGCGCTCACGTCGGTCGTGTTCTTTTTCGGCAAGCACGCGACGGCCGAGCATGTACTGACGTTCGGCGCCGTCGTGCAGACGACGCGCCTGCTGAGCGGGCAGCTCGGCACGACGTCGATTGCGGTGGTCCAGCGCATCATGGAGGCTACCCATTCGAATCTCGTCGGTCTGCATGTCACGCTGTCGGATCCGCAAACGCTGGAGCGCCTGCGGGCCGGCGCGGCGTCGCTCGTATCGCACGGCGCGACCTTTGCGACCGGCGACCAGGCGGCTTATGCGCTGCTCGACCGGGCGGTCCGCATCCAGGCGACCACGCTCGCGCTGGCCGACAATTTTCGTGTCGCGACGGCTTTCGCGGTCGCGGGGGTGTTGATCGGCTTGCTGCTCAGGCCGGCGCGTGCGCCGTGAGTGCCCGACGCCGGATCGGCGGATATGCCGCATCGACGATGCTGGCGATCGCGCCCGCCGCAACGCAATGGCGGCGACCTGAAAAATCCTGAAACGTGCTGAAGGGCGCGCCGGCCTGAAGGCCTTCAGGCCGGGCGCGCCGTGCCGCAATGCTTACGCCTTCAGGAACGCGAGCAGTTCGGCATTGATCCGGTCGGCGTTGACGACGCACATCCCGTGCGCGCCGCCGGGGATCACCTTGAGTTGCGCGTGCTTCACGATCTTCGCGGACAGGCGGGCCGAATCGTCGATCGGCACGATCTGGTCGTCGTCGCCGTGCAGGATCAGCGTCGGGACGTCGATCTTCTTCAGGTCCTCGGTGTAGTCGACCTCGGAGAATTCCTTGACGCACAGATACTGGCCATAGACGCCGCCCATCATGCCCTGCGCCCAGAACGCGTCGATCGTGCCCTGCGACACCTTGGCATCCGGACGGTTGAAGCCGAAGAACGGCACGGCGAGATCCTTGTAGAACTGCGAACGGTTCTCGGCGACGTTCTTGCGGATCCCGTCGAATACGTCCATCGGCAGGCCGCCGGGATTGGACGCCGATTTCACCATCTGCGGCGGCACGGCGCCGATCAGCACGGCCTTCGACACGCGCTTCGTGCCGTGGCGCCCGATGTAGTGCGCGACTTCGCCGCCGCCGGTGGAATGGCCGACGAGCGTGGCTTCGCGCAGGTCGAGCGCATCCATCAGCGCCGCCAGATCGTCGGCATACGTGTCCATGTCGTTGCCGTGCGACGGCTGGCTCGAGCGGCCGTGACCGCGGCGATCGTGCGCAATCACGCGATAGCCGTGCTGCACCAGGAACAGCATCTGCGGGTCCCACGCGTCGGCGCACAGCGGCCAGCCGTGCGAGAAGACGACCGGGCGGCCGCTGCCCCAGTCCTTGAAGTAAATCTGCGTACCGTCTTTGGTGGTGATCGTGTTCATCGGATGAGCTCCTTGATGGGCGGAAGCGGCGTGTTTGGGGGCGGCAGCTGCGGCGGCCGCCGGCAGCGCGGCGGCTGCAACGGCGGTCGCGCCGGCAAGCAGCATGTCTCGGCGACGCGCCGAGGGAACGGCGTCGATGTCTGCTGAACGCATTGGGACTCCTTGAACGTGCGGTGGAACGATGCCGCGTTGGATGGATGGTTCGGACCTGCCCGCATGCGGCAATCGCGCCGGCAGCCGGCGTGCGTTCGCGGTCGCGGGCCGGCAGGCGCGCGAAGGCTGCGAACCAACGCCGACAGGAGCCTATCGCGGGGTCATGCAACCTGTACTGAAATCGCGCTGAATTTTCATGAAGGCGGTCGCGGCGCACGCCGCGCGCCGCGACCGGCCAGAAAAATTAAGCGCGGAATCAAGACTCTTCAGCGGCGGCTCGTTATCGTCAGCATCAGGTCATCCCGTCGCGGATCTTGCCAGTTCGTGCCGGCGGATGACGACCGCAATGCGGGCGGGTGCGAACCATCCGCGCCCCGTTGCCACTTGCCTGGGTACGCCGCCATGGACGAATTCAATCGCTGGGAGCACGTGATGACGCTGCTCGACCCGTCGCCGGCCGCGAGCCGCTGTGCGCCGTCGCATCTTCGCGACCCGGACGCCGCGCGCTGCCGCCATCGCGACGATGCGTGGCCCGCGTCGAGCGGCGGCGTGCGCCGCCGTTGCGCGATCGTCGCCGCCGAGCGGCAGACCGATTCGTCGGTGCTGATATCGTGGAGCGATCCGACGCGCTGCCGCTACGACGAGCAGCGCTGGATCAGCGCGAAGTCCCGCGCCCTCGGCCGCTGCGCGCTGACCGGCATCACGATTCATACCGGCGATGCGATCTACAAGCCGCAATGGCGCGGAGCGAAGCGACCCGCAAACTACCGCGAGGTGATCCTCGCGTCCGAACTGGAGCGGTTCATCGTCAGGCTGTCCCGTTCATGACACGGGACGGTGCGCGCAGTCCGTCGGCCATCGCTGGCGGCCGCTGCATTTTCACCGCTAAGGAAAACTTCATGAGCACGTTCACGACACGCGACGGCGTTTCGATCCACTACAAGGACTGGGGCGCAGGGCGCCCGGTCGTGTTCATTCACGGCTGGCCGTTGAATGCGGACATGTGGGACGTCCAGATGCATCATCTCGCATCGCACGGTTTTCGCTGCATCGCCTACGACCGGCGCGGCTTCGGCCGATCCGGCCAGCCGTGGACGGGGTACGACTACGACACGCTGGCGGACGATCTCGCGACGCTGATCGAGACGCTCGCGCTGCGCGACGTGACGCTCGTCGGTTTTTCGATGGGCGGCGGCGAAGTGGCGCGCTACATCGGCCGGCACGGCACGCGACACATCGCGAAGGCCGTGCTGATGGGGTCGGTGACGCCGCTGGTCGCGCGACGCGACGACCATCCGGACGGCGTCGACGTGGCCGTGTTCGACGGTATTCGCGCGGGCATCGTGGCCGACCGCGCGGCATTCTTCGAGCAATTCTGGCCGCTGTTCACCGGTTCGAACCGGGCCGCTTCGACGATCTCGCGCGCCGCGCTCGACTGGACCTCGTTCATGGCGCTGCAGGCCGGATTGAAGGGCACGCTCGATTGCGTCGGCGCGTTCTCCGAAACCGATTTCAGGGCGGATCTCGACAAGTTCGACGTGCCGACGCTCGTGATTCACGGCGACGACGACCAGACGGTGCCGCTCGCGCTCACGGGCGCGGCCACGGCAAAGCGCATGCCGCACGCGACGCTGAGCGTCTACGAGGGCGGGCCGCACGCGCTGTATCTGACGCATGCGCAACGATTGAACGACGAACTGCTGGCGTTCGCCCGCGCATGACACGGCCGCGGCCATGACGTGGCGGAGCGGGCCTGGCCGACCGGACGGCTCACTCCGTCCATTTCGACCCGAGCACCAGGCCGCAGAAATTCGTACGACGATAGTCCGGGTCGCAACGCTCGAGCACGTCGGCGCCGACGTTGCCGAACGCAGTGGCAGGGCGATGCGCGGTGCCCGCGGCGAGTGCCTCGAGGAACAGCTCCTTGAAACCCGGGCCGCGCGGCCACGCGTTCAGGATCTCGTCGCGTTCGGATCGGCACACGTCGTCGAAATGACGCGCAAAGAGATCCGTCTCGATACCCGCGCCGAGCAACGCCGTCAACGGCGTCATGTACGGTTGAATGCCGAAGGCCGTGTGCAGCGCGATCGCACGCCAGACCTCCTCCGCATCGTCGGCGGCGACGCCGTATCCGCCGAGGAACGCGTGTGCGGCATTCGCGCCGTCGATTTCGAAGCGCCGGCGCGAATGCCGGTAGCGCTCCGTCAGCCCGAAGTGATGGAACAGCGCGGCGACGTACAGCAGCTCGGCGTCGAACGCGATGCCGCGACGCAGGCCGATGATCGACGCAAACGCGAACACGCGCATCGCGTGCCGGAACAGGAGTTCCGGTGCGCCGGCGCGCACGGTCGCGGCGGCCTCCCGTGCGATCGGGCCGTCGGGAATCCGGATGCCGGCGATACGGTTGCCCATGGTCGTGTTCCTCGCGGCGTGACGGCGGTCGCTCGACGCTGGCGCCATCGAACCATCGTCGCGCGCCGCGCCGCTGAATGTCCTGAGCGGCGCCTGAATCGTTCTGAACGGAAAATCCGACCGGTTCTCACGCCCGGAATCGATTTTGCTGCGCTTCGCACGTCGCTTTTACCTGGTTTTTTTCGCAAGTCATGCGAACTGCGATTTCAATTAACGGGATCACGAAATTGATTTCGGCATATCGGCCGTTTTATCCTGCGAAACTGGTTCACGGGTGAACGAATGTTTCACACATTGAAAATGCAGGATGCCGTGGTGCGTCGCGCCGGGCGGGACACGGCGCATGCCGGGGCGTCGCGGCGATCGTGGTTCTCGTCGATTCAAAAATTTTGCTCTTCCTGTTCTGATAATTTGAATCATTTCGCGACGCAAATGCCGTAGCATGGCGTCGAACCGGTGTCATTTCTGACAGGGCATCAATGAAAGAAATCGATTAAGAATTCCCATGATCAGGATTGGAACGCTTCACGTTTTTCTCGACAAGCGTGAAATTCGCTCGAACGGCAAACTGCTGCGCATCGGCAGCCGCGCATTCGAAATTCTCGAACTCCTGATTCGGGCGAACGGCGCATTGGTGTCGAAAGACGAGATCATGCAGCGCGTGTGGCCGCACACGATCGTGGAGGAAAACAACCTGCAGGTGCATATTGCCGCGCTGCGCAAGGCGCTGGCCGGCGACCGGAACCTGATCGTCACGGTGCCGGGGCGCGGCTATCGGCTGGTCGGCGCCCAGGCCGAAGGCGTGGCGTCCGTGCGTCCCGCGGCGTCGCGGCTGACCGCCGCGCCGACCGCGCTCATCGGCCGCGAGCAGACCGTCGCCGACGTCCTCGCGGCGCTCGACACCGCGCGCGTCGTGACGCTGGTCGGGGCAGGCGGCATCGGCAAGACGCGGGTCGCGCTCGAAGCGGCCATGCGGGCCGAGGCGAGCTTTCCGGATGGTGCCGCGTTCGTGTCGCTGGCCACGGTTGCGTGTCCGCAATTCGTGCCCGCCGCGCTGGCCGGTGCGTTCGGCATTGTGCAGCCGGCCGGGTCGCTGACGCTCGAAGCGGTGCTGGCCAGCGTGGCGAACCGCCGGATGCTGCTGGTGCTCGACAATTGCGAACATCTGCTCGACGCCGCCGCGCAGATCGCGACTGCATTGACCGAGTCGGACACCGGATTGTGCGTCCTCGCGACCAGCCGCGAGGCGCTGCGTATCCAGGGCGAGCGGCTGTGTCCGGTTCCGCCGCTCGATGTGCCCGGCGAAGGCGCCGACGATGCCGAGATCCTGCGCGCAAGCGCGGTGCAACTGTTCTCGGCGCGCGTGTGCGCCTCCGATCCCCGCTTTCCGCTCGACGGACGCAGTGTGTCGCTGATGGCGTCGGTGTGCCGGCGCCTCGACGGTCTCCCGCTCGCGATCGAACTGGCAGCGGCGCGAGCGGCCGTGCTCGGCATCGATATGCTGGCCGCGCATCTCGACGATCATTTCAGGTTGCTGACCGGCGGTTTTCGGACGGCCTTGCCGCGTCATCAGACGCTGCAGGCGATGTACGACTGGAGCTACCGCCTGCTCGGGGACGCGGAGCGCCTGTTGTTGCGGTGGCTCGGCGTGTTCCGCGACAGCTTCTCGATCGACGCGGTGCGGGAGATCGTCGGCCCGAAGGGGCTGGCCGATGCGGACCTGCTCGACACGATCGCCGGCCTCGTGTCGAAGTCGCTGCTGAGCCTCGAGAGCGCGCACGGCGCGCCGCGCTACCGGCTGCTGACCACGACGCGCGCGTATGCGCTGCAGCAGCTCGCGAACAACGGCGAATGCGCGGCCGCGGCACTCGCGCATGCGAACTACTTCCATCGGTTGTTCAGGCTTGCGCCCGGTGGCGACGACGGGCCGCGGGCCGAATCGCGGCTCGACGTGATCCGGCGCGAACTCGGCAATCTGCGCGCGGCGCTCGACTGGGCGTTTTCGCCGAACGGCGATGCGGAGGTCGGCATCGCGCTGGCGGCTGTCGCGGTCCCGTGCCTGTTCGACCTGTCGCTGGTGGACGAATGTCGCGAACGGGCGCGCGCGGCGCTCGATGCCATGCGGAATATGGACGAGACCCGGGCGCGCGAGGATGCGCGCGTGCGCCTGCTGGCCGCCTATGCCGCCGCGCTCGCCCATACGTCGGGGGCGACGCAGGTCGTGCACGACGCCTGGTCCGAACTGCACGCGCTCGGGGTCGACGCGGACGAGGCCGGGTTGCCGGCGCGCGAACCGTAACGGCGCGCGCCGCTGCCGAATTCAGAACGTTTCAGCCTGAACTCAGGACTTGGCCGGCCGGTGCGTCTACATTGCATGCATGGAGACCGTCGGCGATTCGCGGGCGGGCAGCAGACCGGCTCGCACCGCCGCTCGTCGATATCCCGACGCCACTGAATGCCAGCGTGGGGCGGCGTCGGCACGTGTCGTGCCGCGGCGACTTCGCGCGTCATCGAACGACTACCGCATGAAACCTGTCCCGTCCGACCTTTCACGCCACGATTCGCTGCCGGCGGCCGCTCGCCGGATCGGGTAGCGCGAGCCATGCGATCGCACGGGTTCCCCGCCAATCGCAACGCGCGCACGCGGCCCATTCCAGCATGCTGAACCTGTCCGTCACGGTCGCCTACGGCGCGCCGATCGTCGTTGCCGACCTCGTTGCGTGGCGGTTGCTCGGGCCTGGCCGTTCGACGGCGAAAGCGGTCTGGCGCTGCGCGTCGTTCGCCGCGCTGACCTATGTGTTGTTCGCCACCGGCGTGAGCCCGCTCGCGGTGCCACCGTCGCCCGACCGGTTCGACCGGCTTGCGATCCAGGCGATCGGCGTCGCATGGTGGCTGCAGTGCGCGCTGGTGTTCAGCCTGATGCTCGACCATTTGCTGCTGCCGCGCGCGTGGCGCAACCAGCGGCTGTTTCACGACATCGCCGCGGGCGCCGTGTTCGGTGCGGCCGCGGTAGCTGCGCTGGGCTACGTACTGGGCCTGCCGCTGAGCGGCCTGGTCGCGACCTCGGGCGCCGTGGCCGTGATCCTCGGCCTGGCCGTCCAGAACACGCTGAACGACGTGTTCTCGGGCCTCGTGCTGAATACCACCCAGCCGTTTCGCCTGGGCGATACGGTGGCCATCGGCGAACTGGAAGGGCGGATAGTCGAAAGCAACTGGCGCGCGACAAAGATGATCAACAGCCTCGGCAACCTGGTCGTCGTGCCGAACAGCACGGCGGCGAAGGCGACGATCGTCAACCTGAGCGAACCCGCGAGCGTGCACGGCGTGACATTGACGATCGAGATCGATCCGGCAGTGCGGCCGGCCGTCGTCGTCGATGCGCTCGACCGCGCTGCGGCCAGTTCGCTGGATGTGCTGGCCAGTCCCGCGCCGATCTCGGTCGTCAAGGCCTTCAGGACCAATTCCGTCGAATACGAACTCGTCTGCTACGTCGACGCGCTGCAAAAAAAGGTGGCGGTGCGTAACCGGCTCTACGATCTGGCGCACCGGCATCTCGCCGCCGCGGACATCGCGCTGCGCCCGCTCGGCGGGACGGCCGCGGCGCACCGGCCGGCTTCGAGCGGTCAACGGCTGCTGCGCGCGGTCGAACTCTTCAGGCAACTCGACGACGAGGATCTGGCGGTGCTGGCCGATGCGCTGGCATCGCGCGTGTTCCACAAAGGGGACGTGATCTACGCGTCGAATTCCGATACGCGCCTGCTGACGATCGTCGGGTCCGGTGTCGCGTCGGTGTTCGTGCCGGGCGCGACCGGCGACATCGAGGTCAGGCGGATGGTGCCCGGCGATGCGATCGGCCAGTCCGTCGTGCTCGCCGGCACGCAACTTCATGCCAGTGTCTACGCAGTGACGGCCGTGACGGCCTATCAGTTGAGCAGCCGCGACCTGTCGCCGCTGCTCGCGAGGAAACCCGAACTCGGACGGTTGATGTGCGAATCCCTCAACGAACACATCGCGACCGAGGAGAGGATGATGATCCCGCCGGCCGCAACCGCGCATGCGTCGTTCAACCTGATCGAATGGCTCGAGAAGGAGATGAAGCGCCTTCACGATTCGTTCGGCTGACGCGCCGGTGGCGGGAGATCGCGGGAACAGGCCGATCGAGCGGTGCGGCCGGCGTGCGGCGGAATCAGGCGAGCGCGGTGAACCGGTCGACGAGATCGGGGTGGTCGAGCTGCTCGACCCACCAGTGCAGCGCGCGTCCGGCTTCGTCGCCGCGCCACGCGATATAGCACTGTGTCGTGTCGCGCATGCCGGTCACCTGGCGTGCGACGAGCTTGCCCTGCGCGATCGCGCGTGCCGCGACGCAATCCGGCAGCGTGCCCACCGCGAGTCCTTCGCACTGCGCGGCCAGTTTTGCGGCGAGCGTGGGGACCGCGAGATACGGCTGCCCGGCATCGACGTTGACCGAGCGCGGCTGCAGTTCGCGCGAGGTATCGCTGATGACGGCGCCGCGATACTCGACGACCGACGCCATCGACAGCGGTTCGGGCAGCGCCGCGAGCGGATGGGTGGGGGCAACGGCGAACACGTGCCTGAGCGTGCCGATCGGCCGCGCGACGATGTTCGGCAGCTCCGGCGGCTCGCCCACCGCGCCGACGACGAGATCCGCGCGGCGCGAAATCAGCGCATCCCAGGTGCCGCCGAGCACTTCAGTGGACAGGCGCAGCCGCGTGTTCATCTCGAGTCCGTAGAACGTATGCACGTACGGCCACAACGCGTCGAACGGCAGGATCTCGTCGATACAGATGCGAACCTCGGTTTCCCAGCCTTGCTGTGCACGCAGTGCCTTGAGTTCGAGCTGTTGGGCGGCATGCAGCAGCCGGCGGCCCTCTTCGACGACCACGCGGCCCGCGTGCGTGAGCTTCGCACGGCGCCCGCTGCGGTCGAACAGTGCGACGTCGAGGTCGCTTTCGAGCTTTTGTACGAGATAGGTCAGCGCAGACGGTACGCGGTGCAGGAGCTCCGCGGCTTCGGCGAACGTGCCGGTGCGATCGATCGCGTCCAGTGCTTCGAGCGCTTCGAATGACAGCTTCATAGTGAATTCCACGCGTGCGTCGGGCTGTCATGTTATCGCCAAGCGCTGCAGAGTCCAATACGAACCGGAACAAATTATCCGGAGGCCGGAGCCGGAGCGCCATCCTGTTCCGGGCAAGATTGCGTCGCGCGATTGCAGCGTCCGATCGGTATTGGCGATGTGCGCCGTTTCCGGAGCGTCAGCGCACGGGGAAGTCGTGCCGGCTGGGCCCGGGTTTCGCGGGCGTTTCGCGTTCCGGCTTGCTCGCGTGCCGCGGGCGTCGGGAGATTGGCTGACCCGCCGATCGGCATCCCCGAACCTGGTCAATCAACGCGTATCACGACGGCGTCGATTAACGTTTCTTCGCGGCAGCATCGGATGCCTGGGCGCCGGGCAGGGAGCCGAACATGTGCTGGCTGCACTTCGCCTCGCTCCACGCGGTTCTCAGATGAATCCCGGCCAGCATCCGCCGTGCGATCGGCAGGATCTGTTCGCCGGCAAGGATGCCCAGCAGGCCGGCCAGTGCGATCGTCGGCGGAGCGGGCGATTGCACGCCGATCAGGAAGTAGACAACGCCGGCGAGAATCCCGGCAAGCAGCGATGAAATATACGGCTTCATGATTCGGCTATAAGTGAATGACAACCGTGTGAAAAATACGGATAACTACTGATCCGCGGACGATCCTGTATTTATTCGATAGCGTAGCAGGTCTTTTTTGATGTGATCATTCAATTCGGTGGTTTTAAGATCTTTTAAGGCCTGGTTTTAGGGATTTTATTAATCAATTTGATTAAGTGGCGTTACCATGAAATCGCGTGTTGAATGACACCGGCTGGCAGGTGAACCTGCCGGCACAGCGTATTGGGCGCCCCCGGCTTGCCGGCGAGGCAGACCCTCTTTTTTCTCCGCGTCAAAGGACATGACCGCCATGAGCAATCCGAAACTTGAAGTACTGACTCCGCAGAACAGCCAGCTGATCTTCATCGACCAGCAGCCGCAGATGGCGTTCGGCGTGCAGTCGATCGATCGTCAGGCGCTGAAGAACAACGTCGTCGGGCTCGCGAAGGCCGCGAAGGTGTTCAACATCCCGACCACGATCACGACGGTGGAATCCGACAGCTTCTCGGGCCACACCTATCCCGAGCTGCTCGACGTGTTCCCGAACCAGAAGACGCTCGAACGCACGTCGATGAACTCGTGGGACGACCAGAAGGTGCGCGACGCGCTGGCCGCGAACGGCCGCAAGAAGGTGGTCGTGTCGGGCCTGTGGACGGAGGTCTGCAATACGACGTTCGCGCTGTGCGCGATGCTCGAAGGCGACTACGAAATCTACATGGTCGCCGACGCATCGGGCGGCACGTCGCAGGCTGCGCACGACTTCGCGATGCAGCGGATGGTGCAGGCGGGCGTGGTGCCGGTCACGTGGCAGCAGGTGCTGCTCGAGTGGCAGCGCGACTGGGCGCGCCGCGAGAGCTACGACGCGGTGATGGCGATCGCGAAGGAGCACTCGGGCGCGTACGGGATGGGCGTCGATTACGCGTACACGATGGTCCACAAGGCGGCAGAGCGTACGCTGACGCCGCACGAGTCGATCCCGCCCGTGCCGGCGAAGTAACCGCAGGCAGTCGCGACTGTCGATGCTGATGCGGCGTGTTTCGTGCGAACACGCGGCATCGGCAATATGAAATCGCGGGCGGCGTACGTGGTCGATTCACGGATGCCGCCCGCAGCGTGTTTGCCAGGACGTACGACCTGCATTCCAACCTGTCCGAGAAATTGATCGTATGGAACCTTATCTGGTTTCCCTTGGTGCGGGCTTGCTGATCGGTGTCATTTACAGCGCAATCAAGGTGCGCTCGCCGGCACCGCCGCTGATTGCGCTTGTCGGGTTGCTCGGCATGTTGATCGGCGTGCAGGCCATCCCCACCGTCAAACAGCTTTTTGGCTTCTGATCGAAACGAGGTGACGTATATGACCGCAACCGAGTCCCAACCGGATCTGATCCTTCACAACGGAAGGTTCACGACCCTCGACCGCGCAAACCCCACCGCGACGGCGGTGGCGATAGCCGCCGGCCGCTTCGTTGCGGTCGGCAATGAAGCGGATGTCATGCGGCTCGCCGGGCGCGCGACGAAGGTCGTCGACCTCGAAGGCCGCGCCGTGCTGCCGGGCCTGATCGACAACCACTGCCACGTGATTCGCGGTGGCCTGAACTACAACATGGAACTGCGCTGGGACGGTGTGCCGTCGCTCGCAGTCGCGATGGACATGCTCAAGCGGCAGGTCGCGATCACGCCCGCGCCGCAATGGGTGCGCGTGGTCGGCGGCTTCACCGAGCACCAGTTTGCCGAGAAGCGCCTGCCGACGATCGACGAGCTCAACGCCGCCGCGCCCGACACGCCGGTGTTCATCCTGCACCTGTACGACCGTGCGCTGCTGAACGCGGCCGCGCTGCGCGTGGTCGGCTACACGAAGGACACGCCGGAGCCGCCGGGCGGCACGATCCTGCGCGACGCCGCGGGCAACCCGACCGGGCTGCTGCTCGCGAACCCGAACGCGACGATTCTCTACGCGACGCTCGCGAAGGGGCCGAAGCTGCCGTTCGAATACCAGTACAACTCGACGCGCCACTTCATGCGCGAACTGAACCGTCTCGGCGTGACAGGCGTGATCGATGCGGGCGGCGGTTCGCAGAATTATCCCGACGATTACGAAGTGATCCGCAAGCTGCACGACGCGGGCGAGATGACGATCCGGATCGCGTACAACCTGTTCACGCAGAAGCCGAACGCCGAGAAGGAAGACTTCGTGAACTGGACCAAGAGCGTCAAGTATCACGACGGCACCGACTATTTCCGCAACAACGGCGCGGGCGAGATGCTGGTGTTTTCGGCAGCGGATTTCGAGGACTTCCGCGTTGCACGCCCGGACCTGCCGGCGCAGATGGAAGACGATCTCGAAGGCGTCGTGCGCGTGCTCGCACAGAATCGCTGGCCGTGGCGCATGCATGCGACCTACGACGAAACGATCAGCCGCGCGCTCGACGTGTTCGAGAAGGTCAACAAGGACATTCCGCTCGACGGCCTGAACTGGTTCTTCGATCACGCGGAAACCATTACCGAAAAATCGATGGATCGAATCGCGGCGCTGGGCGGCGGCATCGCGGTGCAGCACCGGATGGCGTACCAGGGCGAATACTTCGTCGAGCGTTATGGCGCACAAGCAGCCGAGGCGACGCCGCCCGTCGCGAAGATGCTCTCGAAGGGCATCAAGGTGTCGGCCGGCACCGACGCGACGCGTGTTGCCTCGTATAACCCGTGGGTGTCGCTTGCATGGCTCGTGACGGGCAAGACGGTCGGCGGCTTGCGGATGTATCCGCAGCGCAACCTGCTCGATCGCGAAACCGCGCTTCGCATGTGGACCGAGTACGTGACCTGGTTCTCGAACGAGGAAGGGAAGAAAGGGCGTGTAGCGGTCGGGCAGCTCGCCGACCTGGTGGTCCCGGATCGCGATTTCTTCGCATGCGCGGAGGACGATATCGCGGGCACGACTGCGTTGCTGACGGTGGTCGGCGGCAAGATCGTATGGGGCGCGGGGCCGTTCGCGTCGCACGATGCGCCGATTCCGCCCGCGATGCCGGACTGGTCGCCGGTGCGCGAGTACGGCGGCTACGGCGGCTGGGGCGCGACGCAGCGCAACGGCGCACCGCTGCAGCGTGCGGCGGCCGCTGCGATGTGCGGCTGCGCGAGTGCATGCAACGTGCACGCGCATGCGCACGCGAGCGCGTGGGGCAGTGCATTGCCGACGTCGGACGCGAAGGGCTTCTGGGGCGCGTTCGGTTGTTCCTGCTGGGCGATCTGACATGTCGACGACAACCGGCCGGTACAGCCCCGGGTGGATTCGCGTCCTGCTGGCGCAGCCGTGGGTCGGCGCGCTGGTGCGACTTGCGCTGGTTTCCGCCTTTCTGATCGGAGGCGTCGACAAGGCGCTGCACTTCGACGATGCGATCGCGGAGCAGGCGCATTTCGGCCTGCACCCGCCCGCGTTCTGGGCTGCACTGGCGGTTGTGGTCGAGATCGGCGGTTCGCTGTGCGTGGTATTTCGCCGGTTCACCTGGATTGGCGCGGGTGGACTCGGCGTGCTGACCGTCGTCGCGATGCTGGTGGCGAACGACTTCTGGAACAAGGCGGGCGTGGCGCGCTTCATGGCGCTCAACAGCTTCTTCGAGCACCTGGGGCTGATCGCCGCGCTCGTCCTCGTCACCATGCTTGGCGATGTTCAACGCGGGGAAGGGGACGGTCGCGCCTGATCTTTTTTTCGGCGTATTGAAGCAGGAAGAAAATTCAATCTTGGGGCCCGTTCGCGCAGCATTGCTTGGCTGATGCTGGCGGACGGCTTCATTGCCGCTCCAGATCCGTTCGCAACGCCTCCCGGACCCGCCGCTACGCTTGCACGTGCGCTCGCGGCAGGTCTGCAATACGACACGACGCTCGTGTCCGTCGCCCCCGGCGATTTCAACCGTTTCACCGACAGCTTTGTCGCGAGGTCTGGCGGCAGCAAGTCGAAGCAGGTGTCTTCCAGGTGACGCCGACACCCGGTCGGCCCCTGTCTCAGCTCGTCCTTACGCCGTCCGGCGCGATTTCCTCGTTCTGCTTCAAGACACCGATCCGCTGGCCGCCCGCAGCGGCACGCACGGACGATCGTCGACATGTTCCCCGATCCGATCGGTCGCGCTCGCGTCGACTTCCTGAGAACGCGAACGCGCGGCCATGCCAGGCGCGCGCGATGTCGAAGCATGACCCGGAATACTCGATCGAGCCTCGCCGGTAAATCCAATCCGCAGACCTTATGCCGGTCAGTCCGACCTGCCTGTCTCCGCGTGTCGAATGGTCGGCATCCAGGCGATCGAATTCAAAATTTGTCTAGTCATCCTTGGGATTTGTCCAAGTCCGTTGCACCAAATCCGTGCCCGGATTCCCCGCAATGAGGCGCGCTGGAGCCCTGTATTTAGGGGATTTCCCGCGTTTACGCGGTTTTTTTTGATCAGCGCTTGTCCCGTGGTTTTTATTCTTGCATGCTTGTATAGACAAATTCCTGAGGCGACTTGCATGACCGAGGGGATGTCGAACTTCAACGCAAGGAGAAATCTCGTGAACGGCAAGCGCATCAAGTGGGCAATCAGGACGATCGGCGTCATCGCGGCTGCAGCGGCAACGCTTGCCGCGCCGGTTCAGGCAAAGGAATGGAAGACGGTGACGGTGGCGCTCGAAGGCGGCTACGCACCGTGGAACCTCACGCTGCCGGGCGGCAAGCTCGGCGGCTTCGAACCGGAACTGCTCGCCAACGTGTGCGGCCGGATCAAGGTCCAGTGCAACATGGTCGCGCAGGACTGGGACGGGATGATTCCCGGCCTGCAGGCCGGCAAGTTCGATGTCCTGATGGATGCGATCTCGATCACGCCGGAGCGCGAGAAGATCCTGCTGTTCTCGCGCCCCTATGCGGCCACGCCGGCGACGTTCGCCGTCACCGACACGAAGATCCTGCCGAAGGCCGCGGCCGGCGCGCCGGCCGTCAAGCTGACCGGCGACGCGAACGCCGACAAGCCGACCGTCGACGCGCTGCGCAAGCAGTTGAAGGGCAAGACGATCGGCATCCAGTCGGGCACCGTCTATACGAAATTCATCAACGACAGCTTCAAGGACATCGCGTCGATCCGCGTGTACAAGACCTCGCCCGAGCGCGATCTCGACCTCGTCGCCGGGCGCATCGATGCGTCGTTCGACGACGTCACGTACTACGCGGCGAACATCGAGAAGAAGGAAAACGCGTCGATCGTGCTCGCGGGCCCGAAGCTCGGCGGGCCGATCTGGGGGCCGGGCGAAGGTCTCGCGTTCCGCAAGCAGGATGCCGACCTGAAGACCAAGTTCGATGCGGCGATCGGTGCTGCGCTCGCGGACGGCACCGTGAAGAAGCTTGCCGACAAGTGGTTCAAGACCGACGTCACGCCGTAAGCGCGCGTTCGGCCGCCGCCGCGTAGTTGACGTCACGACGCAACGACACGGCGACGCGCGGCGGCGCGCATCCTGCAGATTCACTCAACGCATGCCGGGAGACACGCATGGCGATTCTTGAAATGCTCGGCTTCGGAACCGAAGGCTGGGGCGGCGTGCTGCTGCTTGCCGCACTGATGACGGTCGCGCTGACGCTCGCCGCGCTCGCGGTCGGCGCGGTGATCGGCGCCGCGATCGCGGCCGCGAAACTGTCGCGCCACCGCAGCGCACGCCTGCTCGGCGATCTCTACACGACGGTGTTTCGCGGCGTGCCCGAACTGCTCGTCATCTACCTGTTCTATTTCGGCGGCTCGACGCTCGTCACGACCATCGGCCAGTGGTTCGGCGCGGAAGGCTTCATCGGCGTGCCGCCGTTCGTGATCGGCGCGCTGGCGGTCGGGATGATCTCGGGCGCGTATCAGGCGGAGGTCTACCGCGCGGCCGTGCTGGCCGTGTCGAAGGGCGAGCTCGAAGCGGCGCGCTCGGTCGGCATGTCGAGCGGCATGGTGCTGCGCCGCATCCTGATTCCGCAGGTGCTGCGCTTCGCGCTGCCCGGCATCGGCAACGTGTGGCAACTGAGCCTGAAGGACTCCGCATTGATCTCGGTCACCGGGCTCGCCGAGCTGCTGCGCACGAGCCAGATCGCCGCGAACTCGACGCACCAGTACTTCGTGTTCTTCGTCGCGGGCGGCGCGCTGTACCTCGTGATGACGGGCCTGTCGAACCGCGTGTTCAACCGGGCGGAAGCGATCGTCGGCCGCTCGTTCCGCCGCAATTTCGCGCGCAACTGACGGAGGGCACGCATGTCCATCGATTTCGACTTCCTCATCGACACGCTGCGCCAGCTGCTCGCGGCCGTGCCGACCACGCTCGGCCTGTTCTTCGCGTCGCTCGTGCTCGGCGGCCTGCTGTCGCTCGTGATCGTCACGATGCGCGTGTCGCCGCGCTGGCTGCCGAACCGCTTCGCGCGCGCGTACATCCTGGTGTTTCGCGGTTCGCCGCTGCTGATCCAGATGTTCCTCGTGTACTACGGGCTCGGCCAGTTCGGCGTGATTCGCGAGAGCTTCGTGTGGCCGCTGCTGCGCGAACCGTATGTGTGCGCGGTGCTGTCGCTGGCGTTGTGCACGGCCGGCTATACGGCCGAGATCGTGCGCGGCGGGCTGATGGCCGTGCCGGTCGGGCAGATCGAGGCCGGTTATTCGATCGGCCTGTCGGGCTTCGCGCTGCTGCGGCGCGTGATCGGCCCGATTGCGCTGCGCCAGTGCCTGCCCGCGTATTCGACCGAAGCCGTGCTGCTCGTCAAGTCGACCGCGCTGGCCAGCCTCGTCACGGTGTGGGAAGTGACGGGCGTCGCGCAGCAGATCATCCAGCAGACCTACCGCACGACCGAGGTGTTCGTGTGCGCGGCCCTCATCTACCTCGGCCTGAACTTCATCGTCGTACGCGTGCTAGGCGCGCTCGAATGGCGGCTGTCGGCCCACCTGCGCGCGCCGAAGCCGGCCGGCGTGCCCGCCGCGGCGGCACGCAATGCCCGGCGCGTCGCGCCCTGAGCGTATCCATCCTTCCCGGAGAATCCGATGAACACCGCTGCTCCCGTTGCCCTGTCGGTCAGGAACATCCACAAGTCGTTCGGCGATCACCATGTGCTGAAGGGCATTTCGCTCGATGCGCACGAGGGCGACGTCATCTCGATCCTCGGCGCCAGCGGCTCGGGCAAGAGCACGTTCCTGCGCTGCCTGAACCTGCTCGAGACGCCCGACGACGGCACCGTCGCGCTCGCCGGCGAGGAACTGAAGATGAAGCGCACGCGCGACGGCAAGCTGCATCCGGGCGACCGGCGTCAGGTCGACCGGATCCGTTCGCAGCTCGGCATGGTGTTCCAGAACTTCAACCTGTGGTCGCACATGACGGTGCTCGACAACCTCGTCGAAGGCCCGTTGCGCGTGCAGAAGCGCAGCCGCGCGGAAGCGGTCGAGGAAGCCGAGGCGCTGCTCGCGCGCGTCGGCCTCGCGGACAAGCGCGGCTATTATCCGGCGCACCTGTCGGGCGGCCAGCAGCAGCGCGTCGCGATCGCCCGTGCGCTCGCGATGCATCCGAAGGTGATGCTGTTCGACGAACCGACGTCGGCGCTCGATCCGGAACTGGTCGGCGAGGTGCTGCGCGTGATGCGCTCGCTCGCGGAGGAAGGGCGCACGATGCTGGTCGTCACGCACGAGATGGGTTTTGCACGGCACGTGTCGAACCGCGTGATGTTCCTGCATCAGGGCGAAGTCGATTCGGACGGCACGCCCGGCGATCTGTTCGGCGGCCAGTGCTCGGAGCGCTTCCGGCAGTTCGTGTCGAGCCATCACGACCGTTCCGCGAACTGAGGCTGCCATGACCGTATTCCGTTCGGCAAAACCGCTCGACTGGCGGCAGGTCGCGGCAGTGGCAGCCGGCGAGCCGCTCGCGCTGGCCGACGACGCGCGCGTACGCGTCGTCGCGGCCCGTGAGCTCGTCGACGAAATCGTCGCGCGCGGCATCCGCGCGTATGGCGTCAATACGGGCGTCGGCGCGCTGTGCGACGTGATCGTGTCGCCGGCGCAGCAGAGCACGCTGTCGCGCAACATCCTGATGAGCCACGCCGTCGGCGTGGGCGCACCGCTCGGTGCGGCGGAAACGCGCGCGATCGTCGCGGCGGCGATCAACAACTACGCGCACGGGCATTCGGGCGTGCGTGCCGACGTCGTCGACCAGCTCGTCGCGTTGCTGGAACACGATTGCCTGCCTGAGGTGCCGGCGCACGGCTCGGTCGGTTATCTGACCCATATGGCGCACGTCGCGCTCGTCTGCATCGGTCATGGCCATGCGCGCCACCGCGGCGAGCGGATTCGCGGCGACGAGGCGTTGCGCCGCATCGGCCGCGAGCCGCTCGTGCTCGGCGCGAAGGAAGGGCTGAGTCTCGTCAACGGCACGCCGTGCGTGACGGGGCTGGCCGCGCTCGCGCTCGCGCGCGCGGAGCGGCTGCTCGACTGGGCCGACTGGGTGGCGGCGACGAGCTTCGAGAACCTCGGCGGGCAGCTCGCCGCCTTCGATCCGGCGTCGCTTGCGTTGCGGATTTCGCCCGGCATCGGGCACGTCGGCGCGCGGTTGCGTGCGCTGCTCGCCGACAGCGGGATGCTCGCCGCGGCAAGCGGCCGGCATACGCAGGATCCGCTCAGCCTGCGCACGATTCCGCACGTGCACGGCGCGGCGCGCGACGTGTTCGACGTGACGGCGGAGGTGGTCGATCGCGAACTGGCGTCGGTGACCGACAATCCGATCGTGGCCGGCACGCGCGACGCGCCGACCGTCCATTCGCAGGCGCATGCGGTCGGCGCGGGCATCGCGCTGGCGATGGACAGCCTCGCGGCGGCGATGGCCCAGGTCGCGGCAATCGCCGAACGGCGTCTCGACCGGCTCGTCAATCCGCTCGTGAGCGGGCTGCCGGCGTTTCTCGCCACGCCGGGCGGCACCTGTTCGGGCTTCATGATCGCGCAGTACACGGCGGTCGCGCTCGTCGCGCAGAACCAGCGGCTCGCGGCGCCGGCGAGCCTCGACGGCGGCATCACGTCGGGCCTGCAGGAAGATCATCTGTGCCATGCGACGCCGGCGGCGCTGAAAGCGCTCGACATCATCGAGAACACGACGCGCGTGCTGGCGATCGAACTGCTGGCCGCCGCACAGGCCTACGATCTGCAGGCGGACGGCGCATCGCGGGCCGCACCCACCGACGCGCTGTGGCGGCATGTGCGCGAACGCGTGCCGGTGTACCGGGACGACCGGCCGCTCGCGGACGACATCGCGATCGCCGCCGGCATCGTCGCGAGCGTGCCGCCGCCCGTGATGTAACGGCCGGAGGCCGGCCGCCGAGCGACGCGACGGACGGCGGACGATCCATCATTCATTCGATCGAGGGCGCATGAACGAAACGCAACGACAACTTGCCGGCCGGATGGGGGGCGCACCGGGCGCACCGGGTGGCGACGTGCCGGCGCGCGCATTGCCGGCCTACCAGCAGATCAAGCGCTACGTCGTCGAGCGGATCGCGAACGGCGACTGGAAGCCCGGCGGCGCGATTCCGACCGAGGCCGAACTGGTCAAGGAATTCGGCGTCGCGCGGATGACGGTGTCGCGCGCACTGCGCGAGCTGACCGCCGAGCGGGTGCTGACGCGCATCCAGGGCGCCGGCACGTTCGTCGAACGGCGGCATTACGAATCGACGGTGCTGGAAATCCGCAACATCGCGGACGAGATCGCGGAGCGCGGCCATCGGCACAGCGCGCGCGTATTGCTGCTCGAAAGCAGCGACGATCAGGAGGCGGTCGAAGCGCTCGGGCTGCGTTCGGGGCCCGTGTTCCATTCGCACATCGTGCATTACGAGGAAGGCGAGCCGATTCAGTTCGAGGATCGCTACGTCAATCCGGCGCTGTTTCCCGCGTATCTGGAACAGGACTTCACGGTCGAGACGCCGAATCACTACATGGTGCGGCTCGCGCCGATCCAGCGCGCGGAGTTCCGGATCTACGCGGAAAAACCCAATGCGCAGGTGCGCCGGCATCTCGTGATGGAAATCGGCGAGCCGTGTCTGTTGTTGAGCCGCCGCACGTGGGTCGGCGAGCACATCGCGACGTCGGTGCGGTTGTGGCATCCGGCGTCGCGGTTTCATCTGGCGGGGCGGGTGTAGGGGGGCTTGATTCATCCCGGAACTTGCCGTTGAAGCTTTCTTCTGCGTCGGCGCCGTTCTGCCAGGGCTTGCCGGGCTCGTCGAGCGCCATCTCCACGCCGTTGTGCGCGGCCCGCTTCAGCGCACGCTCCGCCAGCATCCTCTTCCGCCGCGCGTTCTTCTGCTCGAGTTGCCCGAGTTGCCCGAGTTGCTCGAGCCGCTTGACGCCGGCCGCCGCCAGGCCGCCGACATGCTGCCGCCAGTTCCGAACATTCCAGCGCAAGTCACCCGGGCGCGATTGATTTCGTGCGCGTCCGCGCAAAGCCGCAACGGCCGGGATCGCAAGACATCGAGGAAGAACGCCGGATTTAGCGGTTGACGCACCCGTTGTCAACTGACTGGAGGGCCCTGTCTAACCGTCTGCGCAGTCTTGTCGAACGTGATTCACTTCGCCTGCTGGTGCGAAAACGTTCGTTTGTGTTCGTTTTTATTCGTTTTCGGGCATCGGTGTGTGTCGTGCCAAGCCGTCGAGGCCGGTACGGCCGACATCCCGCGCGCGGGCGACGCTGCAGTGCCGGAAGCGTCGCTGCATCAGCGATTCTCGCGTCCTCATCCTCAAGCAACTGACATGCACGTAAAAATGGAGAGCAAGATGAGCAGATCGATACGAGCGAAGACAGCGGCGGCCGTGGTCGCATTCGCAATGAGCGCGGCACCCGCCGCTAGTGTTGGAACCTTTCTGTCGCTGGCCGGCGCGCAGGCCGCTTCCGCCGCGACGACCGCCGTCGACGATTATGCGGCGACCAGGTACCCGATCATTCTCGTGCACGGGCTGACCGGCACCGACAAGTACGGCGGCCTCGTCGAGTACTGGTATCACGTTCCGGCGGACCTGCAGGCGCATGGCGCGAAGGTGTACGTTGCGAATCTGTCCGGCTATCAGAGCGACGATGGTCCGAACGGGCGCGGCGAGCAATTGCTTGCATACGTGAAGCAGGTGCTGGCGGCGACGGGCGCGCAGAAAGTGAATCTGATCGGCCATAGCCAGGGCGGCTTGTCGTCGCGCTACGTTGCATCCGTCGCGCCGGAGCTGGTCGCATCGGTGACGACGATCAGCACGCCGCACTGGGGTTCGCAATTCGCGGACTTCGTCCAGCAGCTGTTGCAGGCGGACCCGACCGGCTTGTCGTCCGCCGTGCTCAGCGCGTTCGCGAATGCGCTCGGCACGTTGACGAGCAGCAACTTCAATACGAACCAGAATGCGATCCAGGCGCTGTCGGTGCTGACGACGGCGAAGGCCGCCGAATACAACCAGAAATTTCCGAGCGCGGGTCTCGGTGCGCCGGGCTCGTGTCGTGCGGGCGCGTCGACCGAGACGGTCAGCGGCAATACGCACCTGCTTTATTCGTGGGGCGGCACGGCGATCCAGCCGACGACGACGGTGGCCGGCGTGACGGGTGCCGTCGATACGAGCGTGAGCGGGGCCACCGATCCGGCGAACGTGCTCAATCCGGCAACGCTGGCGCTGCTCGGCAGCGGCACGGTGATGATCAATCGCGGCTCCGGTCCGAACGACGGCGTCGTGTCGCAATGCAGCGCGCTGTTTGGCCAGGTGCTTGGTACGTATCACTGGAATCACACCGATGCGATCAACCAGATTCTCGGCGTGCACGGCGCGAATGTGGAGGATCCGGTGGCGGCGATCCGCACGCACGCGAACCGGCTGAAAACGCAAGGCGTGTAATCGATGACAGGTAGCAAGAGCGGCATTGCGCGACGCATCGTGCTTTACGGGGTAGCGGGCGTCGTTGCGGCCGGCGCAGCCTGGTACGGGATCGACGCTCGGAAGACGCGCGACGCCGGCGTGTCCGGTGTCGCGCCTGCCGGGGCCATGTTGTCCGCGTCCGCGGCGGCAGGCGGCACGGCGGCGAGCCCCGTGCCCGGTTTCGGCGCAAGCGGGCTGCCCCCGGCACTCGCCGGATCGACTGCGCCGCGCCTGCCGCTCGATGCGCACGGCCATCTCGCAAAGGTCGTGGCCGTGCGCGGCTTCTTCGACTATTTCCTGACCGCGCAAAACCAGGTGCGCGCCGCGGAACTCGATGCGCTCGTCGCGCGCGTGATTGCCGCGCAGCTCGACGGTACGGTTGCGCAACGCGAGGCGCTCGAGGTCTGGCAGCGCTACCGCGCGTATTTCGCCGAACTCGCGAAGCTGCCGGGCGGCGGCGCGGTGGACGACAAGCTCGACCTCCCGGCATTGCAGCTCGCACTCGACCGGCGCGCGACGATCGCGAGCCGCACGCTTGGCGACTGGAGCGAGCCGTTCTTCGGCGCGGAGCAGCAGTTGCAGCGTGACGATCTCGCGCGATTGAAGATCATCCGCGATCCGTCGCTGACCGAAGACCAGAAGGCGGCGGGTCTTGCCGCGCTCGATCAGCAACTGCCGCCCGATCGGCGCGCCGAGCTGGAGCAACAAAAGGAGCAGAACAACGCGATCGCGCAGATCGACAAAGTGCAGAAATCAAACGCGACGCCCGATGAAATGCGCGCGCAGCTCGCGCAAACGCTCGGGCCGGAGGCTGCCGAGCGAGCCGCGAAGATGCAGCAGGCGGACAACGCGTGGCATGCGAAGTACAGCGAATATGCGGCACAGCGCGCGCAGATCGATGCGCAGAACCTGTCGACACAGGATCGCGATGCGCAGATCGAGCAGCTGCGGCAGCGCTACTTTACGGAGCCGGGGGAGGCGCTGCGTGCGGCGTCGCTCGATCGCGGCAGCGCGTCGACGCGCACGCAATAGATCCAGGCGCGATCGAGCGGATCGTCGTGTATCGCGCGATTTCCGCAACGCGTCGCCGATAACGGTCGACAGCGCGTGGTTGATCGGTGCTTCAGCGCGGTCAGGACGAGCTGCAATGCAGAACCGTCATGCCGGTCTAGAGCCCTCGCTCTGAATCCCCATTGCACCGCCGCATAAAACAGCCGTCGGCCGGTTGAGGCATACGGCGCAAATAATTTCGTAGGCACTCCGCAAGATCCGCCGCGCTCCCGGGATGCGCCCGTCCGGCAAGGGACGCGGTTTGTTTGCCGATGTCATTCCAGGTTTGCCGGGGCCGCTTTCGCGCATCCGGCTCGCGATCTGCATTCAAGCGACGAATGTGTGCATCGCAACAATCCATTTCATTCACGGCAATCGTAACGGTAAGGTGAACGCACGTTCGAATTTGATCGGGCGATGCGAATTCACCACGTGACGATGCCATGAAGACGAACCACGATCGACCTGCGCAAGCAACACCTTCGTCCCCCGGCGGCAATGCGCGCGCGACGGGCCTGCGCCTGCCGGGCAGGCTGGTGGGCCCGATCGTGCTCGGCACGCTACTCAACGCGCTGAACTCGTCGATGATCGCGGTCGCGCTCGTCAGCATCCAGCAGGCGTTCAACCCGCAGGGCGCCGCGCATGAACGCATCGACACGATGTGGCTCGTGTCGGGCCTTTATCTCGCGACAGCCGTCGGCCAGCCGACGATGGGGCGGCTCGCCGACCGGTTCGGCGCGAAGCGGATCTTCTGCATCGGCCTCACGATCGTCTTGATCGCGTCCGCGCTCGCGCCGTTCGCGCCGTCGCTCGGGTGGTTGATCGCGTCACGCATCGCGCTCGGCATCGGCACGTCCGCCGCGTATCCTGCCGGCATGGCGATGATCCGCACGTGGTCGCAGCGGCATGCGAACGGCGCGACGCCGACGGGCGGCCTCGGCGCGATCTCGGTCGCGGCGCAGGTGGCCGTCGCGTTCGGGCCGCCGCTCGGCGGCGCGCTCGTGCAGTTCGCCGGCTGGCGTGCGATCTTCTGGATCAACGTGCCGATCGTGCTGCTGGCCTTCGTGCTCGCGTGGCTGTGGATTCCGGCCGACGTCGTTCCGCGCGGCGCGCAGCAACGCCGCACGCTGCGGGGCACGCTGATGGAGCTGGACCTGCCGGGCGTCGCGCTGTTCATCCTGACGCTCACGAGCCTGCTGCTGTTCCTGCAATCGGTGTCGCGCGAGCCCGACTGGCTGCTGCTCGTCGCGACGCTGGTGCTGTGCCCGTTGCTGGTCCGGCGCGAGCGGCTGGCCGCAACGCCGCTGATCGACATCCGCATGCTGAGCGACAACCGTGCGCTCACGAGCACGTACCTGCGCTGCGTCGGCACCTACGCGGTGTTCTACGCGATCTTCTATGCGCTGCCGATATGGCTGCAGGAGGCCAAGCGCCTGTCCGCCGCCGACGCCGGCCTCGTGATGCTGCCGATCGCCGCGGTCGGCACGGTGGCGACGATGCTTGCGACCCGCGTCGCGCACCGTCACGGCTCGCGGCCGGTGCTGATCATCGGCTCCGCGATGCTGTGCATCGGCAGCGTCGTGATGAGCATGCTCACCAGCGCGATGCCGGTCTGGTCGATCGTGCTGCTGTCGATCGTGTTCGGCGTGCCGAACGGCTTCAACAATCTCGGCAACCAGGCGGCGCTCTACCAGAGCGCGCCGCACGACCGGATCGGCACGGCCTCGGGGCTGTACCGCACCGCGCAGTACGTCGGCGGCAGCCTGTCGTTTGCGCTCGTTGGGCTGGCGCTCGGTCATCCGGCGAGCGATCGCGGCCTGCGCGAGCTGGCCATCGTCCTGGCGGTCGTCAGCGTGCTGCTGCTGCTCAACGCGGCATCGAGCCGGCACCTGGATGCCGCCGCTTCTTCCATCTCCCAACAGAAGTGAGGTTTCTACATGTCCATTCCGACGCTCAATCGCACGGTCGCGCTGGTCGCGATCGATCTGCAGAACGGCATCGTGTCGCTGCCGGTCGTGCCCTACACCGGCGCGCAGGTCGTGGCGAAGACGGCCGAGCTCGCGACCGCGTTCCGCGCGCTGCAGCTGCCCGTCATCTACGTGCACACGAGCTACCAGCCGGACGGCGGCGTGGCGCTGAAGGTCAGGACGGATGCGCCGTCGGCGCCGCCGAATCTCGATCCGGAATGGAGCGCGTTCGCGCCGGCGCTCGGCGTGGGGCCGTCGGACCTCGTCGTGACGAAGCACCAGTGGGGCGCGTTCACCGGCACCGATCTCGACGTGCAGCTGCGCCGGCGCGGCATCACGGACATCGTGCTGACCGGAATCGCGACCAACATCGGCGTCGAATCGACGGCGCGCCAGGCATACGAGAACAACTACAACGTCGTCGTCGTCAGCGACGCGGTCAGCACATCGTCCGCCGACGCGCAGCACTTCGCGCTGACGCAGATCTTCCCGAAGCTCGGGCAGGTCGCCGCGACGGCCGACGTGGAGGCGGCACTGGAGCAGGCGTATTCGCGCTGAACGAGGCGGCGGGTTCGGCGTGCACATTCATACAGAGTCATTTAACGAGGCATGACGATGATCAAGACCGATGCATGGGTTCTCTACGCAGGACCGGAACCGAACAGGAAGCAGGCGCCCGTGGCGGGCGAGCTGCGTCGCGAAACCTTCGAATTCTCCGATCTGGAGGCCGACGAGGTGCTGGTCGAGCCGCTGTACGGATCGTGGGAAGCGAACCTCGACCACGCGCTGTCGCGCAATCCGGTCGACATCTGCCGGCAGCGCCGCGAGGACAAGATCGTGCTCGGCAACGGTGCGCTGGTGCGCATAGTCGAGCGCGGCAGCGGCGTGAAGACGCTGAAGGAAGGCGAGATCTGCATGGTGATGCCGTTCGGCAAGCGCGACGAATACGGATTCGCCGAGCTCGTCTATGCGTACGACGCGCCGGGCACGATCGGCGTGATGGCGCAGCGGACCAAGATGCGCGCCGACAACCTCGTGGCGGTGCCGACGGACAGCCGGCATTCGCTGCTGCAATGGGCGACGTACGGCCGCTACTTCACCGCGTGGGACAACTGGAAGGTGGCGTCGGCGTGCTGGCGCTCGCAGCTGCCGGACGTCGATCCGGCCGACTACCTGGTGTTCGGCTGGGGCGGCGGCACGACGCTCGCCGAACTGCAACTCGCGAAGCGCGAGGGTTTTCGCGTCGCGATGACGGCGAGCAACGACCGGCGCCTCGAGGAACTCGCGAAGCTCGGCATCACGCCGGTCGATCGCCGCAAGTTCCCGAATCTCGCGTATGACGACGAGCGCTACAAGACCGATCCCGAGTACCAGGCGAGCTATCGCGAGTCGGAGCGCGTGTTCGCGGAGACGATCGCGGAACTGAGCGGCGGCCGCGGCGTCGCGATCTTCCTCGACAACCTCGGCGGCGCACTGTATCGCGCGACGATGCGCGTGGTCGGCCGCACCGGCATCGTCACGACGGTCGGCTGGAAGACGGGGATGCGCCTGTGGAACCTGCGCGCGACGGAATGCATCAACCGCCGCCTGCACATCCACACGCATGCGTGGCGCTATGACGACAGCATCACGATCCGCGACTTCCAGGAAACGAGCGGCTGGATCGGCCAGGAGCCGACCGAGATCTTCGATTTCGACGAGGTGCCGAAGCTCGCGTCCGACTACCTGAACGGGAAGATCCAGACGTATTTCCCGATCTACCGGATCAACGCCGTCTGAGCGGCAGGTCGCGCGCCGCGCCCGCATCGCTGCACGACGCTTAGTCATGCAGACGATGTCGGTGCGCGGCGCGCCGTGCAATCCATCTGACTGGAGAACGGCATGGCCACTGTGGAAATCGGAGACGTCGACGCCGGCGCGGCGCCGGACGCGTCCAAACCGGCGCCGCTCGACGGCATTCGCGTGATCGACGCCGCGACGCTGTTCGCGGGCCCGCTCGCGGCGACGATGCTCGCGGACTACGGCGCCGACGTGATCAAGGTCGAGCATCCGGACGGCGATCCGGCGCGCAAGTACGGCGCGCGCCGCGACGATGTGCCGTTGTGGTGGAAGGTGCTCGCGCGCAACAAGCGGGCGGTCACGCTGAATCTCGGCACGGCCGACGGCCAGCGGATCTTCCGCGAGCTGGCGGCGCAGGCGGACGTGGTCGTCGAGAATTTCCGGCCCGGCACGCTCGAACGCTGGGGGCTCGGCTACGACGTGCTGTCCGCGCTCAACCCGCGGCTCGTGCTCGTGCGGGTGACGGGCTTCGGCCAGTTCGGCCCGTATGCGAGCCGCCCGGGCTTCGGCACGCTGGCCGAGGCGATGAGCGGGCTCGCGTCGATCACCGGCGACGCGGACGGGCCGCCGCTGCTGCCGTCGTTCCCGCTCGCCGACACTGTCGCGGGGCTGACCGCCGCGTTTGCGATCATGACCGCGCTGAAGGCGCGCGAGCGCACCGGGCGCGGCCAGGTCGTCGATCTCGCGATCATCGAGACGATGCTCGCGGCGATGGGCGCGCAGGTCGCAAGCTACGACCAGACGGGCCGGGTGCCCGAGCGCACCGGCAATCGCTCGCCGAACAATTCGCCGCGCGGCGTCTACCGCACGTCGGACGGTAAATGGGTCGCGCTGTCGACGTCGGCGCACAGCATCGCCGAGCGCGTGATGCGCCTCGTCGGCCGCGCGGACCTGATCGACGAACCCTGGTTCGCGAACGGCGCCGAGCGCGCGAAGCATGCGGACGAGCTGGATGCGGCGGTCGGCGGCTGGATCGGGCAGCGCACGCGCGACGACGTGATCGCCGAATTCGAGCGCGCGCAGGCGGCGGTCGCGCCGATCTACGACGTCGCCGACGTGCTGCGCGATCCGCAGTACGCGGCGCTCGGCTCGATCGTGTCGGTGCCCGACGCGGAGCTCGGCGCGTTCCGCACGCACAACGTGCCGTTCCGGCTGTCCGACACGCCCGGCGCGATCCGTTGGGGCGGGCCTGCGCGCGGGACGCACAACGACGAAGTATTCGGCGCATTGGGACTGGAGCGGCGCGAGATCGCCGATTTGACCGAGCGGGGAATCATATGAAAACCAGCGCAACTTACCGCAGTTACCTTTACGTGCCCGCGCACAAGGCGCAGGTGGTGGAAAAGGCGTATGCAAGCGAAGCCGATGCCGTCGTGCTCGACCTCGAGGATGCCGTGCCGGCCAGCCACAAGGCCGACGCACGCGAGGCGGCCGCCGCGATTCTCGCGGAAGGTCCGCCGAAGCCGACGTACGTGCGGATCAACCCGATCGGCAGCCCGTGGTGCCGCGACGACGTCGAAGCGATCGCGCAGCCGGCGCTGCAGGCGCTGCGCCTGCCGAAATGCGACCTGCCGCAGCAAATCCAGGAAGTCGCGGGCTGGCTCGACGCGCTCGGCTGCGATGCGGGCATCCAGATCCTGATCGAGTCGGCGTACGGCGTCGAGACGGCTTACCAGCTCGCGACCGCGTCGCCGCGGCTCGAACGGATCGGGCTCGGCGAGAGCGACCTGCGCGCGGATCTGCAGATCGGCGTCGACAACTTCACGCTCGAGGTGTGCCGTGCGCGCTGCGTGGTCGCGTCGCGCGCGGCGGGGCTGAACGGGCCGATCCAGACCGTCTATCACACGCTGCCCGATCTCGACGGGCTGAAGGAGTCGACGCTGCGCGCGAAATCGATGGGGTTCCTCGGCCGTTTCGCGATCCATCCGTCGCAGCTTTCGGTGATCAACGAGGTGTTCACGCCGTCGGACGACGAGATCCGCGCGGCCGAGCGCGTGCTCGAGGCGGTCGATGCGGCGGCGGGCAAGGCCTCGGCGTCGTCGGTGTTCGTGCTGCCGGACGGCCGCGTGGTCGCGCCGCCGCTGATCGCCAACGCGCGCGTCACGCTCGCGCTCGCGAACAATCTTCGACTCAGTGGAGCACTGGCATGAGCACACCCGACACGCTTTCCGGTCCGGCGGCGGCCGCTGATCCGGCCGCACCGAACCGGCCCGCGCCGCCCGACGGCATCGTCGGCGCGCTCGGCCGCTTCGCGGCGGAGGTGCGCGCCGAAGGGCTGGATCGCAGGCTGCGCGTCGAGGCCGCCGCGCGCGTGCTCGACGTGGTCGGCAACAGCCTGATCGCGCACGACGAACCGGTCGCGCAGTCGGTGCTGCAGGTCGCGCGGCGCTGGGCCGGCTCGGGCCCGGCGAGCGTGATCGGCGCGCCCGATCGGCTGCCGGCCGCGAGCGCCGCGCTGGTCAACGGCACGCTCGCGCATGCGATGGATTTCGACGATTCGCACATGCGGTCGGTGCTGCATCCGAGCGCGTCCGTGATTCCGGCCGCGCTCGCCGCCGCGCAGGCGAGCGGCGCGTCGGGCGCGGCGCTGCTCGATGCGATCACGGTCGGCACCGAGATATGCATCCGGCTCGGCGTCGCCGCTTACAACGAGCGGCTCGGCAATTCGGTGTTCTTCGAGCGCGGCCAGCACGCGACGTCGATCTGCGGCACGGTCGGCGCGGCGGCGGCCGCGGCGATGCTGCTCGGGCTCGACGCCGCGCAGATCGCGGCGGCGCTCGGCATTGCCGCGAGCATGGGCGCGGGCCTGCTCGAAGCGAACCGCACCGGCGGCTCGGTGAAGCGGATCCACTGCGGCTGGGCGGCGCACGCGGGCGTGAGCGCGGCGGAACTGGCAGGCGCGGGCGTGACCGCGCCGCCGACCGCGCTCGAAGGCCGCTTCGGCTTCTTCCACGCGTGGTGCGGCGACCTCGCCGACGTCGACGCGGTGCTGCGCGACCTGGGCGACGAATGGGAGACGAGCCGGATCATCTTCAAGCCGTATCCGTGCAACCACTTCACGCATCCGGGCATCGACGCGGCGCTGCAACTGAAGGCGCAAGGCGTGACGGCGGACGACGTGGTGGCGGCCGAGCTGCGGGTCGCGACGTCGACGCTGCGCACGATCGGCGAGCCGGCGGAGCTGAAGGCGAATCCGCCGAACGGTTATGCGGCGGCGTTCTCGGGGCCGTACACGGTCGCGGCGGCGCTGCTCGGCGGCGGCGGGCTCGGCGTCTGGTTCGACGATTTCGGCGACGCGCTTGCGCAGGACCCCGCCCGGCGCGCGCTGGCCGCGAAGGTGCGCTGCGTGGCCGATCCGTGGTGCGACGCGCGCTTCCCGACTTTCCTGCCGGCCGTGCTGCGCGTCGAGTTGCGCGACGGGCAGGTGCGCGAGGCGCGGATCGAGTCGAGCAAGGGCACGAATTCGCGGCCGCTGACCGAACAGGAGCTCACCGCGAAATTCGTGCTGGCGGCGAGTTCGGCGCTCGGCATGACGCGTGCGCTCGCGCTGCGCGATGCCGTGCAGGCGCTCGCCGACGATGCGCCGCTCGACGCGCTCGCGGCACTGACGTCAGGCACTGAAGGAGGGCACCGATCTTGAATGCACCGCGCTGGAAAAAGCGGCCGCCCGGCTCGAACTGGGGCGATTTCGGTCCCGACGATCAGAAGGGGCGGCTGAACTGGCTGACGCCGGACAAGGTGCGGCAGGGCGCAGCCGAGGTCCGGGAAGGGCTGTCGTTCTCGCTGAGCCTGCCGCTCGACGTGCCTCGCGGCGGCGGGCTGAACGCGCGGCGCCGGCCGCCGGCGATCATGCCGGCGCTGCTCGGCGACAAGCCGTACTTCGGCTATCGCGCGGACCAACAGGTTGCGAACGCAACCGATGTGGTCTGCGACGATTCGTTCTGCATGCACTCGCAGTTCTCGACGCAATGGGACGGCCTGTCGCACGTGGGCGGCCTGTTCGACGCGGACGACGACGGCGTGCCTGAAATCGTGTTCTACAACGGTTTCCGGATGGGCGAGCATCTGCGGGTGCCGCAGGAAGGCGACGCGACGGGCGGCGCGCGCGCGCTCGGCATCGAGGTGATGGCGCAGACGGGCGTGCAGGGGCGCGGCGTGCTGATCGACCTGCGGCGTCATTTCGGCGACGCGCGCACGAAGGTCGGCTTCGCGCAGCTGATGCAGGTGATGGACGCGGACCGCGTGCAGGTCGAGCGCGGCGACATCGTCTGCCTTCACACCGGCTTCGCTGATCTGCTGCTGAACGACGACGGCGGATCGCCGGCGACGGTTGCAAGCGCGTGCGTGCTGGACAGCAGCGATGCGCGGCTGCTGCAATGGATCGACGAATCGGGGCTGGCCGCGCTCGTGGCCGACAACCATGCGATCGAGGAACGTCCGCAGCATGCGCAGCCGCTCGCGCAACCGGGCGCACTAATGCCGCTGCACGAGCTGTGCCTGTTCAAGCTCGGCATTCACCTCGGCGAGCTGTGGCACCTGACGCCGCTCGCGAACTGGCTGCATGCGCACCGTCGGAACCGGTTTCTGCTGACCGCGCCGCCACTGCATATCCGCGGCCTGGTCGGCGCGCCGGTGAATCCCGTCGCGACCGTTTGAGCGTGCGGGCGGCCGTGGCGGCGGCCGCCCGCACTTTTTTTGCAGCGCGACCGGCTTGCGCAAAGTGCGAATTCAATTGCCGATTGACAAGGTATTCAGAAGAATCGACGCGAAACGGGCAATTTAATTTAAAACCATAAATAATATCGTCCGTTATCTAAAAAATATCGACAAGTCAAGATTGGACTATTCTTGTGCATTGCACTAAATATCAGGGGATTGCTCCGATTGCGGAATTTCGCAATCGCGATCGGAGGCGGTGATTAACCTGTTTAGTGGATGGTCGCAAACATGAATCTACGTTCGATCGATTTGAACCTGCTGGTCATACTCGATGCGCTGCTGACGGAGAAACAGGTCACGCGGGCCGGCCAGAAGGTCGGCCTCACGCAGCCGGCCGTCAGCAACGCGCTGGCGCGGCTGCGGTTCGTGTTCAAGGACGAGATCCTGGCGCGCACCGCGGTCGGCATGGAATTGACGCCGCGTGCGCAGGCGCTGGCCATGCCGATTCGACAGATCATGCAACAAATCGAGGAATTATTTGAATCGGATTATCAATTCAATCCTATTACGTCCGAGCGCCATTTTACGGTGCGCATGTCGGATCTCACCGAATTGCTTTTGCTGCCGGCCCTGCTGCGCTGCATGCGCCTGACCAGCCCGAATATCGGCATGGACGTCGTGCACATGAGCGCCGCCAAGACCGCCGACGCGCTCGAATCGGGGCTGCTCGACCTGGCGGTCAGCGCGGGCCTCGAACATTCGGGCACGCTGTCGTCGCAAACCGTGTTTCATGACCGGATGGTCTGCGTGATGAGCCGCAGTCATCCGGACGCGGGCAGGCCGCTGACGCTCGAACGGTTTCTCGCGCTCGACTTCCTCAACGTGACGATCAACCCGGTCGACCACAGCCTGGTCGACAACCTGCTCGCGAACATGAACTGTACGCGGCGCATCGCGCTCAACGTGCCGCACTGGCTCGTCGTGCCGAACATGCTGGATGCGCTGCCGTACGCGGTGATCATGTCGGAGCGGCATGCGGTCAGCCTCGACGATGCGCGGCTCGTGATCCGCGAACTGCCGCTCGCGATGGAGCCCGTCGCGTGGTCGCTGTACTGGCACCGCCGCTACGACGGCAGCAACGCGCACGCGTGGCTGCGCGGCCGCATCGTCGAGGTCGCGGAAGCGCTCGAGCGGCACGGCGTCGCGGCGGAGGCTTAGGGCGTCGGCGGTTCACGCGAGTCGGCCGACGACGAGCAGCGGCGGCAGCGTCGCGACGTCGGGCTGCTCGTCGAGCCGCCACAGGTAATCGAGCGCCGCGCGGATCTGCGTCGGGCTCCAGTGCCGCCGGCAGTTCTTCGCGAACTTCGCGTCGTAGTCGTCGCGCCGCATCGGCCGCGTTGGCGAGCCGGGCAGGTCGTCCACCTGTTTCGCGCAGGTCGTGCCGTCTTCGCACACGGCCGTCACCCGGTTCGGCGCCTGCGCCGGATAGCGGGCAGTCAGCGCCGGGTCCTCGTGCACCGTGATCCGCTCGATCAGCGCGCGCAGCGCCGGATCGCGCAGCGCGTCGTGCCGGTAGCTCTCGGTCGTGATGTCGCCGTCGAGCATTGCGCGCGCCACGATGTACGGCAGGCTGTGATCGGCGGTCTCGTGGGTCGACGGCGCCCATTTCTCGCGGTCGCGGCCGGCCGTCACGTAGCCCACTTCGGTCGTGTGGATCTCGATGCGCCGGATGCGGCGCAGGTCGCCGACCTGCGCCGCCACGTCGAGCGCGGCCGGAATCGCGGTTTGCGTGAGCCCTTGCGCGGGATAGAACTTCACGAAGCACTTGCCGATCCGGAACGTGCCGCCGCGCCCGCCGAATTCGCGCGTGTCGACCGCGAACGGCCCGGACACCTGCGGAAAGAACCCCGCCATGCCTTCGAAGATCGGTGACGGGCCGGTTAGCCCGGCGCGCGCGAGCTGCGTCGAGAACACCGCGTTGCGCGCCGCGTCCGCATCGGCGAGCGCCTTCCAGTTCGACAGCTGCTGGACGCGCGTCTGGTTCAGCGCGAGATGGCTGTTGATCGACAGGTTCACCGCCTGCACCAGCTGCGGCGCGGGCATGCGCATCAGCTTGCCCGCAGCGAGCGCGACGGCGGGCAGGCTGTAGCACGTGTGGTCCCAGCCGCGCGGGCTGATCGCGGCGGCGTCCATCAGCCGGCACGCGACCTCGTACGCGATCGCGATCGACAGGATCAGGTCGCGGCCGTTCGCTTGCTGCGCTTCGGCGACGGCGAGGCACGCGGACATGTTGTCGCTCGGATGGCCGGTCTCCTTGCCGGCGTACGCGTCGTTGAAATCGTAGTAGCGCAGCGCGGTGCCGGTCGCGAACGCGGCGAGATCGGGGCTCGTGCGCCGGTTCGTGCCGACGATCGTCGACACGCCGCCCGGCGACGCGAGCGCCGCGTCGCGCGCGATCCGCACCGGGCGTTCGTCGTGCGCGGCGATCGCGCAGCCGAGCGCATCGATCAGGTGCGCCTTGATCGTGTCGATCGTCGCTGCGTCGAGGTCGCGATACTGCAGCCCGGCCGCGTAGTCGGCGAGCTGTTGCGCGAGATCCGGGCGGTCGGCGGTTGCGCCGGCGGCCGGTAGCGTGCCGGCGCGGGCGTGGGCGAGCGGCAGTGCGAGTGCCGCGCCGGTCAGCGTGGAAAGGAAGTGGCGGCGGTTCATGGTGAGAGGACTCCGAAGGTTCCTGATACTGGGGGAGAGGCGAGTTCAGAACAGCTTGCGCAGGCCGAGTGCCGCGCCCGCGCTGCCGGCGCGGTCGGCGGCCAGCGAGTAGTGGAGGAAGTTGTAGTTGTAATTGTCGAAATCGAGCGCGGCGCGGCGCGCGTAGCCGGCCGCCAGGTACAGCGTGACGGCTTTCGACAGCAAGTAGTTCAGCTGCAACGTGACCTGCTGCGGGTTGGCCGGGTGCGGCGCGGGCGCCTGCGCGTTCGGCGGATTCTGCGCGCGGATGTCCTCGTAATAGAACGCGCCGATCGCCTGCAGATAAGGGGTGATCATGTACCGCACGCCGGCCCACCAGAACGTGTAGTTCGTCACGACCGACGGCGCGGCGACGCCACTCCGGCCGTGCGTGACGCCGGCCAGCAGCTGCGCGCGGTCGACGGACACGATCGCGGCGGCGGCGTAGCGGCGGAAATGCGCGAAGCCGCCCGGCTGCGGCGTGTTGACGTTGTCGAACGCGGCGGCGAACGAGAAGGCGCCGCCGGCATAGTCGAAGCCGGCGCCGTAGGCGGCGTTCGACTGGAACGCGCCGGGCGTGCCGCCGAACGAATAGTGCGTTTCGAGCGTCAGCGAGCCGATCTTCGCCAGGTACTTGGCGACGTGGTTCTCGCGGAAGTTGACGCCGACGATCGCGCCGGCCGGCTCGTACAGCGTCGAGTACGCCCCCGTCGGCGAATAGCGCTCCATCACGTCGAACAGCGTCGAGTACTGGTGGCCGAGCCGCAGCGCGCCCCAGCGCTCGTGCTGCAGCCCGACCCACGCGGAGCGGTCGAAGCCGCCCGCGCCGGTGCCGGTGCCGTTGTTCAGGTTGATGCCGCTTTCGAGTCGGAACGCGGCCTGCCAGCCGCCGCCGAGCTCCTCGACGCCTTTCAGGCCCCAGCGCGAGCCGCTCTTGCCGCCCGACGCCATCCGCACGAGCGATGCCGACGACTTGTCGCCGGGCGCGGCCTGGTGGGTGAGGAATTCCGTATAGATGTCGGCCACGCCGTACAGCGTGATCGTGCTCTGCGCGCAGGCGCCGGCCGATACGAGGCCCAGTCCGCACAGTGCGGACATCCGCTTGCCCATGGCTTGTCTCCTTCCAGGGTTTGTTATTTATTTGAATGCGGCGCCGCGCCGGTCGAGCGGCGCGGCGGTGCTGCGGGGCGACGCTATCCGGGCCGGGCGGCGAACGGGCAGCGGCGTGGTGGAACGCACGCGTGCACCGCGCGACGCGCGCGTGCGCAGGGATGAAGCACGGCGATGAAGGGCGGCGCGCGCATCACCGGGGCGCGCCGTCGGCACGCGCCTGCACGGCCGCGTGACGCGCGAGCACACGCTTCGCGCGGGCGACGCCGGGCGCGTCGACCATCCTGCCGTCGACGCGCAGTGCGCCGCGCCCGTTCGCGCGCGCGTCGTCGTAGGCGGCCAGCACCGCGTTCGCGTCGCGCACCGCGTCGTCGTCGGGCCGGAACGCGCGGTTGAGCGCGCCGACCTGCCGTGGATGGATGCAGGTTGCGCCCGCATAGCCGAGCTCCGCGGACGCGCGCGCGAGGCGCTCGAACGCGTCGAGATCGCGCAGCTCGTCGAGGCCGCCGATGAGGCCGAGCGGCAGGATGCCGGCGGCGCGCGCGGCGATGATCAGCAACTGCTTCGGCACGCGCAGCACGTCGGCGCCCGCGCCGCTTTCGCAGTTCAGCGCGAAATCGCCGCCGCCCAGCATCATCGCGACGACGCGCGGCGATGCCCGCGCGATCCGGTCCATCGCCTGGAACGCGCGCGGCGTCTCGACGATCGCGACGATCCGCGTGCCGCCGGGCGGCGCGCCGGTTTCCTCCTCGAGTGCAGCCAGCAGTTCGTCGATCGCCTCGACGTGCGAGCCGCCGCGCACCTTCGGCAGCACGACGCCGTCCACGCCGGCCCGGACGGCCGCGCGCAGGTCGGGCACCAGCAGGTCGAGCGGGCCGTTGGCGCGCACCAGCACGTCGCGGCCCGGCGCGCGCAGCGCCGGCACGGCGTCGGCCAGCCCGTCGCGGGCGGCCTCCTTGCACGCGGGCGGGACGCTGTCCTCGAGATCGAGGATCAGCGCGTCGGCGTCGCTCGCGACGGCCGATGCGACGAAACGGGGGACGTGGGCGGGGACGTACAGCAGCGAGCGCCAGACGGGTTGAGGCGACGAATTCATCGTTGATCTCTAAAAATGAAAGTCGCTTTCATTTTTGTGATGGATGAGGACATTCGTCAAGATTATCGTTAACGCCTAGTTTCAAAGGCTGTTGCAAGAAGATGAGCGACCGAAGCTGCGCGGATTCATGTTGATGTCATCGATGATCTGCGTATAATGAAAGTGACTTTCATTTTTTGATGCCGGCAGCCGCGACGCGGCACGACTCTGCCGACATCGCACGAGGTGGACATGAACAAGGTGGAGACAAGCAATCCCGCAGAGGGCGGCGTGGCTGCGGTCAACCGCGCGCTGACCGCGCTGCTGGCGTTCGGCAACGCGCCCGGCGGGCTGATGCTCGCGCAGGTCAGCGAGGAGACGGGGCTCAACATGAGCACGCTGTTGCGGATGTTCGAGTCGCTCGAGCAGTTCCGCTTCATCAAGCGCCTGCCGGACGGGCGCTACGTGCTGGGGCCGGCCGTGTTCCAGCTCGGGATGATGTATCGCGAGTCGTTCCAGCTGCGCGAGTACGTGATGCCGATCCTGTCGAAGCTGTCGGCGGAAACCGGCGAGACGGCCGCGTTCTACGTGCGCGAAGGCGACCAGCGCGTGTGCCTGTTCCGCATCCAGGCGCAGCGCTCGGTGCGCACGCACCTGCGCGAGGGCGACCGCTTCCCGCTCGACGTCGGCGCGGCCGGGCGCGTGCTGCTCGCGTTCAGCGGCACGCGCGGCGGCGACTACGAGAAGACGGCCGAGCAGGGCTACGCGGTGTCGATCGCCGAGCGCGACCCGGAAAGCGCGGCGATCGCGAGCCCGGCGTTCGGCGTCGGCCGCGTGCTGAGCGGCGCGATCTCGCTCGGCGTGCCGCGCTATCGCTTCAACAAGAAGGTGCTGGCCGACTACCTGCCGCGCGTGCAGGCGGCCGCAGCCGAGCTGACGCATGCGCTGGGCGGCGATCTGCCCGCCGCGGGCGCGGCGTTCCGCGCGGCCGACCAGCTCGGCGTGCTGCTCGAGTAACGCGGTGCGCGGCCGAGCGCGCGCCTGACCGGCATTCCGCATCGAACGACACACACACCAACCAGGAGACAAGCATGTTCGTTCCCGACCCGCAGGCCGCTCACGCGGCCGGCGCGCGCCGTCGCGCGTCCACCGGCCCGATCCATCCGAAACCGTTCGACGCCGGCGCGCAGGGGCCGCTCGCGGGCGTGCGCGTCGTCGACCTGTCGCGCCTGATGGCGGGCAACATGCTGAGCGTGCAGCTCGCCGATTTCGGCGCGGACGTCGTGAAGGTAGAGAGCGAGCGCGGCGATACGCTGCGCGCGGTCGGCGCGGGCGGGATCAGCACGAACTGGAAGGTGTACGGGCGCAACAAGCGCAGCGTGTGCGTCGACCTGCGCGCGCCCGAGGGGATCGACATCGTCCGCCGGCTGGTGCGCGACGCGGACGTGTTCGTCGAGAGCTTCAAGCCCGGTGTCGCCGAGAAGATGGGGCTCGGCCCGGACGACCTGCTCGCGATCCGGCCGGAACTGGTGATCGCGCGGATTTCCGGCTGGGGGCAGACGGGGCCGTACCGCCACAGGCCGGGCTTCGGCACGCTCGCGGAAGGGTACGCGGGGTTCGCGGCGATCAACGGCTTTGCCGACCGCGAGCCGGTGCTGCCGCCGATGTTCCTCGGCGACATGACGGCCGGGCTGTCCGGCGCGATTGCCGTGCTGGTCGCGCTGCATGCGCGCGACGCGCACGGCGCGGCGGGGCAGGTGATCGACGTGTCGCTGTTCGAGCCGCTGCTGTCGATCCTAGGGCCGGCCGCGGCGAACTACGTGATGACCGGCGAGATCAAGGCGCGCACAGGCAGCCGCTCGTCGAACACCGCGCCGCGCAACGCGTATCGCACCCGCGACGGCAAGTGGCTGTGCCTGTCGAGCTCGACGCAGGCGATGGCCGAGCGCCTGTTCCGCGCGATCGGCCGCGCGGACCTGATCGACGATCCGCGCTATGCGACCAACGTGCAGCGCGTGCAGCACGCGGACGCGCTCGATGCGATCGTCGGCGAATTCATCGCCGCGCGCGATCTGGACGCCAATCTCGCGTTCTTCGAGGAAGCCGGCGTGACGGTCGGGCCGATCCAGGACATCGCGCAGATCGTTCAGGATAACTATGTGATCGAGCGCGAGGCGCTCGTCGAGCTGCCGGACGACGACGTCGGCAGCCTGCCGATGCACAACATCACGCCGCGCCTGTCGGCCACGCCCGGCACGTTCCGCCGGGCGGCGCCCGCGCTCGGCGAGAACAATCGCGAGATTCTGCTGCCGCTGCTCGGCGAACGCGAATACGAGCGGCTCGCCGGGCTGGGCGTGATCCGCACGCGCTAGGCGCGACGTGCGACGCGGCCGCGAAGGACGGCCGCCGCACCCTGGACATTGCATGGAGGAGACACCATGAAGCCACGCTGGACCCATCGGCCGCCCGGTTCGAACTGGGGGGATTTCGGCCCGGACGATCAGAAAGGGCGCTTGAACTGGCTGACGGCCGACGCGGTGCTGCGCGGCGTCGCGGAGGTGCGCGAAGGCCGAGTGTTTTCGCTGAGCCTGCCGCTCGACGTACCGCGCGGCGGTGGGCTGAACGCGCGGCGCCGGCCGCCGGCGATCATGCCGGCGCTGCTCGGCGGCAAGCCGTACTTCGGCTATCGCGCGGACGAACAGGTTGCGAACGCAACCGATGTGGTCTGCGACGATTCGTTCTGCATGCACTCGCAGTTCTCGACGCAATGGGACGGCCTGTCGCACGTCGGCTCACTGTTCGATCCGGCGGGTGACGGCGAGCCAGCCCGCGTGTTCTACAACGGCTACCGGATGGACGAACACATCCACGTGCCCGAAGCGGGCGCGCCGCGCGGCGGTGCGCGCGCGCTCGGCATCGAGGTGATGGCGCAAAGCGGCGTGCAGGGGCGCGGCGTGCTGGTCGACCTGCGCCGCCACTTCGGCGACGAGCGGCGCAAGATCGGCTACGCGGAATGGATGGCGGTGCTGCGCGAGGACGACGTGGTCGTCGAGCGCGGCGACATCGTGTGCGTGCATACGGGCTTCGCCGATCGCCTGCTCGACGCCGACGCGCGCGGCGAGCCCGGTGCGCCGGACGTGTGCTGCGTGCTGGACGGCAACGATCCGCGCCTGCTCGAATGGATCGACGCATCGGGGCTCGCCGCGCTCGCGGCGGACAACCACGCGGTGGAGGAGCGCCCGCGCCATCCGTCGGCGCGCGAGCGGCCCGGCGCGCTGATGCCGCTGCACGAGCTGTGCCTGTTCAAGCTCGGCATTCATCTCGGCGAGCTGTGGCACCTGACGCTGCTCGCCGACTGGTTGCGCGCGCACCGGCGCAACCGCTTTCTGCTGACCGCGCCGCCGCTGCACCTGCGCGGGCTCGTCGGGTCGCCGGTCAATCCGGTCGCCACCGTCTGAACGCCGGCGCCGCGCGCACGCCGCGCCGGCGTCTTGTCCGCCGCTTCGCGCACGCTGCGCGGGCGGATCATCGAGGAGTCGCCATGTCCCATTCCCATGCGGCGTCGATTGCCGCGCGCATCGACCGCCTGCCCGCAACGGCCAGCATCTGGATGCTCGTGCTGTTCCTGAGCGTCGGCGGGTTTTTCGAGGTCTACGACCTGTTCCAGATGACCTACTTGCCGCCGGGGCTGATTCGCGACGGCATCTTTCACGCGGGCTCGCACGGCGTGCTCGGCATGTCGGACCAGGGCGCGCTCGGTGCGGCGACGTTCGCCGGATTGTTCGTCGGCGAGATGTTCGTGTCGCGCCTCGCGGACCGCTTCGGGCGGCGCGCGCTGTTCACCGGCGCGCTGCTGCTCTACACGGCGGCGAGCCTCGCGATGTGCGTGCAGACGCATGCGCTCGGCATTCTCGTGTGCCGCTTCATCGCGGGCTGCGGCATCGGCGCGGAGCTGATCACGATCGGCGCGTTCCTGACCGAGCTGGTGCCGAAGGCCGTGCGCGGCCGTGCGTTCGCGCTGTGCTTCGCGGTCGGCTATCTCGCGATGCCCGTGCTCGCGCTGGTATCGTGGCTGTGGGTGCCTCACGATCCGCTGGGCATGTCCGGGTGGCGCTGGGTCGTGCTGCTCGGCGGCAGCGGCGCGGTCGTCGTCTGGTGGCTGCAGTCGCGGCTGCCGGAGTCGCCGCGCTGGCTCGCCCGCACCGGCCGTGAGGCCGAGGCCGAAGCCGTGCTGCAGCGGCTCGAGCAGGCGGTCGAGCGGGAATCCGGCCGGCCGCTGCCCGCGGTCCGGATGCCGGCCGTCGCAACGCCGGCCGCGCGGCGCGCGCCGTCGATGTGGGATGCGCAGCATCGCGGCCGCACGGCGATGCTGATCGTGTTCAATGCATTCCTGAGCATCGGCTTCTTCGGTTTCAGCCAGTGGCTGCCGACGCTGCTCGCCGCGCAGGGCGCGACCGTCACGAAGAGCCTCTGGTATGCGTTCGTGATCGCGTTCGCGTATCCGGTGTCGCCGTTCGTTGCCGGCCTGCTCGCCGACCGGATCGAGCGCAAGTGGCTGATCGTCGCGTCGGCGTTCGGCGTCGCGCTGTTCGGCACTGCGTTCGCGATGTCGGCGCAGGCGCCGTTCGTGATCGCGTTCGGCTTGCTCGTCACGCTGTCCAACACGGTGCTCGCGAGCAACGGCACCGCGTACCAGTCGGAAGTGTTTCCGACCGAGATCCGCGGGCGTGCGCTCGGCTTCGTGCATTCGATCGGCCGCCTGACGGGAATCGCGAGCAGTTTCATCGTCGCGCTGCTGCTCGAGCGCGCCGGGGTGTCCGCGGTGTTCGTGCTGATCGGCGGCAGCATGCTGATCGTGATGGTGTCGATAGGGGTGTTCGGGCCGTACACCAACAACCGGGCGCTGGACGAGATCACCGGCCGCAGCGAGGATGGCGCCGAGACCGGGGCGGCGGTGCGCGGGCTCGCCGCATTGCCGACTCGGCGTGTCGATGGGCGGCGTAAAGGAGCCGGGGATGGGGCGGTGTAATGGCGCCGGCGGCAACGGGGCAGGACGCGGATTCGAACGGCTTAAGGGCGGCAGGCACCGTCGCGTAGTCGTCAATAAGCTTCCCGACACCCCGCATCGCCGACCGCCCCTATTGCGACAGAGCCCAGGAAAGTCTTTGTCGATCTGTCCATCTATTACGTCGTCCTATTGAATTCACGTCCGTGTAGCGACGCCCGGCCGGGCCGCAAACCCGCCACCACCAGCCATTCCTTACATTTCCGAAAGGAAGTCGTCGGTTATCAGTAACTACGATAATTTCTATTGCAGATACGTCTCTACTCGCAAAACCGGCCTTCGACTACTGTAGCTGTCACGTTACTACCGAGGCCATACATGTCCAAACTCAATATCAAACTACTGGGTCCATGCCTGCTCGCCATTGCGATCGACGCGATGGGGTTCGGGCTCGTGTACCCGATCATGGCGGCGATCTTCTCGGATCCCCAATCCGGCATCATCGGGGCCGATACGAGTCCGCAACTCCGCAATTTCTACCTGGGGCTCGGGTACGGTGTCTATCCGTTCTGCATGTTCTTCGGCTCCTCGCTGATGGGTGAGCTGTCCGACGGCTACGGCCGGCGGAAGATCATGCTGTTGTGCGTGTTCGGCCTGGCTCTCAGCTACTTCCTGATGGCGCTCGGCGCGCTGCTGCCGAGTATCGCGCTGTTGCTGGTCGGACGCGGCCTGAGCGGCCTGATGGCCGGTTGCCAAGGGATCGCGCAGGCCGCGATCACGGACATGAGCACGCCGGAAACCAAGGCGTACAACATGAGCATCATGTCGATCGCGTTCAGCGCGGGCGTCATCGTCGGCCCCGTGCTCGGCGGCGTCACGTCGGACCGCACGATCGCACCGTTCTTCAACTACGGCACGCCGTTCCTGCTGGTCGCCGCGCTGTCGGTCGTCTGCGGGCTCTGGACGTTCTGGTCATATCGCAACGCGGTCGCGCCGACCGGCAACACGCGTGTGGACCTGCTGATGCCGCTGCGGATCATCTACCAGGCCGGCACGCACCGCCGCATCGCGTTCCTGTCGATCGTGTTCTTCCTGATGCAGGTCGGCTACGGGCTGTATCTGCAGACGATCATGCTGGTGCTGCAGACGAAATTCCAGTACACGAGCTCGCAGCTCGGCCTGTTCAGCGGCCTGATCGGCCTGTCCTTCGTGTTCGGGCTGATGGTGATCGTGCGGCTGATGCTGAAAATCTGGAGCGTAGTCGACATCGCGAAGACGGGCCTGCTGATCGCGGGCATCGGGCAAGTGCTGTCGGCGCTGTTTCCGCACGAAAACACGCTCTGGGTGCTCGGCATGGTGGTCGGCTGCTTCGACATGGTTGCATACACCACCATGTACACCGCGTATTCGGACGCGGTGGCCGAGGACCGTCAGGGCTGGGCGCTCGGCGTCGCCGGCTCCGTGATGGCGATCGCCTGGGTCGTGACGGGCTTCCTCACCAACCTGTTGCCCGTGCTCGGCGAGCTCGGCCTGCTGATGGTCGGCGGCCTGAGCTTCGTCCTCAGCTTCGTGATGATGCTGGCGTATGGCCGAAAGTGGTCCGCGCCGACCGTGTCCGTCGGTTCTCGCGCCTACGACTGATGTGTCTTCTCCCGGCGCGCGCATCGCTGCCGCGATGCCGCCCGGGCGCCAGCCGGATTCCAGGCCGGCGCGTGCTCTCCCTGTATCGAAACGGAAGTACCCGATCAATCCAGCAACACGTTCATATTGAAGGACTGACATGGTGAATATCGCATCAAGAGACGAGGACGCCGCATTCGATATGGTCATCGTCGGCGCCGGCGTAGCCGGCCTGTACATGCTGCATCGGGCCAAGGAAGCCGGCCTGTCCGTACGGCTCGTCGACGCGGCGGACGGCATCGGCGGTACCTGGTTCTGGAATCGCTATCCCGGCGCACGCGTCGACATTGAGAGCTTCGAGTATTCGTACTCGTTCTCGCGCGAACTCGAGCAGGAATGGCGCTGGACGGAACGCTATGCATCGCAACCCGAACTCCTGCGCTATTTCGATCACGTCGCGCACCGCTTCGGGCTCTATGAACACATCCGACTCGGCACGCGGATCGATGCCGTAACGTTCGACGAATCGCGCGCCCGCTGGACGCTCGTCACTCAAGCCGGCGAACGCCTGCATGCCCGCTACTGCGTGATGGCGACCGGCTGCCTGTCCGCGCCGAAGGTGCCGGACGTCCCCGGATACGGCAGCTTCGCCGGCGAAACCTACTTCACGTCGCGCTGGCCGACCGGCACGGTCGACCTTGCCGGCAAGCGCATCGGCGTGATCGGCACCGGCTCGTCGGCGATTCAGTTCATCCCGGTCGCCGCGCAATCGGCGGCGCACGTCACCGTGTTCCAGCGCACGCCGAACTACAGCATCCCGCTGCGCAACCGTCCAATGGATGCGGAATACGAGCAGCAAATGAAGGCGAACTACGCGGAACTCCGCCGCATGGAATGGCAATCGCCCGGCGGCTTCGTCTGTGTCGGCGGCGAACCGCGTCAACCGCTGCGGATTTCGGCGTTGTCCGTCACGCCGGAAGAACGCCTGCGCGAATACGAAGCGCGCTGGGCCGCGGGCGGGCTGTGCTTCTACACGTCGTACAACGATCTGCTGACGAACAAGGACGCGAACGACACGCTGACGGCGTTCGTCCGCGCGAAGATCCGGGAGAAGATCGACGATCCCGTGCTGGCCGACAAGCTCACGCCGAGCGGCCATCCGATCCTGACGAAGCGCCTGTGCGCCGACAGCGGCTATTTCGAAACCTTCAATCGCGACAACGTGTCGCTGATCGACCTGAAGGAAACGCCGATCGAGTCGATCACCCGCAACGGCATCGTCGCGGACGGCCGCGAGATCGAACTCGACATGATCGTATTCGCAACCGGCTTCGATGCGGTGACGGGCGCGCTGCTGAACGTGGACATTCGCGGGCGTCACGGCGAATCGCTGCGCACCGCGTGGAAGAACGGCCCGCAGACGTATCTGGGGCTCATGAGCGCGGCGTTCCCCAACCTCTTCAACATCGCGGGTCCCGGCAGCACCGCCTCGCTGAGCAGCGCGGTGCCGTGCGACGAGCACCAGGTCGAACTCGTGATGAAGCTGATCGAGCGCGCCGCACACCACGATGCGGCTACCGTCGAGCCGACTCGCGCGGCGCAGGAAGCGTGGACGGCACGCATCCAGGCAATCGCGGAGAAGACGCTGATCCATCAGAGCAACTCCTGGTACGTCGGCTCAAACGTGCCCGGCAAGCCGCGTGCCGTCCTGCTCGATCTCGAGGGATTCGATTCCTACATCGCCGTATGCGAAGGCATCATCGAACGCGATTACGAAGGATTCCTGTTCAACAGCGCGACTGAAGATCATTCCATTCCAGAAAGTGTGGCCGAAGTCTGACCCCGCGACATCCTCCCGCTGAATCGGTTTCCTACACCGGCGATTCGCGTCCGACGGGCGCGAATCTCAATAAGGATTACGTATGAGTAAAATTCATTCGAGCGCTGCTTCAGCGCTCCGGGACATCGTGCGCGACGGCCAGACCTTCGCGATCGGCGGCTTCGGCCTGTGCGGCATTCCCGAGGCGCTGATCGGCGCATTGCGCGATTCAGGAGTCCAGGGCATCACCTGCATCAGCAACAACGCGGGCGTCGACGGTTTCGGTCTCGGCCTGCTGCTGGAAACGCGCCAGATCAAGAAGATGATCTCGTCGTACGTCGGCGAGAACAAGGAGTTCGAGCGCCAGTACCTGGCCGGCGAACTCGAGCTCGAATTCACGCCGCAGGGCACGCTCGCCGAAAAGCTGCGCGCGGGCGGCGCGGGCATCCCCGCGTTCTTCACGAATACCGGCTACGGCACCGTGATCGCGGAAGGCAAGGAAACGCGCCAGTTCGGCGATCGTCACTACGTGCTCGAGCCGTCGCTGACGGCCGACGTCGCGCTCGTGAAGGCGTGGAAGGCCGACAAGTCCGGCAACCTGATCTATCGCCGCACCGCGCGCAACTTCAACCCGATGTGCGCGATGGCCGGCAAGATCACCGTGGTGGAGGTCGAGGAGATCGTCGAGAACGGCACACTCGATCCGGACCAGGTCCATACGCCGGGGATTTTCGTGCAGCGCATCGTGCTGAACGCGACGCCGGAAAAACGCATCGAACAACGCGTCGTACGCGCGAAAGGAGACTGACATGGCCTGGAATCGTGACCAGATGGCCGCGCGCGCGGCGCAGGAACTGCAGGACGGCTTCTACGTGAACCTCGGCATCGGCCTGCCGACGCTCGTCGCGAACCACGTGCCGGAAGGCGTCGAGGTGTGGCTGCAGTCGGAGAACGGGCTGCTCGGCATCGGCCCGTCGCCGACCGAAGATGAAGTCGATGCCGATCTCATCAATGCCGGCAAGCAGACCGTCACGACGCTGCCGGGTTCGTCGATCTTCTCGTCCGCCGACGCGTTCGCGATGATCCGCGGCGGCCATATCAACCTCGCGATCCTCGGTGCGATGCAGGTCAGCAAGCAGGGCGACCTCGCGAACTGGATGATCCCGGGCAAGATGATCAAGGGGATGGGCGGCGCGATGGACCTCGTCGCGGGCGTGAAGCGCGTCGTCGTGCTGATGGAGCACGTCGCGAAGGGCGATCAGCACAAGATTCTCGACGAGTGCAACCTGCCGCTGACGGGTGTCGGCGTGGTCGACCTGATCATCACCGATCTCGGCGTGATCGAAGTAACGCCGGCCGGTCTCAGGGTCGTCGAGCTCGCCGACGGTGTGAGCGCCGGCGAGATCAAGGCGAAGACGGGCGCGCCGCTCGATGTAAGCGCCGTGTCCTGAGCACCGGCGGCGAACGGCAATGCAACACGCCGTTCCATCGATTTCGATTTGCTTTAGTTGTTTCGCTGTACTTAATGCATCACCTTTATCACCAGGAAGTTGATTCAGATGTCGTCACATTCATAAATCTAATCTGCTGGAGAGGGCCGTCATGAGTCAGGATCAGCTGTGGAAGTTCAAGCCGTATACGAGGCACACCGTTTCCCAATCGCCGCAATGGCAGCTGTTGCCGGGCGAGCTTCAGGAAGCCGTCGACGTCGTTTCGCGCGTGCTGCCGTTTAGAGTCAATCCCTATGTGCTGAACGAGCTGATCGACTGGGACAAGGTTCCCGACGACCCGATCTACCGGCTCACGTTCCCGCATCGCGACATGCTGAAGGACGACGAATATGTGGCGATCCGCGATCTCATCCACGAAGGTGCCGACGAAGCGCGCATCGAAGCCGTCGTTCGCCGGATCCGCCTGCGGATGAACCCGCACCCCGCCGGGCAGCTGACCCACAACGTGCCCTATCTCGACGGCGTGCCGCTAAGCGGCCTGCAGCACAAGTATCGCGAGACGGTGCTGTTCTTTCCGAGTGCGGGGCAATCCTGCCATGCGTATTGCACGTTCTGCTTCCGTTGGCCGCAGTTCGTCGGCATGGACGAGCTCAAGTTCGACGCTCGTTCGTCGCAGGAGCTCACCGCCTATCTGCGGCGTCATCCGGAAGTTACCGACATTCTCGTGACGGGCGGCGATCCGCTCGTGATGAGCGCCCGCGCGCTCGGCGAATACCTCGAGCCGCTGCTCGCACCGGAGTTCGACCATCTGCAGAACATCCGGATCGGCACGAAGTCGGTCGCCTATTGGCCGCAGCGCTTCGTGAGCGACAAGGACTCGGACGACCTGCTGCGCGTGTTCGAAAGGGTGGTGGCGTCCGGGCGCAATCTCGCGATCATGGGCCATTACAACCATCCGCGCGAACTGCAGCATCCGATCGCGCAGCGGGCCATGCGGCGCATCATCGGCACCGGCGCGAGCGTACGCATCCAGGCGCCGCTGATCCGGCACATCAACGAGGACCCGGCCGCCTGGGCCGAGCTGTGGACGACGGGCGTGCGGCTCGGAGCGATCCCGTACTACATGTTCGTCGAACGCGACACCGGGCCGAGCGACTATTTCAAGCTGCCGCTCGCGCGCGCCTACGAGATTTTCCAGGCCGCCTACCGCTCGATATCGGGCCTCGCCCGCACCGTGCGCGGCCCATCGATGAGCGCGTTCCCGGGCAAGGTGATGGTGGACGGCATCGTCGAGCTGGCCGGCGAGAAGGTGTTCGCGCTGCAACTGCTGCAGGCCCGCAACCCCGAATGGGTGCGCCGGCCGTTCTATGCGAAGTTCGATCCGAAAGCGACCTGGTTCGACGAGCTCGTCCCCGCATTCGGCGAAAAAACCTTCTTCTTCCAGGACGAACTGGCAGCGATGGAGCATGGCGCCGGCGGATCGGGCCGGACCATCGCCGTGGCCCATCACGACACTGTGCGCCCCGATTTGCTGGAGGCAGTGGAATGAGCGGCCTTCTCGATCAGGAAAGCGCGGAGTACGAAGTCTTTGCGCTGCGTTACGCGACGCACGACGATCGGCGCAGCGGCGAGAACTATCTCGGCGACGATCCGCACGACGACATCTCCATGCCGCTCGACTTCTATGTGTGGGTGATTCGCGGCATGGGCCGCACGGTGCTGGTCGACACAGGGTTCGACGCGCCGACGGCCGCCCGGCGCAAGCGCCGCTATCTGCATTCGCCGTTGGCGCTGCTGGGCGAGCTCGGCATCGACGCGGCAGACGTGGACGACGTGATCATCACGCACATGCACTACGACCACGCGGGGAACATCCGCGCGTTTCCCGGGGCGACGCTGCATATCCAGGATGCGGAGATGGCGTACTGCACCGGGCGCTGCATGTGTCACGAAGCGATTCGCAAGCCGTTCGAGGCGCATGACGTGTGCGCGGCGATCGAACGGCTGCACGCGGGCCGCGTGCGATTCGCCGACGGCGATCACGAGGTGGCAGCCGGCATCCACACGCACCTGATCGGCGGCCACACGGCCGGCCTGCAGGTGGTGCGGGTGCGCACGGCGCGAGGCCATGTCGTGCTGGCCAGCGACGCCGCGCACTACTGGGACCACATCCGCTCGAAGCGCCCGTTCCCGATCGTCTTCAACGTCGCGCGCATGCTCGACGGGCATGCGGCGATCGAAGCGCTGGCGGACGGCCCCGACCACATCATTCCCGGCCACGATCCGGCGGTGCGCCAGCGCTTCCCGCGCTGGAACGGGCATCCGGACATCGTGGCGCTGCACGCGCCGCCCTTGAGCGACGCGCACCTCGCCGCCGATGCGTCGCGCGCGGCGGTATCGAACCCGGCGACAGCATCGGCCGACGTTCAACTCGAAACGGGAGAAACGCAATGACGAACACGATTTCGATTGCGATCATTGGCTTGGGGCCGCGCGGCGTCACCGTGCTCGAGCGCCTCGTCGAGCACGCGCGCAATATTCCGGCCGGCGTCGCGCTGGACATCACGGTGTTCGACGCCGGCGAATGCGGGCAGGGCGCTCATCCGTCGCGCCAGCCGGATCACTTGATGATCAACACCGTCGCGTCGCAAGTGACGATGTTCGCGCCGTCGAGCGAGCTGGGCCGGCACGGCGCGCCGTCGCTCGTCGAATGGGCGCATGACAGCGGATATCGCTACGTCGACGGCGCGTTCCGGAAGACGTCGGTCGATGCGGGCCGCCCGCTCGACGATGCCGACCATCTGCCGCGCAGCCTGCTCGGCGAATACCTGTCCTGGGTTTATGCACGGATCGTCGCCGCGCTGCCGCGCAGCGTCGCGGTGACGCATCGCCGCGCCCGCGTGGTCGATCTCGTGCCGGCCAAGCGCGGCTACGAACTGCATGTCGACGACAGTGCGCCGGCCTTTGCGCACTATGTGTTCCTGACGACGGGCCACGGCACGCGCCGGCCCACCGAGAGCGACCAGCGCCTCGCGCAGTTCGCGGAGCGGCATCAGGCCAACAACGCGCAGCTCGCATACGTGCCGTCGCCATACCCGATCGAGACGCTGAACGATATCGCCCCCACCGCGACCGTCGCCATACAGGGGTTCGGCCTGACCGCCCACGATGTCGTGTCTGCGTTGACGATCGGCCGTGGCGGACGCTACGTCGAACGCGACGGCGAACTCGAATACCAGAAGTCCGGGCTCGAACCGCAGATCCTGCTGTTCTCCCGCAACTGCCTGCCTTTCGCCGCGCGCGGGATCAACCAGAAGGGGCTGACGGGGCGCCATCGCCCGCGCTTTTTCACGCCGGACGCGGTGGCGGCATTGCATGCGGCCGCGCTGGACACGACGGGCGACAGCCGGATCGATTTCCGCGTTGACGTGCTGCCGCTGATTATCAAGGAAATGGCTTACGCGTACCGGCTCGCGCTGCAAGGCGGCAACGTCGATGCCGACGGGTTCGAGCCGCGCCCGGATGAGCTGCACGCGATCGGCCAGATTCTGTGGCCGCTCGAGGGCAGGACGTTCGAATCCTTCGACGCGTTCCGCACGTTCTTTTTCGCGCTCATGCGCGACGACCTGCATCACGCGCTGCTCGGCAACCTGACGAGCCCGGTCAAGGCGGCGACCGACGTGCTGCGCGATACGCGCGAAGCGTTGCGCGCGGCCGTCGAATACGGCGGACTGACGCCCGATTCGCATCGCTACTTCGTCGACGAATTCAACGCCATCACCAACCGCGTGTCGTTCGGCCCGCCGCTGCGGCGCAATCGCGAGCACCTCGCGCTGCATCGCGCCGGCTTGCTCGACATCGCCGGCGGCCCCGGCGCGCGGCTTGTCGCCGACGAGACGTGCGCGCATTTCCGCATCGAGGCGCAATACGGCGAGCGGGTGGAGCGCCGCTACGCGGACGTGCTCGTCGTCGCACGGCTCGATCCGTATTCGCCGGCCACCGACGGTTCGCCGCTCTCGACCGCACTGCTCGGCCGCGGCATCGTCCGCCCGTACCGGAACGGCGACTACCACCCGGGCGGACTCGACGTCGATACGGGTATGCATCCGCTCGGCCGCGACGGCGAAGCGCAGTCGCGCCTCTGGGCCATCGGCTTTCCCATCGAAGGCGCGCACTTCTACACGCATGCGCTGCCGCGTCCGGGCATCGCGTCGCGGCAGACGCGCGACGCCGAGCGCTGCGTGCTCGAACTGCTCGACATGATCGCGGCCGAACAGGCCACCGGCCCGGCCCGCATCGGCGTGCCGGGCGACGACACCACTGCGGCGCGCGATTCGCTCGCAGCCGCGCCCGAAGCCGCGTTGACAGCAGCGCTGGAGGGTAACTGAACATGCTGACCCTGCACGATTTCCACCGCTCGTCGGCATCGTTCCGCGTGCGTATCGCGCTCAATCTGAAGGGCGTCGCCTACACGACGGTCGTTCAGGATCTCGATGCGCGCGCCCACCGCGCCGATCCGTATCTGTCGATCAATCCGCAAGGCCTGCTGCCCGCGCTGCGGATCGGCGACCGCGTGCTGACCCAGTCGTCGGCGATCGTCGAGTATCTCGACGACGAATATCCGGACCCGCCGCTGCTGCCTGCCGGCACGCAGGAACGCGCGCGCGTGCGCGCGCTGTTCCAGACGGTCGCGGCGGACACCCACCCGATCACGGCCATGCGTGTCGCCCAGTACCTGAAAGAGGCGACCGGCTGCGACGACGGCGTGGTGCTCCGCTGGAAGCAGCACTGGATCACCACGAGCCTGGGCGCGCTCGAGACGATGCTCGCCGGCAGCGCCGAGACAGGCCGGTTCTGTCACGGCGATCGCCCGTCGCTCGCGGACCTCGCGCTGGTGCCGCAAATCGTCTCGGCCCGCAACGTCAACATCGATATCGCACCGTATCCGACCGTATCGCGCATTCATGACGCATGCATGCAGCTCGCGGCGTTCCGCGATGCCCATCCGGATACCTGTTCATCCCACCCTGCGTACAACAAGGAGTAACCATGCAGACGATCGAAGGCGACATTCTCTCGTTTTCGGAATATCTCGAACTGACGTCGAAACCCCCGGCCGACCCTGTGGTCTGGAAGTGGGAGTCGATCGAGTCAATGACGCGCAGCCGCCCGCACAACCCGCAGGGCACGCTTGCGCTGTCAGGCGGCAGAGTCGATGAGCACGGGACAGTCGCCCCCGATCTGTCACTCGTCATCCAGGTACTGAAGCCCGGCGAGATGACGGAGCGGCATCGCCATTCATTCTGGCATCTGTACATCGTTCATTCGGGCTCCGGAGAAATGGCGTTCGGCGAAGACCAGACGTGCGAGCGACTCGTGCCGGGCGACACGGTGTTCGTGCCCGCCTGGGGCTATCACGCCATCGGCAACCCGTCGGGCACCGAGCCGTTCGTGCTGTTCCGCCTGCAGAACCTTCCGCAGAACGCGAGTTCGGGCAATCTCATGCGCGAAATCCAGGGGGAGCTGCAAATCATCTATGCCGGCGCGGGTCTGGCATCCCATCGGTAAAACGACGCGCGGGCCGGCCGCACACGGCGGCCGGCCCGCGTACAGACGAAGGAGGTGTTCGTTGGCTTACACGTTCGAGAAGGGGCGCATCTATCGAATGCCCACTCACTTCGGACCGGCACCGGGCCCCCGGCAGGTGCCGAACGCGCTCGCAGTCGACCCGCACCGCAATCCGACGCGCATGACGGTATCCGCGTCGTTCCTCACCGACGCCGCCCGGCTGGAACGGCATCTTCCGGAACGTTTCACGCTCGCCGGCGAGCCCGTCGTGACCGTCGAGTTCCACTACCTGACCGGCATCGACTGGCTCGCCGGACGCGGCTACACGATGGTTCACGTGAGCTGGCCCGCGATCTTTGCGGGGACACGCGACCGCGCCGCCGGAAAGTTTCTCGCGGCGGTATGGGAAAACCTCGCGGATCCGATCATCACCGGCCGCGACGAGATCGGTCATCCGAAGCTCTATGCCGACGTCGCGGCGCCGCGGCAGTTCAACGGCGAACAGCATTGCGAAGCGAGCTGGATGGGCTTTCGCTTTCTCGAACTCGGCGTGACGGGATTGCGGGAGCCGGTCGCCGACACGCCGCCGGCCCGGTCCGACGGCACCTTGATGCTGAAGTACACGCCGCGCACCGGCGACTGGGGCGAGACCGAGCTGTGCCAGGTCACGCTGACGCCGGTTCACGACCCGTACGTCACGATCGACAGGCGGCACGTCGGAGATGCGCGCGTGCGCTTCAACGTCGCGAGCTGGTCGGACCTGCCGACGATGGCGCACGTCGTCAATGCCCTCGCCGAGTTGCCGATCGTCGAGATGCGCGGCGGCTCGATCGTGCACGCGCATGGCGGGAAACCCTACCTCGACCAGTGCGTGCTGTCGTAACGCGCATGCCCCGGCCCGTCCGGCATCGCGCCGCAAGCTTTCGCGCGATGCGCGGATGCCATCGGGCATTCAACGTTTGCTTGACCCGACCCGCCGGGCAGTCCGGCGGGCACAACCTCAACCCACAGGTGCCAAGATGACCCGAGCCTTCACACAGAAATTCGACGTCACGTATCGCGACCAGGATCCCGCCGGCCACGTCAGCGCGACGATGTATTACGTGTACATGCTGAATGCATACATGGCTTACGCGCATGAACTGCTGGAGGTGCCGCTCGATCAGGGCATTCCGCAGATCATGCTGAAGACGTCGTGCGAATACGTCCGTTCCGCGAAATGGGGGGAATCGCTCGAATTGAGCGCGCGAATCACGCGTCTCGGCACGAAGAGCTTCGACCTCGAATACCTGATCACGCTCGCGAACGACGCCGACACCGTGATCGCGCGAGGCGCGTCGACGCACGTCGCTTACGACTACGTGACGGAATCGACGGTGCCGCTTTCGGACGCGTTCCGCGCGCGCGTCAGGCAATACCAGGAGGAGGAGGCGCCCGAATTGTCCGAAGTCGCCTGACAAACCGCGCTCTCACTGCGCCCGGTCCGATGCCGGGCGCTGCGCCACGGTCGGCCGGGGAGAGCGGATTGCCGCTATCGAATACCGGATGCACGGCGCGCGAGCGGTGTTGACCCGTGCGAAGGCGTCCGGCTCATGACAGGTTGTACCGAAAAGGCTACGTTAGCGTGAAACCGGCCAGAACGGCACACGCGAGCGAGAAGATCAACGTTCAATACAGGGTGAACGTCGAAAGGTTGCACAGTAATCGAGTGTGATGACAAGCCTGGCAGGACCGGGGTTCGCCAAACCTGAATGCCTGCGCCAGGAGAACAACGGGCGATATGGAGCGCTGCAACCCGTCCTGCCTGTCGACACACATGAAAACTGCTGCAAACGGGATGCGTTCATATGGACTGGCATGTCCACTGTCGTCTCGCTCCAGAATGGCGATCGCACGTCGGCGCTGTATCGCCGGCTCGACCGCCGCCTGCTTTCCTTTCTGCTCATCTGTTATTTGTTTGCATGCCTTGACCGGCTCAATGTTGGTTTCGCCAGGCTGCACATGCAGTCCGACATCGGCTTGACCGATGCGCAATACGGGCTGGCCGCCGGCATATTCTTCATCGGATACGCGCTCTTCGAGGTGCCGTCCAACCTGCTGCTGCCGAAAACCGGCGCACGCAAGGCCATCAGCAGGATCCTGGTGCTGTGGGGCCTGACGTCCGCAGCCATGGTCGCGACGCGCGATGCGACGACGTTCTATGTGCTGCGCTTTCTCCTGGGCGTCTTCGAGGCCGGATTCACGCCGGGCATCCTCTTCTATCTGACCTGCTGGTATCCCGAATCCCGCCGTGCGAAAGCCATCGCCGCAGTGATGATCGGCGGCCCCCTTGCGGGCGTGCTCGGCGGCCCGCTGTCGATGTGGATCATGACGACCTTCGCAGGCTTGGGCGGCCTGTCCGGCTGGCAGTGGATGTACCTGATCGAAGGGCTGCCGTGCGTCGCGCTCGGCATCATGGCCCGCGTGCTGCTTGCCGATCGCCCCGAGACGGCATCGTGGCTGTCACCCGAGGAGCGGCAGGAACTCGTCGACATGGCCGCGAAGCCTCAACATGCGGAGCGGCACGGTTTCGCCGAAGTCGTGAAGGACCCGTACGTCTATTTGATGAGCGCCGCCTATTTCTGCGTCATTTGCGGCATCTACCTGATCAATTTCTGGCTGCCCGGCCTGCTGGCGGCCGGCGGCGTCACCGATCCGATGAAGATCGGCCTCTATTCGTCGATTCCGTTCGTTGCCGCGACCATCGGCATGATCGTCGCCGGCCGTAGTTCCGATCGCCGCAACGAGCGGCGCTGGCACAGCGCGATTCCGGCGCTGGTCAGCGCGATTTCGCTCGCCGCTACTGCCTTGTCGAGCGACAGGCTCGATGTTTCGCTGATTTGCATCACGATTGCGACGACCGCGATGTGGATGGCCTACACGGTATTCTGGACCATTCCATCCGCCTATCTGAAAGGACCCGCCGCCGCGGGCGGCATCGCGCTGATCAATACGATCGGCGTGTTGGGCGGCTTTTTCAGCCCGGCGGCGATCGGCTGGCTGCGGACGTCGACCGGGAGTTTCCGCGCGTGCCTGCTGTTGATGGTGGCCATCATGGCCATCGGCGCCGCGCTGCTTGCGGCCACCCGACCCGCTCCCGTTTCCGGGCGCGGGAAAAGTGAAATATGCGAACGTTGATGCACGGATGAGGATGTGTTTTGTCGATCGTCACCGTCTCGGGCGCGCATCCGGCATCGGCTTCATCGGCTCTCGCTCCGTTCGATGCCGTCAGCTAACCTGACCGTCCTTGCTGCGGCATCCGCCCGGCGGAATCGCGGTCGGTGCCGCCGCCTGCCGGCCGCGCGCGATGCGCTGTCGATCGATCCGGCGCGGCGCGCTATATGTCGAGCGCGCCGTCCGCAGCCCGCGCCATCGCCTTCGGCAGATACTCCTCGATGATCTTCACGACGACCTGTGTCTTCGAAGGGACGGGCCGCGTGACCGGCAGCAGCGCATGCAGGTCGAATCCCGGTACCGTGTAATCCGGCAGCAGCCTGACGAGCCGGCCGGATTCCAGAGCGTCGATGCAGACGTGTTCCTGAAGGACACCGATACCCGCGCCGTTCAGCAGTAGCTCGTAGACCGGCCGCCAGTGGCTGGTGCTGATGACGACGTTGATCGGCGTCGGCCGCACCGATTTAGACGGGCACATCAGGCGAAGCTGGCCGTCGTTGAAGAGCCCCGTGACGCGAATGAATGGGTGCCCGACGATGTCGGTCGGTTCCTCCGGCAGCCCGTGCTTTTCGATATAAAGCGGCGACGCGACCAGTACGCGTCGTACATAACCCAATCGACGCGCGACGAAATTGCCATCGCCGATCTGGCCGAGCCGCAATGAAATATCGACGCCCTCGGTGACGGGGTCGGTGATTTCGTCATTCAGGACGAGATCGATATAGAGCTGCGGATTATGTTCGCGGATTACCGTGAGTATTTCCGGCAGCACGACTTCGCCCAACCCATGTGGCGCGGCAATGCGAATGCGCCCACGCACGATCTTGTTGCCGAGCGTGACGACGGCCCGTGCCTCGTCGGCCGCGTCGAGCACGATCTTGCTTCGCTGATAGAACAGAATGCCTTCATCGGTGCACGACACCGCACGCGTGTTCCGAAGCAGCAATTTGACGCCGAGAAACCGTTCGAGCCGATCGACGCGGTCGCTAACGGTAGGTTGGCCCAGGCCGAGATCTTTCGCGGCCCTCGACAAATTGCCACGCTCGACAACCCGCACGAATATTCGCATGGCCGCAAGCAAATCCATAGTCCCTCGATAATCGGAAGAATTTAGTTATTCTGGAAGACGAAAAAGCAGATTCGTCCGTTTTTTTTCCGGCCGGCGGTGAGCGATAGAGCCCATTTGGAATGTTGCGATCTCGTTACGTGGGGCGGATGCGTAACTATACCCAATCCTGTTAACTTTTTGACGAATAGGTAATTCAAAGTGCCGGAAGTGGTCGGTGTGGCGCGTCGTGTGCGGCAATCAAGAGGCTGAATAGCTGAGTCGGCACGTCACGACTAACGACTTTCGCAAATCGGCAGCATTTATTGAGTCGATCCTGCTGGGCGAGCGTCGAAACAGGCACGGTCACGTTTCATGCGGCGCCGCGACGCTGCCGTCTAAAAAAATCCCAAAGCTTCGCCGTCGCGTCAGGACCCTTGTCGGAATGAAACGCTTCGCGAGGGTCGCCACCGCTCCAAGCGTGACCGAGGCCTCGAACGATACAGATCCTCACGACGAGCCGGCCGGCCTTCAGAAAGTCCATGTAGTCGACCGCATCGCGAGTGTATGTGCGCTGTTCGCCGACGCGTAACGCGCCTTGGGCATCGACCAGCTGGTTGAGCCGTGCAAATTCGACGCCGAGCTGTGCGGCGTTGCGCTTCGCGACAACGGCATCGAGCTCACCGTGGACGATAATGGCAGGCATGCCCGGATAGCTGGAGACGTCGACCGACGCCTCGATCAGGCGCAGCGGATCTTCACGACTGCCATTACGCATGACGCGCATGGCGGTCATGGCGGAACTTGTGACACCGAACACCGGGCCCGAGTGTAGACCGACGGCGGCAAAGAGCGCGGGGTAGTGAATCCCTAGAACCGCGGCGAGGCCGGCTCCCGCCGAGATGCCCGCAAGATAGACGCGCTGATGGTTGAAGCCGTGTTCCCGGACGATCGCCGCGACGAGCGATGCGACGGCAGGCGCCTCGGAGTGCGTCAGGTTCTCGTGCCAATGCCAGCATCGGTGAGGATGCGCGGTCTTCGCCTGCTCGGGAAGCAGCACTGCAAAACCGGCGCGATCGGCGAGCCGGCAAATGCGCGTGCCGGCGGCGAACGACTCCACAGTCTGCCGGCAACCATGCAGCATGACGACGAGGGGCAGCTCCGCCGGCACCGCCGCAGTAGCCGGCAGATACAACGCATACGTGAGATGGTTGACGAGCCGGCCGGCCAATGGCGGCGCGGAATGAAACGAGCGTATCCACCGACCGGCCGCTCGCATCGATGGAGGGCGGCCCGTACGCGGTTTGCCGACGCGCTTCGTGGCGACCGGACGAGCGGTCTTGACCGTCGGCGGTTTGCGCGCGACGTTTTTCCTCTTCTTCGGCCGAGCGACCGTCAGGCTGGAGAGCAGATCGAGACCGCTGAGCCAGACGTTGGTCTTTTTCCTGGGCATGGGCGATGGCAGTAAGAACTCGCTGTCGATGTCACGCGGCGGTGGCGGGTTTGCGTTCGACGCCGAACGACACCCTCATACTAACGCCGCGGCGCACACGGCGTGCACCAACTCGGGTGGTTCCGAAAGTATGGCTCGGCGAATGGTTTCGACGCGTGACGGTGCCCCGGTGCATCGGCCCACCAGCTTCAGCTCGCGATCTACACCGGCAGAGTGGCCCCCGAGCGCGGTCGACGTCGCGATGAAATGTTGACGAACCTTGTGATCGCCTGGAACACGCAGCGCATGCAGGCGACGGGCGACGGCTGGCGACGCAAAGGACGACGGGTCGACGACGAGTGGTTGCGCCGGATGGGGCCTGCGCATTTTGCGCACGTGAACTTCAGGGGCGCGTTGAGCTTTCCCATCGATCAATACGGCGATGTCCTGCTGGAAGCCGCGCCCTGGCAACGAGGTACGGGTTCATGAGGCGTGCAGGATAGAGAAGGGCGGCGTATCGGTACCGTTGGCGGACTCGCGTCCGTCCGATGAAGTCGACGAGCGTGATCAGCGCCAATACCGGTCTGCGACAGGATCGTGCAGCACCGCACCCCGATGAGGGGGGAGCAGTGTGAAATTAAAAAAATCTTGATATGAACAGGCAGTCGCGAGGCCTCCGCGTTGCTTGCGCGACGGTTTGGTGCAAGCAACGCAGCGGCCCATGAGGATCGGTTCTGGTCCTCTGCCGATCGCCCATGTCCGTGACTGAACGCACACGGTTTTACCATTCGCGAATGGATCAACGTTCTGCTCATCGCCGTGCCGCTTTCGCTTTGTTCGCCGGCATGCTTCACCGAGCTGCTGTGCGGCCGCATGATTTCGCCCGAGGGATGGGTGACCCGAGATGACACTCGATTACGATCGCGACCAAGGTGAGGGTACGTGCGGTCGAGCAGTCGCGTCGGCGACGCGGTCGACCCAGCCCCGGTAGAACGCGCGGTACTTGAGCACGAGCTTGTCGTACCTGCTGTATGCGCCGCCGCCGTCCGGCTTCATCCCGTTCCAGATCTTGACGTCGTACCCCGCGGCCTGCCTGGTCTGCAACCCGAACAGCACGTAGTCGGTCGCGCGGCGCAGGGCGCCGCCCACCTTCTTGATCGAGATGAGCATGTGCATGACGTTTTTGCCGTCGCTCACCGGCGTCACGCACTGGAGCAGCTTGTATTTGAAGTCTCCGTCCAGCGCGACGGTCATGACGCACCCGCCGGGGTAGCCATCGAAGTGCAGGTTCATCTGCGACATGTTCAGGCCGAGCGCGCGCGACAGCATGCCGAGGGGCCCGAAGTACCGGTCCACGGTGAAGTCGATCCCGGCACCGAACCACGCGCCCGCCCGGGCCAGCGACTCGACCTCCGGCCACCGGCGCCAATCGTCGAAGAGCTTGAGCTCGAAGGCCGAGATCGGGAGCGCGTGCACGGGGGTCGCGTGCTGCGCGTCGTAGAAGTTCTCGACGATCCGCAAGACCGCCGTCGTCGTCTCGAACGCGAAGTGCAGGTGCATGAAGTCGCCGTTGTCGACGTCGGCCGCGGCGATTTCGGGCAGCGGATGCAGCGGCTGCGGGGAGCCGTACCAGACCCACACGTAGCCGTATCGCTCGGCGGTGACCAACGTCGGCTGGCGCGCCCCGCGCGGGACGGGCTCCAGCCGGCTCACCGCCGGGCTGTGGCCGGGGATGTGAACGCACTGGCCCTGCTCGTCGTACCGCCAGTGGTGAAACGGGCACTGGATGCACCCGTCCTTGACCCGCCCGTCAGCCAGGTTCGCGCCGAGGTGCGAGCAGTGGCGGTCCATCACCACGGCCCGCCCCGTCGCGCCGCGCCACGCCACGCACGGACGGCCGAAGAGCGTCAGTTCCGTCGGCTTGTCCTTGAGGTCGTCCGAGCGCATCGCGACGTACCAGCTCGCGGCCAGGCGCGTGGTCGCGTCGTACGCCCCCGGGGTATGCTCGTTGGCGACCGCTTGATCCAATTGAACGTCGTTCATCGTTTTCGTGTAGGTGTCGGCCGACTACTTCAGCGCCAAGCCGATGCGGGTCGTGATGTACGCCTTGAGCAGCGCGAACATCGGGTTGTAGTCGAAGTACTTTTTCACCTCCGCCGGCGCGCTGGTTTGCGTCCAGTGCATCAGCTTCAGCGCCGGCAGCAGGCTGTACTTCGAGTTGTTGAGCTGCGGTTTGGCCCCGGTGATGCAGTACCCGAAGCCGAACATCGGCCTGGCGAAGTCTCGTTCGTCGATGAGGGCGTGAATCCGCGCCGCGGCCTCCTCGGCCCGCTTGCGCCCGGCGCTCACGGCCTCGACCTCGGCTTTGGCGTCGTTGAACAGCTGGTAGTACCCCTCCATGTCCGCGCACAGGTATCCGAGGTACGGTGGGTCGTTGTCGAGGTGATCGAGGTCGCCCTCGTCACGCGACGCGCGGAACCTCGCGTGGGCTTGCACGAGCCGGAACTGCCCGAGGATCGTGCCGACCGCCCACAGCCTGTGGAACGCGTCCCACAGGCGGAAATCCGAGAACGCCGTGTAGCAGCAGCTGACGAAGTCGTCGTTGTGGTCCAGAAGCTTCTGCTGCAGGCGCTCGATGTACTCGAAGCGCTCGGGTGAGAAGTCGTCGTCGCGCAGCGCCTTGATGAGCCGTGCCGCGAGCGCGTGGATGGTCACCGCGGTGTTCTCGAGCCCCCGGGAGAAGAGCGGGTCGATGAACCCGTTCGCGTGCAGCATCAGGCAGTAGCGGTCGCCGACGCAGGCGTTCGACGAGAATTGCAGTCGGTCGGTCTTGACCCAGTCGCGCACCGGCACGGCGTCCCGGAACTGCGCGCCGATGCTCGGGAACCGCGCGAGGAACTCGTCGAATTCCTGCTGCGCGGAGATGTCCGTTTTCGGGTAGACACGCGGGTCGAGCTGCAGGCCGACGCTCACCAGGTTGTTGGTCGACCGCGGGTGGTTGTTGAACGGAATCACCCACAGCCAGCCGCCCGCGAACATGTGGTGCAAGGTCCCCTCGTGCCAGCGCCAGCGCTGCCCCTTGACCTTGAAGATGTCGTCGAACGGCTTGACCCCGAGCATGTGCGTGTAGAGGCTGCGCGAGTGCGTCTTGAAGCGACACGGCTCTTCGCGGAGCTTGAACTTGGTCGCGAGCGGCGCGCGGGGGCCTCCGCAGTCGATCATGTACCGGCCGGTGAACCGTTCGCCCTGGGCGGTGGTCACCGCGACGCCGTCTTTGTCGGCGTGGTATTCGGTCACGTTCGTCTTCTGGCGGACCGTGCAGCCGTATTTGATGGCGGCTTGCAACAGGTAGGCATCGACGTCCTGCCGGTAATAATGGCTCTCCGGACCCCACGGCAGCTCGGGAATGACGCACTGCGTGAACTCCTTCGGGTCGTGCTCCTGGCCGGGCTTGTGGAACACGAAGCCGAAGTTGCGCTTGATGCCCGTGCTCGACGCGACGTAACGCTGCGTCGAGTAGAACGACGTGATGCGGTCGAGCTCCGGAATGCCGTAGCGATCGGCGATGATGCGGTTCATGAGAGACGTCTCGGGGATCGACGATTCGCCGATCGTGAACCGCGGGTGCGACGACTCCTCGATGATCAGCACGCGAAACTGTTGATTGGCCAGGATGGCCCCCATCTGGGTGCCGGACATGCCCGAGCCGAGAATGATCACGTCGAAGTGGTTGCTGTCGCGCCCGTTCGCGGGGCTGTTCTGAGTCATGGGGGCACACTCTCCTTGTGAGATGGAACACATCGCCGCACGCGTCGGACGTCAGGTGTCAGGGCTCGTCGAGCGCGGCGCGGAGGCGGGACCGCGCGGCACGCGTGAGCGTGAGCAGATCGACGAGCGCGCTTGGCGCGTACCCCCCGCTGCCGATGGCGGGGCCGCTTTGCCCGGCTTCGTACGCCCGCTCCGCCAATTTGAGGTGAGGTGCCCGGAAGCGCAGCAGGACCTCGAAGACCCGGTCGAGGGCCGCCAGCCCGGCCCTGACGGGCTCGCCCCGCGCGCCGGCCGCTTGCGCCTCGCCGAGCACACGGTCGACGAGCGCCGGCTCCCCGGCGAACCGGGCGTAGACCGCCCTGTACGCGGGAAGCACGTAGGGCAGGTACGTCTCCTTGAATTCTCGATAAGCTGGGTGGTCCGATCGCGAGCCCCACAGCACGTGCTCCAGCACGAAGAGGGGCATTTCCACGGCCCCGGGGCCGAGGTAGCTCTGGCCCCCGACTCGAATCGGTTCGTAGAAGGGGCGGAGCTCGTTGTAGAAGACCTGTACCGAGATGAAGCGGTAAGCGTAAACGATCGATTCGACCATTTTCTGCAGATAGGCCGCCAGCTCGTCGCACCCTTGCGCGAACGCGGGCGACCGCAGGGGTACGTCGTACAGCTCGACGGTCACTTCGATGGCCGCCTCGAGGGCCGCCATCGAGATGCGCACGCTCTCGAGCAGGTGCCCTTCGTCGCGCAGCCCGGTGTAGCTCCGCTGCGCGTCGGCCGCCGCGGGGTTCCAGACCGTCACGTGCAGGAGCGTCTCGCGCGGCGGCAGGTCGGTCGCGCGCGCCAGGTCGAGCAGCACCGGCTCGAGCCCGGGCACCACGTCCGCGGGTTCGTGTCCGTGCCGCTTGAGCGACCCCAGGAAGAACCCGATGTCCCGCATCGCGGCGGCGGCTTCGACGAAGCCCCAGCCGGAGGGCACGCCGCGCGCCGGCAGGAACTCGCGCAACAGGCCGACGATGCCGGGCACGTCCTTTTTACGGTTCAGGTCAGGCAGTTGCAGAACGAGTGCCCGCGCCCGCAGCGGATCGCAGGCCGCCACCGCGGCGTGCGTGGCCTCGAATGCGCATACCCGGTCCAGGGTGCGCTCCACTACAGGATTTCCGGCGCCGCGAGCGTCGATCCGGGCTGGCTGCGAGACAGCCCCGCGTCGCCGTCACGCAGCGACCGCAGGTAGTCGTAGTTCGTCGGCAGGCTGGTCCGCAGACGCTCGGCCTCGCGCCGGATGCGGGCGAACATCGCCTCGGCCTTGTCGATCGACTCCGGTCGGTGCCGCAAGAGCGGCAGCGACCGGTCGGGCAACATGCCCAAGCCGGCAAAGATGCAGTAGTAGTTTCCGTTCAACCAGAAGTTCCTGAATTCGTAGTCAAACGTTTCGTAGTACGTGGAATCGTCGAACGACGTGGTGGTCAGCGGCAGCCCCGCCTTGTAGCGCTGAACCTTTTCCTTGATGGCGTCCGAGAGCCGCAGGTCGTGCCGGTTCGCGAGCCAGAACGGCGTGTCGTCGCGCGACGTGGTGAAATAGTGCGCCTGGACGAAATCCCGGCAGTCGTCGAACATGTGGACGATCTCGGCGTTGAATGCGTCCGCCAACCGCGGGTCGAACGAGGTGTCGGGGAAGTGCTTCACGAGCTGGTAAAGCGCCGCGTAGATGAAGTAGATTCCCGTCGATTCCAGGGGCTCCAAAAAGCACGACGACAGCCCGATAGCGACGCAGTTGTTGACCCACGCCCGCCCGTTGCGCCCGACCCGGAACTTGATCTGGTTGAGCGGCTGCTTGTCCGAGAGGCCCCAGAGGTTGAGGAAGTCGGCGGTGGCCTGGTCGCGCGACGTGAACTTGCTCGAGAAGACGTAGCCGCTGCCGAACCGGCCCAGCATCGGAATCTTCCAGGTCCACCCCGAATTCATGGCGATCGCGGAGGTGTACGGCTCGACCCCCACGCGCGCGTCGGCGTTGGGTACGGCGCTGGCGACCGCGCTGTCGCACAGCAGGTAGTCGGACATGTCGATGAAGGGCTCCTTCAGGGCCTGGTTGATCAGGAGCCCCCGCATGCCGGAGCAGTCGATGAACAGGTCCGCCTCCAGCGTGCGCCCCTCCTTGGTGGACAGGCTGGAGATGTAGCCGCGGTCGTTCAGGCGAACCTCCACGACCTCGTCGACCACCCGTTTCACCCCGCGTTCGACGGCCCAGCGCTTCAGGAAGTCGGCCACCAGGTGGGCGTCGAAGTGCCACGCGTGGGACATCTGGCGGGTGCCGTCGGACAGGCACGGTGCGAGCTTGCCGTCGAGCGCCCCGGGCTGCGGGTAGCACGCGTACTCCATCGGCTGCTGGAAGCCCTGTTCGCGCTTGCGCAGCCAGTAGTGGGTAAGCGGCACGCCGTCGCAGTTCGGCACGTTGCCGAACAAATGGTAGAAGTGATCGTCGCGCGAGCGCTCGGGCGACTTCCTCCAGTTCACGAACTTGATGGCGGCCTTGAACGCACCGTTCACCTGGGGCATCCACTCCCGCTCCGGTATCCCGAGGAAGTCGAAGAACACCTTCTGCAAACTCGGGATGGTCGCCTCGCCCACGCCGATCCGGGGGATCGCCGCAGACTCGATAAGCGTAATGTTCGTGTGCTGCTGGAGCGCACGGACGAGGTACGAGGCGGCCATCCAGCCCGCGGTGCCGCCGCCCACGATGACGATATTCTTGATCGGGTTGCTCATGACACGCTTCTCATAGGATTTGAAGCCTGAATGGATAGTGCCGCCTTGTCGAGCTGAACTCGCAACTCGTCCGGTAACGCGTCATAACGTGTCTGGCTCATCACGACAAATGACAGCGGGAAGGCATGGTGAATTGCAGCGAAGTTCGGCAAAATGGAAGATGTCCCTCCACGCAATATCCGGACATCCTTGCATCCCCAGAGTTTGATCCGAGGCTGTTCTCTTCTCGATTCAAATGGAAGCACAATCGAACAATGCGAGGCACCCATCGCATCGGCGGCACACCGCGCAAGGGATGCCGAATCAACAGATTGACTTGCCGATGCGGCAATTGCCTTTAGCGCATCGAGATGCTCGGACAATGTCAGCTTCCCGAGGCTTGCCATACCATGTACGTAACCTCTGCGACACACCATAGCAGTGTTCACGATGGCACAGCTCGCAAAATTTCATATCAATCTCAATTGATCCAGAGAAATACTCAATCCGGAAAATATCGACGGAATATTTTCCGGCAAATTATTTACTTTTTAAAAATGAAATCCTGTTTTTAATTTTGATCGTGCGCGCTGAAGAATTTATTGTATAAAAATTTGAAATGAACGACTGAATTCACATAAAAGAAATAGGGTCGTCGCCATTTCTGAAACAAAGATGTCAACCTTTGCGCATTTCGGTGGTCTTGACCTGCTCCCCGCGTTTATAGGGTGTTATGAACTTTGCCGCTGACAAGATCTAGCGGTTGAGTACGGAAAACGCCAGCGTGCCCGCGAACATCAACAGCACTACCGACGCACCGCGAAGCAGCGTTCCGGTATGTGTGGCCAGAGACCGGCGCGCCGTCAAGACGCCGCCGATGGTAAGCCACATCGAACCGATCGTTACGGCGAGCGCCGTGAAGACCGCGATCGAGCAGAGATAGAACGGAACCGATACGAAAGCCTGCGGGGGAAAGATCGCAGTGGCGAACAATAACGCCTTCGGGTTCATGGTCGTCGCGACGAACATGTCGCCAAAGCCGATGGCACCCGACTGGATGTCTTCAAAGCGTGGGCTTTTCCATAGCTGCAGGGCGAGATAGCAAATATAGGCCGAGCTCCCCAGCTTCAGCACATCGTAAAGCCACGGCCGTGTGGCCGCGAATGTCGCCAGGAAGAAACCCCACAGTGATATCGCGAAGCCATAGCCCAATGCCTCTGCAACCAGGAGAGGCGACGATTGCCGGAAGCCGACCTTGATCCCTGAGGACAGCAGCAGGGTATTTGTCGGCCCTGGCGTGGCCAGGACCAGCGAAACGTAAAGTGCCATCTTCAACATCACTTGCAATGTCGGCATCTTGCTTCCTTGGTGTCGATGACGATCGCCACGCGTCGGGGCGAACCGTCGTATTAGTTGTTGGTCGTTCTGCATTCGGGCAGCTGTTGGCGTTCATAATAAGCGCTCGCGGTGCTCAGTAATCGTGCTAACGGCGATCAAGCGAAAATCGCCTGGTTTCAAGGGGTTTGGGGGAATGGCGCTTTTGCATTCGGCTGGGCAAGCCGGTGGAGAATGCCTACACCGAGAGCTTCAACGGACGGTTCCGCGATGAATGCCTCAACGATAATTCGGTAACCTGAATGATTTTACATAATGCTGATGATCGATTTTTTTGGTTGTAGCAGCCATATCCTAATGTCGTGTTTTTGACTGCTGACATGCTGGCGGCGGTTTGGACTGCCGGACCACATCGTGGGCCATCCTGGACTGATCACCATGAGCATGCGGGGGCTGGATCGTCTGAAGGTCGTGGAAGCCGTGATCGAGCAGCGTCTGATGCCGTGGCGAGCCGCGGAGAGGAAAAAGCGCAACAAAACCAGCCTTAAACCTGGACATTTTTAAATGGCCGGCAGATGCACATCCGAATTTGGGTATGACATCAGCGGGTGGGCTCGACATTTTCGACCATGCGCGTCCCCTTTTCCTACGACATACATCCACGCGGCCTCATGTTTAACTCATGCCAAACCGGATCGGGCGTATTCCGAATCCGGGCGGCACGCACCTTGAATGTTCATGAGCAAATCGATGCTTCCATGACTTCCGGTGCGCTTCACGCACTGCCTTGGTACAGCGATGACGAACCGGCTATCGGCGTGTGAACCGCGGCGCGCTTGGCTGTCGCGCCCGTTTCTCTCCAAGTGAAGATTGCCGATGCATCGCCATGGCAACCATGACCGGAACTTTAATGGTGAAAAACGCCGAACACGTGAATTTCCGCAGCGCGATCTCATGCGCGCCAGTAGCAAGTGAGCCGCTCGAGTACCCGCTCGCATGCGTCTGATCTGTTTCCCCTACGCGGGCGGCTCGGCCGCCGTTTATCGTGGTCTGCACGCCTTGTTGCCCGGCATCGAAGTGCGCCGTCATGAACTTGCAGGCCGAGGCAGCCGCCTGTCCGAGCCTGCCGTACGAGACATGTCGACGCTGATCGACGCGTTGCTGCGCGACCTGGACAACTGCTTCGATCGTCCCTTCGCACTGCTCGGACACAGCATGGGCGCGGCTATTGCCGTCGAACTGGCGCTGCGGCTTCCGGCCCAGGCGCAACCGAACCTCCGGCATCTGTTCGTGAGCGGGCGCGCCGCACCGGGCAAGGAACGACCTGTTCGACGCATGCAGGCGCTGGACGACCGCGCTTTCCTCGATGCACTGCACGAGATGGGCGGCACACCGAAGCCGGTGCTGGACAACAGCGAACTGATGGCGCTGCTGATGCCGGCGCTGCGGGCGGATTTCACGATGATCGAAAACTACCGGCCCGTGCCCGGGCGCAGGCTGGCGGTGGACATCACCGCATTCGCGGGCCGCGCGGATGAACAGGTCCCCGTTGATTCCGTTGCAGGCTGGGGCGCCGAGACGACCGGGCAGTTCGATTTTCACGTCATCGAAGGCGATCATTTCTTTATGAGAAGCGAAATGCGGGCGATGGCCGGCATCATCGCGGCGCGCCTGCGGCGCGCGGAACACGTTGCGTCGAGCGCACTGCAGGCATGACGGGCCGATCCTCGCGATCGGCGTGCCGGCGGTGCCGTGACCGTCGAATGAAGAGGCTCGCGCGTCCTCTCGGCTTCCATGCCGGAGCCGCGGGCCGGTCGAGCATGCGTGGAGGCCGCGCGTCGCTTCCTTGCGCGCGATACCTGGAGTGCAATTGTGCAACGTAATCGAAAGCGAATCCTCGTAACAGGCGGCGCGGGTTTCCTCGGTTCGCATCTTTGCGAACGTCTGGTCGAACTCGGTCACGACGTATTGTGCGTCGACAACTATTTCACCGGCACGAAGCAGAACGTGGCTGCGCTGCTCGGCAACCCGAGCTTCGAGGCACTGCGCCACGACGTGACCTTTCCGTTGTACGTCGAGGTGGACGAGATCTACAACCTCGCCTGCCCGGCTTCGCCGATCCACTATCAATTCGATCCCGTGCAGACCACCAAGACCAGTGTGATGGGCGCGATCAACATGCTGGGGCTCGCCAAGCGCACGCACGCACGCGTTCTGCAAACCTCGACAAGCGAAGTGTACGGCGACCCCGATGTGCATCCGCAACCGGAGAGTTACCGGGGCAACGTCAACCCGCTCGGGCCGCGCGCCTGCTACGACGAAGGAAAACGTTGCGCGGAGACCCTGTTCTTCGACTATCACCGCCAGCAAAACGTGCGAATCAAGGTGGTACGCATCTTCAACACGTACGGGCCGCGCATGCATCCCAATGACGGCCGCGTGGTTTCCAACTTCATCGTGCAGGCGCTGCGCGGCGACGACATCACGCTGTATGGCGACGGCAGCCAGACCCGGGCGTTCTGCTATGTCGACGATATGGTCGACGGTTTGATCCGGATGATGGCCACGCCCGCGGACCTCACCGGCCCGATCAATCTCGGCAATCCGCACGAGATCGCGGTCAGCGAACTTGCGCAGATCATTTTGCGCCTGACGGGCTCGACGTCGCGGCTCGTATTCCGTCCGCTGCCGAAGGATGATCCGACACAACGTTGCCCCGATATCGGCCTCGCACGCACCCACCTCGACTGGGAGCCGACGGTCGGGCTCGAAGCGGGGCTCCGGCGGACCATCGACTATTTTCGCGCGACCATGCCGGCTTGACGCCGCATCCGGAAACCACGCTTCGATGATCGGGATGCGATGGCATGACGTCGTGACGTTGCATCGCCGGTGTCCCATTTTTACGTGACAGACGCGATATGGACTACATGGTCCAATCAGGCCGTACCGTTACGCCATTGGCCAGGATGCAGCGATGCCAGTGTCCATCAATCCGCCTCGCAAGCCGGATCTCCGCGCATGGAAAAACTCGAGTATCTGAAGCATGTCGAATCGAAGGCGCGAACCTACGCGACATCTTTCCCACGGCTGTTTACCCATGCCAAAGGCATACGCGTACGCGACTCCGAGGGGCAGGAATACATCGACTGTCTGTCAAATGCAGGTACGCTCGCGCTCGGACATAATCACCCGGAAGTCAATGAAGCCGTCATGCGGTTTCTGTCGTCCGATCAAATGCAGCAGGCACTCGACCTGGCGACGCCGGAAAAGCACGCGTTCGTCGAGCAGCTTTTCTCGCTGTTGCCCGAGAAGATCGCCGAATCCGGCAAGATCCAGTTTTGCAGTCCCAGCGGCGCGGATGGCGTCGAAGCGGCTATCAAGCTGACCAAGCACCATACGGGCCGCTCGACGATCATGGCGTTCCACGGCGCCTACCACGGCATGACGGCCGGTGCACTCGCCGTGTCGGGAAATCTCAAGCCTAAATCGGCCGGCGGCAATGGACGCGACGTTCATTTCCTGCCTTATCCCTATGCTTTTCGCTGCCCGTTCGGCACCGATGGCTCGGCGACCGATCAACTCAGCATCAACTATATTCGGACCGTCCTGTCCGATCCCGAGAGCGGGATAACGAAACCGGCGGCAATCATCGTCGAAGTCGTGCAAGGCGAAGGGGGTTGCATCCCCGCTTCCGACGCCTGGTTGATCGAATTGCGCAACCTGACGCTGCGGCATGAAATCCCGTTGATCGTCGATGAAGTGCAGACCGGACTCGGTCGAACCGGCGCGCTGTTCGCGATCGAACATTCCGGCATCCAGCCGGACGTACTGGTGTTGTCGAAGGCATTCGGCGGCGGCTATCCATTATCGGTGGTGGTCTATGACAAGCGCCTCGACACCTGGCCGCCCGGCGCGCACGCCGGCACCTTTCGAGGCAACCAGATTGCGATGGTGGCCGGCTTGTCGACCATGCGCATCGTCGAACGAGACGGTCTGCCGGCGCACGCGGACAGAGTCGGAAAACTGCTGGTTGCCGGCCTCGAGGGGGTTGCCGAACGCTTCCCCTGCCTGGGCCAGATACGCGGCCGCGGCCTGATGATCGGCGTTGAAGTCGTCATGCCCGGCCCACATGGCCAAACCGGCCCGACCCATGCAGAACTGGCAAAAGCCATCAAGCAGAACTGCCTGCGAAATGGACTCGTCATCGAAACCGGCGGCCGCAACGGCGCGGTACTCCGGTTCCTGCCGCCGCTGATCGTTTCGGAAGCGGATATCCACGAGATTCTCAATCGCTTCGAGCATGCCGTGGAAACGGCGTGCCGTGCATGACCACACCGCGGCGCGACCACGCAGACCGACCGGTGCGGGTTTCACCGTGATCCACGTTCAGAAAAGGGACTATCGACCATGCTGGGCATGACGGAACGCAAGCTGCTTGCCGACGGGAGCTCTCCGTGGCTGCTGGAGCCTGCGTCGAATGGGCGCGATATCGTGCTGGCGGTGAACGACAACCGAGCGGAGCTGGAATCCCGGCTTCTCGAACATGGCGCGCTGCTGTTTCGCGGCTTCGACGTTTCGTCCGTGGGCGACTTCGAAGCGTTTGCCAACGCGATTTCGACCCATAAGTCCGACTACGTCTATCGTTCCACTCCGCGCACCTCGATCGGCAACGGCATATTCACCGCAACCGAGTATCCGCCGAGCGAGACGATCGCACTTCATTGCGAAAACGCGTATCAACGAAGCTGGCCGCTGAGCGTGGCATTCTGTTGCCTCACTCCGGCCACGACCGGCGGCGAAACGCCGATTGCCGACATGCGCGAGGTGAGCCGCAGGATCGGACCGCGCATCCTGCAGAACTTCGAGGCGAAACAGGTCCGCTATGTCAGGCACTACCGGCGGCACGTCGACATTCCGTGGGAAACCGTCTTTCAGACCTCCGACCGCGGCCAGGTTGCGGCCTTCTGCGCAGACAACGGCATCGAGCTCGAATGGCTCGACGACGACACGTTACGCACCGCACAGATCAACCAGGGTGTGGCTTACCATCCGGTAACCCGCGACAGGGTGTTCTTCAATCAGGCACATCTGTTCCATATCTCGAACCTGGAAGCATCGCTCGCCAGTTCGATCGTCAGCCTGTTCGGCAATGACCGAATTCCGCGCAACGCTTTCTATGGCGACGGGAGTCCATTCGATCTCGCCGACATCGAGCAGATCCGCAACGCATTCCGCGAATGCGCCATCACGTTTCCATGGCAACGAGGCGACGTCCTGCTGGTCGACAACATGCGCTTCGCGCATGGCCGCAACCCGTTCGAGGGCGAGCGCAAGGTCGTCGTGTCGCTGCTGGACCCGTACTCCCCCGACAGCGAAGAAATGGCCGACCGTTAGCCGGCGCGAGCGTACGAATCAATAAAAATCCGGATTGATCAAGTGCGCGAAACGCCATGTCCATGGATTACGGGGCAGACGGCGGATTAGAGCGATGCTCTAATTTCAATACCATCCAATTCAGCAAGCAAGCTTGGCGGGATCGCCGCAACTGGTCCTGAGGAATTCAACGTTTGGCAGACAACGAAGGTTGAGTATGCTTCCCGATACAAAATTCAGGACTGTTACAGAAATATTGATATTTCGCGGCAAGGTCGAACCGGAGAAGACGGCATTCATTTTTCTCGAGAACGGCGAATCGGAACTGACTCGACTCACGTTCGGCGACCTGGACAAGCGGGCTCGCGGCATCGCCGCCAGGCTGCAAAGCATGGCGCAACCGGGCGATCGCGTCCTTCTGGTCTATCCGCCCGGACTGGAATTCATCTGCGCATGGGTGGGATGCCTGTACGCCGGCCTGATCGGCGTGCCTGCCTATCCTCCGCGCAGGCATCGTCCGGCGGATCGTCTCAAGGCCATCGTCGCCGACGCCGGGCCGGTCGTCGCGCTGACCGACGCAGCCACGCTCGACGGCATCGTGCATCACGCGGACGGCTATTCCGACACGCTGGAACTGAAGATCCTGGCGACGGACCAGGGCTTCGACGCACCGGCCGAGCAATGGCGCGCACCGGACATCACGCCGCAGACGCTGGCGCTGCTGCAATACACGTCAGGCTCCACCGGTACGCCAAAAGGCGTGATGATCAGCCACGCGAACATCCTGAGCAATATGGCGGTCATCGCCGAGGCGAGCGATGCCGATGCGTCGGCGGTGTTCGTCAGCTGGCTCCCGGTGTTTCACGACATGGGTTTCTTCGGGAAGGTGCTGCTGCCGATCTATCTCGGGGTGCTGTCGGTGCTGATGGCGCCCGCGGCGTTCGTGCAGAAACCCCTCCGCTGGCTGCAGGCAATCACGAAGTATCGCGGCACGCATTGCGCCGCGCCGGATTTCGCGTATGACCTGTGCGCGCGCAAGATATCCGATGAAGCCCGCGCGCAGCTGGATCTGAGCAGCTGGCGGGTTGCATTCAACGGCGCGGAACCGGTGCGCGCGGAGTCGGTGGCACGTTTTTCACGCGCATTCGCCGCGTGCGGCTTCCACGCGCAAACCATGCGCCCGGTCTACGGCATGGCCGAGGCGACCTTGTTCATCTCCGGTCAGCCGGCACGCTCGCTGCCGCTCGTGGCCGACTACGACGCCGACGGCCTCGCACAAGGCGTGGCGACGAGAAGCGAGCGCGGCAAGCGCCACGCGCTGGTCTCATGCGGTCGGACCTGGGCGGAGCACCGCCTGCAGATCGTGAATCCGGATACCGGTGAGCGCTGCCCGCCCGACCGGATCGGCGAAATCTGGTTGACGGGCCCGAGCGTCGGCGTCGGCTACTGGAACCGCGTCGACGAAACGGAGCACACCTTTCGCGCGAAGCTGGATGGCGATGACGCGCGTTACCTGCGCACCGGCGATCTCGGCTTCGTCGATGGCGATAACCTGTTCGTCACCGGCCGTTTGAAAGACCTCATCATCGTCGCCGGCCGCAATCACTACCCGCAGGATCTCGAGCAATCCGCCGAAGGAAGCCACCCCGCGCTGGCGCCCAACGCGTCGGCGGCTTTCTCGATCAACGTCGATGACGTGGAGCGGGTCGTCATCGCATGCGAAGTGCGCCGGGAAGCGCTCAACACGCTGAACGCCGAAACCGTCGCCGCGGAGATCCGGCGCAAGCTCGCCGAAGAGCATGACGTCGATCTGTATGCGGCGATCCTGTTGAAGCCCGCCACGATCCTGCGCACGTCCAGCGGAAAAATCCAGCGGAGCCGAATCAGACAGGCATTCCTCGACGGACAGGGGCTCGCGATTGCGGGCGAGTGGCGGCGTTCGTTTTCCGCGGAGGTCGCGCCCTCCGCGGCAGCGGCACGCGACACGCAAGCGCTGGTGCAATGGTGCGTCGAGCGTGTCTCGCGTCTGTCGGGAATCGATTCCGGCAATATCGACCCCGACGCGCCGTTCAGCATCTATGGGCTCGATTCGAAGGACGCCATCATGCTCTCGGGCGAGTTGCAGGACTGGCTCGGGCGGCCGGTTTCCCCTACCGTCGTCTACGATTTTCCGAGTATTGCCCTGCTGGCGCGCCATTTGAGCGGCACCGGGAATGCCATGCCGGGCCAGGCGCCCGGTTCAGCCGGAGCACGCGCGGATATCGCCATCGTCGGCATGGGATGCCGTTTCCCCGGCGCCAGTCACCCCGACGCATTCTGGCAGCTGCTGCTGCAGGGCCGCGACGCGGTCGGCGCGTCGCAGCAGCGCGCCGGCGACCTTCCGCCCACCGGGCTGCTGGAGCAGGTCGACCTGTTCGATGCGGCGTTCTTCGGCATCAGCGCTCGCGAAGCCGAATCGATGGATCCGCAACAGCGTCTGCTTCTCGAGGTTGCGTGGGAGACGCTCGAGCATGCGGGGATCGCGCCCCGGAGTCTCGTCGGCGGACGCACCGCGGTCATCGTGGGCATCAGCAATTCGGACTACATCCGTCTGGCGCAGGAAGAAGTCGCGGATGTCGGCCCTTATGTCGCGACCGGCAATGCGCTCAGCGTCGCCGCCAACCGCATTTCCTACACGCTCGATTTGCGCGGCCCGAGCTGGGCGGTCGATACCGCGTGTTCGTCGTCGCTCGTCGCGGTTCATCAGGCGTGCCGCGCGCTGCAGCGCGGCGAGTCCGATGCGGCGCTTGCCGGCGGCGTCAACCTGATTCTGGCGCCGCAATTGAGCGCCTCCTTCACGCAATCGGGCATGCTTTCGCCGGACGGCCGATGCAAGGCGTTCGATGCGGCAGCCAACGGTTACGTGCGCGGCGAAGGCGTGGGCATGGTGCTGCTCAAGCGTCTCGACGATGCGCGCGAGAACGGCGACACCGTGTTCGCCGTGATCCGCGGCTCGGCGGTGAATCAGGACGGGCGCAGCAATGGCCTGACCGCGCCCAATGGCCCGGCCCAGCAGGCCGTGATTCGCAGTGCGCTGCACGATGCCGGCGTACGCGCGCAGGACATCGGCTTCGTCGAAGCGCACGGTACGGGAACGCCGCTCGGAGACCCGATCGAGTTGAACTCGCTGACGGCGGTCCTGGGCGAATCTCGTCGGCCGGACGATCACTGCTGGATCGGTTCGGTCAAGACCAACATCGGCCATCTGGAGTCGGCGGCAGGCATCGCCAGCCTGATCAAGACCGCCCTTGCGCTACACCATCGTGCCATTCCGCCGAACCTCCATTTCCGGTCGATCAATCCTCAAATCGCGCTCGACGGCACGCCCTTCCGTATTCCGCAGCAGGTCACGCCGTGGCATCGGGAACACGGGCCGCGCATGGCCGGCGTGAGTTCATTCGGCTTCGGCGGCACCAATGCGCACATGATCCTGTCGGAAGCCCCACGGCCCGCGGAGATCGAAGCCGACTCGGCGGCGCCCGCGGCGCGCGTCGTGACGCTCTCCGCGCGCACGCCCGAAGCGTTGCAAGCGCTGGCGGCGTCCTATGCGGCGTATCTCGACGCCCATCCCGAGGTCCGTGTGCGGGATGTCGCGTTCACGGCAAATACCGGGCGCACTCACTTCACGCGGCGAGCGGCGATCGTCGCATCGAGTCTCGATACGTTGCGTTCGCAACTGGACGCCGTTTCGGCCGGCGAGCCCGCCGAAACACCGCCTGCGGTGACCTTCCACTTTTGCGCCGACGACGGCGGCAGCGCCGACGCGGTTCGGCAATTGCGTTCGGCCAGCCCCGCCTTCGGCGCGCTGCTGCAGCGGCAATCCGAGGCCTGCGCCGAAGCCGGGTTCACGGCATTCCAGTGCGCGCTGGCGCAACTGTGGATGTCCTTCGGCATTACGCCGGGCGCCGTCAGCAGCACGGGCGACGGGCATCGCGCCGCAGCCTCGCTGGCGGGCGTGCCGCAGGCGCCGGACGGCGGTGCGGCGGGAAACCCCGGCATCGTGATCGAAATCGGCGCGCACACGGCCGCGTGGGACACGATCCTGCACACGCTCGCCGAGCTCTACGTACGCGGCGCGTCCATCAACTGGGATGCCGTGGAGCAGGACGCACCGCGCCGCCGGCTCGCCCTGCCGACCTACCCGTTCGAGCGTCGCGGCTTCTGGATCAGTCCACGCGCGCCTCGGCATCCGTTGCTCGGGCGCCTCATGGAGCCGCACGCGCATTCGCCGGCCACGTGGATCTGGCAGTCGCGTCTTGACGCTCCGGCAGCCACCTTTCTCAGCGGTCATCGCGTCAAGGGATCGCCCGTGCTGCCCTATTCCGCCTACGTGGAAATGGCGCTGGCGGCAACGTCGGAAATCGGCGCCGCCGGCCATACCACGTTGAAGGACCTCGCACTGCATGCGCCGTTGCCGCTGCATCCGCATGAATCGCGCACCGTGCAGACCGTGCTGAGCCGCCAGTCCTGGGGACCGTTTTCGTTTGCCGTCTATCACCGGATCGACGACACCAGCGCCGCCGCGACATGGCAGATGTGCGCGAGTGCCGAAATTCACGAATCGGATCGGAGCCACGCATGAAATTCGGCCTGATGTTCTTCGCCAGCAGTGAAGAGGCGCTGTCCGGCAACAAGTACCAGCTCGTGATGGAAAGCGCGCGTTTCGCCGATGCGAACGGGTTTTCCAGCGTCTGGGTGCCGGAGCGCCATTTCACCGAATTCGGTTCGCTGTACCCGAATCCCGCTGTCCTGCACGCCGCGCTTGCCGCTGCCACCCAACGCGTGAAGCTGGTCGCGGGCAGCGTGGTCGCAGCGCTGCACAACCCGATCCGGATCGCGGAAGAATGGTCGATGGTGGACAACCTGTCGAACGGCCGCGTGGGCGTGTCGTTCGCGTCCGGATGGAATCCGGACGACTTCGTGTTCGCGCCGGACAAATATGCGAGCCGGCAGGACGACATGCTGACCACGATGCGCGCCGTCCAGCATCTGTGGCGCGGCGGTACGCTGGATGCGCGCAATGGTGTCGGCAAGCCGGTGCAGTTGCGCATCTATCCGACGCCGGTGCAGCCGGAACTGCCGGTCTGGGTGACTGCCGCGAGCAATCCGCAGACCTTCGTGCGCGCCGGTGAAGCCGGCGCCAACCTGCTGACCCACGTGCTCGACCAGGATCGGGACCAGCTCGCGCACAAGATCGCCCTCTACCGCGACGCGCGCGCAAAGCATGGCTTCGATGCGGCGGCCGGCACCGTGTCCGTGATGCTGCACACGTTCGTCGGCGACGATGCGGTGCGGGTGCGCGAGCAGGCGCGTGCGCCGTTCTGCAACTACATCCGCAGCAATATCGGGCTGTTGAACGGGCTGGCGCAGAGCCGCGGCCAGTCGGTGGACGTGCGCGCGATGGGCGCGCGCGAACTGGACGAGTTCGTCGAGTTTCTCTATGAACGCTTCGCGCAATCGCGCGGCCTCATCGGCACGCCGGAAACCTGCGTCGAACTCGTGCGGGATCTCGAGTCGATCGGCGTGGATGAAGTGGCCTGCCTGCTCGATTTCGGTCCGCCGGTCGAGCTGATCCTCGGCAATCTTCCGCAGTTGCGTCGGCTCCGGGAGATGTGCGCCCCCAGGCGAGCCGCCGCGCCGACGAGATTCGATGCCGCCGCGGTGCAGGCCCGCTGCACCGAAACGACTTCGGGCGCCGACTTCAATGGCGAAATCCGGCAGCACGGCGTGCAGATCGACGGCGTGTTCAACGCCATCCAGCAGATCTGGCGCACGGCCGGCGAGGCGCTGGGGAAAATCAGCCTGCCGGCGGACGCGCTGGCATCGTCGCAATACCAGGTGCACCCCGCTTTTCTCGACGCGTGCAGCCGCGTGCTCGCCGCCGCGATCGATCCGGACGCGCTGGAGGCGGGCGACCTGTACCTGCCCAGTTCGATCGGCGCGGTACGCGTTCATCAGCCGCCGTCGTCGGCAGATGCGTGGAGTCACGCCACGCTGCGCAAGCCGAGCGGGCACGGCGCGCTGGAGGGCGATATCCGCGTCCATGACCTCGCCGGGCGACTGCTGATCGAGATCGATGCGCTGCGGTTGCAGCATGTGCGCGCCGGGCGAACCGTCGAGCGGCACGACTTGTCCGCGCTGCTTTATCGGCGCGTGTGGAGACCGTCGAGCGTCGACGCGGCAACCGGCGGTTCGGCGCACGGCGAGTGGCTGATTCTCGCGGACCGTGGCGGCGTCGGCGCGCAACTGTCCGGCCTGCTGGAAAGCGCCGGCGATACGTGCACGCTGCGCTTCGCCGACGCGACGCCGGAACCGTCCGCGCTCGACCGGCCGCTGAAGGGCATCGTTCACCTGTGGAGTCTCGATCTCGCGCCCGCCGACATCGCGGCGCGACGACGTGCCAGCGCGAGCGTGCTGCAACTGGTCAGGACGCTGGCGTCTCGCGCACCGGCAGCCCGGCAGACGCGTCTGTGGCTGGTGACGTCGGGTGCGATGAATGTGCTGGACGGCGAATCGACCGCCGTCGCGCAGGCGCCCCTGTGGGGATTGGGCCGCGCGATCGCCGTCGAGCATGCGGCGATGTGGGGCGGGCTGGTCGACCTCGACCCCGCGCAGCCGTCGGCGGCGCACATCGTGCAAGCGGTACAGGCTGGCGGCCGTGAAGACATGATCGCGTTTCGCCGCGGACAGCGCTACGTCGCGCGTATCGCCCGCGACGATCGCGAATTCGTCAGCCACCGTCCGATCAGGTTCCACCATGACGCGACCTATCTGGTGACCGGCGGGCTCGGCGGGCTCGGCCTGCGGCTCGCGTCCTGGCTCGCCGCCAACGGCGCCGGCAAAGTCGTACTGCTCGGGCGCGGCGCGCCCTCCCCGGCAGCCGAGAAAATCCTGCGGACGCTCGACGCGCGGTTCGTTCGCGCCGACCTGTCGCGTCGCGAGGACGTCGCGCAAGCGCTCGGTGAAATCGCGGATTCGATGCCGCCGCTCAAGGGGGTCTTTCACCTCGCGGGCGCACTCGACGATGCGCTGCTGACGCGCCAGGACGACGATTTCTTCCATCGCGCCGGAAGCGGCAAGGCCGATGGCGCCTGGTATCTGCACGAACTGACGGCCGATCTGCCGCTCGACCATTTCGTCCTGTTCTCGTCGATGGCCGCGCTGATCACCATGCCGGGCCAGGGCAACTACGCGGCGGCGAACAGCTTCCTCGACGCCCTCGCGCAGCATCGGCGCGCGCAGGGGAAACCGGGGCTCAGCGTCAATTGGGGGCCGTGGGCGGACATCGGCCATGCCGCCACCGACTACGGACGGCGCGCGCACGAGCAACTGGCTGCGCTCGGCGTCGGCACGCTGCCGCCCGAACTGGCCATCGCGACGCTGGAACGGCTGATGGCGTCGGGCGTCGCCCAGTCCGGGGTGGCGCGCATCGACTGGCCGACCCTGTTCCGGGTCGATGCGCCGGCCGCCGGGTCGGCGCTGTTTTCCGAACTCGCGCAACCGGCTGCGCAGCCTGCACAGCAGGAGACGGCATTGCTGCGCCAGCTGCATGCGTGCGCGCCGCGCGAGCGGATCGAGCTCATCACCGACACGCTCGCGAAGATGCTGGCCGAGACGCTGCGGCTCTCCAGCGCCGACGCCATTGCGCCCGAGCAATCGCTGCTCGATCTCGGCCTGGATTCGCTGATCGCGCTCGAACTGACCGACCGCCTCACCAAGGTGTTCGGCAGGCCGTTTCGCGCGACGCTGTTCTTTTCCTATCCGAACCTGCAAACGCTCGCCCAATACGTGCTCAACGAACTGTCGCCTTCGCTTCCTGCTCCTGTCGTCGACGAAGCATCCGAAGACCTTGACGAAGACGACCTTTCCGAACTGATTGCCCAGGAGATCGGCGCCCAATGAACGCCAAGGCCACGCATGCACTGAAAGCCGCGCTCGACGAACTGCGCCTGCGGCGCGCGGAAATCGCGGCGCTGCGTTCGGACCGCAACGAGCCGATCGCGGTCATCGGCATGGCTTGCCGCTTCCCCGGCCGCAGCGATACGCCGGACGCGTTCTGGCAATTGCTCGATGACGCGCGCGATGCCGTCACCGAAGTGCCGGGCGAACGCTGGGACATCGATCGCTATTACGACCCCGATCCGGCCACGCCCGGCAAGATGGCAACCCGCCACGGCGCCTTTCTCGAACGTGTGGATCAATTCGACGCGGCGTTCTTCGGGATCGCGCCGCGCGAAGCGACCTACCTCGATCCGCAGCAACGGCTCCTGCTCGAAGTGGCCTGGGAGGCGCTCGAGAACGCCCATCTCGCGCCCGAGCGCTTCCGGCAGTCCGCCACCGGCGTGTACGTCGGCATTACCTGCTTCGATCATGCGATCCAGGTGTCCAATGCGTCGATGCCGTCGAGCAGCTACGCCGGCACGGGCAGCGCGCTGAACATGGCCGCGGGCCGGCTGTCGTTCGTGCTGGGCCTCACCGGCCCGAGCATGGCGATCGATACCGCCTGCTCGTCGTCGCTGGTCTGCCTGCACCTGGCCTGCGAAAGCCTGCGCTCGCGCGAGAGCAACATGGCGCTCGCGGGCGGCGTCAACCTGATGCTGTCGCCCGAGGTGATGGTCAGTTTCTCGCAAGCGCGGATGCTGTCGCCGGACGGACGCTGCAAGACCTTCGACGCGGCGGCGGACGGCTATGTGCGCGGCGAAGGGTGCGGCATGGTGGTGCTCAAGCGTCTCGCCGACGCGCTCGCCGACGGCGACCGGGTGCTCGGCATCGTGCGCGGCACGGCGGTCGACCAGGGCGGTGCGGGCGGCGGGCTGACCGTTCCGAGCCGCGATTCGCAGGAACGGGTGATCCGCCGCGCACTGAACCAGGCCGGCCTCGCGCCCGGCGACGTCTCCTACGTCGAGGCCCACGGTACCGGGACGTCGCTCGGCGACCCGATCGAGGTCGAAGCGCTGGCCGGCGTCTACGGCCCCGGGCGCGCAGCGACCGAGCCGCTCGTGATCGGTTCGGTCAAGACCAATATCGGGCATCTGGAATCGGCCTCCGGCATCGCCGGCCTGATCAAGGTCCTGCTGTCGTTCGAGCATGACCGGATTCCGGCGCACCTGCATTTCACGCAGCCCAATCCACATACGCCGTGGCAGGACATCCCGATCCGCGTCGCGGCCGATCCGGTCGCGTGGCGGCGCGGGGAACGCAGGCGAATCGCCGGGGTGAGCGCGTTCGGATTCAGCGGCACCAATGCCCACGCGATCGTCGAGGAACCGCCCGTCGCGCCGGCGCATGCCGCGCAGCGCGGGCTGCTGCTGCTGTCGGCCAAATCCGAAGCGGCGCTGGCGGCGCTCGCGCAACGCTACGAGCGCGCAATTGACGGCGCGACGCCGCGGGAGCTGGCCGCCATCTGCCGCGCCGCGGCCACCGGACGGAGTCACTATCCGTTTCGCGCGGCCTATGTGTCGGGCGTGAAGGAAGCGTCGGCGGCAGCGGCGCGCACGGGCAAGGCGTTGCGCATGGGCTTCAGGTTCGGCGCGCCGGACACCGGCGTCGCGCGCGAGCTTCACGCGTCGGAACCGCTGTTCCGCGACGCGTTCGCGCGCTGCTCGGTGCCGCTGGAAGCCCTCGATACCGACGCGGGCCACTTCGCGATCCAGTTCGCGTGGGCGGAACTGTGGAAGGGCTGGGGCATCCACCCGTCCGTCGTGTCGGGCCACGGCGTCGGCGAATATGTCGCGGCCTGCGTGGCGGGCGTCGTGAGCGTTGCCGACGCGCTGCGCCTCGTGGCCGCCCGGTCGGATGCCGAAGCGTTGCGCGCCGCGCTTCAGGACACGCCGCTCGCACGGCCGTCGGTCCGCCTGATCTCCGGCTGTCTCGGTGCCGAAGTGACCGACGAGGTGACGCATCCGCAGTACTGGCTGCAGCTTGCCGGGGCGTCGGAGCAAGCCGACGCGCCGCACACGCCGGAGGGGCTCGCCGACGGCTGGCTGCCGCCGCCATGCGCCGGCGATGCACTGGAGCGCGCACTCGCGGTGCTGTACGTGCAGGGCTGGCAGTTCGACTGGAGCGCGCTGTTCCCGGCGCCCGCCCAGCCCGCCACGACCCTGCCGAACTACCCGTTCGAGCGGCAGCGCTTCAGCCTGGAGAAGATCCCGTCGCCGATCGTCGGCATGGATGCCGGCAGCATCGACGCAGCGTTGCGGCACCTCAAGTCGTCCGGCAAGTACTCGGAGGACGTGCTGAACGCCTTTCCGGACCTGCTCAGGACTGCGTTCGCCCCCGCCGAAACCGCCGCCCCGACCGCCCCCCCGCTCTATCACGTGGTGTGGGAGCCGCAAGCCGCGTTGCCGGCGGCCCGGTTCGCCGCCGACGCGTCGCCGTGGCTGATCTTCGCGGACGAGAGCGGTGTCGGCGAACGGCTCGCGGCGCTGCTGCGCGAGCGCGGCGCATCCTGCTCGCTGGTGCGCCCCGGCCTTGATTTTGGCGTCGGCGCGGAAGCGGGCCGGCAGATCGCGCCCGAGCGGCCGGACGATTTCGTCCGCTTGCTGAACGAGACTGCCGCCCCCGGCCAGCGCATCGTCTTTCTATGGGCGCTGGACGAAGTCGTCGGCGAGACGCGCATGTCCACTGCCCTGCTGCATCTCGTGCACGCGCTGGTCGGCAGCGAGCGCGAGTGGACGCCTTCGACCCGGCCCAGGATCCGGGTCGTCACGCGCGACGCGGTAGAAGCCGGCGAAGCGCCGCTCGTATCGGGGTTCGCACAGGCTGCGCTGTCGGGCCTGGCACGCGGGGCGATGATCGAGCATCCGGAATGGTTCGAAACCGCGATCGATCTCGATCCGGCCGCGCCGGAGGACGAGACGCAGGCGCTGCTTCAGGAGATGCTCGGCGAGAGCCGCGAAGAACAGGTGGCGCTGCGGCACGGCGCGCGCCATGTCGCGCGCCTGAGCCCGCTCGCGCAAGCCGAAACGGCCGCGCTGCGGGTCGACCCGGACGCGGCCTACCTGATCACCGGCGGGTTCGGCGCGCTCGGGCTGCACACCGCCCGGTGGCTGGCGGCGCGCGGTGCGGGCACGCTGATCCTGGTCGGCCGGCAAGGGGCCGCGAGCGACGAGAGCCAGCGGGCGATCGCCGAGCTGCGTGAGCGGAACGTGTCGCTGCGCTGCGAGCGCGTCGATATCGCCGACCCGGTGGCGGTCACCGATTTTTTTGCTGCGCTCCGGCGCGACGGCGTGCCGCTGCGGGGCATCGTGCATGCGGCCGGCATCGTCGGCTACAAGCCGATCATGCAGGTCGGGCGCGAGGAGCTCGACGCGGTCCTGCAACCCAAGGTCGCCGGCGCGTGGCTGCTCCATCAGCAAAGCGAGCACTTCCCGCTCGATTTCTTCATCCTGTTTTCGTCGATCGCGTCCGCGTGGGGTTCGCGCGAGCAGGCGCACTACAGTGCCGCGAATCGATTCCTCGACGCGCTCGCGCATCATCGCCGCAGCCGGGGCCTGCCGGCCCTGAGCGTGAACTGGGGGCCCTGGGCGCAAGGCGGCATGACGTTCCCCGACGCGGAAGCACTGCTGCGGCGTGTCGGCATCCGCTCGCTGGCGGCGGATCGCGCGCTCGACGTGCTGGATCACCTCCCCGCCGTGCCCCAGGTGGCGGTCGTCGATATCGACCTGGCGCTGTTCCAGGGCTCCTACGAGGCACGCGGACCCAAGCCGTTCCTCGATCGCGTGCGAGTGGGCGGAAGCCCGCCACGCGCGCCGGCGATGCCGGCGTTGAGCGACGCATCGCCGCGCGAGCGAAAGCGCCTGCTGGCGGACAGCATCGATCGCGCGGTTGCCCAGGTGCTCGGCTACGCAGCGGGGACGCTGGATCGCGACCTCGGCTTCTTCGAGATGGGCATGGATTCGCTGATGGCGCTGGACGTGCGCACGCACCTCGAAAAAGCGCTGGGCATCCCGTTGTCGGTCGCGCTGTTGTTCGATCATCCGACGGTAAACGCCCTCGCGGATTTCCTGGCGGAGCAGTCGTCCGGCACCGCGCCTGACGCGCACGCGGCGCCGACGCAGGCCGTGCCGGCACAGCCGCGGGCGGTCGCGCCGGCCATCGAGGCGCGCGAGGCCGGCACGCCGGAACCGATCGCGATCGTCGGCATGAGCTGCCGGTTTCCGGGCGCCGCGCACGATCTCGACGCCTATTGGCAGTTGCTGAACGACGGGGTGGATGCGATCTCCGAAGTGCCGCGCGAGCGCTGGGATGTCGACGCGTACTACGATCCCGATCCGGAAGCGCCGGGGCGGATGGTTTGCCGCTTCGGCGGCTTTCTCGACGACGTCGATCAGTTCGATCCGGCCTTCTTCCGTATCACGCCGCGCGAAGCGGCCGCGATGGACCCGCAGCAGCGCCTGTTGCTCGAAGTCAGTCACGAAGCGCTGGAGCATGCCGGCATTCCCGTCGACAGTCTCAAGGGCAGCCGGACCGGCGTCTTCGTCGGCATCACCACCAACGATTACGCGAACCTGCAGCTTCGCAACGGCGGCGGCAGCGGCATCGACGGCTATTTCTTCACCGGCAATCCGCTCAACACGGCGGCCGGCCGCATCTCCTATGGGCTGGGCGTGCAGGGGCCGAGCATGGCGATCGACACCGCCTGCTCGTCGTCGCTCACCGCGATCCATACCGCCAGCCAGAATCTCCGCAGCGGCGAGTGCGATCTCGCGATTGCGGGCGGCGTCAATCTGATCCTGTCGCCGGACAACTCCATCGCCGTCTCGCGCACGCGGGCGCTGGCGCCGGACGGCCGCTGCAAGACCTTCGACGCGGCGGCGGACGGCTTCGTGCGCAGCGAAGGCTGCGGCGCGCTGGTGCTCAAGCGCCTGTCCGATGCGCTCGCCGCGGGCGATCGCGTGCTGGCCGTGCTGCGTGGCTCGGCCGTCAACCACGACGGCGCGTCGAGCGGTTTTACCGCGCCGAACGGACGCGCGCAGGAAGCCGTCATCCGCCAGGCGCTGGGCGGGCTTCCCGCCGCATCCATCGATTACGTGGAAGCGCACGGCACCGGCACCCCGCTGGGCGATCCCGTCGAGGTGCAGGCGCTGGCGACGGTGTTCGGCGAAGGCCGCGACGGGGGCCGGCGGCTGCGCGTCGGCTCGGTGAAAACCAACATCGGCCACACGGAATCCGCTGCCGGCATCGCGGGGGTCATCAAGGTCGTGCTGTCGCTGAACCACGACCGCCTTCCCGCCCACCTGCATTTCCGCCACCCGAGCCCGCTGGTGCAGTGGGACGCGCTGCCGATCGAGATCTGCGCCGAGGCGAGCGCGTGGCCGCGCGGCGAGCGGCCGCGGCGAGCCGGCGTCAGCGCGTTCGGCGCGAGCGGCACCAATGCCCACCTGGTGCTGGAAGAAGCGCCCGCGCCGGCGCGGCCGGCGACGCCGTCGAAACACAAGGTGCATCCGCTGGTGCTGTCGGCCAAGACGCCGGCGGCATTGCGAGCGCTTGCCGGGCGCTATCAGCGGCGGTTCGAAGCCGAACCCGGTCTCGATATCGCGGCCGTGGCGTTTTCGGCGGCGACCGGCCGCTCGCATTTCGCGCATCGGCTGGCGCTGCCGGTGACGTCGCTCGAGGACGCCATCGACAAGCTGCGCGCGTTCCAGGCGAAGGAACCCGCCGGCGCGGCGCAGCCCGCCCCCCGCGTGAAGATGGCATTCCTGTTCACCGGCCAGGGCTCGCAATACGCCGGCATGGGCCGCCGTCTGTACGACGCGTATCCGGTGTTCCGCGACGCCATCGACCGCTGCCGCGCGGTGGCCGATCCGCTGCTCGACAAACCGTTGCTCGAGGTGCTGTCGGCCCAGGGCGAAGAGATCCACCAGACCGGCTACAGCCAGCCGGCCCTGTTCTCGCTGCAGTTCGCGCTCACCACGTTGCTGGCGTCGTTCGGCGTGGTGCCCGACGCCGTGATGGGCCACAGCGTCGGCGAGTACGCGGCGGCTTGCGCGGCCGGCGTCTTCTCGCCGGAAGACGGCCTGCGGCTGATCGCCGAACGCGGCCGGCTGATGCAGGCGTTGCCCCGCGACGGCGAGATGGCGGCCATTTTCACCGACCTCGCGACGGTCGAGCGCGCGATCGAAGCCTGTCCGCACGACGTCGCGGTGGCGGCCGTCAACGGTCCGGCGAGCATCGTGATCTCCGGCAGGCGCGAGCGCATCGCGATGCTGGTCGACGCGTTCGCCGCGCAGGACATCCGGTCCGTGCTGCTCAATACGTCGCACGCATTCCACTCGCCGCTGGTCGAGCCGATGCTGGACAGCTTCCAGGCCGTCGCGAAAGCCGTGCGCGTCGCGCGCCCGGCGATCCCGTTCTATTCGAATCTCACGGGCGCCGTGATGGACGAGGCGCCGACCGACGCGTACTGGCGCCGTCACTGCCGGGAGCCGGTGCAGTTCGCGAGCAGCGTCGAGCGCCTCGCCGAAGCCGGTTTCAACGTGCTGGTCGAAATCGGCCCCAAGCCGGTGCTCGTCAACCTGGCCCGCGCGTGCTGTGCACCGGACGCCGGGATCCAGTTCCTCGGCCTGCAGCGGCCGCAAGCCGAGCAGCAAGCGCTGGTCGAAACGCTGTCGAGCCTGTATGCCCGCGGCGTCGATGTCGATTGGGCCTCGACCGAAACACCCGCGCCCACGCGCGTCGCATTGCCGTCCTATCCCTTCCAACGCAGCCGTACCTGGTTCCAGAAAGCGGACACGTCCATGACTCAGACAAGCGCATCACCCATCGCCGCAACGCCGACGCACAACCGTAGCGGCGAGGTTCTCGAATGGCTTCGCGGCAAGATCGGCGAATTGATCCAGGCCGATCCCGCCACCATCAACATCGACCTGCCGTTCCTGGAGATGGGTGCCGACTCGATCGTGCTGATCGAGGCCATCCGGCACATCGAGAAGCAGTACGGCGTGAAGCTGGCCATGCGCCGCTTCTTCGAAGACCTGGCGACGGTGCAGGCGCTCGCCGAGTATGTCGCGGACAATCTGCCGGCGGCCGCCGCACCGTCCGAGGCCGAGTCCGAGTCCGTCGCAGGGCCGTCCACGGCGGCGGTCGCGGTCGCGGTCGCGCAGTCCGCGGAGGTGCTTGCGCCGCTCGCCGCCGCCCCGGCGGAATGGGTGGCGGCCGAAGGCGGCTCCACGGTCGAGCGCGTGTTGCGGGAGCAGAATCAGCTGCTGTCCCGCGTGATGAGCCAGCAGATGGAACTGCTGCGCACGTCGCTGACCGGCCAGGCCGGCGTCCGGCCGACGACGGTCGCCGCGCAAGCCGTCGCGAGCACGGCGAGCGTCGCACCCACGGCCGCGACCGCGGCCCTGGCCGCCGCGCCAGCAGCGAAGCCCGCGCCTGCAGCTGCGGCCGCGGCGGACGATCGGCCGCCCAAGCCGATGATGCCGTGGGGCAGCCCGGTCGAACAGCGGGCGCGCGGCTTGTCCGCCGTGCAGCAGGAGCATCTCGAAGCGCTGATCGTGCGCTACACGACGCGCACCCGGAAATCGAAGGACTCGGTGCAGGCGTCGCGCCCGGTGCTGGCCGACAGCCGTGCCACGGTCGGCTTCCGCTTTTCGACCAAGGAGATGCTGTATCCGATCGTCGGCGATCGCGCGGCCGGTTCGCGGCTGTGGGATATCGACGGCAACGAGTACATCGATTTCACGATGGGCTTCGGCGTGCATCTGTTCGGCCACACGCCGGACTTCATCCAGCAGCAGGTCACCCGCGAATGGCAGCGCCCGCTCGAACTGGGCGCGCGCTCCAGCCTCGTCGGCGAAGTGGCCGCGCGCTTTGCCCGCGTCACCGGCCTCGATCGCGTGGCGTTCTCGAACACCGGCACCGAGGCGGTCATGACCGCCATGCGGCTCGCGCGCGCCGTGACCGGGCGCGACAAGATCGTGATGTTCACGCATTCGTATCACGGCCATGCCGACGGCACGCTCGCCGCGGCGAACGCGGAAGGCGTGACGGAAACCATCGCCCCCGGCGTGCCGTTCGGCTCGGTCGAGAACATGATCCTGCTCGAGTACGGCAGCGACGCCGCGCTCGAGGCCATTCGCGGCATGGCGTCGACCCTTGCCGCCGTGATGGTGGAGCCGGTGCAGAGCCGCAACCCGTCCCTGCAGCCCGTCGCATTCCTCAAGGAACTGCGCCGCATCACCGAGCAGGCCGGCGTCGCGCTGATCTTCGACGAAATGATCACCGGCTTCCGCGTCCATCCGGGCGGCTCCCAGGCCATGTTCGGCATCCGGGCCGATCTCGCGACGTACGGCAAGATCATCGGCGGCGGCCTGCCGCTGGGCGTCATCGCCGGCACCAGCCGCTTCATGGACGCCATCGACGGCGGCATGTGGACCTACGGCGACCACTCGTTCCCCGCCGCGGACCGCACCGCGTTCGGCGGCACCTTCTGCCAGTATCCGCTCGCGATGGCGGCCGCGCTGGCCGTGCTGGAGAAGATCGAACAGGAAGGCCCGGCGCTGCAGGCCGCGCTCAACGAACGGACCGCGCAAATCGCCGAGACGTTGAATGCGTTCTTCGCGGAAGCCGAGGCGCCGATCAAGGTGACGTGGTTCGGCTCGATGTTCCGCTTCGAATTCACCGAGAACCTCGACCTGTTCTTCTATCACATGCTCGAAAAGGGCATCTACATCTGGGAATGGCGCACCTGCTTCCTCTCCACCGCGCATACGGATGCCGATATCGACCGGTTCATCCGGGCGGTGAAGGACAGCGTCGCCGACCTGCGCCGGGGCGGTTTCATCCGGCCGCACTCGAAGCACGGCACGGTGGCCGCGCTGAGCGAAGCGCAACGCCAGCTGTGGATCCTGTCGGAAGTCGATCCCGAAGGATCGCTGGCCTACAACGTCAACACCACCCTCGAGCTGAATGGCCGGCTCGACGAGGCCGCCATGCGCGCGGCCGTCCAGGGTCTCGTCGATCGGCACGAAGCGCTGCGCACCACGTTGACGCCGGACGGGTCGGGCCAGATCGTGCATCCGTCGCTGAAGCTTCAGATTCCGCTGATCGACACGGACCAGGACGCGTGGCGGGACCATGAAAGCCGCCAGCCGTTCGACCTGGTGAACGGTCCGCTGTTTCGCGCCGCGCTGGTGCGCCTGGACAGCGAGCGTCACCTGCTGGTGATGACGGCCCATCACATCATCTGTGACGGCTCCACGTTCGGCATCCTGCTCGAGGATCTGGCCCGCGCTTATGCCGGTGCTGCGCCGGCCGCGGCGCCGCTGCAGTTCCGCGAGTACCTGAAGCAGCTCGACGGCCAGCGCCACAGCCCGGAAACGAAGGCGAATCGCGCGTACTGGCTCGCGCAATGCGCGCGCCGGGCCGAACCGCTGAATCTTCCGCTGGACTACCCGCGGCCCGCGGTGAAGACGTTTCACGGCGAGCGCGTGTCCGTGCATCTGGACGCGGCGGAGGCCGCGTCGCTGCGCGCCGCCGCCCGTCAGAACGGCTGCACGCTCTACATGATGCTGCTCGCGGGCTTCAATATGTTCCTGCACCGCATCGCCGGCCAGCAGGAGATCGTCACCGGCATCCCGGTGACCGGCCGTTCCGTGGCCGGCAGCGATCGCCTCGCCGGCTACTGCACGCATCTGCTGCCGCTGCGCTCCACGCTGCCCGAGCAGGCCACCGTGGCCAGCTTCCTGGCCGGCACCCGGCAGAACCTGCTCGACGCGCTCGAGCACCAGGATTATCCGTTCGCCGAGCTGGTCCGCGAAATCGGCGCGCAGAGCGATCTCAACGCCGCGCCGCTGGTATCGGCGGTCTTCAACCTCGAACCCGTGTCGGCGCTGCCCGAACTGCCCGGCCTGACGGTCGGCCTGGTCGCCCCGCTGATCCGCTATACCGCGTTCGATCTGAACGTCAACGTGCTCGACGCGGGGCAGGAACTGCTGATCGATTGCGACTACAACACCGATCTGTTCGACGCGAGCACGGTGCAGCGATTCCTCGCCATCTACCGGACCTTGCTGATGCTTGTCACGGACGATGCGTCGGCTGCCGTTGCCCGGCTGCCGTTGCTGAGCGATGCGGAGCGGGATCTGCTGACCGTCGAATGGAACCGGACCGAGACGGATTTCGGCGATGCCGCGGCACAACCGCTGCATCGGCTGTTCGAACAACAGGTCGAGCGCACGCCCGACGCCGTCGCCGCCGTCTGCGACGGCGCCTCGCTCACCTACGCCGAACTCAACCTGCGCGCCAACCGCCTCGCCCACCGGCTCATCGAGCTCGGTGTCGTTCCCGATGCTCTCGTCGGCGTGGCCATGGAGCGCTCGCTCGACATGATCGTCGCGCTGCTCGCGATCCTCAAGGCCGGCGGCGCTTACGTCCCCGTCGATCCCGACTACCCGGCCGAGCGCGTGCGCTTCATGATCGACAACGCCCAGTTGCGCTGGCTCCTCACCCAGCAGCATCTGCTTGCCGCGCTGCCCGACACCGACGCCCGCGTGATCGTCGTCGATCGTGACACGCTCGAGCTCGACGCCGCGCCCGCGTCCAACCCCGCGCCTGCGCTCAGCGGCGACAACCTCACCTACATGATCTACACCTCCGGTTCGACCGGCAGGCCCAAGGGCGCGCTCAACACCCATCGCGCGATCACCAACCGCATCCTGTGGATGCAGCATGCCTACGCGCTCGGCGCCGACGAGTCCGTGCTGCAGAAAACCCCGTTCAGCTTCGACGTCTCGGTCTGGGAATTCTTCTGGCCGCTCATCGTCGGTGCGCGCCTCGTGTTCGCCCGACCCGGCGGCCAGCGCGAGACCGACTATCTGGTCGAACTCATCGAGCGCGAACGGATCACCACGATCCATTTCGTGCCGTCGATGCTGCGCGCCTTTCTCGACCATCCGGACCTCGACGCGCACTGCGCGTCGCTGCGCCGCGTCGTGTGCAGCGGCGAGGCGCTGCCGTTCGACCTCCAGCAGCACTTCTTCGCGCGTCTGGACGCCAAGCTGTACAACCTCTACGGCCCGACCGAGGCCGCTGTCGACGTGACCGCATGGGAATGCCGGCGCGACGACCCGCACCGCATCGTGCCGATCGGCCGGCCCATCGCCAACACCCGCCTCTACATCGTCGACGCGCAGCTGCAGCCCATGCCGGTCGGCGTGGCGGGCGAGCTGCTGATCGGCGGCACGCCGGTCGGCCGCGGCTACCTCGGCGAGCCCGAGCTGAGCGCCGGGAAGTTCATTGCCGATCCGTTCTCCACCGACCCGCATGCACGTCTCTACCGCACCGGCGATCTCGCGCGCTACCGGCCTGACGGCAACGTCGAGTTCCTCGGCCGCATCGACCATCAGATCAAGCTGCGCGGCCTGCGCATCGAACCCGGTGAAATCGAGGCGGCGCTGACTTCGCACCCGCTGGTCGACACCGCCGTCGTGGCGCTGCGCGGCGTGGACGACGGCGCGCGACTCGTCGCATGGCTGCACTCGTCGCACCCCGAAGCCGAACTGATCGAAGCGGTGCGCGGCCACCTGCGGCAGCGGCTGCCGGATTACATGGTGCCGTCCGCATTCGTCGTCGTGCCCGCGTTCGAGCATCTGCCCAACGGCAAGCTCGATCGCGCCAGGTTGCCCGAACCCGGCGACAACCTGGACCACGTTGCGCCCGTCAACGCGCTCGAAGCGCAGTTGACGGCGATCTGGCAGGAAGTGCTCGGCCAGGCGCGGATCGGCACGACCGCCAATTTCTTCGAGCTGGGCGGCAATTCGCTGTCCGCGACGAAGGTCGTCGCGCGCATCCGTCGCGATCTGCATGCGAAGCTGGAAATCCGCAGCCTGTTCGCGCACCCGACCATTTCGAGCCTCGCGAAGCGCATCGCCGATACGCAGCCGATCGATTACGCGCCGGTGACGCCGCTGCCGGCGCAGGCGCACTACGAACTCTCTCCGGCCCAGACGCGGCTGTGGGTCCAGGATCGCCTCAATGCGGCGCAAGCCGGCGGGCCGCTGCCCACGTCCCTGCTGTTCGAGGGCGTGCTGGACGTGGATGCGCTCGTGCGGGCGTTCCGCGCATTGAGCGAACGTCACGAGATCCTGCGCACGCGTTTCGTGCTGGCAGGCAATCAGCCGGTCCAGCAAGTGCTGCCGCCCGGCGAAGCCGCCTTCGCGGTCGAGGTCGTGGATCTGCAGGATGCCGAGGACCGCGATGCGCAGGCCATGTCGATCCATGCGAGCGAACGGCTCGCGCCGATGGATCTCGCCACCGGTCCGCTGTTCCGCGTCAAGCTGCTCAGGCTCTCGGAAGTCCGGCACGTCTGCATCTGCACGATGCATCACATCGTCAGCGACGGCTGGTCCACGGAGGTGCTGCTCGACGACCTGTCGAAGATCTATGACGCGTTTGTCCAGCGTCGCGACAATCCGCTGCCCGCACTCCCGATCCAGTACAAGGATTACGCCGGCTGGCTGAACCGCCTGCTCGCCGGGCCGGAAGGCGAACGCATGAAGGAATACTGGCTGACCAGGCTGGGCGGCGGCCTGCGCGCGCTGGAACTGCCGGGCGACCTCGAGCAGCCGGCCGCGCCGAGCTGGAAATCCTGGCGATTCGAACTGCCCGCCGCCGAGACGACGGCGCTGGAATCGCTCGGCAAGCGCCACGGCGCGACCTTGTTCATCGCGCTGCTGTCCGCGATCAAGGCGCTGTTCTACCGCCGTTCCGGCCAGGAGGACATCGTCGTCGGCACGCCGGTCGCGGGCCGCGAGCTGCCCGAACTCGAGTCGCAGGTCGGCCCCTATCTGAACGTGCTGGCGCTGCGCGACCGCGTCGCCGGCGACGATCGTTTCGATACGCTGCTGACCCGGGTGCGGGACACCACCATCGAAGCGTTCTCCCACCCGCTGTATCCGCTGGATCGCCTGCTCGACGCGCTGCACATCAAACGCGTCGCGGGACGCAATCCGCTCTTCGACATCGGCCTGACGCTGCAGAACCAGCGACAAGGCGCCGTCGATCGCTACGCGGGGCAAGTGCGCATTGCCGAGCTACCGGACCACGACCTGCAGCGCGCGGACCCGGAAGCCGCGACGGACTTCTGGTTCCTGGCCGAGCCGCGCGCCGAGGGCCTCGCGATCAGCGTCGTCTATCACGCCGGGCGGTTCAGCGAGGCCCTGGTGCAAGGCCTCGCCAACGAACTGACGTCCGTCATCGGGGAAGTGCTTGCCGATCCGGGCGTTCGCATCCGGAACCTGACCTTGGGACAACGCGCGCTGCACGCCGAAGCGCGCCAGCCCACCGTCGAACTCAGCGCATTCTAAGGAGCCTTCGTTGACCATTTCGTCCAACACGCAGGTCTACCTGCGACAAAACATCCAGTTCGAACCGCTGATCAACGGCTGGTACGCGTGGTTTCACACGCTTCCGCCGTTGACCGCCGCCCTCAACGTGGCCGAGCGGTTCCTGCCGCTGATGAAGTCCTATGCCGCATCGCCGATGATGCATGCGGCGGCCTGCAAGGATCCGGCGATGCGCGGCGGCCCGTTCCTCGACCTGGGCGGCAAGCGCGTCGACGAAATCCGCGCGCTGATCGAGCAGACCACCCGGCGCGCGACCCTGCAGCTGGAACTGGCGAAGGCCTACAAGGCGTTCTCCACGCTGCTGCTGGAACAGGCCAAGGGGATGGCTTCGGACCCGCTCTACCCCGAGATTCCGGAGGTGTTGAAAGGCTATGTCGAGATCTACTACGACCTGAACCACAACCCGTCCTTCCGGGTGTTCGAAAGCCTGCTGTACGCGAGCCCGCTCTATGCGCGCGATGCGCAGAGCATCGCGCTGTCGGCGATCGAGGAGAACACGCCGCGGCCATTCATTCTCAGCACGCCCCGGCTCAGCGACGAGCGCACGCTGTTCAGCAACATGGCCTTCGACGATCGCGCACTCGACGCGCTGTTCCGCATGCGCGACACGCCCGGCAGCTACGCGAAAATCGTCGATCTGATGCGCGTGGAGGAGAAGGACGAGCCGCTGTTCCGCTCGTTCTTCGTCGAACAGGCGCCGGCACCGAAACCGGATCGTTCGTTCGACGGCGACGACATCCGCATCCGCTACTACGGCCACGCGTGCCTGCTGGTCCAGAGCCGGGGCGTGAGCATCCTGATCGATCCGGTGATCAGCTACGGCTACGACACCGCGCTGCCGCGCTATACGTTCGCCGACCTGCCGGACCAGATCGACTACGTGCTGATCACGCACAGCCATCACGATCACATCGTGCTCGAAACGCTGCTGCAGCTTCGCCACAAGGTCAAGACCGTGGTGGTCGGCAGGAACCTCGACGGCTTTCCGCAAGATCCGTCGCTGGAACTGGCGTTGCGCAAGCTCGGCTTCGACGACGTGCGGGAAGTTCGGGATGCTCAGGAAATCAAGTTGCCCAACGGGGCCATCACCGCCATTCCGTTCCTGGGCGAACACAACGACCTGGCGATCCAGAGCAAGCAGAGCTTCATGATCCGCTTCGGCACGCGTTCGGTGCTGTGCATCGCCGATTCGTGCAACCTGGACCCGCGCCTTTACGAACATGTCTTCCGCCTCGCCGGCAAGCCGGACACGCTGTTCGTCGGGATGGAAACCGAGGGCGCGCCGCCGTCATGGGTCTATGGCCCGCTGTTTCCCGACGCGCTGCCGCGCGACATCGATCGGTCGCGCCGTGCGCGGGGCTGCCAGTTCGGCGAGGCCGCCGCGCTGGTGGACGACTTCGCGTTCAACGCGGCGTATGTCTATGCGATGGGTCAGGAGCCGTGGCTGAACCACCTCCTCGACAACACCTTCGACGAAAACTCGCCCAGCCATATCCAGTCCACCCAGTTCGTCGCGCACTGCAAGGCCAAGGGCATCGCTTCCGAAATCCTGTACGCGACGAGGGAGATCGTGCTTTGTCAGAACTGAATCTCAACGCGCTCTCGACCAGCGGGCAATACCAGGAACACGTGGCGTTCTGGAGCGACGCGCTCGGTCGCATCGACGAAGACTTCCGCCTTCAGCAGGCGTGGCAGGCGTATGCGCTACCGCTCGGCCCCGCGCCGGAACTGACGTTCGAGCTCGACGGCGACGCGGCGGCGGTGCTGGAGAAGCTCGCCGCCGGCAACGAGCTGGGCGCGTTCGTCGTGCTGCTGGCGGCGCTGTTCCGTGTGCTGGGGCGCTACAACGGCGCGGCCGGCCTGTTCCTGGATACGCCGCGCCTGATCGCCGGACCCGCGAGCGGCCCCGCCGATCCCGTCCCGCTGCTCGACGCCATCGAGCCCGGCCCGACGGTTCGCGCGTATCTGAACCAGGTGCGCGACAGGGTGCAGCGCAGCTATTCGTATCAGGATTTTCCGATCGCCGCCCTCGCGCACAAGCTGCATGGCGAACGGCACACGACCAACGTCGGCGTGCGCTTCGACGGTCTGCACGAAGCCTGGGCGTCGGCCGACTACGACCTGTCGATCGAGATCCGCCATCGCGAGCGCTACGAGATCGTGCTGACGGGCCGGCCGACGGTGTTCACGCTGCATTATCTCCAGCATGTCGCGCGACACCTGCGCAACGTGCTGGCCGGCTTCGGCGCGCTGGACGCTGCGCTCGACACCGTCTCGCTGCTCGACGACGAAGAACGCGCGCGCCTTCGTTCGCATGCGGCGCCCGTCGCGGTACCTGGAACCTTCCTGGAGCAGTTCGCGCAACGGGTCGCGGCCGCGCCGGACGGCATCGCCGTGGTGACCGCCGATGCATCGCTGACCTATGCCGAACTGGACGACCAGGCGTCCCGGCTGGCGAGCTTCCTGCTCGCGGAATACGCGATCGAACGCGGCGACGTGGTGGGCGTGGTGGCCGACCGTTCCGAGCGCTGGATCGTCGGCATGCTCGGCGCCCTCAAGGCGGGCGCGGTGTATCTGCCGCTCGACCCGGAGTTTCCGCGGGAGCGGCTGCGCTTCATGATCGAGGACGCGAAGGTCAAGGCGCTGCTGACGCACTCGGAACACCTGCCGTTGCTCGCCGATTTCTGGGCGATCCCGATGTTCGCCCTCGACTTCCAGCTCGACACGCTGGCGCCTGCATCGGCGGCGGCGCAGGTCGAGGTCCGCCCGGACGATGCGGCATACATCATCTACACGTCCGGCTCCACGGGCGTGCCCAAGGGCGTCGTGCTCGAACACGCAGGGCTCCTGAACATGGCGCAGTACCATGTGGACGCCTTCGATTTCGATGCCGCCGACCGGTTCGTCCAGTTCTACTCGCCGGGCTTCGACGGCTCGATCATGGAGATTTTCGTCACGCTGCTCGCGGGCGCGCGCCTGGTGCTGGCGAAGCCCGCCGTGATCCGCGACGTGCCGCGCTTCGTCGAATATATCGCGCAGCAGGGCGTCACCACCCTCAACGCGACGCCCGCCTATCTCGCCGCGCTCGACTGGAACGCGCTCGGCACCGTGAAACGCGTCATCAGCGCGGGCGACAGCGCCCGCGCGGCGGATCTGCGCGAGCTGGCCCGGACCCGCACGTGCCACAACTCGTACGGCCCCACCGAGGCAACCGTGTGCATCGCGGACTACGTGGTCGACCCGGCAACCGCCTACGGCGCCCGCCTGCCGGTAGGCCGCCCGATCCACAATACGTACCTGTACCTGCTCGACGAGCACGGGGCGCTGGCCCCCGAGGGCTGCACGGGCGAGATCTGCGTGTCCGGCATCGCACTGGCGCGCGGCTATGTCGCCCGGGACGACCTGGCGGCCGCCGCTTTCGTCGACCACCCGTTCGACGCGGGCGAGCGCCTTTATCGCACCGGCGACCTCGGTGTCTGGCTGCCGGACGGCAACCTGGAAGTCACCGGGCGCCGCGACACGCAGGTGAAGATTCGCGGCTATCGCATCGAGATGGGCGAAATCGAAGCGGCGCTCCGGCAGCACGCCGACGTCGCCGACGCGATCGTGTTCGTGCGCGAGGACGCGCCGCAACACAAGCAACTGGTGGCCTGCGTCGCGACGGCGACGGCCAGCGTCGCCAGCCTGCGGGAACACCTGAAGGAACGTCTGCCCGAGTTCATGGTGCCGGCGTCGATCGTGACGCTCGAACGCCTGCCGCTGACGCCGAACGGCAAGCCCGACCGCAAGGCGCTCGCCGCGCTGGAACTGGCGCCCGTGCCGAGCGAAACCGCGTACGCCGCGCCGACCAATGACGTCGAAGCGCGCCTGGGCAAGATCTGGTCCGAGGTGCTGGGCCGCGAGCCGATCGGCGTGCACGACAATTTCTTCGAACTGGGCGGCGACTCGATCCTGATCATCCAGGTGATGTCGCTGGCCCAGCAAATCGGCCTCAAATTCACCGCCGACCAGTTTTTCGCGCATCCGACCATCGCCGAGCTGGCGCAGGTTGCGGTGGAGGCGCCGTCGATCCGGATTGCGCAGGAGCCGGTGGTCGGCCCCGCGCCGCTGACGCCGATCCAGCATTGGTTCTTCGCGCAGGACGTGGCGGATCCGCACCACTACAACCAGTCGACGATGATCGAGGTGCCCGCGTCGCTGCGGCCGGACGTGATCGAGCGCGCGCTGGCGGCCGTCGCGACGCATCACGACGCGCTGCGGCTGAGTTTCGAGCGCGTCGCCGGTGCGTGGCGGCAATCGCATGCGGCGCCGCCGCTGGCGATTCCGCTCGGCATCACGTCGCTGGCGGGCGCGGCGCCCGCCGCACGGCAGGCCGAGATGCTCGCGACCGCCACCCGCATGCAGGAGAGCTTCACGTTGTCCGTGGCGCCGCTGCTGCGCGCCCACCTGTTCCGGTTCGGTCCCGACGAACCGCAGCGCCTGCTCGTCGTGGCGCACCATCTGGTGATCGACGGCGTCTCGTGGCGCATCCTGTTCGAAGATCTGTACACCGCGTGTCGCCAGCTCGAAGCGGGCGAAGCGGTGCAGCTCCCGGCCAGGACGACGGCCTGGCGCGACTGGTCGGCGCGTCTGTCCGAACTCGGCGCGACCGCGCTCGACGGGCTGGACTACTGGCTCCGGGAGAACGCCGACGAGCACGCGTGCTTCGACGAGATGCCGGTCGGCACCGTCGCCGAAGCCGGCACGGCGGTCATCGAGTTCGACGCGCAGCAAACGCTCGCGCTGTTGCAGGACGTGCCGCGCGCGTTCAATACCCAGATCAACGAAGTCCTGCTGACGGCCCTGCTGCTCGCGTTCGGCGACTGGACCGGCAACGCGTCGCTGGTCGTCGATCTCGAAGGCCACGGCCGCGAGGCCCTCTTCGACGGCGTCGATACGTCACGCACGATCGGCTGGTTCACCGCGCACTATCCGGTGTTCCTGAACGCCGGCGACGCCACCGTGGCGGTCGAGGCGCTGCGCCACGTCAAGGAGCAGCTGCGCGCGGTGCCGATGCGCGGGCTCGGCTACGGCATCGCCCGCTACCTCGGCAACGACGCCGGCATCGCGGCGGCGCTGGAACGGCAGCCGCCGGCGCCGGTGCGCTTCAACTATCTCGGCCAGGTCGATCGCGTGCTGGCCGACGACACGGGCTGGAAGCCGGTGCTCGACTTCCAGAGTCCCGAGCACAGCCCGCGCGCGCGTCGCGGCCATCTGTTCGAGATCGACGGGATGGTGTTCGACGGGCGTCTGCGCCTGACCTGGCACTACAACCGCGAAGCCTGCGCACCCGGCGTCATCGAGCAGCTGACGCAGTGCTACCGCAGCCGTCTGCTGTCGATCGTCGCGGCCGGCGGCGACGGCCCGCGCGGGCTGAGCCCGTCGGATTTTCCGGCCGCGCGCATCAGCCAGGAAGCGTTGGACGCCCTTGTCTCAAGGATCAAATCGTGACATCCCCCACCATCGCCGATATCTACGAGCTCTCCCCGATGCAGGAGGCGATGCTCTTTCATGCCGTGCACTCGCCCGGCACGAGAAGCAGCTTCAACCAGCTCGGTTGCCGGATCACCGGCAGCCTCGATCCCGTGCTGTTCCATGCCGCATGGCAGCAGCTCGTCGATCGGCATCCGGTGATGCGCACGTCGTTCCATTGGGAGGAATTCGACAAGCCCATGCAGGTCGTGCACGCGCACGCCACGCTGCCGTGGGTGCAGGACGACTGGCGCGACCTGCCGGAACACGAACAGCGCACGCGGTGGCGCGCGCATCTCGAAGACGACCTGGCCGAGGGCTTCGCGCTCGATCGCGCGCCGCTCGTGCGCTGTCGCCTGGTGCGCGTCGCCGCCGACGCATACCTGTTCAGCTGGAGCCACCATCACATCCTTGCCGATGGCTGGTGCCTGTCGCTCGTCATCGAGGAGATCTTCCAGGTCTATGGCGCGCTCGCGCGCGGCGTGCCGCCGGCGCTCCCCGCGGTGCGCCCCTATCGCGACTATATCCAGTGGCTGCAGCAGCGCGAGCCGCAAGCCGCGCAGCAGTACTGGACACGCTATCTCGAAGGTTTCCACTCGCCGACCCCGCTGCCCACGGCCGCGCGCGCGGAAGCGGGCGAGCGCTTCGGCCAGGGCCTCGCGCAAGTGCAGGCCGACCTGTCGGCCGACCTGAGCGCACGCCTGCGGCAATTCGCGGCCCGGCATCACGTCACCCTCAATACCCTCGCGCAAGCGGCCTGGGCGCTCGTGCTGTCGCGTTACAGCGGGGAAACCGACGTGGTGTTCGGCGCCGTCGTGTCCGGACGGGGCGCCAACCTGCCGGGGATCGAAACCATGCTCGGCCTGTTCATCAATACGGTGCCGGTGCGGGTGCGGGTCGATCCGAGGCAGCCGCTGGTGCCGTGGCTGAAGATGATCCAGGCGCGCGTGGCCGCACGTGCGCAGTTCGAGCACACCCCGTTGCCCGACATTCAGCGCTGCAGCGAAGTGCCGCTGACGACACCGCTGTTCGAGAGCAACATCACGTTCATGAATTACCCGCTCGACGCGTCGCTGACGCATGGCGCGCACGGGCTGGCGGTCGACGAGGTGCTGCTCTACAACCGCGCCGACATTCCGCTCGAATTCGTGGTGACGGCGCGCGACGACTGGCAGATGGAACTGTCGTTCGACCCGCGGCGCTTCGATGAAGACACCATGCAGCGGATGCTGGGCCACGTGGCCGCAACGCTCGACGCGTTCGCGGCCGATCCGAACCGGCTGCTCGGCCGCCTGCCGATACTGCCCGAGGCCGAACGCCGGCAGTTGCTGGAGACCTTCAACGACACCGCCGTGCCGTTCGACGCCGCGCGCACCGTCGTGCATCGCCTGGAGCAGGCCGCCGCGGACCATCCCGAGCGGCCCGCGGTCGAGTACCGGGGCAACGTCCTGAGCGCGGGCGAACTGAATGCGCGCGCCAACCGCACCGCTCGCCGCCTGCTGGCCGCCGCCGAGCTGGGGCCGGACGCGCTGGTCGCGATCTGCATGCACCGGTCGGCGCGCCTGATGGAGGCGATCCTCGCCGTGTGGAAGTGCGGCGCCGCCTATATTCCGATCGACCCCGACTATCCGGTGGCCCGCATCCGCACCATTCTCGAGGATTCCGGCGCCGCCCTCGTGATTACCTGCGACGGCCTGCTTCCTTCCGAGCTGGCCGCGCTCGCACCGGTCGTGTCGCTCGACGCCGCCACCGATATCGTCGACGACACCAATCCGGGCCGCCCCGTATCGCCCGACAGCCTCGCCTACGTGATCTACACGTCCGGCTCCACCGGCAAGCCCAAAGGGGCGATGGTCGAGCACGCCGGCATGCTGAACCACATGCTCGCCGAGATCGACGAATTTTCGATCTCGGCGTCGTCGGTGATCGCGCAAACCGCGCCGCATTGCTTCGATATTTCGGTGTGGCAATTTTTCACGGCGCCGCTCGTCGGCGGCAGGACCGTGATCGTCGACGACGAATGCATTCGCGATCCCGCGAGTTTCGTCACGACCCTGGAAGCCACCCGGATCAGCATCGTCGAACTGGTGCCGTCCTATCTGTCCGCCGTGCTCGACCGCGCATCGGAACGGCCGGCGCTGATGCGGCACCTGCGGCACCTGCTCGTCACCGGCGAGATGGTCAGCCCGGCTTTGGTGAAACAGTGGTTCGACGTGTTCCCGGACATCGCGCTGGTGAACGCCTATGGCCCGGCGGAAGCGTCCGACGACGTCGCGCAGCACCGCATGACGTGCGCGCCGACCACGCCTTACGTACCGGTCGGCAAGCCGATCCGCAACGTGCGCATCTACGTCGTCGACCCGCAGCTGAACCTGTGCCCGATCGGGATTCCCGGCGAACTTTGCGTGTCCGGCGTCGCCGTCGGCCGCGGCTATCTGAACAACGAAGCCGCTACGCGGGAGGCTTTCGTCGAGGATCCGTTCCATCCGGACCGCGGTGTCCGCCTGTATCGCACCGGCGACATCGGCTGCTATCTCCCCGATGGAACGATCGTGCTGCACGGCCGCAAGGACCACCAACTGAAGATCCGCGGCTACCGCATCGAGCTCGCGGAAATCGACAACGCGCTGGCCGCCATTCCGGAAATCCGCCAGGCGGCCGCGCTCGACTATCGCGACGAGACCGGCCGCGCCGCGCTGTGCGCGTATGTCGCGTTCCGCGACGGCGCGTCGCTGAGCGACGCCCGGATTGCCGCCGCGTTGTCCGCCACGCTGCCGGACTATATGGTGCCCGGCATCTACGTGGTGCTCGACGCGCTGCCCCTGAGCAGCAACGGCAAGATCGACCGCAAGGCGCTGCCCCCGCCGGACCGGTCGCGGCTGTCCGCCGCGGCACACGCGCCGACGCTGCCCCGCACGCCCACCGAGACGCTGCTGTGCCGCATCTGGGGAGAAGCGCTGGGCATTCCGTCGCCCGGCATCCACGACAACATCTTCGCGCTGGGCGGCGATTCGATTCTCAGCATGCGCATCGTGTCGCTGGCCGCCAAGGCGGGCCTGAAGCTCACCACCCGGCTCATCTTCCAGCATCCGACGGTCGCCGAGCTCGCCGCCGTGGCGACGCGCGGCACGGCCGGCGCGGCGGAGTTCGTCGCGTCGTCCGGCCCGCTGCCGCTGACGCCCATCCAGAAGCGTTTCTTCGCGCAGCGCAACGACGATCCGGACCAGTACAACCAGGCGGTCCTGCTCGACGTGCCGGCGGATCTCGATCCGGTCCTGCTGCGCCACGCGCTCCGGCACGCGGTCAAATGGCATGACGCGCTGCGGCTGCGCTTTCGCGCGGACGCGTCCGGCCGGGTCCAGGAAGTCGTCGACGATCCGGAGGTCCCCGTCGGCGTATTCGACATCCCACGCGATCGGCTCGCGCAGCACGTCGCGCGGTCGCATGCGAGCCTGAATCTGTCGGACGGCCCGGTCTTGCGCGCGGACCTGTTCCGCATCGACGAAGGCCGTTCGCTTCGTCTGCTGCTGGTCGCCCATCATCTGGTCGTCGACGGCGTGTCGTGGGGCGCACTGCTCGAAACCGTGTACGACGCCTATACCCGCCTGCGCAACGGCAAGGCGCCCGAATTCGCGGGCGGCAGCGCGACGTGGACCGCATGGACCCGGGCCATCTCGAACTGGGCCGGCTCCGGCGCCGCCGACGCCGACCTCGCCCATTGGCAAGCGCTGGCGCGTTCCGCGCTGCCCGGCCTGCCGCTCGATCGCGCCGCGTCGGCCGATGCCAATATCGTGTCGTCCGCCGAAACGATCGTGGTCGAGCTGGCTGAAGCCGCCACCGCGGCCTTGCTGGGCATAGCGCCCCGCGCCTACGACGCGCAGATCAACGACCTGCTGCTTGCCGCGCTCGCACGTGCCGTCAGCGACTGGAGCGGATGCGCCGACGTCCTGCTGGATCTCGAAGCGCACGGTCGCGAGGAACTGATCGAAGACCTCGACATCTCGCGCACGGTGGGCTGGTTTACGTCCGTCTTCCCGGTCGTGCTGACGGTCGATGCCGGTTCGCACGATCCGGCTCGCCTGGTTGCGTCGATCAAGACGCGACTGCGCGCGGTGCCGACCGCGGGCATCACCTGCGGCCTGCTGCAAGACCGGCTCGACGGCCCGGCTCCGCAGCCGCAACTGCTGTTCAACTACCTGGGCCAGACCGACCAGCTGTTCGCCGCCGCACGCGACTGGAAACAGGCCGCGGAGCCAAGCGGGGACGGCCGCAATGCGAACCAGCTGCGCGAGCACCTGCTCGACGTCAACGCCTACGTGACCGGCAACCGCCTGCACGTTGCGTGGGAATTCAGCCGGGCCTGCCACGACCCGGACACCATTCGGCGCGTCGCGCAAGCCTATATCGCGGCGCTCGAAACCCTGGTCGCCGACCATGCCGTCCAGTCCGCATCGCCCCGGCCCGCGGCCGGTCTGCCGCAGGCGCCGGCCTCGGTCATGCCGGACGAGATCGCCGACGTCTACGCGCTTACGCCGACCCAGCAGGGCATGCTGTTCCACGGCCTGTACGAACCCGCGTCGGATGCCTATTTCAGCAGCCTGAATTTCCGTATCGACGGGGCGCTCGACGTCGAACGGTTCCGCCGCGCGTGGGATACCGTGGCGCACCGGCACGACATCTTGCGAACCTCGTTTCACTGGGAAGAAATCGAAAGCCCGGTGCAGGTCGTGCATCGCCGTATCGACTTGCCCTGGCACGACGAGGATCTGCGCGCGGCGTCCGCCGCGGAGGCCGAGCAGCGTCGGGAAGCCTACGTGGCGCAAGACCGGGCGCGCGGCTTCGACTTTACCCGCGCGCCGCTGATGCGGCTCGCGCTGTTCCGCGTGGGCGATCACGCATGGCGCTTCCATTGGAGCCATCACCACCTGCTGCTCGACGGCTGGAGTTCCGCGCGGCTCCTGAGCGAAGTGGCCGCCGCCTATCAGGCGCTGCCGGCCGAAGGCGCTCCGGAGCGGCACGCGCCGCCCGCCTTCGCCGATTACGTGCGCTGGCTGGCGCGCCAGGACGCCGCGGCGGCGGAACGCTTCTGGAAGACGAAGCTGGCGGATTTCCCGGCGACGACGCCGCTCGTGCTGGGCCGCCCCGAACTCGACGGCACGGCCGCGCCGGGCGCCTATGTGGAGGAGCCGCTGCTGCTGTCCGAAAACGACACGCAACGGCTCGTCGCGTTCGCGCAAACCAATCGCGTCACCCTCAACACGCTCGCGCAGGGTGCGTGGGCGCAGTTGCTGAGCCGCTATAGCGGTGAAGCGGACGTCGTGTTCGGCACGATCGTTTCCGGTCGCCCCGCGTCGCTGCCCGCGTCGGACGAGATGGTCGGGCTGTTCATCAACACGCTGCCGGTGCGGGTCCGCATCGACGCGCGCCCGACGTCCGCGTGGCTGGCGCAATTGCAGATGGATCTCGCGCAGCAGGAGGACTATGCGCACTATCCGCTGGCCGACATCCAGAAATTCGCCGGCCTGCCGCCCGGCGTGCCGCTCTTCGAAAGCCTGCTCATCTTCCAGAACTATCCGGTCGAGGAAGCACTGGCCGATGCGCTGCCCGGCCTGCGGATCGGCGAATTCCAGGTGTCCGATCCGAACAATTACCCGCTGACGCTGGTCGTGACGCCGGGCAAGCGCCTGTCGCTGCAGGTGCTGTACGACGACGGCCGGTTCGATCGCGAAACGATCGTCCGCCTGCTGCGCCATGTCGAAACCCTGCTCGTCGGCCTGGCCGGCGAGGAGGATCGCCCGAACCGCAGCGTTGCGCTCCTCACCGACGCCGAGCGGGACGCCATCCTGCTGGGCTGGAACGATACCTTCGCGCCGATTCCGTCCGACCGGACGCTGGCCGAACTGATCGAGGCCGTGGCTGCCGCGCACCCCGAGCGCATTGCGGTTCGCTGCGGCATGGAGGTTCGCACCTATCGGGACCTCGTCGAAGGCGCCGACCGGATCGCCGGCCATCTTCTGCAGACGGCGCCGATCCGGCCGGACGACCGGATCGCCGTCTGGATGCCGCGCTCGCCGCTGATGCTGGAAACGATCCTGGCCATCTGGAAGTGCGGCGCGGCGTATGTTCCGGTCGATCCGGCCTATCCGGCCCAGCGGGTCGAGACCATCCTGACGCTGGCCCGGCCGGCCATCATCGTCGGCACCGACTGCCAGCCGCCGCCGGCGCTGGCGTCGATCCCGCTGGTCGATCCCGCCCGCCTGCCCGTCCATCGCGACGCGGGGGCACCGACGCCGCGCTGCCGGCCCACGGACCTCGCCTACGTGATCTTCACGTCGGGTTCGACCGGCCAACCGAAGGGCGCGATGGTCGAGCATCGCGGCATGCTCAATCACGTGCTCGCGATGGCGCGCAGGGTCGGGCTCGGCGCGCAGAGCGCGGTCGCCCAGACCGCTTCGCACTGCTCCGATATTTCGGTCTGGCAGTGCTTCGCGGCGCTGGCGTCGGGCGGCACGACGGTGATCTATCCCGATGCCGTCATCCTCGAGCCCGCGCGCCTGATCGACAGCCTGCACCGCGACCGCATCACGGCGATGCAATTCGTGCCGTCCTATCTGGCGACCTTTCTCGGCGAGCTGGAACGGCACGCGACGCCGGCCTTCCCGCACCTCGACACGCTGCTGACGATCGGCGAAACCCTGCAGCCCGCCACCGCGCAAGCCTGGTTCCGCCTGAATCCGGTGGTCCGGCTCATCAACGCCTATGGGCCGACCGAAGCGTCGGACTCCGTCGCGCATTACAGCATGGAGCGTGCGCCGGATCTGCCGGCGATTCCGATCGGCCGGCCGATCGAGAACCTGCGCGTCTACGTCGTGGATGCCGACATGAATCCGTGCCCGGCCGGCGTCAAGGGCGAGATCTGCATCGGGGGCGTCGGCGTCGGCCGCGGCTACCTGTTCGACGAAGCACGCACCCGGGCGGTGTTCCGCGACGATCCGTTCAGTCCGGAACCGGGCGCGCGCCTGTATCGCACCGGCGATATCGGCTGCTTCGGGCCGGACGGCAACCTCCATTTCTTCGGCCGCCGCGACTTCCAGGTCAAGATCCGCGGGTATCGCATCGAGCTCGGGGAAATCGAAGCCGCGCTGACCGGCCTCGCAGGCATTTCCAACGCCGTCGTGGTCGCCCGCGAGACACCGGACTCGGAAACGACCCTGTGCGGCTACGCGTCGGGTACCGGCTGGACGCCCAAAGGCCTGCGCGACGCCCTGCGCGAAAAGCTGCCGGCGCATATGGTGCCCGACACCGTGATGCTGCTGCCGGCGCTGCCCGTCATGCCGAACGGCAAGATCAACCGCGCCGCGCTGCCGCTCCCGGATGCCGCGTCCGTCCCCGACGGCGTGCCGGCCGAACCGCAGACGCCTGTCGAGGCGGCGCTGCTGCGCATCTTCGCCGAGGTGCTCGGCCGCCGGCCGAACGGCATCGACGACGATTTCTTCGAGCATGGCGGCCAAAGCCTCAAGGCGATCCAGATGGTCAGCCGGATCCGGCGCGAACTGAAACTGAACGTCGCGGTCGCCGACATCTTCCATGCGCCGTCGCCGCGCGCGCTCGCGCAGAAGCTGGCTGCCACGCCCGCCGACGGTGCCGGTGCCGGTGCCGGTGCCGGTGCCGGCGCCGACGCGATCATCCCGGCGCTTGCCGTGCAACCGTCCTACGCGGTGTCGCGCGCACAGAAGCGGATCTGGCTCGCGAGCCGCAGCGCGGATCCGTCCACGTACAACATGGCAGGCGCACTGCAGCTGGACGGCGCCGTCGACACGGCACGCCTCGCCCTTGCATTCGACCGGCTGGTCGATCGCCACGAGAGCCTGCGCACGGTGTTTGCGATGATCGAAGGCGAGCTGCGGCAACGCATCCTCACCCGCGAGGCGTCCGGATTCCGGGTCGAGCAAATGGATCTGGCGGACGATGCCGGGCCGCAAGCGATCGATGCGCTGATTCGCGCGGAAAGCGAGCAGCCGTTCGATCTCGCGTCGGGACCGCTCTTTCGCGTCAAGCTGGTCCGGCTCTCGCCGACGCACCATCTGCTGCTGCTGAACATGCACCACGCGATATCGGATGCGTGGTCGATCCGCGTGCTGACCGACGACCTGCATGCGCTGTACGCGGGACGCCACCTGCCGCCGCTGTCGATCCAGTACCGCGACTACGCCGCGTGGCACAACGCGAGCCTCGCCGGTCCGCGCGCCGCCGCGCATCGCGCATACTGGCTCGAGCAACTGGCGCCGCCGCTGCCCCGCCTGCAACCGGCGTCGGATTTCCCGCGTCCCAAGCGGCTCGGTCATGCCGGGCAGACGCTCGAAGTCGAACTGTCGGAGCCGCAGGCGGCGGGACTCGCGACGCTGGCCCGCGCTCACCATACGTCGCTCTACGCGGTGCTCCTGGCGTCGTTCTGCGTGCTGATGCACCGCTACACGGGGCGTGAGGACATCGTCATCGGCAGCGTGACGGCCGGGCGCGACAGCGAACAGCTCGAATCGCAGATCGGGGTGTACCTCAACACTGTCGTGCTGCGCGTCCCGGTGCGGAAATCCGCGACCGTCGCCGAGGTGATCGACGGTGTGGCGAAGGCCTCCACGCAAGCGCTGGAGCATGCGTCCTATCCGTTCGACGTGCTGCTGGAAGACCTGAAGATCCGCACCCCGGCGAACCATTTCCCGATCTTCGACATTCAAGCGAACTACGTTTCGATACCCGCGCCGCAGCCCGGTCTGTGCATCACGGACATCTCGCGGACGGACAGCACGGCCAAGTTCGACCTGTCCTTCCAGATCGTGGAAAGCGAAGGCAGGCACCTTATCCAGTTCATCTACAACACCCGCCTGTTCCGCCCCGCGACCATCGCCGCGATGCGCGATCGACTGCTCGCGATCCACGACGTCTTCCGCCGCGATCCGGCCACGCCGGTCGATCGCATCCCGCTCTCCGGCGACGCGCCCGCCGCCAGCCCACGGGTCCGGGTCGGCCTGCGCCTGACGCGCGCGCCCGAAGTCACGGCCGACGACGCGCTCGAGGAGAAGACGTGATGCGGGCCGGCCGGAGTTCGGGCGGCGCGCGCCGTGCGCGCTGCTTCGGGTTGTTTCAGGTGAACAAAACGTCTCAAGGAGTTTCCTGTGCAAGACAATAACGTGCTGGTCACCGACCATCGCTATGCGCACACCGCGCGTTTCTGGCGCGAAAGCCTTTCCCTGGTCGCAGGCAGCTACCGGATCGCAGCGCACGCGCCGGGACAGCAGCCGGCTCGCCTGCTGTCCCGCACGGTGCCGCTCACGCCCGCGTCGCTCGACCTGTTGCGGCGCATCGGCGACGGCGAGCTTGCCGAATTCGCCGTCACGGCCGCGGGCATTGCGTTCCTGCTGTGGAAATACTTCCGGATTCCGGTCACGGTGCTCGGAACGCCGGGGCTTGCCGAGCATCCGCCGGCCCGGGCCGCCACCGTTCCGCTGATCATCGAGGTACGTCCCGACGAGCGCATCGACGACTACCTGTCGCGCGTGGCCGGGATCGTGGAAGACAGCTACGCCGAGCCCCATTTCCCGCTGGAAACGCTCGTGCGCAACGAAAAGGACATGGATCTCGCGCAGCTCACGAAAGTCGCGCTGGTGGACGATCGGGTGCACCACGCGCCGACCGGTCGGGACGACGACCTGCAGCTGCACCTGCGGCTCGCGCGCGGCGAAATCGAGCTCCGTCATACCGGCGCCATCGAGCCTTTCGTCATCGACGGTTTCGCGAGCAGCCTCGGCGCGGTGCTGGAGGCATTCGAACACCTCGACAAGCCCGTCGGCGACATCGAGTCGAGCCCGCCGGAAGCGCGCCGGCTGCTGGCCGCCTTCAACGAAACCGCGGCGGCCGGGCCCGGCCATCTCACGGTCGTCGACATGTTCGAAGCGCAGGTCGCCCGCACGCCGGCGGCGCCTGCCCTGGTCACCGACAGTTCGCTGATGACCTACGCCGACCTGAACGCCCGCGCCAACAGCCTCGCGCATCAATTGCGCGACCGCTACGGCGCCGGGCCGGAATCGCTGGTCGGCGTCATGCTCGACCGTTCCGAATGGATGATCGTCGCGATTCTCGGCATATTGAAGGCGGGGGCGGCGTTCGTTCCGCTGGACCCGGCGTATCCGGCCGAACGGATCAATCACATCCTCGGCGACACCGGCCTGTCGCTGCTGGTGACCCAATCGAGTCAACTGGCGCAGTGGTACGAATTCTCCGGCGCGACGCTGCTGCTGGATCAGGAACTGCCCGGCTGGACGCCGCTGCCGGACAATCCGCCGCGCCGCGCCGAGCCGTCGCAGCTGGCCTACGTGATCTACACGTCCGGCTCGACCGGGCGACCGAAAGGCTGCCTGCTCGAACACCGGAACCTGGCCCACTACATTGCCTGGGCCGCCGGGTATTACTTTCCGGAAAGCACGACCGGCAGTTTCGGCCTGTACAGCTCGCTTTGCTTCGATTTCACGCTCACCAACATCTTCTGCCCGCTGGTGCGCGGCAAGACGCTGCGCATCTATCCGCAGTCGGAAAGCATCGACACCATCCTGGCCCGGATGTTCCAGCCCGGCAGCGGCGTCGACACCCTCAAGCTCACGCCCACCCACATTCACCTGCTGGAATACATGAACCTGGCACGCTCCGGCGTGCGCAAGGTGATCGTCGGCGGCGAGGAACTGACGCCCCAGCATATCGCCACGCTGCGGAAGATCGATCCCGCGATCGAAATCTACAACGAGTACGGTCCCACCGAGGCGACGGTCGGCTGCATCGTCGAGCGCGTCGAGGACGCGCCGTCCACGGTGCTGATCGGCCGGCCCATCGCCAACACCCGGGTGTACATGCTCGACGACGCCCTGCGGCCGGTTCCGATCGGCGTGCCGGGGGAAATCTGCATCGCCGGCGACGGCCTCGCGCGCGGCTACCACCAGCGGCCGGACGTCACCGCCGCGAAATTCGTCGAGCATCCCTTTCCCGGCGAAGCGCGCGTCTATCGCACCGGCGACATCGGCCGCTGGTTGCCCGACGGGCGGATCCAGTGTTACGGACGCGTCGACGACCAGGTCAAGATCCGTGGGCACCGTGTCGAACTGGGCGAGATCGAGGCCGCGCTCACCGCGCATGAGGATGTCGTCGGCGCAGCGGTCATGCTGCGCGAAACCGCCCAGGGGGTGCGCAAGCTGGCGGCCTACGTCAAGGGTTCCGCGAGCTTGAGCGTTGCGGACCTGCGGGCCTTCCTGGCCGGGAAACTGCCGGACTACATGGTCCCGTCCGACATTTTTACGATCGCCGAATTTCCGCTCAACGCCAACGGCAAGCTGGATCGCCCGGCGCTCCTGGCCATGGAGCCTGCCGCCGCGCCCGAGGCCGCGAGTCTCGACGCAACGCCGATCCAGCTCGAGCTGGTGCGCATCTGGCGCGAAGTGCTCGACAATCCGGCCGTCGATCTCACCGGCCGCTTCTTCGACTACGGCGGGGATTCGCTGCAGGCCATGCAGCTCGTCTCGCGGATCTGGGGCAGTTTCTCCGTCGAGATCGGCATCGACGCCATCTTCGAACTCCAGACCATCGGCGCGGTGTCCGACCTGATCGAAGCGTCGTCGCCCCGGACCGGTTCGATGGCCGGCAACATCCTGCCCCGCTCGCGCGCGAACGACCTGCCGCTGTCCTTTCCGCAGCAGCGCCTGTGGTTCCTCGCGCAACTGGAAGGTCCGTCGGCGACCTACAACATCTCGAGCGCGCTGCGTTTCGACGGCGACCTGGACATCCCGCGCCTGCGCGCCGCCGTGTCCGAAATCAGCCGGCGTCACGAGATCCTGCGCACCACGTTTCCCGCGGTCGACGGCCGCGGGGTTCAACGCATCGCCCCACCGGCACCGGTCGCGCTCGACGTGATCGACGTCGACACCGAGTCCGACACGCTCGCGCTGCTCGCCGAGGAAGCCGACCGCCCATTCGATCTCGCCGCCGGCCCGCTCTATCGTGTCGTGCTGTATCGCGTGCACGCGCGCCTGCATGTCTTCGGCATCACGATGCATCACATCATTTCGGATGCGTGGTCGTCGGGCATCCTCATCGGCGAACTGGCCGCGCTCTATGCCGGCCGGTCGCTGCCGGAACTGGCCGTCCAGTACGCGGACTACGCCGGCTGGCAGCATGAACGCCTGGCATCCGCCGACACGCATCGGGAACTGGCGCTCGTCAGCGCGGCGCTGGCGGACGCGCCGGACCTGATGGAACTGCCCACCGACCGCCCCCGGCCCGCGATCCAGCGTTTCCGCGGCGCGGTTCTGCCGTTCCAGCTGAACGGCAAGCACTCCGACGGCCTGCGCGCGATCGCGCGCGCGTCCGGCACCAGCACGTACATGGTCGTGCTCGCCGCGTATGCGCTGCTCCTTTCGCGGTACAGCAACCAGCAAGACCTCGTCATCGGCTCCCCGATCGCCAATCGGCGTTCCAGCATGACCGAGCCGCTGATCGGCTTCTTCGCGAACATGCTCGCGCTGCGCGTGGATCTGTCGGGCAATCCGACCTTCGGCGAACTGCTGGCGCGCGTGAAGCGCGTCGCGCTGGACGGCTATAGTCGCCAGGACATTCCGTTCGAGCAGGTGGTGGACTCGCTCAAGCTCGAACGCAACCTGAGCCGCACGCCCGTGTTCCAGGCCGTGTTCGCGTATGAGAAAGCGCAGCCCGATGCGCTGAACTTTCCCGGTCTCACGGCCACGCCGGTGTCGGTGGAGACCCACACCGCCAAGTTCGACCTCACGCTGCATATCCAGGATGCCGAGCACGGCCTCGCGGGCTCGCTGGAATACAACCTGGACCTGTTCGACGCCGATACGATCGATCGCATGGCGGAACACTTCCGCACGCTCGTCGATGCCGTGGTCGCCGATCCGGACCAGCCGCTCGGCGAGCTTTCGTTGTCGAGCGATGCGGAGCGGGATCTGCTGACCGTCGAATGGAACCGGACCGAAACGGATTTCGGCGATGCCGCGGCACAACCGCTGCATCGGCTGTTCGAACAACAGGTCGAGCGCACGCCCGACGCCGTCGCCGCCGTCTGCGACGACGCCTCGCTCACCTACGCAGAACTCAACCTGCGCGCCAATCGCCTCGCCCACCGGCTCATCGAGCTCGGCGTCGCTCCCGATGCTCTCGTCGGCCTGGCGATGGAGCGCTCGCTCGACATGATCGTCGCGCTGCTCGCGATCCTCAAGGCCGGCGGCGCCTACGTCCCCGTCGATCCCGACTACCCCGCCGAGCGCGTGCGTTTCATGATCGACAACGCCCAGTTGCGCTGGCTCCTCACCCAGCAGCATCTGCTTGCCGCGCTGCCCGACACCGACGCCCGCGTGATCGTCGTCGATCGTGACACGCACGACTTCGACGCCGCGCCCGCGTCCAACCCCGCGCCTGCGCTGAGCGGCGACAACCTCGCCTACATGATCTACACCTCCGGCTCGACCGGCAGGCCCAAGGGCGCGCTCAACACCCATCGCGCCATCACCAACCGCATCCTGTGGATGCAGCACGCCTACGCGCTCGGCGCCGACGAGTCCGTGCTGCAGAAAACCCCGTTCAGCTTCGACGTCTCTGTCTGGGAATTCTTCTGGCCGCTCATCGTCGGTGCGCGCCTCGTGTTCGCCCGACCCGGCGGCCAGCGCGAGACCGACTACCTGGTCGAACTCATCGAGCGCGAACGGATCACCACGATCCATTTCGTGCCGTCGATGCTGCGCGCCTTTCTCGACCATCCGGACCTCGACGCGCACTGCGCGTCGCTGCGCCGCGTCGTATGCAGCGGCGAGGCCCTGCCGTTCGACCTCCAGCAGCGCTTCTTCGCGCGTCTGGACGCCAAGCTGTACAACCTCTACGGCCCGACCGAGGCCGCTGTCGACGTGACCGCATGGGAATGCCGGCGCGACGACCCGCACCGCATCGTGCCGATCGGCCGGCCCATCGCCAACACCCGCCTCTACATCGTCGACGCGCAGCTGCAACCCGTGCCGGTCGGCGTGGCGGGCGAGCTGCTGATCGGCGGCACGCCGGTCGGACGCGGCTACCACGGCGAACCCGAGCTGAGCGCCGAGAAGTTCATCGCCGATCCGTTCTCCACCGACCCGCACGCACGCCTCTATCGCACCGGCGATCTCGCGCGCTACCGGCCCGACGGCAACGTCGAGTTCCTCGGCCGCATCGATCACCAGATCAAGCTGCGCGGCCTGCGCATCGAACCCGGTGAAATCGAGGCTGCGCTGCGCGAGCATCCGTCGGTCGACGACTGTGTCGTGATCGCGAAAACCGACGGAGTCCGAACGGTCCTCATCGCCTATGTCGCGACCGCATCGCCGGACATCGCCGATCTTCGCGGCTATCTGAGCGGCAGGCTGGCGGACTACATGGTGCCGTCGAGGTTCGTCGCGCTCGAATCCTTGCCGACGCTGCCCAACGGCAAGATCAACCGCAAGGCGCTGCCCGTCCCGGCGGACACGGTCGACGCGGCCCGGTTGCACGCGCCTGCCGTCACACCCAGGGAAGTCCTGCTGGCGTCTATCTGGCAAGACGTGCTGCAACTGCAATCCGTCGGCATCCACGACAATTTCTTCGAACTTGGAGGCGACTCCATCCTGAGCATCCAGGTGATCTCGCGCGCCAATCAGGCGGGACTTCGCGTGACGGCGAAACAACTGTTCCAGTATCAGACGATCGCCGAGCTGGCCGCCGCGCCTGAAGAACGGGCGGCGCATGCGCCGAGCGTCAGCCCGCTGGGCGATGCGCCGCTCACACCGGTCCAGCACTGGTTCTTCGAACAGGAGATCGATGCGCCGTCGCACTACAATCAGACGGTCCTGATTCAGGTGCCGTCGGATATCGACGCGTCGAAGCTCGACGACGCGTTCCGACAAGTCTACGAACATCACGATGCGTTGCGCCTGCGTTTCTCGCGCAGCGCCGGCGGCTGGACGCAAGAGGTCGTCGCCGGTGGCGAGATGCCGGCGCTCTTCGCGAAGCAGGCAATAGCAGGCGACGCCGGCGAGCGCATCGCGGCCATGCGCGCCGCCGCTGCGCAAGCGGAACGCGGCATCGACATCACGCATGGCCCGTTGCTGGCGGCCCGGCTGTTCTGCTTTGCCGGCGAGCCGCTCGCCCGCCTGTTCGTGTCGATTCATCACCTTGCGGTGGACGGCGTGTCATGGCGCGTGCTGCTCGAGGACCTGCATGCCGCCTACCACGGCCAGCCATTGTCAGAGAAGACGACTTCGTTCCGCGAATGGGCCTTGCATCTGCAGCAACTGGCCCGGTCGCCTGCCATCGGCGCCGAAGCCCCGCTGTGGCAAGCCCTCCTCTCGCAGGACGTCGAGCCCATGCCGGTCGATTATCCGGCCGCGGGCGCGGCCCACAACGCGGTCGGCGACGCGGCATCCGTTTCATTCGAGCTGGACGAAGCCGAAACCGCGGCGTTGCTGCGCCGGCTGCCACGGGCCTACGACACCCGCATCAACAACGTCCTGCTCGTCGCGCTCGCGCAAGCACGCAGCATGGTCACGGGCAACGCCCGCACCCGGATCGACGTCGAAAGTCACGGCCGCCACGTCTCCGATGCGCCGATCGACGTCGGCAGGACGGTGGGCTGGTTCACCTCCATCTATCCGATCGTCCTCGAGGTCGACGCGATGCAGACGCCGCAGGAAGCGTTGCGCGACGCACAGCAGCAGTTGCGCCGGATTCCGGCCGAAGGCCTCGGTTATTCGCTGCTCCGCTACCTGGGCCCCGACGCCGCCGTGCGTGACAGCCTCGCCGCGCTGCCGAATGCCGACATCCTCTTCAACTATCACGGGCAGCTCGATACCGTGCTGCAGCAATCCGACGGCTGGAGCCCGGCTGCCGAAGACCTCGGTTCGCTGCGCTCCGAGCGGTCCCTGCGCACGCATGCGTTCGAGATCGTCGCCGCCGTTTCCGACGGCAAACTTCAGGTGGACTGGCGCTACGGCGAGCGTCTCCACCAGCGGCAGACGGTCGAAAACCTGGCCGCGCACTTCAAGGACCGGTTGCTCGACTTCGCGGCGTCGGTTCCCGACACCGCGTGGGACAACCTCGAAGACAGCTACCCGCTCTCGTCCCTGCAGCAGGGCATCCTGTTCCATTCGCTGTACGAACTGGATCCCGCCGCGTATTTCCAGCAGTTCAGCTTCGTCGTCAACGGCCCGCTCCAGGTGCCGGCGCTCCGGCAAGCCTGGGCCAATGCGCTCGCGCGCCATGCCGTGCTGCGTACCGCGTTCGCGTGGGCCAATCGCGATCATCCGGTCCAGACCGTCCGGCACACGGTCGATCTGCCGTGGACGTTCCTCGACTGGCGACACCGCGATGCATCCCGCCGCGCGCAGGACTTCGATGCATTCCTCGCCGACGACCGGCGGCGCGGCTTCGATTTGCAGCGGGCGCCGTTGTTCCGCTGCACGCTGATTCAGGAAACGGAGACACGCCATCGGTTCTGCTGGAGCGCGCACCACATCATTCTCGACGGCTGGAGCACCGCCACCCTGATGAAGGAAGTGTTCGACGACTACCTGTCGCTCGCCCGCACCGGCATGCCGGCGCTCGCAGCGTCGGCGCCGGGATACCGCAGGTACATCGACTGGCTCGCGCGCCATCCTCGTTCGGCCGACGAAACCTGGTGGCGCGCCGAACTGGCCGGGTTCCATGCCGCCACGCCGATCGTGGCCCATCCGGCCGGGCAGATCTCCGGCGATGCCGCACGGCAGGACAAACGCAGGACCCAGCAATTCCTGCTGGACGAGGCCCTGACCGCTCGGCTGCAAACGCTCATGCGAACCCATCGCCTCACCCTCAACGTCCTGATCCGCGCGGTCTGGGCATTGGTGCTGCGGCGCCGCGCCGGGACCGACGACGTCGTCTTCGGCGTCACCGTGTCCGGTCGCCCGCCGCAGCTCGACGGCGTCGAGTCGATCGTGGGCCTGTTCATCAACACGCTGCCGTTTCGCGTGCGCATCGCGCCGGAACGCCCGTTCGTCGAATGGCTGGCGACGGTTCACGCAGCCCAGACGGCGATGGAGCCGCATTCGTACAGTTCGCTGGTCGATATCCAGTCGTGGAGCGAACTGCCTGCCCGCGACAGCCTGTTCGACAGCCTGCTGGTGTTCGAGAACTTCCCGGTTGCCGCCGCCCCCGCTCTCGGGCCCGACGACATCGAGATCCTCGACACCCGCGCGTTCGCGGAAGCGCATTACCCGCTGACCCTGACCGTACACCCGGATACGCGCCTCGGCTTCCATATCACGCACGATGCGCACCGCGTCGCCCCCGAGGTGGTCCGGCAGATGCTGGACATCATCCGCGCGTTGCTGGAACGCTTCGCGGACGACCCGGCCCAGTTGACCGGCCAGCTCGCCGATGCGCCGGTGCCGGCCGCCGGCGGCCAGCCGGGCGCGCCGCGCGGCGCGGCCGCCTCCGACGTCGAACCTGCGGCCGGTGCGGCCACGGCGGCCCGCACCGGCGTGCCGACGGCGGACGAAAGCGCGTTGCTGGAGATCTGGCAGCGGATCTTCAAAAGAAACGACATCACGGTCAGCGACAATTATTTCGACCTCGGCGGACACTCGATCATCGCGATCCAGCTGATGGCCAATGTCGAAAAGGCGTTCGATCGCCGGCTGCCCATTTCGTGCCTGTTCGAGAATCCGACCGTCGAGAAACTGGCGGCGGCCTTGGCCAGGAAAGCGCCGGCCGCCCCCGCCGGCGGACTCGTGCCGATCCGGGACGGCGGTCCTGCCGCGCCGCTTTTCCTGCTTCCGGGCGCCGGCGGGAACGTGGTCTACTTCCACCCGCTCGCGAACCGCCTGACCGAAGCTCACGCGGTGCACGGCCTGGAAGCGCTCGGCCTCGACGGCTCCTGCCTGCCGCTCACCCGCGTGGAAGACATCGCGGCCCGTCATATCGAATGCATCTGGCCGCTGGTGGGCGCGGGTCCGTACTACCTGGCGGGCCACTCGTTCGGTGCGCAGGTGGCGCTCGAAATGAGCCGGCAGCTCGTTGCCAAGGGCGCCGTCGTCGAACTGCTGGCGATCTTCGACGCTTCCGCGCCCATCGACAGCTCGGCCGCAGCCTACTGGCAAGACTGGGACGACACCGAATGGCTGGTCGCGATCGCCCACGAAATCGGCACCTTCCTCGGGACCGACCTTCAGGTGACGCGAGCAGACCTCGCCCCGCTCGACCCCGACGGCCAGGCCGGCCTGATCCTCGACAGAATCGGCAACCGCGGCAACTGGTTTGCGGATGCCGGAGCCGACCGCCTGCGCGCCTATCTGCGCGTCTATCAGGCCAACTTCAAATCGCGCTACGCGCCGCAAGCCACCCCGCTTCCCGTGCCGATCGCGTTGTTCCGCAGCACCGAGCGGGATCCCGGCGACTACGATCCGTCGCCCGAGATAGCGCAGCTCCGCCTCGACCCGAGCTGGGGGTGGTCCCGCTTCTCGGCGCTGCCCGTCGAGGTGATGGACGTACCCGGTGACCACCTGACCATGCTGCTCGACCCGCACGTCGCCGTCCTCGCTACCCGCGTCAATCAGTTCCTGGAAAAAAAACACTCATGAAATCAGCACCGACGATCGACAACGCTTTCGCCCGCAAGGTCTGCATCAATCTGGACCGGCGCCCCGACCGCTGGGAAGCGATGCAAAGAAAATTCGCCGAGCAGAACATCCTCACGGTGGAACGACTGCCCGCCGTCGATGCAAGGCTGGTGACCGTGCCGGAATCCCTGAGCCATATGCGTGCGCAGGACTACGGCTGCACGATGAGCCATCTAGCCGCGGTGAAACATGCCAAGGCCGCGGGCGCGAGCGAAGTCCTGATCTTCGAGGACGACGCCTTCTTCGCCCCCGACTTCGCCGCGCGCTTTCCCGAGTTCATCGCGCAAGTGCCGAACGACTGGCACATGCTGTTTCTGGGCGCCTATCACTTCACGCCGCCCATTCCCGTCGCGCCGAACATCGTCAAGGCCGTGGAGACGCTCACCGCGCACGCCTACGTCGTCAGGGACTCGCTGTACGACGCATTCATCGCGATCAACGAAAACCCGCCGGCGATCAACGACCGCAACAACCTCGTGCTGCAGCAGAAGTTCAATTGCTACTGCTTCGAACCCAATCTGGTCGGACAGGAGTCCGGCTACTCCGACATCATGGACGAAGTCATGCCGGAAAAGCCGCTGAGCTATTCCCTTCCGATTCCGGATGGCTGGTAACGCCTGCGGCCGGCGCTCGCTGCGATCCCCTGCGGTCCCTATCTCGACAGGCCATTGAAGCTCATGAAAACCATCACCGTTGACCTCGAAGCGGAGTTCGTCAAGTCCGCGCTCGATTCGCTTCACCGGGACTGCAAGCTCGGCGAGGCAATTTCGCTGGCTTATGGGAAATGCGAATCGATCGACGACGTGATCGATCTGATTTTTCCGTTGATCACGAAGACACGGCGGGTCGATTACATCCTGATGTACAGCATAGAAAGGAATCCCCGCACGCTCCTGCAGTTTCTTCGACTGATCGAAGCGCGGTTGACACGGAACGACAGCTGGACGGTCGCGTCGGTCGAGGCTGCGTTGCGTGGCGTGGCCGATGCATCGGGCCTCGGCTGGGACCGTGCGCAGCGCTTGCTGAAGTGCTGCATCCTGTTTTCCGACTCGCCGCTGGAAATCGTGGAAAGCATCGCGTTCCTGGGCAGGCACGAAACCTCGTCGAGATTGAGATCAGCGGCAAGAAACGTCGAACTCAGCCACCTGATCAACTGAACGATATTGGCGACTCATGGATTCCACTCAAAGTAAATCGCCGCCGTGGCATTCGGCCGCCACCCTGATGTGGCGCAGTCATCCCTGGTTGACCCTGGGCACGGTCCTTACGGGCCTCGTCAGCGGCATTGCGTCGATCGTGGGCGTCGGATTGATCAGCAGGGTGCTGCATGACCAGGACGACCGACAGACGCTGCTGATGATATTCATTGCGGTGAACGTCATCGCAGTTGTCTGCAGGAGCGGCGCTGCCGTGATGCCCTCCTATGCCTGCATGAAAGTCATGACGAGATTGCGCGTCAACCTGTGCAAAAGGATCCTGGCGACCCCACTGGACGAAATCGACCGGCGCGGCGCCCCGAATATCCTGACCATGCTGACGCAGGACATTCCGCAGTTGAGCCAGACCCTGCTCACCATACCGACGATCATCGTTCAGTCCGTCGTCCTGGTATGCAGCATCGTCTATCTCGCCTATCTGTCGTGGATCGTTTTCGCTTCGACGATCACCCTGACAATCGTCGGCCTGGCGCTTTATCTGTTTTTCTATCGAAGGGCGGTCAATTTCACGGAAAGAGTTCGCGATGAATTCGTCCAGTTCAATGAATATACCCATGGCCTCGTGTTCGGCATCAAGGAACTCAAGCTCAACAGGGCCAGACGACGCTGGTTTACCAGGGCTGCGATCGAATTATCATCGAAGCGCGTGGCAGGATTCAATTACATAGAACGCTTCTGGTTCATGAGCGGCGACACCATTGGCCAGATCACGGTAGCGGTCCTGCTCGGATTCTTGCTGTTCGGCGTACCTTCGTTCGGCGTCGTGGACCCGTCCGTACTCACGGCGAGCATTCTGGCCGTGCTCTACATGATGGGGCCTTTGACCATGCTGATCAGTATTCTGCCGATCGTGGCCGAAGGCAAAACCGCGCTCGCCCGGCTGGCGGAATTCGGTTTTTTGATCGATGACGGGGAGGATTCACGCAAGGACCCGCCCCATCCGCGCACCAGGGAATCCTCGGCGAATTCATGGCAACTCATTGAGCTGAAAGATGTGAAGATGAACTACCGCGACAATGATTCGTCGGTCGATTTCGTGCTCGGCCCCATCAATATGACGATTCATGCCGGAGAGCTCGTCTATGTCATCGGCGGAAACGGCAGCGGCAAAAGCACGTTGGGCAAAGTACTCAGCGGCCTCTACGTGCCTACCGAAGGCCACATCGCCCTCGATGGAAAAGTCGTTGACGACGCTGCCCGGGAACGGTACCGCAATCTGTTTTCCGCGGTATTTACCGATTTCCATTTGTTCAACCGCATCATCGGTCCGGACCGCGAAAATTCGAGCATCGAGCTTGCCCGAAAATATCTTGAAACCCTGAAACTGGCCGACAAAGTAGAGATCAATGGCAAGGACTACTCGACAACCAGAGCCCTATCGACAGGGCAACGCAAGCGATTGGCGCTGCTTTGCGCCTACATCGAGGATCGCCCGATTTACATCCTGGACGAATGGGCTGCCGATCAGGATCCGGTCTTCAAGAGATTTTTCTATGAAGTGCTGGTTCCCGATCTGAAATCCCGCGGGAAATGCGTCATTATCATTACCCACGACGATCAGTACTTCAAGCTCGCAGATCGGGTCATTCGCCTGGATAGCGGCCGCATCTTCTCCGATACGGCCATGTGTGCCGTCCGGGCCGAAGCTGCAGGATGAGCAGCGATCCGGATGCGGTGCGCGCGTTGCAGCTCCGCGCAGATCCGATCCGCCACACCGTCCCACGATCGAATGGAACAGCGACCGCACGTGGGACGCGTCGAAATCGAACCATGCGAGCGACTGCTCAACCATCACACCCTTCGGTTTACCGGTCGAACCGGACGTGTAGATCGCGCAGGCGAGATCGTCAACGCGCGACGCCGGTTCGACGTAGCCGTCGGTGGCCGGCGATGCGTCGCCTGTCCCGGCTATCCGTTACAGACGCGTTCGCCGCCGGGTGTTTAAATCATGTCGGCAACCATGCGCGCAAGCGCAGCTTCAACGTCTCATCAGGAATCCGTTCATGGAGTTCAGCAGATTGTTCGCACACGTCGGCGAAGCGATCTCAAGCAGCGGGAGCCGACGCTTTCCCCGAGTGATGTACAGCCTGATCTCTGCGGCCGTCCCCGTCGACGAGATCCGCATTTCGGAGCTCGCGGTCGACGCGACGCCTGACGGCGATCTCCAGGTGCGCAGCCTCGGCGCGGTCGGCGCGGCGCTCGCGAAGGCCGGCCCGGCAGCCGCCTGTTACGGGCCGCAGATGCCGCCGCGCCCGGGCGCGAGCCGCCTGCACGTCGATGACACGCTCGCCGGCCACGGCCCGACCCACGCGCTGCTCCATCGCTTCGCCCTCATGCAGGCTGCGATCGTGCCGCTGCGTTGCGCGCAATTCCACCTCTTGACCCGCAAGCGGGGCCACTATTACCTGATCTCGCTGTATCGCACGAACACGTTCGACGACTTCTCGCCGCGGGAGCAGACCGTCCTCAAGGAGCTCTCGCACGTGCTGTTTCCGATCGTCGAGACCCATGTCGCGGCGCTCGATTCGGCTCCGCCGCCCGCCCACGCGGCCGCCGCGCCGCCGGCGACGCAATCGGGCCGGGAGCGCGTGGCGCGGCGGTTCGCCGACCGTCTGCGGCAAGCCGGCGTCAAGCTGTCGACGCGCGAGATCGAGGCATGCACGGCGCTGCTGGCCGGCGACACGGTGCCCGCCATCGCCGTGCGTTTCGCGCTGCGCGAAAGCACCGTCGAGACCTACCTGAAGCGGGCGGCCGTCAAGCTCGGCTTCGGCGGGCGCCACGGCCTCACGCGCTGGATGCTCGACGAGGCGGCAGGGGCCGCGGGCGAGGCCGCAACTGAAGCACGCCGACACGGCACGAGAAGCGTGCGGCGCGACCGCGCATCGCCGTACATCATCGGCACCTGAAGCGTCGGCACCCGAAGGCTGGCGGTCCGAAAGCGCGTGCCGGCACCGCGGCGCGCCAGGAACTGCAGCCCGCGCGACGCCGACACGGGCCGCGTGCCAAACAGCATCGGATGGCTGCCGCCGGCCTCCCCCTCGAGCCACACGCCGGCAATCACGCCGACGACGAAGGCCGAGCCGCCGCCCCCGGTGACATCGTCGTCATCGCCCGCGACGAGAGCGCCGGCGCGCGCACGCGCGCCAGCAATCCCGGCACGTCGGCCGGCGGCGCTGGTCGCGTGTCGGGCATCGGCGCCCGCGCCTAGCGTGACGGCATCACGCCGCCGACGCGCACGGCACGTAATCGTCGATCATCCATTTCGTGAGCCCGTGCCGGCCGCTGATGCCGAGCTTCACCGCGGCGCGCTTGATGTACGTCTCGACCGTACTCTCCTTCACACCGAGCTCGCCGGCCAGTTCTCGCAGCATCTTGCCCGCGAGCAGGCCGAGGCACACTTCGCTTTCGCGCGCCGACAGCACGACCGCCGCGCGCGCAAGCCGCGATTCGAACTCCTGGCGCAGCGCCTCGACGGCGGGCATCGTCGTGCCTTCGAGGTCGCCGTGCCGGCGCGTCGACGCATGCCACTCGACGAGCGGCAGCAGCGTATCGGCGAAATTCTTCAGGAACGACATCTCCTGCAACGAGAAGTCGCAATGCGACGCCGTTCGATGCAGCGAGATCACGTAGCGGCGATTCGCCTTGCACGACACGAGATGGCACTGAAATCCCCCGCCCGGCCCACGCAGCGGCGCGACTTCGCTGCCATTGCCGCTGCGCATCAGCGGATTGATGTGAATGAGCTGCCGGTCGCAAGCAGCCACGATCCGGTTCAACAGCGGATGCGCTGCCGGCTGCCGCTCGCCGTGCGCGGCCGGCCCGCTGCCGCGCCCGTCGTCACCCGGCGCACCGAACGCGCCGAGCGATTGCACGTGGACGACTTCGCCCGCCGGCTCGTCGAGCGTCCATTCAGTCATCCGGGTGATCGCGAGCGGAATCGATTCGACCAGCAATGCATGCATGTCGGATGCGAACCGCTCACTGCCGGCGCTCGAAATCACCTTCCCGAGCTTCGAGAACATCGCGAACATCTGACTCTCCTTGTTTCCTTGTTGTGCGTGCTTGAGGACGGCGGCGCAACGCCAGCGCGGGCGAGCCGGCGCGGTTTGCGCGGCGCGCGTTTCGTCGCGCGCCGATGTGTTCGGCTCACGCGAAACGGCGGCGCGCCGTGCTCTGTTCAGTTCGATGCGAGATCGCGCGCGGGGACGAGGGCGGTGAAAACGCACTGCCGCCGGACGCGCTGAACGCCTGAATTGGAAAACCCTGCGCCGGCCCGGAGCGGGCGCGTTCCCGGCGGATTCAACGAATAATCACGAACAAAAACCGAGATAATCCTTTCCATTGAATTTGATCCACGAATACCCCAGCCGCGTATGATAGCGACGATTTAAAATATCTGCATTTATCGTGACATTCATTTTTTTAAATTGCGCCGCTTGCAAAACGGAAGTCGATAAATTTGCAAGCCACTCACGAGCACAATTATGGTAGGCCATACGAATTTGCCTTTATTTACCCCGAAATCCTGTAATAGTCACCCGAGCGCCGTATACCATGGATTTTCGTCAAAGAGGTCTTGCTCGAGAGAAGAATAAGATAATTTCATTACGTCACTCCCGCTCGCCACGTGGCCCCGAGCACTTTCCTCCGGGAATTGTTTCGATTCGATAAACGATCGATTCAATCTGCGTGATGGAAAGGCATAATTTTCGCTGCCTGCTTGCGGCAGCACGCTGTCGATTACACCTTCAGGCGATAAAAATCGCCACAAACAACATTTCCAGTACCGCCGACACGGGCGTTGCAAAATATCAACAAATGGAAAAATCATTGACCGTCATAAAATATCCATATTGAAGCGCACGCAATTTACCCACTCCGCCCGTTGCCGCGCGACAGATAAATTGCTACGCTTTTCCAGCGAAATAAACGACAAAACGTCGCCCGATTTTGAACTGAAAGCGGGTTTATTTAAAAAAACGAAACATGGAAATTAATATGCACGTGCAATCATCTTTTATCGATCGTCGCGGCTAGCGCTTCGTCTCACGCTATTCAGCCGAATCTCCATATCCACCTGCCGGCAGGACAGACCGACGGCCAGTTGCAGAAGTCGCCGGAGGTTTTCCGATTCCCTTCCAGACGTCCGTGATGACGAGCGGCCGCGCATTGTCGAATGCACCGTCCTCTTTTCAATCCCGGCCCGTCTACGCGCAACGCTGCCCGCGCGTCACGCCTGCTCGAATTACCACGCTGGCTTCAACGCGTCATTTGTCGTCTTTCCAATCCGTAAAACAATTCCGAGAAATTGGAGCACACCATGAGTCACGACTTTCGAGACGAACCTGCGCCGCGTCGCGCCTTCCTGGCCAACATGGCGAAACTCGCGGCGGCCGGCGTCGTCACCGGCTGGACACCGGTCTACCAGGTTGCGGCGCACGCGCTGACGGCCGGCGCGACACCGCCCGGCTTCCCGGCCGACATTCCGCTTTACAAGCAGGCGTTCCAGAACTGGAGCGGCGAGATCGCCGTGCAGGACGTATGGACCGCCGCGCCACGCTCCGCCGACGACGTCGTTGCGACGGTCAACTGGGCCCGCGCGAACGGCTACCGGGTACGTCCGCGCGGCTACATGCACAACTGGTCGCCCCTGACGCTGGACCCAAGCGCCGGCGCCGCGAACCTCGTGCTGCTCGATACGACGAAGTCGTTGACGGCCGTCTCCGTCGACACGTCGACGAGTCCGGCGCGCGTCACCGCGCAAACGGGCGTGTCGCTGGAGTCGCTGCTCGCGACGCTCGAGCAATCCGGCCTCGGCATGGTCGCCGTGCCTGCGCCGGGCGGCATCACGCTCGGCGGTGCGCTTGCGATCGACGCGCACGGCACCGCCGTACCGGCGGCCGGTGAAACCTTGCAACCGGGCCACACCTACGGCTCGCTAAGCAATCTCGTGGTTGCGCTGACAGCGATCGTGTTCGATCCGGCCCGGCAGCAATACGTGCTGCGCCGGTTCGAGCGCAGCGATCCCGAGATCGGCGCGTTCCTCGCGCACATCGGGATGGCGTTCGTCGTCGAAGTTACGCTGATGGCAGGACCGAACCAGCGGCTGCGCTGCCAGAGCTTCGTCGATATTCCGTCTTCCGAACTATTTGCACCGGCCGGCACGTCGGGCCGAACGATCGCGTCGTTTCTCGATCGAGCGGGCCGGATGGAAGCGATCTGGTTCCCGTTCACGACGTGCCCGTGGCTCAAGGTCTGGACGCCAACGCCCAGCAAGCCGTTCCTGTCGCGCACCGTCACGCAGCCGTACAACTATCCGTTCTCCGATTCGATCTCGCAGTCCATCTCGGATCTCGTCAAGCGGATCGTGATCAACGGCGAAGGCGCATTGACGCCGTTGTTCGGCCAGACGCAACTGGCGATCACGACCGCCGGCCTCGCGCTCACGCTCAGCGGGGACATCTGGGGCTGGTCGCGCACCGTGCTGCAGTACATTCGGCCGACGACGCTGCGCGTCACCGCGAACGGCTACGCGATACTGGCGCGGCGTGCCGACGTACAACGCGTGATCAGCGAATTCGTGCAGTTCTATCAGAATCGCATCGACGCATACAAGGCACGCGGCGAGTACCCGATCAACGGCCCCGTCGAGATCCGGGTCACCGGCCTCGACAAGCCGGCCGATGCCGGCGCCGGCGCGGTCGTTCCCACGCTGTCCGCGCTCAAGCCGCGCCCCGATCACCCGGAATGGGACATCGCCGTATGGTTCGATATCCTGACGTTACCGGGCACGCCTGGCGCCGGTCGCTTCTATCGCGAGATCGAGCAATGGATGCTCGCGAACTACACCGGTTCGTATGCGACGCTGCGTCCCGAATGGTCGAAGGGCTGGGGCTATACCGACACGGCCGCCTGGCAGGATGGCACCATGCTCGCCACCACGATCCCGAACCTGCATCGTGAAGGCCAGCCGCCGTCGAGCAGCTGGGATGCGGCGCGCGCGACCCTCGAACGCTACGACCCGCACCGGATCTTCCGGTCGCCGCTGCTCGACCGGTTGATGCCGTAGCGATCCCGGCGGAAGCCGGCGCGGCGCGCTGCCATGCGCGCCGTGCGCCGGCGCCGCTCCCGGACGCACGGCCGGTCTCTGCCCGATTCAGGTTGCCGCCTCGACGAGACACAGGCCCCCCTTTCTCATAATCGGTGACTTGCATCTCAATGGAAGGAAACCGAAGCGGGCGCTATCAGGCATGCGTCATGTCCAGCGGCACGACGTATCGGTCGAAATCCGTCGGCGTAACGAACCCCAGCGCATTCGCGACTTCACGCAGAGATTTCCCTTCGCGGTGGGCCGTCTTCGCAACGATCGCCGCGTTGTCGTAGCCGATGTGACGATTGAGAGCGGTGACGAGCATCAGGTTCTTTTCGAGGTTGTCACCCATCTGCTGGAGATTGGGCTCGATGCCGACCGCGCAATGCACGTTGAACGCGCGACACGCGTCGGCGAGCAGCGTGATGCTCTCCAGCACGTTGTGGACCATCACCGGGTTGTACACGTTCAGCTGAAAATTCCCCTGACTCCCGGCGAACGCGAC
>NZ_JAGXKA010000040.1:0-9130 GCF_019091065.1 Burkholderia sp. GbtcB21
AACAGGACCGTGAAACGACTCTACGCCGATGATAGTGCGGATTCCCGTGTGAAAGTAGGTAATCGTCAGGCTCCCTAGGCCAGAAACCCCCGCCCGAACAGGCGGGGGTTTTTGCATTGGCGCGGCCGAAATGTGTGCGGCGCACCTGGCATGGGCCGCCTCGCGTGTTGAATGCGCTGATGGTCACGATGCCGCTGATCGGGTGGGCGATGCCTTTCGGCGAGAGGGTAAGCGGAGCCCTGAGGGCTGCCGATGCGGAGGTGATGACGGAAGGTTGCGTTCCGCTGTTGTGACGGTTGTTGACGGTGGCCGTAGAAGAGCCGCGGTGCTAGCTGAGCCAAGGAATGTTGCGCAGAGATCCGCTGAACGCCGAGTCAACCACCGAGGCAACAAGGGCCGCATAAAGCGGCCCTTGCTGGTTATGCAAACGGGTGTCACGGCTCAGGGCCGTGGTACGGCTGCTCTCGCAACGCAAGCTGGCTGTAGTCCGGTGAGATCGTGATCTTCCGGGTGACGTAGTTGACGTCGAGGTACACACGGTCGCCGGGCCTGAATCCAAAGATCTTGAAATCAATATCGATCGCCTGCATCCACGGCAGGTAAGGCCAGCCGCGCTTGGGAAGGTCCGGGTAGTTGCGGAGGACCAGCTCAAACGTCTTTTGCATGTTGACCGGTTTGTTCTTCCTGCGACGTGACTTACTATTGGCGTCATGACCTGAGACGGAATTTTGTAGCCAATCAGGCAGTGAGTCTCGAGTCGATATTATCGGAATCCAGCCAGGCTCGACGGACCGTGGCGGGAGGTTGATAGCGATGTGCGCTATGGGGCCTGCGCTCGTTGTAGAACTGCCGCCAGCGTTCGATGAGAACCTTGGCCTCGGCGCGGCTGCGGAACCATTCCCGGTTCAGCAGTTCGTCGCGCAGCTTGCCGTTGAAGCTCTCGACGAACCCGTTTTGCCACGGACTGCCGGGCGTGATGAAGGCCGGACCGATTGCAGCATCTCGCAGCCAGCACATGACCTTGGCAGCAGTGAATTCCGCGCCGTTGTCCGACCGAACGAATGCGGGCTTGCCGTACAGCCGCATCAGTCGCGACAGCGTCAGGATGACATCCTGCGACCTTAGGCTGGCGCCGACCTCGATCGTCAGGCACTCGCGGGTGTATTCATCGATCACGCAAAGCATCTTCAACGCCCGCCCGTCTACCAGTTGGTCATGCACAAAGTCGTAGCTCCATACAGAGTTGGGTTGTGTCGCACCGGGCAAACGAATGTCGTTGCCACAACGACGCCGGCGAGGACGCCGCCGCGGAATGTTGAGCTGCAAGGCTCGCCACATTCGCCGCACACGCGATTCACCCAGTGCCAGCCAGGCCGACATCCGCCGGTAGCCGAAGCGCGGCACTTCCTGAGCGGCCGCAATCAGTTGCTCACCCAGGCTCCGATCCTTCTCCGGTTGCTTGAGCGTATAGGTTGCCACCCGGCGACTCAGCCCCAGATAGCAACATGCCTTGCGTTGCGAGAGACCCCGCCGAGTCAGGACTTCCAGCGCTTCGCGCCGGCCCGTTGGGGTACTCATTTTTTTCGGCTGAATTCCTTCAGACCGTCGATCACCAGCATCTGCTCGGCGATCAGGCGCTTGAGCCGATCGTTCTCCGATTCCAGATCCTTGAGCCGGCGGGCGTCCGCCACATCCATGCCGCCGAACTTGTTGCGCCAACGATAGAACGTCTGTTCCGAGATGTTGTGGCGCTTGCACAGATCCTTCACCGGCTCGTCCCGGCTCTCAGCCTCGCGCAAGATGCGGATGATCTGCTCGTCGGTAAATCGCTTCTTCATCGAGTTCTCCTTGCCTCTAGGATAAAAGAGAACTCACATGCCAAATGGTTACAAGAAACGTCTCAGGTCAGTCAGCCATTTCCGACTCCTAGTCTGAGTTGGTTGTGGTCAGCGGGTCGTATGGGTGGCAGCCCCTGCGGCCCGCGCTTTTTGCGGTGAGGCAATTCGAGTTTAAGCGAAGAAAGGCGCTTGATGAGGCCAATACGTGCGAACTAGCCGAACGGTATAGGGTGCATCAGCCATCTCGAATTTTGTGCTGTCGAACCGTGAGGAGCGGAAGTTGCGGTTGGTGGAATCGTCGACGAGTGACAAGGAGGATTGCGTGTCGCTGTTGAAGCGGATATTCGATCAATTTGTGTGCGAGCGTCGGAATCAACGCATCACACGAGCGTTGCTGAAAGAGAACCAGGCAGCAGCGGTACGACTCTTCGATACGAATCTGGATGTATTGCGCAAGACCTTCGCGAGTACGCCGAGGGCGCTTCAGTCCACACCTCTTCCGAACTATCCTCGGGCCGTGTGGATGGGGCATATTGGCATCAATGCGTTTGGTGTGACGCAGGATATTGAGGTCGAACAGTTCCCTGTCTATTTCAATCTCGTTGCGACTGGCAACGAGCGTATGGGGCAGCACCGGTTCGGACGCAGTGATGCGACTTGCACGTTTTCCTCCAGCGCCGATCGTGTCTCTGGAAAGACAATTAGTTTGCTGACGAGTGATGTCGAGCTCATTTGCGCAGTGTCTGCGGCGAAATTCAATCCGCCACCGCCCTGGATCGCTTGGTATGAGCTCGGCCCACTGATTCACAATCTGCAAGGAGATGCGCAGTATTGGTACGAGAACGTCTGGGATCGATACTGGGAGAGTCTGAGTCTGGCCGAGCAAGATACGTTTGTCGAAGAGCGGCGATCGTCGACTAACGCCTACTTGACTGAAGGCGAGTTGGGGATGTGGCTCGAAGCGGTCCGAACAAGGGACGCCCGGTATCTGGAGCGACTGAGGATGGAGTACCAGACGGATTTGCGATGAGGTTGCTCGCAAGGTGCTCGCGAGAAGTGCGGCTTAGCCAAGCAGCATAGTGATAAATCGTCTTGGTTTGCCGTCTAGGTGCGAGAGGCGGGGGGGCATCGAGCACCATGCTGCCGTGGCCCGCTATGGCGCCTTTTCGGATAATGCCTTTATCGTTTAAACTTCTCTCGGAGCAGTATCGCTGCTTCGCTGCAAGATCTGGATCGTGACGTTGTCATTCGATGTGGCTCAAGTCAGGCGTCGTCGTGATTTTCCGGATGTCGTAGTTGACGTCGAGGTATCCCCGGTCGCCTGGTTTGAATTCAAATATCTCGACATTCCAACTACGTCACGGCCGAGACAGCAATTCTCGAAATAATTTTGATGAAAAATCTACTTGGTCACACTGCAAGCATCACCGCTTGCTTTACGTCGAACTGTTATTTTCTTTAGGGTTGGAAAATCAATTTCGAATCGCCGCCACAAAAAAGCGCAAAGATTTTCGAGTGTTGGTGAACCGAGGTCTGGAACTTCATCGAGAAATCGATGGTCCAGCTCGCCCCGAACCTTGTTAATTGCTCCTTTTAAAACTCCTAGATCAACAACCATTCCTGTCGTGTCGTCCTTATTGCCCTCAACGAAAACAACCGCATGATAAGTGTGGCCATGGATGCGGCGACTTGAAATTGCTTCGATGTCTCTATGAAGAGTGTGTGCCGATTCGAAGAAAAATTCCTGAGACAGTTCGAAATTCATTATCCTTGGCCATGTAATCGAATCAATCGTACTTACTTGATGGTGTCCGCAATCAATCTTTACGGGCTAAATATTGTTTTCCAAGTTGTCCTTGTCTTTGGCAAGACCGCCAAAAGAGGGAGCTCCAACAGTACGCTTTCGCCATTCCGTATAACCTGTAGAGCGTAGTTCGCATGCCGGACATTTGTTGCAGCCGTAACCCCACTCATGAAGCACGCTGCGCTCTCCAAGATAGCAAGTATGGGTTTGCGATCGGATCAACTCGACGAAATCCTCGCCACCCATGTCACAAGCCAATCTCCAAGTATCCGCCTTGTCCATCCACATAAGTGGCGTTTCGAGGACGAGGCGACGATCTACGCCAAGTGCAAGCGCAACTTGCATTGCCTTGATTGTGTTATCTCGGCAGTCTGGATAGCCCGAATAGTCCGTTTCGCACATGCCACCGACTATCACTTCAATGCTTCGACGGTACGCAAGCGCTGCCGCGAGCGTTAAAAAGAGAAGGTTCCTACCAGGCACGAATGTGTTCGGCAAGCCGTCTTCCTGAAAGGTAATCTCGGCGTCGCTAGTAAGGGCGGTTTCGCCCATAGTGGTCAGTACGCCGACACTGAGCACATGGTCGTCCCCAAGGCGATTCGCCCAGTGAGGAAAGTTGACTCTAAATTTGTCGAGTATTACACGACGGCAATCGAGCTCGACGCGATGTCGTTGACCGTAGTCGAACCCAACCGTTTCAACGTGTGCAAAGCGTTCCAGCGCCCAAGCGAGGCAGGTTGTGGAATCCTGCCCCCCAGAGAATAGAACAAACGCTCGTCTTTTATTCACGCAACTGCCCTCCGTGACTTCCGTGGCTTCGCAAGTTCTGCACGTTTGACCATGCCGACAAGATGCAACGCGAGGCGCTGAATTTGCCGGGGAGTGTTCTCAATCTCGTCCCATTTTGAGACTGAACCATCCGAGAAGGTCCACGCACCTGACGTCCATGCGGCGTACTCCGCAAGTGGTTCAAGTCCTTGCTTGAAGGCACTGACCTCGATGCCTCCAATACGGCTGTATAGCGTTTCCATGACATATCCCATAGAAATGATCCCAGCCCCGTGGATCAATCTTGATGTGCGAGGCGTTTTTTCGTGCCATGCATCAGGAAATACTTCTGCGACCGCTTGGTAGAAATTGCTCAACAATTGAAAAGCAAAATCCATGCGCGTTGCCGACACTGCGTGATCACGTAGGGCGCCGCTGTCTGCTGAGTTCATGATGACCTTTTGCAGAGACGTATCTTTGATCGCTCCACCAGGATTTGTATGCATGCTGATGAGGCCGTTCAATGAAGAATCATTGCGAAAATTCAACATTTCAGTCAATTTCGCAGCAAACGCACGTGAAGTGAGCCGCTTCGGCTGCACGTTCACCTCTGCGAGGAGTTCATAGATGAGAGACTTAGGGAGTGGTCGCGTGTTGTTGATCAAAATAAACTGCCGCCGCAATTCTTCCTCGCTATCGCAGATGACACACGACACGAAGACCTCAAAATTGTCGCGCTTAGCCTGAGATAGGGCGGTTAATCGTTGCTGTCCATCAACAACGAAGCCTGGTTTCCCCCCAGACGTCGACACACTGAGTTGGAAAACACCGTCGCCGAGATCTTTAACTTTGGTGGCTCCAAGAAATCCAACGACGACGGCATTTGGGAGAACAGCGTCTTCTTTCTGAAGATAGTCTCTAATCTCCTGAATATGTCCAGCGATCTGGGGACGCTGAAATCCAAAAAGCTTTCCATCACCACCTCGACCAGCTCGACTGATTTCGCAGGTGGCGAGAACGTCTGACGCCGTGGCTGCAAAAGTAAATACACGCGCTCCCGGAGCTTGTTTCGCGCCGACAGCACGAAATTTATATAGCTTTGATGTCATCGAACGGCTCGCTTGAAATGTTGATAGTAGACGGCAAGGTTATGAAATCCGCGACGCTTGTTCCGGTTGCTACCGCGGAAGATCACTGCATCGATACCTGCTTCCTTGCAAACCCTACATGTGCAGCGTTTCCATGGACTATGCGTGAGTGTATGACGCACTGCTGCTTCTGCCTTGGAGATCGTCGCCTCATTCGAGGCAGTGCTCTTTTTGCTGTCCCAAAGAAACTCACGGTTGTACTCAATTACCGCGTAAGTTGTGCGATCAATCGAGCTTCTGCCTTTGTCGAAGGCGCGCAAGCTTTCTAAAGCGTGCCGCTCCAATTTGGCGAGTTGCTCCTGATCAGTACCGGACTCTCGCGCTTTTCGCTTCAGGCGCGCGTTCTCAGTTGCTTGCGGGACGCGTATGGCGGTGTAATAGTCAAGCCCACCTCCGCCATTCGGTAAATAATAGTTAGCCTTGGCGTCTTTGAAGGCTCGAGTTAAAGGTGATGTACTGTCGAAACTAGCGATGCCGTAGCCTGTAAAATCTTTGATCTGTTCTGCCTTCGCAAAACCGAGTATATGAAGCTTTACCTTGCTTGATACCCTTCGACGGATTGCCTGTAGACAAAGATGTACTTGGTCAGCCGATAGTGGAACCATACCGCCGATTGCCAAATAGCCGTAGCCCATTTTCTCTAAGCGTTGGCCGGCGTGTGCCATGCTGTCTGGTGACCACCCCTGAATAACACCCAGTGGTGTGAATCCCTTTCCCATAGCCTTAGATGCTTTGAAGAACGCCGATGCGTTTTCGAGCGTGATGTCAAAACGTCGTCTTGCGTCAGGAGTGCCGCCTTCCATTCCACTGACGTCCGGATTAAAATCAAAGATGATATGGTCAACAGAACACCCGTGAGTGAATCCTCCATCGGCGTAGAAATCGAGCATCATTTCTGGCGTGTATGGTGGTACCTCTCTACCCACGTAGGAGAAGGCGCCGCAATCCCCGAATATTTCCATTTTCTCGAAGCGCTTGTCCTGCAAGCGAAGGAAGGTTCGCGCGCCGACACGACGAAACCGCATCATCAGATCTTCTGGGTACTTTCCGGGGAAAAGATCATCCCCAACAATACCGCGAGACACGAGAATTCCTTGATATGGCGCCGTTTTGAAGAATTCGTGGGGATACATATCGCCCCAGTACATTTCGCGGTCGTTACCCATCCGATCCGCTTCGAAGTCGAAGTTGGGATCAATCATGTCGAGCGCGTCAGCAAATATGAATTTCATCGTATGATTCGCTGAGCGTAAAGTTGGACCAATATCTGAGAAAGCATTTTGATATCTTGTGGAGTGTTTTGAATTTCGTCCCACCCACGGTCAACTAACTCCCAGCGACCTTCGGTCCAAGCGCAGTCGGCGGAAATACGTCCAAGCTCCTTGGCAAAAAAGATACGTTGTCCTTTACGGCTAGTTGCACGGGCGGCTATACGGTCCATGAGGTCGCCCAGGGCCGCGATACCTGCTGAGTGCATAAGACGACTTTCTGACGGTGGCTTACCCCAAGCATCTGGAAAAGTATCTTTGACCGCCGACCAGAAGTCGACCAGTGTTTGCAGCATGGAACTGGCATCCCCAGTTTGATTGCCCAATGCCTTGAAATCTGCAAGCGCTCCATTTGGATTGCCAAGACTTCGCTTGATCATGTCCAAGATTGCCGTATCGGAAATCAACCGTTCCGGGTCCGATGTCTGGGAAGCGCGCTGAATCATTCCTCGCAAAGGAGACCTGTCATGCGTATTCAAAGCGTTGCACAGTTGACTTGGTAGTTGCCGCATCGTCAGGTCTCTAGGCAGAGCGATCCCCTGTGTTTCCGGCAACAGTTCGTCAATGAGACGTTGAGGCAACGGCTTTGCGCGATTCACCAAAATGAACTGCTCGCGCTGAACGTGGATTGAGTCTGTCTCAAAGGCGACGACAGGGACAACCAGGTTGTTATTGGACGACTTGGACAGCGCTAACGATCGCTGTTGACCGTCCACAATCCAAGCTGATCTCTGCCCTTCGTCACGAACGGGAATATGCAAGCGACCGAGGGTGACATTCCCAACAGTGACGGTGGCCTTGCTCCCGCGGGACGAGTCGAACTTCATATTCGGCTCTAACGCCAAGATGATCGCATTAGGGAACAAAGTGCCACCGTTGTCCAGGTAGTGCGCTATCTCGTTGACGTGGTCACGTATTTCTTTGCGCTGAAAGCCTTCTAGATCAGTACCTTCTCCTCGCTTGATGCGACGAATGTCAGCGATACGTCGAACGTCGCCGCCCGGGAGGAACAGCAGATAAACGGTCGTTTCTCCCTGCTGCGTCCTGACAGCCGGAGCAACCACAGTTGTTGATGATTTCAATGACTTCATTCAATCGTCCACGCATTCGAAAATCGTTGTTGCTCGCAGGCAAGCCCCATAGTGTTGCGTAGCGCTTCTAGCGCACGACTCCTTGATAAGCCATCGCGTCTGAAAATCTGAATCGCCTGACGAAGTGATTCATCATCAATTCTCCGGCGAACAACTCGCTGAGGCGCGCAACGAAGTAACAGCGATGATTGAACTCGATCCGCATGATGCTGGATCGACTCAATTCGTTTGTCCCGTCGAACAAGATCGACAAAATGCGCGAGTGCCCTTGCTGGATAATCGAACTCCGTCCCACGCAATGTTAGGTTTTCATCGTTCAATCGAGCATCGTACGGCATCACAAGGGACCGCAGTTGGGGGGGCAAAGAGGCCACAGACTTTGGACCGACTAGTCGAAGCCGGGTACGAAGATCGTCCTGTAGGCCCGCAACCTCACCACTAATCATGTCGAGATACGGCCTCGTCGCAGCGATAACGATCAGCGCGTTTGGGCGACGCCTCAACAGGGAGTCGATCGGATTACATCTACCTTGAGCCGAATGAACAGCCTGCCACCATTGCTGAGCAGAAAAATGAGCTCGATCAGGCGCGCGATTCAGAATGCAATCCAAGTTTCCTAGGCTGACAGAAAGGCTGTATGACGGAATCTGCGCATCAGAACTCAAGAGACCCAACCCGGCGGAGAGAACATAAAAATTCTCACCTGTCTGTCGAGCAACCTTCTTCGCGATATCAAACGCCCTACCGTTGTACAGATCATCAGCCCGGACTCGCGTCACGGCGCGATCGACACGCTTCTGCCATTCGGTCACAAGTGACCCAAGCGAAGATTTTCGCAGAGCGGATGCCCGAAGCTGCGCCTCCGGAGGCGTAGTTTTTCGTGCGCTGCAATTTACAATGGCAATTAACTGCATTGGTCGGGAAACTGCAGGTTGAAATAACTGCAATTATCGACGAACGATCGGATGTTGTCACGCGTTCTTGAGCGCATCCGGAGTGGCTCGCGATCACACGTGATAGGTGGTAGACGCAGGGCACCCCGAGGTTTGGCTTGCGTCACGCAAGCCAAAAGGACTCAAATTATTAGGGCCTGAAGAACTGGAGAGGCACGAGAGGTTGTACGGCTCGACGCTGCGAAGTAAGCGTGTCCCCAGCACCGTCTCGACTGGGTGAAAAGAAGTTGCCAGAGTAGTCCCCACCAAAGTAGTGGAGA
>NZ_JAGXKA010000400.1:0-244 GCF_019091065.1 Burkholderia sp. GbtcB21
TGTCCGATGCGCCAAAGTTCGCATTCGTCGCGCCGGCAATTTGAAGGTGGTCGTAGAGTTGAAACGGCGAATCGGACGTGAACGAGCCGGACAGTTCGTACTTGCCCGCCGAATCGAGGCCCGCGTTGTCCGTACCGATAACGGCATGCCAGCGCTTGCCCGCTCCGGGGTGAAAGACGAGTTCGGAGTCTCCCGGATTAAGACCGGGCGCGCTGTCGAACGTAGCATCGGACTGGGATTGCAG
>NZ_JAGXKA010000401.1:0-244 GCF_019091065.1 Burkholderia sp. GbtcB21
GCCGTTGCCGACGGCCGAGCGACCGTCGCCGACGGCGAAAACGCGAACGTCTACGGCGACCGCTCGAGCGCGTTCGGTGTATCGTCGAACGCCAATGCGAACCGCGGCCTCGCGCCCGGCGCCGACACGAAGGTCAGCGCGCACGGCGCGGTCGCTCTCGGCCAGGGCAGCGTCGCCGACCGCACGAACTCCGTGTCGATCGGCAACACCGGCAACGAGCGCCAGCTCGTCAACCTGCGGGCCG
>NZ_JAGXKA010000402.1:0-244 GCF_019091065.1 Burkholderia sp. GbtcB21
TGACACTCATTTGAAATCATCCAATGCCACCACCCTCCGATGGGATTTCGGCAGGCGTTCATGTTGGGTGATTGAGGATGTTTGAAAGCCATCTTGACCGACTTCATGGTCAGAAAGATTGGGGACACTCGTCTAAAATAATTCGGCGTCACAACAATCAACTAGGTGGTTACGTTAGTTGATTGAGGATATTTGAAAGCTGTCAAAACCGACTTCACTGTCGGAGTGATATATTGCAGACACT
>NZ_JAGXKA010000403.1:0-244 GCF_019091065.1 Burkholderia sp. GbtcB21
GTCCGAGACCGCGGGCGACAGGCCCGCGATCAGGTCGACCTTCGGTTTCTCCATCAACTGCAGGACCTGGCGGGCACACGCGGACAGGCATCCGACGTAGCGGCGCTGGCCCTCGGCATAAAGGGTGTCGAACGCAAGCGACGCCTTGCCCGGCCCTGACAACCCGGGAATCACGATCAGCTTGTGGCGCGGCAGGGCGAGGTTGACGGGTTTCAGGTTGTGGGTACGTGCCCCACCGATACGG
>NZ_JAGXKA010000404.1:0-244 GCF_019091065.1 Burkholderia sp. GbtcB21
ATCTCAAATAACATGGCATCAACTCTCCTCTTCATGTCCATAAGAGGAGCAGGTCTTTTAAAATGGTCGTCTTTTTTCAAGGTAATATGTCATGATGGGAGAACGAGAGTATAGATATACTCTTGATAATAAAGGCCGCAATTGCTCTTTGTAATATTTTTTTATGAATGGGGCTAAATTGGTGGAAGTGGTAAAAGCTTTCTTCTTTGTGAATTAGACTCAAGAAAATTTATTCCTTGACATT
>NZ_JAGXKA010000405.1:0-243 GCF_019091065.1 Burkholderia sp. GbtcB21
TGGGAAGGGGTGGGACCGACTCGCTATGGTCATCAGGCAAAGAGGGTTGTCGCGTTGCTTCGCAGCGCGACCAATCTGGGAAGAAGCAGTAATTTTGAGTTGTGTGTATCACACACGAGAATCCAACCAGTCTCTCGGATGGCGGCTCGTGCATCGCACGGCGCTCATCTACAAGGCAGACTTGTTATAGGATCAAGCCTTACGGGCAATTAGTATCAGTTAGCTGAACGCATTACTGCGCTT
>NZ_JAGXKA010000406.1:0-243 GCF_019091065.1 Burkholderia sp. GbtcB21
GTGAAGGAAGTATAAGAAATACTTGGAGTTTCTCCATGAAATTTTGCAGGGTGGTTGGACATATAAAAAAACGTGTGGAGACTAATTTTCATGAAAAAAAGATTAATATTTTTTTTTATATAATTTTTTTGCCAAAAAAAGGAAAAAAATCATAAAAAAAAAAAAACTAATAATTTTCACATGAGAATTAAAACAGATAGCTTCAATTCTTGTCTCCTACCCCAGGGAAAAAAGTCCTGTATT
>NZ_JAGXKA010000407.1:0-243 GCF_019091065.1 Burkholderia sp. GbtcB21
ACCAGCAGCCGGAGTATGACCGGTTCGACCGATCAGGAGGATACTTGTCAATAGTACCGTCCCTGTGAACGTTCAAAACTCAGTACCATGTTGGACATGGCAGTAGTGGCTCAGTACCATGTTGGACATGGCAGTAGCGGGACTCAGTATCGTGTTGGACACGGCAGTTAGTTATGTATGATATTATTATGCTTTTCTTACTGAGTCTGTCGACTCACAGTTTATGTTCATGTGTAGGTATTG
>NZ_JAGXKA010000408.1:0-243 GCF_019091065.1 Burkholderia sp. GbtcB21
TTTTTATTTAACAAAATAGAATGATTAATCGATAATTTTTACAAAATACATAGTCGAATCGATATCAATATATATACTAATATAATTCAGGGAAATTTGCGGCAAAAATCTCCAAAAAGTTCACGTTGATGCTGATTAGTCCCCAAGCTCCAAAAATAGCGGCAATAGTCCTCAATGTCACACTTTTTATTTGTCCGTTGGTCTTCAAGTTAACAGATCTGTTAAACCCAATTCAAATGCCAC
>NZ_JAGXKA010000409.1:0-243 GCF_019091065.1 Burkholderia sp. GbtcB21
CGGCGCGCGCTTCTACCGTGCGGCCTGGCAGGCGGGGAAGGCGCGCGCCGGCAACATGGACCTGCTCGTCGCGCCCGGCACGTCGGCCGCGTACGGGCTGAGCCTGTGGATGCTGCAGCGCGATCCCGCGCATCCCGGCCACCTGTATTTCGAGGCGTCGGCCGTCTCCGTCACGCTCGCGCGCTTCGGCACAAGGATCGAATCGCGCGCGAAGCGCCACACCACCCTGGCCATCCGCCCTCT
>NZ_JAGXKA010000041.1:0-8726 GCF_019091065.1 Burkholderia sp. GbtcB21
GCGCGGTTGTACTGGACGGTACGCACCGTCAGACCGCGATTGTCGACCACGGCGATAGTCGGCGTGCCCTGGCAACGGCGCGCGGTCGCCGCATCGGAGATGGTCACAGTAGTCATGATCCTAGTACTTCCGTCAGCGTGTCATTCAGATCCTCGGCAACGGTAAACCACGGGTAATAGCTGGTACGTTGCAGGTAGCCGAGAGACGTGACGACTTCCCGTTCGCGTCCCAATGGGTCGTAGTACAAGGTGTCGGCATAGCCCCATTGCTGGATCGAAGCGTCGTTCACGTAACGCGGCTGGTCGACAAAGTATGGTTGGTAGCGTCGACTTGAGGTCCAACTGCCGATCTTTCGCGACGACGAACCGATCGATCTGGTGGTCGACAGCACGGGTGTGAAGATCTACGGCGAAGGCGAATGGCCGGTGCGCCAGCATGGCTATTCGAAGCGTCGCACGTGGCGCAAAGTGCATATCGCGCTCGCCGCGAACACTGCTCAGGTGCGCGCCGTGCTGATGACGCATCAGGACGTCGCCGACGGTGATGTCTTGGCCGAGTTGCTTGACCAGATTCCGCCCGACGCACGGCTCGATACCGTTGGCGGCGACAGCGCTTAAGAGTCCAAGCCGTGCCATGCCGCGATTGCGGCACGCGGTGCGAAACCGAGCATCCCGCCACGCGATGGTGCTGCTTACTGGAAGGCGAGCGTGCAGGGCGCCGCATGGCGCAACGAAGCAGTCGATACGATCGCCCGACTCGGCCGCCGAGAATGGAAGAAGAGCAGCGGCTATCACCGTCGTTCGCTTGCCGAGAACGCCATGTATCAGTTCAAGACGCTCACTGGCCCCTGCCTGTGGGCTCAGTGCATCGACTCGCAGGCGACTGAAGTCGCCGTCCGTGTGGGCGCGCTCAACCGCAAGACTGAACTCGCACGCCCGCAGTCCGTTCGTATCGCCTGAGATCATGAACAAAGGCATCACTTCGTCCTCGGGACAGTTTTATGCAACAACGCCGCTCTGATGCATCTCCGGGTCGCGTTCGCCCGAGGCGTTCTTGGTCGAGGTCAGGGCGCTGATCAGCATCCACCACTGTGCCCGCGCGCAGATCAATCCCTTGTCGCGCAAGCTGTCGTTGATCGTCGCCCGGTCCAGCGTTCCGGGCACCAGTTGCTTGATCAGTTCCGGGTCCAGGTTCAAGCCCTTGCCCGGTTCGATCGTCACTTCTTCCTTGCGTTTGCGTGGCATAAAAGTGGCTCCTTGGTCACCAGTTTATGCCTCGCACACAAAGTTTCGGATAGGCTCGCTCAATGACTCGGCGACTCATTGCAAGCTCAGCCGGAGTCGAGTTATGCAGAATTTCCTTCACGCCCGAGGCAATATTTAGTACACCTCTCAGTAAGAAGCCAGATCGCGACTGCGCCTAGCTGACCACCCCCCCCTTCTCAAGGCTGCGCCCAGAGTCTCGAGGCGACAAGGCAGTGGCATTCCGTACTGTACTTCGAGACGCTGAGCTATCTGCCTCAGCGTGAGAAAATCAGACATTCCCAGCGCTAACGCCGCAACAAGCATGGTTTCGGGCAACACCTTGGGTCGCCCTCCTTTATGCCCACCGAGCAAGCCACACACACCAATCGCTTGCCACAGACGAATCCAGTTGTAGAGCGATTGCACACTGACATTCAGCTTCCCAGCCACCCTTGATACCGTCAAGCCACTGCTAAGCATCAAGAGTCCAGAAGCACGAACTCGAACGTCGCGGTACCGGTGATTGGCAGAAAGCTGTTCCAATGTAAGTATTTCTACGGCGGTCAATTGAAGGAGATATTTCATGATCATTTAACATTAAAAATAACCAATAACCTCTGAACACCCGATCATAATGATGGTCAGATCAGGATCGCAATACACATCGCCGACGCAAAGCAACTCGCAAGTGAAATCAGAACAAATTGCACACGGATCAGTCCCAAAAAATCAAAGGACGATGTCACTCTATTGTTGATGCAGGCGCCCACCTCAATCTCATTGGGGCACCTCGAATTACTGCTCGTTTGAGCTAACTCCGCCGTGACGACACTGCGACCTAGCCGATGCGCAGCACACGCGAAGTGAGGCGATTTTTTCGCCCTCGGCAGCTCGGATCCCGTCGTTTCCGGCCGGCCCAAGCCCATTTCGGACATCAGAATGGCCCGGGGCCCACCTCCATCAGCGAACACAGGCGCCGCAGAGTGTACGCGGCGGCCTTCCAGTTCAGATGCAGCGTCACCCGCGCCAAGCCGATCGAGCGCAGCATCTTGCCGCCCATCTGCTCCAAGGCGCCGAACACTTGCTCCACACGGGCGCGGGGCTTGGCGATGCGCCGGTTGCGCCGCTGTTCAAGCTCAGTCGATCCAGATGCTGGAACTCCATCTGCTCGTCGCTGAGGTTGTTGAGCTGCTGTACCACCCGCACCCGCACCATCAGTTCGGTAGGAAACGGCGGGCGACCACCGCGCTCACGGACCGGCCCGGGCGCCGCCTCGTCAATCTCCTTGGCCAGAGCCGCAAAGTCCACATGCTCGCCCTGCTTGCTCGGCGCATCGCCAATCTTGTCCAGCTTGGTCTCTCGCTGCTGCTCCGCGAACCGACTGACCTTGATCATCTTCACACCCTCATGCCTTCGGCGTCAGCGACATCATGCCAGCGTCTGCGCGGTTTATTGACGTGCCCTTTAGGATTACAAATGCAACTCAACTACGACCGATTCGCGACACCCCACACCATTCGCAATCCAATTTTCAACTTGGATCGAAGTGAGATCGCCTAATCTACCGATACAAATCTTCCAGAATGCACACATCCCGCGGCAAACTAAATTCCGCAAATATTACAGAAGTGCTCGAGGCGATTGTACCGATGCCTCAGGTGTGTCCCAAGGCGTTAACTTCTGGCCCACTGCCTGACTTGCTCATCCGACGCTGACAATCTCAAGACCAACTATATATCCGCACACAAGCAACAGGATGTGATTTTGTGTGACGTATTCTGCCAAGACATTGAAAATATGACGCGAATCATCATAATAATATGGCGCATCCAAGCAAAAATTCAAAAATGCGACTAACAAAACGGGAACCACGATAAGCGCTCATGACAAAACAAATTTGACGGCATGGCGTTGCGCACAGCACCAATTCTTCAAATCAATTTCACGCAAACACGCGCCCAACGCTACCCACTCATCTCCACGAAAATATATAAATAATGAAACGCACAAATCGGCAGTTAATTTATGTCACCCACGCACCGATCGATCAACTTATTATGGCGTTTCGAAAACTCGACTGGCATGTCGACGTGATAACACACGCGCGCGATATACGTAAAATTGCATGCAATAACATGATTTCCGTTGGGCTTCTTGATCTTTCAAGTCAGCTCGGATTGCAAAAAATAAATGAACTTGAATGGTATCTCTCGATGCCCAACATTGGATGGGTGGCTGCGACGACGGAAGGGCAGTTGCAAGATGACGCGTTACGCAGGATCGTGCTTGGTTTCTGCTTCGACTGTGTGACCATGCCGCACGACGAACAACGCGCAATTTTCGCGATTGAGGTCGCATACAGAATGGTAAATTTAGGAAAGATATCCGATTGCGATTCAAGTTCGTCCGAATACGAAGGCGAGATGATTGGCTCGTGTGGGGCGATGCGCGCGCTCTTTCGCATGATCCGCAAGATCGCGACGACCGATGCGCCCGTATTCATTTCGGGTGAGTCGGGCACAGGAAAGGAGCTGACGGCCGCCGCGATCCACAACCATTCGCGGAACGCTAAAGGCCCCTTTGTCGCGATCAATTGCGGTGCGATTCCACCTCACTTGTTGCAATCCGAGCTCTTCGGGTTTGAGCGCGGCGCGTTTACAGGGGCGACCAAGCGCAAGACAGGCAGAATTGAAGACGCTAACGGTGGCACACTCTTCCTTGACGAGATCGGTGACATGCCATTTGAATGTCAGGTTAGTCTCCTGCGTTTCCTGGAGGACCGAAAGGTAGAAAGACTTGGTGGCCACACGTCAATCCCGGTAGATACACGCATTATTTCGGCTACGCATATTGACATAGATCAAATGATGCGAGAAAGACGCTTCCGGTCTGATCTCTATCACCGCCTTTGTGTCCTGCACGTCAAGGAACCGCCACTGCGCGAGCGCGGCAAGGACATCGACTTGCTAGCACGGCACGTGCTCGAACGTTACAAAAAAGACGCAGGCCGCCGTCTGCACGGCTTTTCGGCCGATGCAATCAAGGCGCTCCACGACTACGATTGGCCCGGTAATGTGCGTGAACTCATCAACCGTGTGCGGCGAGCGATCATAATGTCGGAAGGGGCCTTAATCACCGCAGCAGATCTCGAGCTCGCCGACTTTGTCCGGGGCACGCCAATTACGCTTGCCCAGGCCCGTAAGGCGGCGGAGCGGAAGTGCATCGAACTTCTATTCCGGCGCCATGCTGGCAGGCCAAGCGAAGTAGCACGGTCTCTTGGCATTTCGCGCGTAACACTCTATCGCCTGCTTTGCGAACACGGCGTACGCTAACTCGAGTTCGGACCGAATGACGGATGACCACCCAGCCCCCCAATTTGCCAACGGCAACGGCTTCCCCATCTCAATCCAATAGCTTGAGCACCGCCAATCGGCTATAGATACCATACGGCTCAGCAGAAGCGGAATAAGTTACCCATTAACCACGCAATTAACAACGCACCGACTTCATTTCCTCAAATAAAGGCCACAATGTTTACCCTTATTGAACAATCCGCACCGAGGCCTATGATTTCATCTTGAGATTGATGCACTCGTCAACAATAGTCATCATTAAATTCGTAATGTATTTTATATATTTGTAAGAAAACTCATCCCACATACTGGGATGATTGCTTGATAGGCAAGCATATACCTCCACTTCGACTCCATAGCACGCCATATCCACCCTAGACTCGATACAAAGAATATAATTTTCCATACGGGGGCATTATGACTAGCAACATCATCCATCCGAAATTGACTCTCAAAAAAATACCACACACGGAAGAGCGCAACCCCATAAACTTAAGCGATACATTTAAAGGTAAATTCGTAATAAACAACCGCATAATATTTGATCCAAAAATCGATTGGATTGGAAGTTCCAGCTCATCGGATTTTTCCCTACTTAAACCATCCTCAACTCGTCTTTTGGTTGTTTTTTGCCTGTATCCCAATGAGATTCTCCATCGAGAATTCCTTGTGGACACGCTATGGTCTAGTCATGGAATGATCGTTTCTGACAACACGCTAAACAAAGCAATCTCTCACCTTCGATCCGATTTGCTTAATCTTAGATACAATGGAATTTATATTAAAACAATAAACAGAATTGGATATGTTTTTATTGGCAATGTTGTGTTTGAAATGTAACTCGAAGCACCTGTCGTTCAAATTTCGTTGCAACGCACTTACCCAACCAACTCGACCCTGGAGGTGGTCTTATGGTCCGACCTTCTCTATTTCTGCCGTGTCATTGAATCATTCTAAAAAATGTGACCTGCCCCCGGTGTTAATCTGAGTCGGGGCGGATCAAAAATTATTCTATCGCTCGAACTTCTCGGCCCATTACGTCTGCATACGCCTCGCGATGCTCGGAGAGGGTCCCTTGGCGTCTTTGCCCACCAGCACGCTCAATGCCTATTCCTATTACCCGTACAGATGTCGCGCAGATAGAGCGCCACGAACGCCGCCGACACGCGCGGCAAGCAGCACACATACGAGACACAAGGCCCGAATTGAACTTCGCCCGAACCCGAACGATTGTTCAACTTCGACACGTGAATCGGTGCCGGCCGATGATGCGAGAATCTCGCACTCCACCCGGAGGGCCGGTCACGTCCGCACGCGAGCCCTCCAGTATCTTCCGTTCGAACAATACCGCCAATTCCGCCTTGATCAACTATCGAATGATTTGCCGCGCGCTCTGCTGGATCACGTCGTCAAGGCTCGGTAGTGCTTTCAATTGTGCTACCGCTGGATTGTTGTTCCCTTCTTACGAACGTTCCGATATGACGTTGGAATTCGGTTGCGGAGTTTTTATCGGTGGAAATCGACATTCTCAGAGATCCGCATCGTCATGGAGAGGGTGAAGAAAACTCCAAGATGGTATAAATATTATGGCGCCTTGAAACTAACGCGCGTCTTCATGATCATGACTCTCCATTTCCCCGGAATCTTTATCACGCTTAAAGTAATGTGCGAGAACGAGACCAGTTAGAGTAAGTAAGTTGCCCATGGCCAGACCGATTTCGAGGTCACCGACCCGATCTGTCGGGTAGCCCAAACCTGATATGACTGCGGCAATCATCAGCACCGTGGTGATGGCGATTATATAGGCGAGGTTACGTTTCACGCACTCAGGATCAATAGGCGACATAATAACCCCTCCCTCCCAATCAAAGGCACGCCTTCTCAATCTTAATTATCAAATATATCTTCACAACGAATGATCGTGGACCTTTACACTACGCCATCAAAACCTGCTTCGCGCGGTTCCAAAACAATGTGCGCTGCTCACTCCCCACCATCGCGGTGCCATTGATGATTCGGGTCGTGCCATCGAAGTCCCCGCGGTCAGCAAATTCGTTCAACCCGCGCGAATACCAGAACCAGCCTGCCGAGAGCGCTGCGTAGGTGTCCTGCTCAAGAAGTTCAGGCTGTGCGAGCAGGTCAACCCCCAGCGCATCACCACAATCACAGTAGTTATCCGCGAAGGTAATCTGCTTCAAGCCGCGCCCCCGGTAGCGCCAGCCGTCGCCCGAGGATGCTTCATGGTTGCCAAATCGTCCACCATACACAATGTTGGCAATTTCCTGCTGCCGTCCGAGGGGCAATACACGCTCGCCGGACTGCCGCCCAAGCCGGGCTCGCTGCTGTTCGCTGAGTCGCATGCCAAAAATCTTCAGCCCTTCCACTGAATAGTTGAACGACTCCATCAATTGAGTAAATCCTGCTGACTCGTGGGCAATCTGAGCGAGAAATGCTGCCTGTCGCGCCGGGGTGTCGACATCAAATTCGAACATCGCTTCCGTTACCGGATCATACCAGCGGCTGGCCAACAGGTCAGATAGCCTCGTGGCCTCCTGAAATACCTGCTTGTTCATTTGAGCTCCTCCGTTCAATCAACAACGGGATACAAGCCAGAGAGAATCAGGCGGTCACGAATGATCTACCTATCCGGACAATACGAAATTCTCTGCAACCAGCAACGCACGCAGATACGTCTCAATTACCAATCGCCTGCCGCGTTTTGCGCAGTTCGTCTATTCGAATCAACTCCTACTTAACCCGTTGACCTCCGCGAGTTTCCATTGAATACAAACAAGCCGCAGTTGTCGACTGCGGTGACGATCGCCGTGACAAGGCAGCACTGGCGGTCGCCGAATCGGAAACGGTAACATTACTCGCCAGAATACCTTTTCATTCGTCGAATCGCCCATGCTTTAGAAGCCAAGCACGACCTCTATTTTTAATGCCATGAGCGGCGATTCATAAACATCATCATAAAAAATAAAAGGAATGTTGCAGTCGCTGCTGAAAAGGCGGCTTGCGGGTTATTTGCAGCACTCGACGATAACAGCATTTGCGGCTGCGTTAGATTTTGTTCGCCCTTCGAAGAAGGTGGCGCACTACTCATGGCCTCGTTAAGATTGGAAGGTTCGCCAATTTGCGTCAATTCCTCATTTTTAGCGCGTTCAGAACCTATTTCACTGATAGCAATGGATGGCAAATCAATGTACTTACTTGTGAATTGCAATTCATCAGGGCTTCCGCTGGCCGACACTTCAGCCCCAGAAGCAACAGAAGCAAACATGGAAAAATTCAGGCGCGCTTGAAATCCTCCTTCAGAAGGAGCCATGAAAGTATCACCAGAATTTAGACTTTGGAACGATTCAATATCAAATTCATATTCAAAATTAATTTTTACCCCCTCTGGAGTAATTTTTTCTATATCGTAGCTTCGCCTGTTAACAGCATTGCTTTCTGATGCAGGGCCGTAGGCACCCTCAAATATCTCAGCGAATTCTCTATATGGTTCATAGAACAATGCTTGGTTCGCCATCGAGGCGACGATATCCATAGCAAGCTCGCTAGTTACATGCTGACGGAAAGACTGCTGCCTCTCCTCGTTCGTGCCGGTGATGGCTGAACCCGCGAAGGTATAATTGCCTCTATGCAAATCTATGTAAAATTGTCCCAATTGTTCAGGCATTAACGGTGGATTAGGGCCCGGGGCGCGCGAATGATGCGTGCCAATATGTGCACGAGTCTCAAATGGTGAGCGTCCGGGGGCAGAGTTGTTTGTGGAACTGCCCGAGTCAATACGTTCGTAGCTACGTTGTAGCCGCGAGCGTACCCAGTCGAGCGGCCCCAGTCCAAGGATATCTCGTCGTGTAACCGGATTGTTCGTGACCATGCAGAAGAGATTGAGCCCGTCGACGGGTCCGGCGGGATCGGGGTTGAGCCATCGGCCGAGCCACGGAGCGTAGTAGCGCAGGCCGTAGTAATACAGTCCGGAGGCGTCGCGCTCCTGGCCCGAGTAGCGCACATATTTGTATTTGGTCTCGATGTCGCTGCGCGCGGACCACACGGCGGTGCCGCCATACGGGTAGTACTCCTCCCGGGTCAGGATGTCGGCCTGGTTGTCGAGCTCAATCAT
>NZ_JAGXKA010000410.1:0-243 GCF_019091065.1 Burkholderia sp. GbtcB21
TCGGGCTCGACCCGCACGCTCCCGACACGCACGAGCCGCTCGCGGAAGCGCTCCGCGGCTGCGGGCTGCCGACCAAGACGGTCGGCGTCAGGGCGGGCGGACCGGCCCTGCGGGTGACCGGTCGCAGGCGTCTGGCCAGGCTCGCCGAGCTGGTGGGACCGCTGCCCGATGGTGCGATCGAGGGAATGATTCCGCTCGTCTCCTGAGCGGGTTGACGCACATCACGCCAGGTCACGAAACGGA
>NZ_JAGXKA010000411.1:0-243 GCF_019091065.1 Burkholderia sp. GbtcB21
GGGCGCGGGCGTGCAGGACCAGAACCTCGGCACGAAGGTGCTCGCCTCCGGCAAGGGCCGCGCGCGCGTGATCGTGACGGTGCACGGCAAGCCCTCGCGGCTCGGCTCGCGACAGGTCGCCATCTTCAAGAAGCCGTTCTTCGGGATCCTCGGGTCGGAGGACGGCGCTGACGCCGACTACAACGACGGCATCGTGTCCCTGAACTGGCCGCTGGGCTGATCCTCACCCGTCACTAACGGCGG
>NZ_JAGXKA010000412.1:0-243 GCF_019091065.1 Burkholderia sp. GbtcB21
CGGCCCGTCGACGTGCTCGCGATCGCGCCGTCCGAGCGGATCGAGCTGACCGCCGCGAAGCACCTGAAGCAGATGCCGGCCGCGATGCGCGGGCTGCACGGCGCGGGCGGCGGCAGCCAGCCGGCCGGCGCGTCGTTCGCGAGCTACCTGCTGTTCGTGGGGGCCTTTACGCGCGAACTGATCGGGCTCGGCTACGGCGACGGGCGCGCGCAGCGCGACACGCCCGCCCGCTGGATCGCGCCG
>NZ_JAGXKA010000413.1:0-243 GCF_019091065.1 Burkholderia sp. GbtcB21
TTAGGAAATTGGCATGTGTGAGAAAATCAGAGAGAGATGGTGGGAAAATTGCAAAATGGTAAAAGGCAAGGCGCAATCGACTAAGTGTATGGCTGGCCCCCTATGTGTGTATTTTAAGTTGATTTTTGCATTATTTTAATGCCATATAGCGCAATTCTGACCCTAGCGCCGCGCTGGGGATCAATAGCAGCCAGAGCATGCGTATGCCCGGTATTGGTGAGGCTCGGGCGCTCCGCCAGCTCG
>NZ_JAGXKA010000414.1:0-242 GCF_019091065.1 Burkholderia sp. GbtcB21
TCGGGCACGCTGTAGTAGTTGCCACCGACCGAGACGAGACCTTCGTGGCTCACGCGCCGCTCAAGCCGGATCACGCCATTGAAGGTGCCGGCAGGCAACGCCTGCAGCGTAGGACGCTCCTCACTGAAGTGCTGAGCGACGACGCGGTGCGTGGTGCCGTGCACACGGACATTGGCAACCGTGTCGAGCCACTCGCGCAGTTGGCGGTTCAGGTCGGCGAGGTTCTGGAAGCGGCGCGCCAG
>NZ_JAGXKA010000415.1:0-242 GCF_019091065.1 Burkholderia sp. GbtcB21
ATGTCCTGGAAAGGACATAACACTTTTCCAAGGTGTAAGAATACCTATCGCTGATTATACCATGTCAGTCTAAATCCAGTGTTCTGACAAATCAGGGAATAAACTTTCGAACATATAATTAAGATTATATTCCACTGTGTTGACAACACTATAATCATTAACAAATTGATATGTTCTGGACTTAAATAGAATTCATACATTATGTACATATAATCATGGAAGAACGCATCGATCAGGCGGGC
>NZ_JAGXKA010000416.1:0-242 GCF_019091065.1 Burkholderia sp. GbtcB21
CGGGGTCTTGAAGCGCGGCTGCACCTTCCCGGGCCACTCCGGCAGGTAGCCTTCGCGGGCCAGCGCGGAGATCTGGCGCGAATAGCCGAGGATGATCCCGTGGGACGATGCGACCAGACCGAACAGCCCCAGCCACACGAGCATGTGCATCCAGCCCCTGTTCGGGGCCGCGATGTACTTCATCGCCTGCGGCAACGGGGCGTTGGTGTGCGCGAGCTTGGTCCTGGCGCCCCGGCCCCCGG
>NZ_JAGXKA010000417.1:0-242 GCF_019091065.1 Burkholderia sp. GbtcB21
TATTAGATAGAAAAATTAATAATAAAAACTAAAATTTTCTTAATACTGTCCATATAATATAAAAATAAAAGATTTTTTTTATTAGATAGAAAAATTAATAATAAAAACTAAAATTTTCTTAATACTACCCATTCAAAGGTAATACCCATTAATATATATATATATATATTTATTGAATGCAAAATTAATTTTATTTAACCATCCATCTCAATTATCAAACAAGCTAGGTAACAAATCAGTTG
>NZ_JAGXKA010000418.1:0-242 GCF_019091065.1 Burkholderia sp. GbtcB21
TGCAGCGGGTCACCCACGGTTATGCGAAGGGCAATCACCTGCAACAGATGGAGCTGCAACTGGAGATCGAGCAGATCGCCCGGCGCGCGATCGCCGGCCTCGGTGCAGATCGGCTGACGCGCTACAACGGCAACCTGGAGGAACAGATCCGCGAGCAGGATCAGGAGATCCAGCACGCCGAGACCGGATTCCGGCGGACTTACGGCACCGCGGCGACGGACAAGGTGGCACCCGATACCGTG
>NZ_JAGXKA010000419.1:0-241 GCF_019091065.1 Burkholderia sp. GbtcB21
CGACCGCCTGTCGATGGGCAATCCGGGCGACTGGAAATCCGCCGGCTCGCCGGTCGTCGAGGTGCGTATCGACCATGGCCCCGGTTATCGCGTCTACTACGTCCGGCGCGGGACGATCTGGGTCATCCTGCTCTGCGGCGGCGATAAATCGACGCAACCAGCCGACATACGGGCCGCGCACGCGGTGCTTGCGCATCTCGACATGGAGTGATCGATGGACAAGGTCAGCACCCGGCCGTGG
>NZ_JAGXKA010000042.1:0-8168 GCF_019091065.1 Burkholderia sp. GbtcB21
GCACAAGTCCGTTGCAGGCGTCGTCCGGCAAGACGGTCCGGCATCGTTTGAACAGGGGCGGAGATCGGTCTGCAAATAACGCCCTATGGGCCATTGCCATGGTTCGGATGCGCAGTGATCCGCGTACCCGTGCGTATGTGGATCGTCGGACAAAGGAAGGCATGTCGAACAAGGAAATCCATCGCTGCCTGAAGCGCTATATCGTCCGTGAACTGTACCCGCTCATCTTGGCCGATTTGGCCGATTCGACGGCCGCTGCTTGACATAGGAGCGTCAACGCACCGACGGAAAGCTTCTTCAACAGCTTGAAGAACGAACGGGTTCACGCCACGCGCTACCGGACGCATCAGGACGCGAAGGCCGATCTGTTCGAATACATCGAAGTGTTTTACAACCGCAGTCGTCGTCATTCGTCGCTCGGCTTGGTTTCTCCGGAGCGGTTCCTTCGGGACTGGGTCAAAGCTCAGCAGACCAAGGATGCCGCTGCATAACTCGGGACCGTTGGAAGGCGAAAAACCGAGGGAAGCTCACATTCAAAGGGGCGAGATTGAGCTTAAGGTTTGGTCGGATAGGCATGACAGAAGAGCAGTGAGCATAGGGCGGACGCTACACATTGCACATCATGGCGCACTGTCCCGTCTTTCAAAAATCAACCAATGATGTTGATTTCGACCTGCCCTGGAATTTTCGGACCATCTGAAACTTGCGAGTGATTCATCGGACCTGTCCGACCCCGAAGGATGAAGCGGACAGCGCACCGGACTAGTATTGCGAAGTAGCGGTGCGCCAGGCGCACGCGATGCCGCTGCTCGACAGCCTGAAGCGGTGGTTCGAAGCCACGCTCCTGACGCTGTCGGGGAAATCGGATACCAGCATAGCGATTCAGTACGCCCTGAACCCCTGGGCCGCGCTCGTCTACTACTGCAGCGACGGTCGAGTTGAGATCGATTGGACTTGCCCCTGCATGACCAGACACGCGGCCGCGCTTGCTTATCTCACCGTCGGCAGCGGTGGCTCGCCTGCCGTCGTTGCATTGCGCGCCCAATCTGCGAACTCTCTGTCGTAGCGGCGACCGATGTACGCGACGTAGTTCTCGTAACCGTCGTAATCGCCAGCACGGAAGCGTGACACGATCGTGTCGACATCGGCGCGATGGCGCTCGAACATGAAGCGCGTTGCCATGTAGCCCCACCGGTATGCACGCGCGACGTAGTCGCTCGACGAGTAACGCGTCTCGAGCACGTCCGAGAACCGGTATGCGCCCGTCTGCGCAGCGTCGATCGATTCCTGATTGTCGTTCTTTCTAGACAGATATTCGGCGACGCCTTCGATCCACCAGACAGTCGGCTTCGCGGTGCTCGCCGTGAAGTCGCCCGCCAAGTTGTAGCGACCGTCAAGATAATGTGTAAACTCGTGCTCGAGGTTCCACACCTTGAACTCTGGTCGGAGCCACGACGCCTCGTGGGCGATGAAACGCGCCTGATTGCCGGGCGCAGACGGGTCGCCCTCGAGATATATGCCGCCGTTGTCGGTGCTGATTCCGTAGATTACCGAAGCATACTTGCGATAGTTCGCGTAGTCGTCGAAGACGACGAGCTCGATCGTGTCGTTGCGATCGCCCACGACCGGCTTGCGTCCGGTCTTCATCATCCGGTGGAAGTAATCGTCCTGCCGCGCGACCGCCGCACATACCGACTGCAGATGCGGTACCGTCATGTCCTGCGCGAGGATACGCACGCTCGTGTTGCACGCGTAACGATGCGTGAGCACCGCGTCGGTCAGCCGCTTCTTGTAGTCGCACGTGCCGTAATCCGCGCAGTTGCCAGGATCGCCGTGGTCGACTGCTTCCGCCGCCGCGAGCCACAGATCGCTGTCCGTGCCCGTCATGCTCGTCGAAGCGAGCATGGTCTGGATCATCGTTTTCACGCGCGGCTTTTGCGTCGGATATCGGAGAAAGCGAAACGCTTCGCGCGCCGCATCGGCTAGCTGGTAGGCGGCGCTTGTGTTCGACAGGCTCGCACGGTTCGCGACGGCGAAGCGATTGAGCGTCTCCGGTAGCGTCGCGTCGCTGTCGAGCATTTGCCGCGCGTCGCTGCGCTGATGCGCGTAGAAGAACACCGTCAGCAAGCCGGTGAAGCCGTCCGCCGCACTGCGCTGCAGCAGCGGCGCCGCCGCCTGCGGATTCGTCGCGCTCGACGTATAGAGCGCAACGCGGTTCTTCAGCGTTGGCAGGTAGTACGCCTCATCCTTCATGTTCGTGATGAGCTTCATCAACTCGTTCGCGGTGCTGGGTGCACGCGAATTCTCACGGTAGAGTGCATCACCCTCGAGGCTTTGTTTGATATACGGACGCAGCGACACCGCGAGATTCGGAATCGGATCGGCGATGCCTGACACATCATATTGGTAATAGGCGGAACGCAGATAAATCAGCAAATTGACCAGAATCAAATTGCTCGCGTCATAGCGATATACCTCCTGCACGAAACGACTCGCGACGGCGTGCACGTTCTCAGCATTGAAAATCTGTGCGGCCAACGCTTGGTCGACGGAAAACAGGCCGTAATGGCATTCGTAATCGGGAAGGTTCGCGATGTAGTCGGCGAGTGCTGCGCCGCGATACTGGGTCATCACTAACATGTCGCGACAATCGGCGCCCGGTGCGCTGCGTTTGCTGCGCTTGGTCGGCTGCTGTTGCTGCGAAGGCTTAGTCAATGCCGCGCGGTCCTGCTCGCTGACCGGAAGGTTGTACTTGGCCTGTTCCGGCGAGACCGGCAAATTCTGCGGCACGCGCGGCATGCGCGCTTGCTTTTGCTGCGCCGGCTGCGTATCGGCCCATGCCGATCCGATCAAAGCCGCGGATACCGACATTGCGACGGCAGCGGACCAGCGAAAGATCTTGCTAGACACCTTGGCTATTGGCACTTGACTTGTCTCCAAGTGTTTTGGAAATTCGACAATAAATTACATTATACTTTCATGTCAATTCCAATTGCCATGATCATCACCGTCAAACGGCGCATGAAGCTCGCGAACGTGTCGCCCAAGCTGCTGGCGCTTCTGCGCGAAGACTCAATCACGCTCGACCAGCTTGCCGCACTCGCGCTCGCGGACAATCACGACACGCAGGAACGCTTGTGGTTCGAGGCCAACGAATGGCAACGTCAACCGCACTATCTGCGGCAGGCGATTACCCGCGCCGAGATCGATGCGAGCCGCAGTCGCCTCGTGCGCTTCGTCGGGCTCGCCGCCTACGAGGCAGCAGGCGGCTACGTGCGCCGGGACCTGTTCAGCGATGACGAGCATGCGGGCTACATTGCCGACGCCGACCTATTGCAGCGCCTCGCCGCACAGAAGCTCGACGCGGCCACCGAGACGGTACGCGCCGAAGGTTGGGGCTGGACGGAAACGCGTGTCGAACGAGACATGCTGGAACTGAACCGTTACGGCAGACTGCGCCCTGTGCAGCGCCCCTACACCGACGAGGAGCGGCGCGAACTCGAAGCCCTGGCCGCGCAACAGACCGAACTGGGCGATAAGCTCGATGCGCTGGCGGAGGGCGACGAGGACGCTTACGACGAAGCCGAACGCCTCGACGCCGAGATCGGACAGGTCGACGCCGCGATCCGCGCCCTCGGAACCAGCACTATCGTGTGGGACGCATCACAGATGACCGAGGCCGGGGCGTTCGTGATTGTCGGTCCGCAGGGCGAACTGGTCATCGAGCGCGGTCTCGTACGGCGCGAGGATAGCGCAGCGCTCGATGCAGCAGGCGCGGCCGTGACCGGCACAGCCGAGGCAGATGCGCCGGACACGGCAGACGCACCGGCCAAGATCAAGCCTGTCCACAGCGCGACGCTCTGTCAGCGGCTGACCGCACATCGCACTGCCGCCGTCCATGCGGAACTGGTCGAGCAGCCCGCCGTGGCACTCGCGGCCCTGTTGCGGCATCTGGTTCCGCAGGCGTTTCCGGAGCACTACGGCCACGGCTTCACGCCGCACTATCTGGCACTGTTCGGCAACAACAATCACGATGACCTGCTGCGCGCGGCGGACGACCTCGCCGTCAGCCCGGCCTGGAACACGATCGAGACGCAGCGCACACGCTGGATCGCGGAACTTCCAGCAAGCCAAGCCGATCTGCTGCCGTGGCTGCTCAAGCAGGACGCGCACACGACCTTGCTAGACCTACTCGCGTTTTGCACAGGAACCGTGCTCGACGGCATTGCGACGTCAGAAGCGCCACACGCGATCAACGCACTGGCCGATGTCCTGAGTCTCGATATGGCCTGCTACTGGACACCCACGCGCGCCGCGTACTTCGACCATGTCAGTAAGGCGCGCATCGCGGAGGTCGTGTCCGGCGCAGTTTCTCCCAAGGTCGCGGCGGACCTCGCGAAGATGAAAAAGGGCGACGCGGCAGCCGCGGCGGAACTGCGCCTCGCGAAGGTCACATGGCTTCCGGAAATCCTCACCGATCGGGAAATTCCGGCATCGCCCTCATGGGCTGTCCACGGCGACGACGAGGATGACAACGATGGCGACGACGTCGAGGCCGATGAGAATGGCGGCAATGACGACAATCCCGTCAACCACACGCCTCACGATGTCGAGCCGTCCACCGGAACCACCGAACAACCGCCGCGGCCTTTCCCGACCACTGAATCGGTAACCGCTGAAAAAACGGGGCCGGATGTCGCGTAACTGTTGATCCTCATTCGATGACGCGACACAGCAGACGGCAACGCACTTCAGGGCCTGCCGTCTGCTGACCTGCCCTGCGCCGCTTGGCTAACAGTACCCGACGGGTGGTGCTCTGACCGCCCGTCCACCCAACCACTCGCAACCAGCAGCATCAAGCAGAGGATCGTTACGCTCGTCAACCATAGACACCGCGTCGAACGTACAAGGCGTCGCTCCATTGCCGTCACCATCGTGTCCACCCGCGCCGCCCCCGTGTCCACCGCTTTCTCGAACCGACCGATCACGCCATCCAGCCGCTCACGCTGTTCGCGCCCCGAAATTGCCACAGCACCGATCATCCGATTGCCGGCCGAGCGCACAACGCGACTGGTCAGCTGTGCGCTGAGCGCCGTCAGTGAGGCCTCGTTGAGATTCGCCAACGCTTCCCGGTACCGCACCTCCTGTTCCTGAATCAGGTTCTCCGCCACTGTAATCGTCGCCTTGCACCGTTCAAGCGCGCGGCGGTGTTGTTGCATCAACGCATCGTTCGCGCCACCGATTTCCCGACGAGCCGCTTCGAGACTGCCCTCGCTCGCCCATCGAATACGCTCCGGCATTGCCTCATACAGGCGCGCGTAGTACTCGAGCACCGCGATGATGGACCAGAGCGCGTCGTTGTCTTGCAGATTCAGGGCGCCCGATACCCGGCGCATCCGAGCCAGACTCGTGTCATCCGGGACCTCGCCGGATACCTCCTGAAACAGGCGCATCAGCAGCTCGACTGATCGTCTACGATTCATTGTCTGCGCCAGCGGTGTCAATCATCGTCGAAAACATCGTGTCGCACAGCGCTCGCCAGCGCAGCAGCTCTGCCCGCTCGCCGATGTGCATCGTCTCCGACGCGACGCGAATCGACATCCTCTGACTACGCAATTCGTCCGCGACGCGATCCGCCAGATCCGGGAAGTCGAGTGTACGTCCTCGTGCTTCGACCGATTTGCGCAATTGCGACGACTGATACAGAGTGAACTTGTCCGGCGTACCGAAATGACCGTTGCGCACGACATGGATCGTCGCGTCGGGAAATGTCGGGCTGAACGCGCGCAGCAGTTCCAAACTGTCACGCTGCCGGTTGATCACCCAAGGCACGACGAGTTCGCGCCGTAGTTCGCCGAGCGTACTGGCAAGTGTCGCGCCAAAACGGGCAATGCCCGGTTGGCTGCGCGCCGCCGTGTTGACAACAATGGCCGCGTCCCGGCGTTCGTCACAGAAGTTGACCAGACCGATCCAGCCGTCGGCTTCGTCCAGGCTGTAGGCCACGCACGGTACCTCGTCCTGAATCGCTTTCATCACGTCGGGATTGGACGTATCGGTTTCGACCAGCGCGACAGGAAAATCACGACGCTGGAGGTAGTCGGCCAGCGCGAGCGAGACAAAACTCTTGCCTACACCGCCCTTGCTGCCGCCCACCAGATAGATAGCGTATGTCGTTGCCACGCTCGTCCTCTACAGGTTCTCGGTGTCCGGTGCGATCTCGAACGAGAACGTGTCCTGAATCACCATGCCCCCCGGTTTGGTCGTCGTCCTTCGACTACCCTTTCGGTCTCGATTCTTAATTTGATCGACAGTCGGTGGTCTCGTTTGCTTCGGCTGCTTCATTCGCGGTGAGGCAGTAATCAGCCCCGGCGGGTCGGCTCTTTCCGCATGCCCGGATTTGTGATTTTTTGCTACGCGCTGCATCGCGTAGCGCAACGTGCTTGCGCTGATGTCGAAGCCCTCTTCCGCCAGTTGCTGAACGATTTCTTCGAATGTGTACCCCTTCTGTTGCGCGCCGTTGATCTGCGGCCGCATTGCATTCACCGCCTCACGCACAGTGACGTGATGCTCGTGTGCAGGCTTGGGTGGCAGCGCGTCGAGACGGCGAGCGACTGCGTCCCATTGCGCTTGAGTAAAGTGCTTTACGACCGGCATGATCCGCCTCGACACACTTCTTTGAGACCATCTTGCTGATCGAAATAGCGGTCGTCAATGCCCGAAAGTAAGCCGAACTTCGCGCATCGGACCGTGTGGGAACGGGCCGGAATTGCACGGCATCGCAAAATATTTTTTGTCGCCGCGCTGAGGCAGCACGAACTCGTGATCGACGATGCCTTAAGTTGCAAACGACGAGTGGAATCGGATGCACCTGATCATGTGAGCGATGCAACTTGCTCGGGATCCGCGTTGCCGCCTGCTGGTCGAGTTCGCGCTCGCACTGATGCGGTCGCGTGTTCAATCATTCACTTTTGTTGCGCAGTGTGTGGCGGGCCCGATCGCTCATGTCACTCACAACGCTTCGTTTTCCTACGTCACCTGACCAAAGGATTGACATGACGCAACCCGTGTCGTCCGCTGTTTTTGATTACACACGGATCGTCTTGTTGCGCCAGACGTGCATCCTTCCTGCTCACTCTGAAAGCGTCTTCTTGCAGCCATGGCTTCATCTTTCTGCGTGACCACATTGAATCGCGCGCGGTAATCGGCGAACGGAGCGATGAAAGGACAAAAGACAAGACACGGCAGGATAGGCTTGCGCCGGTTTTTGGCGCCATTGCACTTCACCGCGACAAGACATTTTCTTTCCAACAACCACATCACTTTCGAATTCAGCACCTGCAGCGTGAGCACGCAGCACCAGGCAATCGGAAATTTTTAATGTCATCACTATGAACGCAAATTTTCAATATTCTGGATAACGATATTGTTGCGTTCACGGAACGGATGTCTATATTTGAAGGAGCGGCAGTCAGCACGTCGCGTTTCGCTGCACCCTCATGTCGACCAACGAGGCACCACCGGGCCCAGCTCTGGAGGAACATTCCGTGGCATTTCTTAAACTTGCGATCGCATTTGGCACAATCATTGCGATTGCGAAGAGCATTCAGCTCTTCGGCCATCACGCTCGACGCCAGTACGGCTACAGTTTTTTCACGGCACGTGGCTTTTGGCTCGCTGCGATCGGCATCAATCTCGTGTGGTGGGGATATTTCGGATGGGGAGCCGCAGTGCTTCGGCATGAACCGACGTGGAGCGGTCTCGTACTCATGGCAATGGGGCTTGCGGCAGCGATCCGGTTGATCTACGAAAACGTTCGGGGTACGGGCGCGGTACACGGCTTCTGCGGATCAGTGCTGCAGTTCATGTTGTTTTTCCCGGTGGCACTCTACGGCGTACCGCTTCTCGCGATCGCGGTGCTGTTTCTGCTCTTTGCGACATTCAAGGCCGGACCGGTATGGTTCGCTGATCGTGAATAAATAGAGCGCCTCAGGACAGCAGTGTCCGATGCACCTGACCATGAGCAATATCCTCACAACCGGTCGAATCACCGTCAGAACAGGTTCAACGGGCCTGTCAGGAATTTTGTGTTTAAGAGACGGTTTCAGAAAGGCCCCGTTGGGCTGTTAACTTTCGCGGCAAGCTGTTAACCTCAGGCATCGGAACAACCG
>NZ_JAGXKA010000420.1:0-241 GCF_019091065.1 Burkholderia sp. GbtcB21
TTGCGGAAACCGCATCGCGAGCACGCCGATCACCGCGAAGTTGACCGGCGCGAGCACCGGCAGCCGCCAGTCTTTCGGCGCGTCCGCCCGCGCGCGGGTCGTGAGCCGCACGAAGCCGTACGCGGCGAAGCCGAACAGCGGCCCGCAGCCGATCGCCCAGGCGACGAGCGGCGTGCTCAGCACGATCGCGGGAACCGTGTACTGGTGTTCGTTGCCGTGGCCGTGCCACGCGACGGCCGAC
>NZ_JAGXKA010000421.1:0-241 GCF_019091065.1 Burkholderia sp. GbtcB21
ATCGCGGCAGGCGTTTGTTACGGTGCTGGCGCAGGCAGGCAATCAGTTCGCGGCGCAACTCGCCGCTAGGCTGAGCATAGATGGCGTTGTAAATCGTTTCGTGGGACACGTTCAGGCCCGGATCGTCGGGGAAGGTCCGCTTCAGGGTAGCCGCGATTTCCTGCGGCGCCCACTGGCGTTCTCGCAGAAGCTGGCAAACGACATCCCAGAGAACCGAGTCGGGTGCAAGCTTCAGCGTCGG
>NZ_JAGXKA010000422.1:0-241 GCF_019091065.1 Burkholderia sp. GbtcB21
CCGCCTCCGTCGCCCGAATGCGTGAAGCGGTACAGGGGGCCGACGGCGGCAACCAGCAGCCAGAACGCGAACAGCCGCGCGGCGCGGCGCAGCGCGATGCACAGCAGCGGAAACGACAGGTAGAACACCTCTTCGTCCGACAGCGACCACAGCACGCCGAGCGCGTAGGTGGCCCATCCGTATGCGCCGCTCAGCACGTTCATCCAGAACGTGAGCGACGCGAGATTCACGGGCCAGAACG
>NZ_JAGXKA010000423.1:0-241 GCF_019091065.1 Burkholderia sp. GbtcB21
AGCCATCTCGGCAAGGCGGCCACGCCGCGCCCGCTCGCGCCCATCTGCAGCATGATGTCGGTCGACTCGATCGACTTGTGGCGGCCCGGCACGATGCCGGCCGGCGCCAGGAACTGGTTGTAGATGTCGAGCCGGTCGGTTTCGACCGGATAGGTAACCAGGATCCCGTCGGTCAGTTGCTCGGGCGTCACGTAATCAGCATTTGCGAACCGGTGTGAGTCGGCGACCACCAGCACCTGCT
>NZ_JAGXKA010000424.1:0-241 GCF_019091065.1 Burkholderia sp. GbtcB21
TCCGAAGATTTCAGGTGAACTATGCTTGGGTAGGTTTGTTCATCATCCAAGTCCGGAGGACGGGAGTGCGTGCGCATGTGCAGGACTCAAAAATGAGGCGGCTTACCTGTGGATCCCTATGAGGTGTGCAGGGAGGTCGTCATGGTCGGGGACAGGGAGGTGTGTGAGTCGTCGAGTCGAAGATGAAAAATTCCGTGGTTTTGTGTGCATAACACGTGACTTCTGGTGTGTGTTTGCACTG
>NZ_JAGXKA010000425.1:0-241 GCF_019091065.1 Burkholderia sp. GbtcB21
CATCTAAATAAAATAAAGAGAGATTTAAAAACGTCTTCCAAGGAATTAAAAGATAATCGAGTATCATTTATATTTAAATAAACATTCTCAATTATGAAATAAAAGTACATCTCAACAAAACATAATTATTATTTTTGTTTTGTCTTTATAGCATATTATTTAAGGTTATATAAATTGTTAGGATAAGATTATTATTTTTTATTGTGTTTAATAATTTAGAAAATATATGTACCAAAATATT
>NZ_JAGXKA010000426.1:0-241 GCF_019091065.1 Burkholderia sp. GbtcB21
GCCGACACGCTGCGGGCGATGGGCGTGAGCCGTGTGTCGGCCGAGTCGGTGGCCTGACGTGACGCGATACAACCGACCGCGCGCCGCCTCGCGGCGGCGATGTTTTCCTTCCATGCACGAAGTACCACTCGATGCGACCCTTCTGGATCGAACAAGCATTGGTCAACGACGGCGATCTCGCCCCCATGGTGCAGGGCGCAACGCAGGCCGACGGCTGCATCGTCGGCGGCGGCTTCCCCGG
>NZ_JAGXKA010000427.1:0-241 GCF_019091065.1 Burkholderia sp. GbtcB21
AGGCTCTCGCCCGACGACTCGACGAGCCGGAAGTATTCGAGTGCGCGAGCCTTGAATCAGGATTTCGAATCGGGAGCGGGCGGCATCATGATATGAGCAGGGTCATTTGACGATGGTCATTTTATGGCGGTGCGGCGGAGGAAGGCAAGTCACGAAGGCCAGGCGTCACCCGATGCATGCAAAGCGCGACAGGGGGCCGCGATGCCGGGGGCCGGAAGGCGCTGTCCGCCTAGCTCGCGCG
>NZ_JAGXKA010000428.1:0-241 GCF_019091065.1 Burkholderia sp. GbtcB21
GCCGAGCGCGATCGCACGATCGGTGTTCGCGCGCAGCGCGACCTTCACCGGCTGTGCTTCGACGGCCGCTACGCCCTCGGGAAAACCGACGGCTTCGCACAGAGCGGCGGAGCCTTCCGGCGTCGACACGTCATGTCCGTCGCGCCAGATATGGCGGAAGATCCGCCGGATCGCATCGAGCGAACTGCCCAACGCGATCGCGAGGCGCAGCGGCTTGATCGGGTTGAACGGGTGGGCCGGC
>NZ_JAGXKA010000043.1:0-7709 GCF_019091065.1 Burkholderia sp. GbtcB21
CTCGAGGACAACACGGACGGGGAAATCTTCATGGGCGACCGGCGGTTCAACGAGGTGCCGCCTGGGCGGCGCGGCGTATCGATGGTGTTCCAGAGCTACGCGCACTTTCCGCACATGACCGTCTATGAAAACCTGTCGTTCGGCCTGACGCTGTCGCGCGTCGACAAGGCGACGATTCGCGACAAGGTGCTCGGCGCGGCGCGCGCGCTGCAGATCGAACACCTGCTCGATCGCAAGCCGCGGGCGCTGTCGGGGGGCCAGCGGCAGCGTGTCGCGATCGGACGGGCGATCGTGCGCGAACCGGGCGTCTTCCTGTTCGACGAACCGCTGTCCAATCTCGATGCGTCGTTGCGCGTGCAGACGCGCCACGAGATCGCGCGCATTCACCGCGAGATCGGCCATGTATCGACGATCTACGTGACGCACGACCAGGTGGAGGCAATGACGCTCGCCGACCGTGTCGTGCTGCTCAATTCGGGCGAGGCGACGCGCCAGCACGGCAGTCTCGCGCAGGCCGGATCGCCGCTCGAGCTTTACCACCATCCGCGCAACCGCTTCGTCGCCGGGTTCATCGGTTCGCCGAAGATGAATTTCATCGACGCCGTGCTGATCGACGCCGGGGAGCGGCAGGCGCGGGTGCGTCTCGCGAGCGGCGAAGTGCTGTCGGCCTGCGTCGATGCCCGCCGGTTGCGCCCGGGCGAACCGCTCACGCTCAGCATCCGCCCGGAGGATTTCGCGCTCGGCAGCGAGCGGCAGCATCTCGTGCGCGAGGCGACCTGGCAGGAGCGGCTCGGCGAAGCGACCTACGTCTACCTGCGCGGCGACGATGCGGGGCAGCAGTGGATCGCCAAGCTGCCCGGCACGACGAACGTCGGTGCGGGCCACCGTCTTTCACTGTTCATGCCGCCCGACAAGCTGCATGCGTTCGACGGCAGCGGGCAGGCACTGCGGCGCTGCATCGACGAGGAAGCGCCGTTGCTGGCCTCGTACGCGTGAACCGGAAGCAATCAACGCAACGATACGAGCGGCGCGACGCCGCCGCAAACCACAAGGAGGAGATCCCGATGAATATGCGCAGGAACGTGTTGAAGAGCGTGTTGTGCACATTGGCGGCCACGGCCGCATTGAATGCCGGCGCCGCCACCCTCGTCATCAACACCGATACGTCCGATGTCGCGGTGAAGGCCGCGTTCGACGCCGCGGTGGACGGCTTCAAGGCGGAAAACCCCGACGTGCAGGTCAAGGTCAACCGCTTCGACCACGATGCGTACAAGACGGCGATCCGGAATTTCCTGACCGCCGACGCGCCCGATGTCGTGAACTGGTATCCGGGGCACAAGATGGAGCCGTTCGTGCGTGCGAAGCTGTTCGAGGACGTGTCCGATCTGTGGGCGAAGGGGAATCTCGACGCCAAGCTGAAGTCGGCGGCACCGGCGCTGACCCTCGACGGCAAGAAGTGGGGCATCCCGTACACGTATTACCAGTGGGGCAACTATTACCGGAAGGACCTCTTCGCAAAGTTCGGCATCGAGCCGCCGAAGACGTGGCAGGCATTGCTCGACGCGTGCGCAAAGCTCAAGGCGAACGGCATCACGCCGCTCGTGATCGGCACGAAGGAGCCGTGGACGAATCTGGCGTGGTTCGACTATCTCGACCTGCGCGTGAACGGCTTTCCGTTCCACATGGCACTGACGAGCGGCAAGGTGCCGATGACGGACCCGCGCGTCAAGGCCGTGTTCGATCGCTGGGATCAATTGACGAAGCCGGGTTATTTCCTCGCCAATCACGCGTCCTACACATGGCAGGAGGCGGCCGCGTCGCTCGCGCAAGGCAAGGGCGCGATGTACCTGATGGGCAACTTCGTGGTGGCGCCGATGAAGCAGGCCGGCCTCGGCCCGGACAAGCTGGGCTTCATGCCGTTCCCGACGATCGATCCCGCGGTCCCCCGCGCGGAGGAGGCGCCGATCGAGTCGATCCACATCCCCGCGAATGCGCGGAACAAGGCCGATGCGCGCCGCTTCCTCGCCTATATGGCGCGCGCGGACGTGCAGGCCCGGTACGGCGAGCGCACCGAGGAACTGGCGGTCAACCAGGATGCGCCGCCGCCGAGCGATCCGTATCTGAAGGCCGGCGCGGCGCTGCTCGCGAACGCACAGGGGCTGTCGCAGTTCTTCGACCGGGATGCCGCGCCCGAGCTGACCCAGGCCGCGATGGACGGATTCGAGCGCTACATGCTGAAACCCGACTCGCGTGGCGAGGTGCTCGACCGGCTGGAGCAGGTTCGCCAGCGCGTCTACAAATAACGATCGAATCGTGGCCCGGACGGACGCGGCGTCGCGTTCGTCCGCCACCGGAGGTTTCGTGCAATCCACTGCCACATCCGTCGGCGCCCCGCGCGTCACGTTCTGGGAGCGTCACCGGCGCGCGATCGCGCCCTGGCTTTTTCTCGCGCCCGCGCTCGTATTGTTCGCCGTCTACGTCATCGTCCCGATCGCACGCTCGATCGGCTTCGGCTTCTATGCGTGGGACGGCTTGAGCACGCCGTGCTTCGTCGGCCTGGGCAACTACCTCGAGCTCCTCGGGGACCCCGATTTCTGGACGGCGTTCAGGAACAACATCATCTGGCTGGTCGGCTTTCTGCTGGCCGTTCCCGCCGGCCTGTTCTTCGCGCTGTTCCTCAATCAGAACGTGTTCGGGATACGCGCCGTCAAGTCGATGTTCTTCTTTCCGTTCGTGATCTCGCAGGCCGTGATCGGGCTCGTGTTCGGCTGGTTCTACGATCCGTCCAACGGCCTGCTGTTCCACGTGCTCCATGGGTTTGGCATCCCGCCCTTGGCCGTGCTGTCCGACGAGCGGTACGTCACCTACGGCATCGTTGCCGCCGGGCTCTATCCGCAGATTTCGTACTGCATGATTCTTTACCTGACGGGCCTGTCGAACGTGCGGGCCGACCTGATCGAGGCAGCCCGCCTCGAAGGTGCGCATGGCTGGTCGATGCTGCGTCGCGTCATCCTGCCCCAGTTGCGCTCCGCGACGTTCGTGGCGATCGTCGTGACGGTCGTCGGCACGCTGCGCAGCTTCGACATGGTGTCGATCATGACCCAGGGCGGCCCGTACGGATCGTCGCGGGTGCTCGCCTATTACATGTACGAACAGGCACTCGGCGATTACGGCTATCGGGTCGGCTACGGCTCGGCGATCGCGACGATCCTGTTTCTGCTGATGCTCGTCTATATCGGCTTCGTCATCGTTCGCGTCTACACGCAGGAAAAGGAGCTTGCCTGAATGTTTCCCACACCGATCGAACAGGCCGGCCGTTCCGCGCAATGGCTGTACCGCGTCGTGCTTGCCGTCGCGCTCGTCGTCTGGCTGCTGCCGCTCCTGGCCGTCGCGCTCACGTCGATTCGCGGGTCCGCCGACATCTTCGCCGGCAACTACTGGGGATGGCCGACCGAGTGGCGCATCGTGGAGAACTATCGCGCCGTGTTCACGGATACGCCGCTTGCGCGCTATCTCGTCAACACCTGCCTGATCACGTTGCCCGCGGTGATCGGCGCGGTGGCCCTCAGCTGCATGGCGGGCTTCGCGCTTGGCGTCTATCGGTTCAGGCTGAACCTGCCGGTCTTTTTCCTGTTCCTGGCCGGCAACTTCGTGCCGTTCCAGATCCTGATGATTCCGGTCCGCCTGATGAGCCTGCAACTGGGGCTCTACAACTCCGTGCCGGGCCTCGTGCTGTTCCATGTCGCGTTCAATATCGGCTTCTGCACGTTCTTCATGCGCAACTTCATCATCGAGCTGCCGCGCGAGCTGATCGAAGCGGCCCGCATGGATGGTGCGACCGAGTTCCAGGTCTTCTACAAGGTCGTGCTGCCGCTAGTGCGGCCGGCGATGGCGGCGATCTCGGTACTGGTCTTCACCTTCGTGTGGAACGACTACTTCTGGGCGACGGTGCTGGTGCAGGGCGATCACGCGATGCCGGTCACCGCCGGGCTGAAGACGCTGAGCGGCATCTGGGTCGCTCAATGGCATCTCGTCGCGGCCGGGTCGATCGTGGCAGCCCTTCCGCCTGTCCTGATCTTTTTCTTCAAGCAAAAACACTTCATTGCCGGCCTCACGATGGGGGCCACCAAAGGGTAAGACCTATGTTCGATACGAAACTGGTGTGCTTGAACGGCTCCAACGTCTGCATCGCGCTGGAGGAGTCGTCCGGCATGCCGCCGGTATGGCGTCACTTCGGCGCGAAACCCGATGAACGTGCCGGCGTGTGGCGCGCCGCGAGCGCGCGACCACACCCGCCTACGGTGCTCGACGGCGATCCGCCGTTCACTGTCCTGCCGACCCACGGGTTCGGCTGGTTTCATCAGCCCGCACTGGCGGGCGCCCGCCCGGGGACGGGCGGCGACACGGACTGGGCGCAGCAATTCCGGCTCGACGAAGTCAGCCAAAACGAGCACGGCATGTTGCTGAAGCTGAGCGACGAGCAAGCCGCGCTGGGCGTGACGCTCAGTTATGCGATCGATCCGGTGTCGGACGTCGTGACGATGTGGGCCGAGGTGGAGAACCGGGGCGAGACACCGTTTCGCGTGGACTGGCTGGCCGCGGCATCGGTGCCGTTGCCGCCCGACGCAGACCAGGTACTGGGTTTCTTCGGGCGCTGGACCCTCGAGTTCCAGGAAACGCGCGAGCGCCTCGGCGTCGCAACGTGGCGCCGGGACAACCGGCGCGGCCGCACGTCCCATGACTCGTTTCCGGGCGTGATGATCGGTTCGTCACTCGGTGACGACGAAGGCCAGGTTTATGGCGCGCACCTGGGATGGAGCGGCAACCATTCGATCGTCATCGAACCCATACTCGACGGTCGTCGGCAACTCCAGTTGGGCGAGTGGCTGGCCCCGGGGGAAGTCGTGCTTGGCCCCGGGCAACGCTATCGCACGCCGTGCGCCTACCTGTCGTATAGCACGTGCGGCCTGAACGGACTGAGCGCCGGGTTCCATCGTTTCGTTCGCGCAAACATGCTGAACACGCCGCAGCAGCCCATGCGCCCGCGCCCCGTCATGCTCAATACCTGGGAGGCCGTGTATTGCGAGCATGATCTCGCGGATCTCGAAGAGCTGGCCCGTGCCGCCGCGCGGCTGGGCGTCGAGCGCTTCGTGCTCGACGACGGCTGGTTTCATCGACGCAACAACGATCGCGCCGGGCTGGGCGACTGGTGGCCCGATGCCGACAAGTATCCGCGCGGACTCGCGCCGCTCATCGAGCGCGTGCGCGGCCTCGGCATGGAATTCGGGCTCTGGATGGAGCCGGAAATGGTCAATCCGGATAGCGACCTGTATCGCGCCCATCCCGAGTGGGTGCTCCGGCTAGACGGCAGGCCGCGGGTGACGGGGCGCAATCAGCTGGTGCTCGACCTGGCGCAGCCCGAGGTGGCGGCCCATCTTTTCGCGCAGGTCGGTGCATTGCTGCGTGAGCAAGCGATCTCTTACGTCAAGTGGGACATGAATCGCGATCTTGCGACCGCGGGCCACCACGGCCTCGCTGCGTACCGTCGCCAGACCGGTGCGTTCTACGCGTTGCTGGACCGGTTGCGTCGCGCGTTTCCGTCGGTGGAGATCGAGAGCTGCGCATCCGGCGGGGGGCGTGCCGACTACGGCGTGCTGGAATACGTTCAGCGGATCTGGACGAGCGACTGCAACGACGCGCTGGCCCGGATCGGCATCCATCGCGGTTTCCTGCGTTTCTTTCCGCCCGAGGTGATGGGCGCGCACATCGGCGCGGAATGCTCCCATACGACAGGGCGACGGCATACGCTGGCGTTCAGGGCCGCCGTCGCTATCTTTGGTCACCTCGGGCTCGAAATCGATCCGCGAACCTTGTCTACCGAGGAATTCGACGAAGCCCGCCGATGGATTGCGCTGTACAAGACGTGGCGGCCGGTCCTGCACGGCGGAACCTTGCGGCAGGGGCGTGCCGGCAGTGCGCTGTCGTGGACCCAGGCCGTCGCCGACGACGGGATGGCGTCGCTGCTGGCCGTCTATCGATTGCACGAGGACGAAACGCGCTACGCATTGCCGCTGCGCATCGAGGGTTTGCAGCGCGATGTCGTTTATCGCGTCCGCTTCCTTCATGTGCCCGTCGCGCCGCACTTCGTGCAACAGACCGATCTGTTCGCGGCCATGGGTGGCGAAGGCGCCGAATTGTCGGGAGCGACGTTGCTGGACATCGGCGTGCCGCTACCGCCGCTGCCACCTGAATCGTGCGTGCTGATTGCGCTGGAGCATGTGAGGCGGCTGGTGTAAGCGGCCGGTTCGGCGAACCGTGCAACGAGCTTCTGTTCGTGACGGTTCGTCAGAACGGGCTTGCTGATCGCACAGGCGGCGGCTGTCGGACTGTGATGAGTCCGCACGCGCGAGCGGGCCATACCATCGGGGGCAGCCCGGACGCGCGGAAAAGTCGACAAGCTGCCCACGCGGCCGAGCCGTTTCAGCGCAGCGTCGGCAGGCACGCCGACGCCAACGGCGACAGCGCGACCGCGTTTGCGAGGTCCTGATTGCTGATGCGTCCGTCCCGTTCGAGGTGCCGGAGGATCCGCATATCGGTTCGCTCGATGACGGATGGATGTGGGGCGCTGCGCTGCCGGGCGGCCGTTACCGCGTTATGTTCACGTTCGATCCGTCCGCGCGGGACGACGCGCTCGAACGCGAGCCGGAGTCTGTCTTGCGCAACGCCTGCACGCGAAGCGCCTTGTTCAAGGACATTGCAGGTTTGCCTTGGTGCGATTCGCCGCGCATGTGCGTATCGATGCCCTACGTCGACGCGCTCTCCTGGCAGGACGGACGCATCAAGCTCGGCGACGCGGCCTTCGCGCTCGACCCGATCTCGTCCTCGGGCGTCGAGAAGGCGATGCGTTTCTCGCTCCAGGCCGCTATCGCGATCAACACGTGGTGCCGGGCAAGCGATGCCTCGGAGCGCGAACTGGCGCAGCGCTTTTACGAATCGCGCCTGATCGAAAGCGCGGCGCGTCACCTCGCATGGACGGCCGGGTACTACCGTCAGGCATGGTGCGCCGAGTCGCCTTTCTGGCGCCTGCGCTCGACGCCCGCGTTGACGTCCGATACGGTTGCGACGTCCTCGCTCGGCGACGAAACCGCGGCGCGCGTAGACCTCATGACGCACGCGCTGCAAGACGAATTGGCGCACGTGCCGTCGAACCAGCCCCAGCCCAGCGAGCCCGCGCCTCCGTTGCCCTTGCACAGTCCGATCCGCTTCGCCCGCAATACCGGCATTGTCGTGGTGCCTTGCGCGACCGGCGACCGCGTCACCGCGCATCCCGCCTTGCAGCATCCGAGTCTTGATCGACCTGTCGCGTTCTGGAATGGCGTGGCGCTGTTTCCGCTCCTCGACATGCTGACGCGGGCAACGCATCCGCTCGAGCTGATTGCGTTTCTCGGCAGATCGATGGAAGCGGCCAGGGCGCAACAGCTGCTCGAATGGCTGTGGAGCAAGCAAATGGTCGAGCCCGCTGTCTTCAGCGCGGGAATGCCGAATCTCTACAGGCTTCGTCGAATCTTCGAGTAATCGAATAGTTGGCCGTCGAATGTGCAACTGTAGGCGTTCATTATTAGCGCTATGAATCGCACCGGGAATCGTGGAGGCTGGTTGGTTTAAGTTAATGCGGACACGTCAGCGGCATTTCTGAGTTGCCTGTAGTA
>NZ_JAGXKA010000429.1:0-240 GCF_019091065.1 Burkholderia sp. GbtcB21
GGGTCTGTAGCTCAGTCGGTTAGAGCACCGTCTTGATAAGGCGGGGGTCGTTGGTTCGAATCCAACCAGACCCACCATTGTCTGACGTGTCGGTGATCGTTAGCGCTTTAGCGCTTACGAGTACCCCAAGCCGACCGGCTAGTACCTGAGGTTCTTTGTACATATGGGGGCATAGCTCAGCTGGGAGAGCACCTGCTTTGCAAGCAGGGGGTCGTCGGTTCGATCCCGTCTGCCTCCACC
>NZ_JAGXKA010000430.1:0-240 GCF_019091065.1 Burkholderia sp. GbtcB21
CGGCACGGTCAGCGGCGACATCTTCGGCGACGAGCTGATGCGCAAGTGCGCCGAAGCGGGGCTCGACATGCGATTCATCCGGCAGGTCGGCCGCGCGCCGCTGCTCGCGATGGTCGTATCGAAGCAGCCGCCCCACTATTTCTTCATCGGCGGGAACAGCGCCGATCTCGCGTTCGATCCGGCGGACCTGCCCGCCGGCGCACTCGACACGGCCGAGGTCGTGCACATCGGCTCGCTCGG
>NZ_JAGXKA010000431.1:0-240 GCF_019091065.1 Burkholderia sp. GbtcB21
AAAACCTGGGGCTTCTACGACGTGCTGTCCGACGGGCAGCCGTCCCGCTTCCAGCGCCCGTACGGCACGTACGTGATGGAAAACGTGCTGTTCAAGATCGCGTTCCCCGCCGAATCCCACGCGCAGACGGCCGCCGAGGCCGCGCTGCAGCTGCACGCGCAGCGCGCCGCGGCGGGGAAATCGACCGACGACATCAGCCGGATCACGATCCGCACGCATGCGGCCGCGATCCGCATCATC
>NZ_JAGXKA010000432.1:0-240 GCF_019091065.1 Burkholderia sp. GbtcB21
GTCCGCGGGCAATCACAGGCAGCTTTGGGTGCCGGCAGGCTTCGCACATGGTTTTCTGACACTTTCGGCCTCTTGCGAGTTTCTGTACAAGACGACTGATTTTTGGTATCCGGAGTGCGTGCGCTGTCTGCAATGGAATGATCCCGACGTAGGCATCACATGGCCTCTCGACGCTCCACCTGTTCTTGCCGGCAAGGATGCAGCGGGTGTGCGTTTGGTGGATGCGGAGGTGTATGCAAG
>NZ_JAGXKA010000433.1:0-240 GCF_019091065.1 Burkholderia sp. GbtcB21
GGCTCCCAACTCTCACACAAGGCCCAAAAGAGAGGAATTTAACCTTAATAAGAACAACTGTTATTAATTGAATAAGCCCAATAACTAAATGGGCCTAAATAAATTCTATCAAGAACTATGATAATTTATTTTAGCAACAACAACCTATATGCATCTATAATAAAATTAAACTCATAGGCTCACACAGGCACACTTTGGATGGGTCCTATCATGTTGCTAGGTCATACACAGATGAAAGAA
>NZ_JAGXKA010000434.1:0-240 GCF_019091065.1 Burkholderia sp. GbtcB21
GACTACAGCAAAAGACAAGGTGGGAGACCCGGATGCTGCCGTGTCTCGGGCTTGGCTCGATCGTCGTCCTGCCGGCCGCGATTCTGTCGAAGCGGATGACGCCGCTCGTCGCGCTGAGCATCGTGCCGATCGCGGCGTCGCTGCTCGGCGGCGTCGGGCTGCACACCAGCAAGTTCGTGATCGTCGGGCTGAAGGGCCGCGCGCCCGTGGTCGGGATGTTCGTGTTTGCGATCCTGTATT
>NZ_JAGXKA010000435.1:0-240 GCF_019091065.1 Burkholderia sp. GbtcB21
TGAAAACGACATAGCTGCTTCCCTCAGCATATTTGATTTCCTCAATCTTATAAATCTGTGTAACTTCTTTAATTAGACCATTGGCTGATTCAAGGTTACTGAGAATCTTTAATTACTTAACCTCTATTCATCAGATGGCTCAAAAGTGTGATTTAGTATTTATCATCTTTTTGTCATAATGAATTTTTAATTCAATTTCTTATGGTACTCATTGTAGAGATATCCCAGGCAGACAAATAT
>NZ_JAGXKA010000436.1:0-240 GCF_019091065.1 Burkholderia sp. GbtcB21
TCGCGGGCCGCAGCAGCGCCACGCGCATCGGCTGGAAGAGCTGCGTACTGGAATCCCTGATGGTGCGCGACGGGCAGGCGGACGCCGGGGATACGGCCGACGATCATGCGGTGGTTGCGCGGGCCTTGACCACGCACGTGATGTTCGACTACGGCAGCAAGACCACGGGGCCGGTGCCGGCAGAGTTCAGGGCGCGCGTGCTGTCGTTCCAGTGCGCGATCTGGTGCCGCGACCGGGGGT
>NZ_JAGXKA010000437.1:0-240 GCF_019091065.1 Burkholderia sp. GbtcB21
ATTGATATAAAGGTGGTATGTAGGAGAAAAGTTGATTGTAAGAATGTTTTAGTTAGAAAGTATGGTGAAGATAGATATGATGCCATGCTTCTCATCCCAGAGCCTGTGATTCTATCATGTGTATTGCACTCAAGAATCATATTATTTGTTTTCTACAATTGACTAACTTGTTGGTATGGGTTCTATAAAGAGTAGGTCTTTGTAATGTTTTTGTGGGAAATCGTCTTGAGGGGAGAGAGA
>NZ_JAGXKA010000044.1:0-7644 GCF_019091065.1 Burkholderia sp. GbtcB21
GTCCGCTTCGATCAGAATCAGACGGCTGGTGCTGGTCGACAACGCCAGCCTGAACAGCGTGGTGATCAGCAATACAGAAGGAAAGGTGGAAAAGCTGAGAATGCGGTCGATATAGAACGCCCCCATGAAGACCAACACCGCCAATACGATGTTGAGGCCGATCAGGAAGTCCACCAGAAAGGTAGGCAGCGGGATGATCAACATCGCGATGATCATCACCATCAGCAGCAGAATCAGCAGTTCCGGACGCGATCTCGCGCCATTGAGAAAGGAGTTAAACACCTAGGCTTCCAAAATAATTCGATCGAACTGTCATCTGCAGGCATCCTCGGGAAGTAGCCCTCTTCGTGGACGCTCCGAAACGAGTGTCCAACAGCGGCGAGATTGAATCCTGACGTAATTCTGATTAGCGGCCGAGAAATCTCCGCCGCCGGGGCGGCGAATGCGGACGCGACAAGCGCCTTCCGACGTGACGCGACCTTCCCGCCGCAAGGCCCGGAAGCCGTTCATGATCTTCATCGATTTGAATCCGCCGCGCGGATGATGGGGAGCCGGCCCGATCCCGGCCAGACAATGCAAACAGCACGCGGAAGCGCGCGATCCGTCAGGGCGACGGGACGGTGCCGCTGGCGCGGGACGACATCAATCGCTCTCGCGCCTGCGCTCGATCCGCTCGTGCTCGTAGGCGATGTTCGCCATGTGGCGCAACTCCTCCAGCAGGGCGTCCTGCCAACGCGCGTCGACGAACAGCACCGGAGACAACGCCTTGCACGCCCGATACAACGCTTGCAGCAATAGGGAGTGTTCACTGTGTCGACTCAGCAACGCGCTTCGGCCTGCCACATCGGCCAGCAGCTCGTCCAGCTCCTGCGGCGACTGCAGCAAGGACAGCAGAAACAGCAGCCAATCGGCTTCGTTGCCATTGAACTCGCAGACTTTCTCGTTTGCGAGCAAGCCGCCCACAAACACAGCATCGCTGGAACGCAGCAATTTGAGCTGGCCAAGCCGCCCCAACAGATACCCGAACTCCAGCCGCGAACAACTGGCGTCCTGCGAGTTGATGTCCGCCAAAAGCGCGCCTTCCATGAAGTCCAGCACCGTCGCGCGGCGCTGGTAGCCGTAGCTGCCGATCCAGTCGGCGTAGACATCCACTTCCCTTGCCTCGGATTGCAGGAACTGCCGATAGCTGGCGCGCAACAAGCCGGGGCTCAACTGCAGTGCCTTGCCGAACAGCCTGGCCTTGAGCGCGCAATTGATCCCGGCCTTCAGCGATTTAGGCTCGACCTGATCCTCCACTTGCTCGAGCAGCGCTTGCAAGCGCTTGCGCACCACCTCTTCCATCTGGCGGCGTCGCAACAGCTCGCGCAGCACCAACACCAGGTCGCTGTCGTCGGGAAACAGCGCGCGCGCCTGGCGCAGCAACTCCTCCGCGCTGTTTCCATGCGCCTTGGCCACCTGGATAATCTGCTGCGCCTTCGGCTGCGCCTCCTCGTCCAGTACGCGCTCAAAGCTGTCGGCCAAGTGGCCTAGCTTCTTGTCGTAATCGCGACGATTGCGAAACTGTGTCAGCGCGGCCGCCATTTCATCGACAGACTGGACAAAGCGCTGCACCTCGGCGGCGGGATTGGTATCATCCGCCCGCTGCGCCTCCGCCTGGTGCGCATCCCCCTGCCGCACCACATCGCGCTGCGCGTCCTGCCTCGCCTGATGCTTGGCCGAGCGCAGGCCTATGGTCGGCATCGGGCGGGCGCTAATCTCCACTGCGCCCCCCGTGATCTAGGTAGCCGCGAACCCGCCGCTGCAGCGGATCATTGCCGATGCCTGCCTGCCTGGCCACATCCCCCGCCAAGTCGCTGGCATCCGGAGTCAGCGGATCGACGATCTCCCGCGGCTGTATCAGGAACACCCGCACGGTATTGCCCTGATTCTGGCTGCGATAGCGGAACAAGCCACCTACCAGAGGCAGTTTCCCCAACCAGGGGATCCTTGCGGTCCGCTCTACGCTGGAATCACGAGTATAGCCGCCGATCAACAAGCTTTTGTCCTGCGGCACGCGCGCCACTGTGCTAATGCGGGTGCGGCCGACTTCGGGCAAGGCGTCGGGACTGGAATTTTCATCGTGCGGCGCCTTGGCTTCGCGTCCATCCTCGATATTCAACGACATCTCGATCTGGCCATCGGCGGAAAAACGCGGCAACACGCTGATCAGAGTGCCGTAGGTCACGGATTCCAGGTTGACCGCGCGCTCCCCCACCAGCTTGGTATAGAACGTGCGGTTGTTATCGAATAGCGCCGGCACATTTTCCTGCGTCAGCACCACCGGACGGGATACCACTTGAGTCTTGTCCTTCTGCTCCAGCGCTTTGACGGACGCGATGAAACGGCTGCCGTCCAGCGTGCTGACGGAGCCGACCTGATTCAGCGTCACACCCAACTTGCTGCCGACCGTAGCCGAACCGCTCCAGTTGACGCCCAACTGGTCCAGATCTCCTTTATCCAGATCGATGATCCAAAGCGACAGCTCGACGTGGCGCTTCGGAACATCCAGCGCCGCGGCCAGCTTTTCGATGAAACGCACTTGCTCGGTCGTGCCTTTGACCAACAGGCTGTTGGTGTCCGGATAGGCGATGACCTTGATGTCGCCGGCCGCGCCCCCCTGTTTCAGCGCCTCCGGCAGGCTGAGCCTGCCCGGATAGGCCGGCGCCTTCGACTCTCCGTCACCGGGGAAATCCGGCATCGCCGGAATATCGTCGCGACGCGCCGGGGGACGCGGCGGCACGCCACTCGCAGCGCTCTGCAAGGGCTTTTCCTCGCCGAGCAGCAGCTTCTCGATCACAGTCGCCATGCCGGGGATAACGATCTTCTGGTCGCGCAATTCGTAGCTTCTATCACTAACGAAGGTATTGTTCAGCCGCACCACGCCTATCTTCTGCCGCCCCACCTCCACGCCATTGCTCTGCTCGTCCATGAAGGTGGCAGCATTGACCACCAGATCGACGAAAACCGGCGGGCCTGAGACGTAGAAAGTGCCGCTGCGCGCATCGCCACGCAACGGATAGCGCCGGTCATACAATCCGGAATGGCGCAGAAAATCATTGAACGCGCCCAAGGACACATTGCGCAGCGATACCACCGCGTTGCGAATCTCGCCGGCGTCGTAAATGTAGATGGCCTGCCCGTCGTGATACCAGATCAACCCCAGCTGCTGCGACAGTTTGTCCAGCAGCGCCTGCGACGCGTCCAAATCGAACTCGCCGCTGATCTGCTTGCGCGCGGCCAGCATGCTGACGATGATGGGCTTTTTCAGCTGCGCGGCCAACGCGGCGAAAAAGCTGCGCAAACTCTCATTCTTTGCGACATATCCGCTGCCGGCGGAAGCCGTTGGCCCTGTCGCCCACGCGGCAGGAAGCATTAGCAGTACCGCGCATGCCAGAAACCATGCGCGCAAGTGATATCTTTTCATTCTGTGGCCAATTGGATGATATTGGATAGGCTGCGCGGAGACATTCCAAGCAGCCCTTTTATTTCAGTTGAAAAGTGAGACGAAGAAGCGTAACCATGCTTGAGGGCGACCTGGGTCAGGCTTTCTCTCCCCTCCACCACATCCAGCATCGAACGCGCCATCCGCCAGTCACGCAGCTCGGTCTTGGCTGCACTGCCCAACGCGTGGCGGCATAAGCGGCGGAAATGGGAATACGACACGCCGTAACGCTGCCCCAGATCCTGCAAGGTATTGCTGCCCGTTGACTGCGCCAGCAGAAACCGCACCAGCCAGTAGCTCTCGCTATGGCGCAACAGGGCGAGGAATGGCGAAAACGAAGCCGGCTCCTCCAGCATCTGCAGTAGAAACCAGTATTCGCAGCGTTTGCGTTCCTGCCAGACCAACGGCTCATCATGGGACAGCAAAGACCAGGCAGTGAACTCCGCACCCGTGGCCTCCACGCCATTCGCTTCGTCGATGAAAGCCAACAGCTTGCTGAACACTTTCAGCTTGAGCGGACGCACTCTCAGCTCTCCTGCGGCGACGCGTACCTCGACGCGATCCAGCAGCAAAATACCTTGCCAGCCGTCCGGCGCCTCCCACGACTCACTGCCCCTTTTCCATGTCAGCTCCAGACATGCCTTTTGATCCGGGCTGAGCTGCAGCAACCAGGCCTCTTGAGCAGGAACGCTGCGCCTGACGCCTGAGCACAATGCTTCCTGCGAATTCAACACTTCGTGATCCATCATCAGTCAATGCCTTACCAACCCCATGCTGGGCCACCGTAGTGTTCCTCCTCTCTTGCAGAGAATCCTGATGTAAATGTGATGGCAGCCATAGTCATGATTGAGGCGGAAATCTAGCAATCGTCAAGAGTGGTGTATGTGGGTCGGTCGGCATGATCTGGCGACCAGCGGTTGAGGAGCCGGTGTGCTTTCGATCACCGGGGTTCCGTCTTTGAAAGGGAGGCCCTTCAGGAGCGGCTCGATCTTGTCGACGCCGCGAATTTTCCACCACGACTGCTCGGCCGCTTCGATCGGCTCGAATGCCATGCCGAGGAAGGTCGCGCGCGACAGGCAGTTGCGCGTGCGGGATACGCGATGACGGGCCGTCACGGGCGCTGTCGCAATAAGGAAGTGAAGGCGAGCGAAAACGGCGATCGCAGAATGTGATGAGAAGGAGAGGCGGCAGAATTGGTCGGCAACGGACATGGCTTGGCCTTTGGGGCAGGCAAGATGCCACTTCTTGATCATGTCCATAGTTTCGACTCCGGCGATGATCCTGGTCGCCGACCAGAACGATTTGAAGCCCGGCATCGGCCTGACGCGCCGCTTGACGGCTCGATGGTCCTGCTCGACGAGGTTGTTCAAGTACTTCGACTGGCGTAGTTCGATGCTCGCTCCACTGTCCTCGATCGGGGCGTGGATGCCGGCAGTGTTGGCACCGCTCTTGTCGATCGTGATCTTCCCACGCACGTCGTGCAGGTCAATGGCGCGCTCGAAGAAGCGCCGGGCGGCGGCCATATCGAACCCACTGCACGCTTGCACTGCCGAAACACCTTGGCCAGCAGCGGCAGGATCTTCCGTGCACAGCGATGGACCTTGGCGTGGTCGACGAGCACGCCGTGCTCAGCCATCACCTCTTCCAGGTTGCGCAGGCTCAGCGGGTACGCCGCGTCAACGCACACACGTCCGGATCACCTCCAGCGGGTAATGCAACCGCTGGACACCGTGCGAAGCATCGTTGAGATGAGTTGGTTCCGGATCGGTGTCATTCGCCAATCGTCCCCGGTCAGCACTATCGCGACTTAACCGAATCTTCCGAGTTAAATTGCGAATTTTCCGATTCCTAAAATTAACGCTTAATTTAAGATTGGCGGTGTTGCATAAATCCGACGTGAGGACGAGGTGGAGCCTTTGTTCATGGTCTCAGACAATTCGGACGGACTGCGGGCTGGCGAGCTCAGTCATGCGGTTGAGCACGCCCACGCGGATCGCGACCTCGGTCGCCTGCGAGTCGATGCGCCGCACCCACAGGCAAGGGCCCGTGAGCGTCTGAACCGGTACATTGCGTTCTCGGCGAGCGAACGACGGTGATAGCCGCAGCCCTTCTTCCAATCCCGGCGCCCGAGTCGGGCGATCGTATCGACCGCTTCGTTGCGCCATGCGGCGCCAGGCACGGTCGCCTTCCAGTGAACAGCACCGTCGCGTGGCGGAATACTGGGTGCCGCGATCGCGGCATGGCGCGGCTTCGAGTCGTAAGCTCCATCGCCGCTCACGGTATCAAGCCCTTCGCCGGTCGCAATCTGCTCGAGCAATTCGGCCAAGACATCGCCGTCGGCAACGTCCCGATGTGTCATCAGCGCGGCCCGCACTTGACTGGTGTTCGCGTCGAGCGCGAGATGCACCTTGCGCCACGTGCGGCGCTTGGAATAGCCATGCTGACGGACCTTCCATTCGCCTTCGCCGTCGATCTTCACGCCCGTGCTGTCGACCACCAGATGAATCGGGTCGCCGTCGCGAACGATCGGCAGTCGTACATCACGCGTTTGTGCGCGGCGAAAGAGCGTCGTGTAGTTCGGTACCGGCAAGGTGGCGAAGGCCAGATCACGCAGGCTTTGCGCAAAGCCCTGCGGGGCGCGCAGCGGCAGACGGAACAAGGTCTTCACGCCGAGCAATGCCTGACTCAGTGCATCGCTGTACAGCCGCGGACGACCGCACGTCGGCTCGGCGTCAGGCGCGCTCGCAAGTGCGGCTTCATCGATCCACATCGCGACGTTACCTCGGTTGATCAGGCCGGCATTGTACGCCGCCCAGTTTCTGACGTGATAGCGCGCCTTCGGCTGGTGCGTCTTGCTCCTGTCCCTGTGCATCTTCTCGGCAAAAATCGAGAATCTACGCAGGAACCCGAATTGTTAACAGAGGCATCGCGCCGGTCGTTGCGCGTAAACGTCACCGCGACGCGGCCGGATTTATGCAACAACGCCACACGAATTACTCAGTGTTGCTGGTAAACGCGATTGAAGTTTGTCAACTTCGGCGAACCACATAAGCCGGAGCCAAGCATGAAGTGCGTCGTTCTATTGACTGAAGTCGAGGAGCAGACCTTGCAGCAGCTGTCGATCAATCACCCGTACCAGGACATGCGCACGCGGGCAGCTGCTCTGTTGATGCCTGCGGACGGCAAGCTGCGTCCGATGGCCATTGGCGCGAAACTCGGTGTGAGCGGTCAGTCGGTCTACAACTGGGCCCACACGTGGTGCGTACAGGGTGTGATTGGCTTGCTGGTCAAGATCGGACATAAAGGCGGACGGCCTCGCGCGTTGAGCGACGAGATGATCGCCACGGTCGTGCGCATGGCCTCGGTCGAGCCGCTGACGCGCGAGCAAATCGTTCGGCGCCTCGAGGCTGAATTCAGTCCGATGCCGTTCGGGCATCTCGATACGCTGAGCGTGGCGCTCAAGCGAGAGGGATTTACGTTCAAGCGCAACCGCCTGTCGCTCAAAAAAAGCGTAACCCGGAGGCATTCGCCATGAAACAGGCCACGCTCGACAAGCTGCAGCAGGCCGCACGCGAAGATGCCATTCGTCTGCTCTACGTCGACGAGGCGGGCTTTTGCGGATCACCGCCGGTTCAGCGTAGCTGGTCACCACGAGGCTTGCCTCACGAGATCGAACCGGACACGCACTGCCGACGTAGTGTTCTTGGTGCCCTGGACTACGGCCCGAACACGCTGATCCACGCCATCCATGCCCGCAGCATCAAAGGCCCCAACGTTGTCCGATTTATCGACGATCTGCTTGCGATGGACGATGGCCGCCCGAATGTAATCGTGCTGGATAACGCCAGCATTCATCACGGCATCGACGTAGCGACTCGGGATCGATGGCTGATCGATCACAAAGCTGTCCTGTTCTATCTGCCTGCCTACAGTCCCGAACTCAACAAGATCGAGATCGCGTGGCGGCAACTGAAATTTCGACGGCGACGCTTCGTCACCTGAACCAAGGAAACCATCGACGCTGAACTGGCCGAACTACTGGCCCGGTACGGCACCAAATCTCAAACCAATTTCTCGCGAACACTTAGAGACGGTTTCAGAAAGGCCCCGTTGGGCTGTTAACTTTCGCGGCAAGCTGTTAACCTCAGGCATCGGAACAACCG
>NZ_JAGXKA010000438.1:0-240 GCF_019091065.1 Burkholderia sp. GbtcB21
ACTCGGTAAAGCTGCCGCCAGCACAAGCGGGCCGCAGGCAATCACCAGCATCGGGCAGTTGATTCATGCATTGGAATTGACGAGGCAGCGCGGCTGCGGGCTGGTCGTAGAAGAAGCAGAAACGGGCGTTGCTGCTTTGGCGGTGCCAGTGAGGTCGCTGACCGACGGTACGGTGGTTGGCTCGATGAGCATTGCTGGACCGGTAATGCGAGTACAGCTCGAGCGTTACGACGACTTCTA
>NZ_JAGXKA010000439.1:0-240 GCF_019091065.1 Burkholderia sp. GbtcB21
AGAAGTGGTGGTCGAAAGTGTTGTTGGGTTGCTGGATGTAGGCTGCAGTTTTAGGCTTATGTTCTGGCTATTTATGCTATAGTTTGTGGGTGTGGTTTGGTGGAGTTTCAGGGCTGTGCTGGTAGTGGATGTAGGTTAGGAAAAAAAAGTTTTAGATCTGTGGTAGATGGCAGTAAAGTTTTGATAGAAATTGGTGGAAGTTGTCGCAGAAAGATGATGTCTTGTATGAGCGGAATTGTC
>NZ_JAGXKA010000440.1:0-239 GCF_019091065.1 Burkholderia sp. GbtcB21
CGAAACTTGCCGAAGTGGCGGACGAATACCCGCTCGGCCACAAGCGACGTCGCGCGGACGGCATCCCGCTGCTGGTCGAGAAGTTCCGGACCAACCTCGCCCGCCGCTGCCCGGCAAAGCAGCAACAAGCGATTCTCGACGTGTCGCTGGACCAGGCAAAGCGCGAAGCGATGCCGGTCGATGAGTCCGTCGACTTGTATGTGATATAGCCGTCATCTACAGGACACGTTGCTTCCTAG
>NZ_JAGXKA010000441.1:0-239 GCF_019091065.1 Burkholderia sp. GbtcB21
GTTTGAGTCTGTGTTGTTAGTGTATGTCGATAGGATATCATTGGTATGTCGATAGGATGTCGACCTTATTTGGAATAAAAGTGGAGGTCTATAATGTCGATAGCATATCTACCTTATGTCAATATCTTGTCGACTATTGTTATGTAGTTGATATATGTTTGATAATGTCGATGGCATGTCGACATGATGTCGACATTATGTCGACGATTGTTGTTTTCTGCAAATATATTTGTATGTCG
>NZ_JAGXKA010000442.1:0-239 GCF_019091065.1 Burkholderia sp. GbtcB21
GCTGCACATCCACGACCCTTGTTAATTGGTGAGTCGTCAAATACTGGGAATATGGTTACTAATTCTACTCGGGTTCTACCTTCTACCAATACAGCCATCACTTCCTCCGAAGTACCACATCTTTTTTCCCCTGGTTTTCTCACTCAATCCACCCTCATACCACCTAAACACGACATTAACAACTTTCCATCTGACCAATTGTTTCCCTATACATCCTATGCAACTTCAAAACCACTTTC
>NZ_JAGXKA010000443.1:0-239 GCF_019091065.1 Burkholderia sp. GbtcB21
GACTCGGTGCTGAAGCGTCGCGGCGAGTGGCTCGACGGCGATCCGGATGACCCCGAAACGCTGCTGCGCGAAACCGAGTTGCAGGCCTATACTCGCACGTTCGGCCAGCTCAAGTGCGCCGACCTGATGGCGAAGAATGCGATCGAGGTCGCGCCATCGACGACGGTGACGGCCGCGCTCACGCTGCTCGACCGCCACCGCGGGAGGGCGCCGCCGGTCGTCGGCGGCGAAGGCCGCCT
>NZ_JAGXKA010000444.1:0-239 GCF_019091065.1 Burkholderia sp. GbtcB21
GAGCACTCCACGCGTATTCTTCATCAGCGCGGCCACCTTCGGCGCAACGAGCCTCTATGGCTCCTCGACACGGGCCGATCTCCCACGCTTCGGCCCCTTTCTGTTCATGGGGCTGATCGGCATCATCATCGCGGGGGACGTGAATCTCTTCCTGGCTTCCTCGGCGCCGCAGCTCGTCGTATCAGTGATCGGCGTGCTCGTGTTCACGGGGGTTACCGCATTCGACACGCAACGCCTCA
>NZ_JAGXKA010000445.1:0-239 GCF_019091065.1 Burkholderia sp. GbtcB21
GGCTCATCAGCATTGGCGGCGCGGATCTGGGTGGATTGGACATGTACCACCTCCGCTCCGACGTAACCGTTTTGGAACGCTCGACGATCGTGGAGGTGACGATCCGCGAATATCTCCAGCTCGCTTCCGCTGCTGAACATGATCGCGAGATGATGGCGGTGTTGGAGGCAGGGGGGTTGGATCGGCGGATCGCAAGCCTGCCACGGGGGCTCGATACCGAGCTTGCCTCCTCCGGCTAC
>NZ_JAGXKA010000446.1:0-238 GCF_019091065.1 Burkholderia sp. GbtcB21
CCAGCCGGGCGAGCTGCGCCCGCTGCACGCGAACTCAATCGGCAAGGCGATCTTCGCGGATCTCGCCGGCGATGCGCAGCAGGCGCTCGGCGCGCAGTTGCCGTTCGAGCGTTTCACCGACGCGACGATCGCGGGCCTGCCGGCGCTCGTCGCGCAAACCGCGCGGTTTCGCGAACTCGGCTGGGCCGAGAACTTCGGCGAAAGCGCGCCCCAGCTGTCGGCGGTCGCGGTCGCGCTG
>NZ_JAGXKA010000447.1:0-238 GCF_019091065.1 Burkholderia sp. GbtcB21
TCGCGACGGTCGTCGCCGGCTCGGAGAACACCAAGCTCGGCGCGTGGGGGAATTCGGAGCCCGCGATCATCCTGAACGTGCAGCGCCAGCCCGGCGCGAACGTGATCCAGACGGTGGACGCGACCAAGGCGCAGTTGCCGAAGCTGCAGGAAACGCTGCCGGCCGCGCTCGACGTGCAGATCGTCACCGACCGCCCGACGATGATCCGCGCGGCCGTGCGCGACGTGCAGTTCGAGCT
>NZ_JAGXKA010000045.1:0-6583 GCF_019091065.1 Burkholderia sp. GbtcB21
GCCGAGCTGGCCGACCGTGCGGCACGTTCGCTGCGCGACGAAGAACTCCGTGCCGATCGCGCTGCACGCTCGCTGCGAGACGAAGAGCTTCGCGCCGAGCTGGCCGACCGTGCGGCACGTTCGCTGCGCGACGAAGAACTCCGCGCCGATCGCGCTGCACGCTCGCTGCGAGACGAAGAGCTTCGCGCCGAGCTGGCCGACCGTGCGGCGCGTTCGCTGCGCGACGAAGAACTCCGCGCCGATCGCGTTGCACGCTCGCTGCGGGATGAAGAGCTTCGCGCCGAGCTGGCTGCTCGCGCAGAAAACGGGCTAGAAGTCATCAAATAATCCGGGCAGCGAAAATTGACGACTCGATCAGAACTGGAACAGCGAATCGACAGCCTCCTGGCTGGTGAGGTTGATCGTATCCTGACTACCGTTCCGTACGCGGGACATCTCATTTCTGAGGAGCAGGCTCTCGATGACGAATATTACATTCGACATCGCATCGAGACGATCAAGCGCATCATCCTCACTGCCAGAATCGATGCGCTGGCTCTGGCTCGCATGATCGAGGAAGACTATGGAAGCAGCCGTCTATGGGGCCGTTACACCGCGGATGAATTGAATCATGACCTCCTCTTCAGACGCGATCTCCATCAACATGGATGCAGTAACGAAACCATAGACGGCACACCTCCGCTCGTTGCGACGCGAAATCTCATCATTTATCTTTCGCGGCGGCTAGAGGAAATCGGATCACTCACCGCAGTCGCTTATTCGTTGTTCGTCGAGTGGAATTCCGATCGCGTCTCTGCGCGGGTCGTCAACCGTGCGGAGCGCCACTATTCCGCCAAGCACGTTTTGGGCGCACGCAGTCATGTTCATTTCGATAAGAACGCGAACCACTACGCGATGATCCTGGACATCACCGACAAGCTGGTTGGCCGTCTGAAGGACGAGAATGCGCTTTTCGACACTTTAAAGGAGCTTGCGTCGTTGTTCTGCGCTTACTTTCAGGAACTGCACGACGTCACCATTGGCCAACGAGCGGAAGCGTCCTCCTCGCCCCAACCCGCGCCGTCGGAGCGTGACCTGCACGCCGTCCAGTCGTAAGCATCGGTTGCGAGTCTTCCACACCCGGAAGGCCAGCGTGGAGGCGACGGAAGCGCAATCTGATGAATGTGTAAGGCAAGCGGCGTCGCCGGACACATTCATGCAACGTCCCAGCCATTACGTAGAGGGATAGGAGGATGACGAAGATCCGCCGAACGTATCAAAGAGAAGGCGCGCCGTCGGTCTAATCGGCTGGTGGCGCGCAGGAGATCAACATTCCATACCAAGCATGAACGCCGAACGTTTGCGCAAGGGTTTCGAATGTGACGGCAAGTCAGATCGGATCGGGATTCGTCGAATCGACATCGCCCCCCCGACGATCCCTTCCTGTCATTCCGGTCACGCGAAATCGGGTACAAGCGGAATGCGTTCCACAGACAATCATGAATCCTTCCGTTACTAATCGAGCATGGCTCCCGACCGCACGCCTGACTGAGCGGGTCACGACACCCAGCGCAAAGGAATTCTATCGGCACTATGTACGGCCGGGACTACCGGTCGTCCTAAGAGGGGCAGCACTTGGGCTGGGTGCCATTCAACACTGGAGTTCGACATATCTGAAAGCCGCGGCGGGAAAACGCTCCGTCCCGATCGAGTTTTCCCCTGACAAGGAATTCGCGCTTCCGGAGCGCATCGGAAAAGATCGCATTCACTCGAAATTTGGCCGCTTTGTCGACTATCTTCTCGACGGCGACGCCAGCAGCCCGACGACCTATTATCTGGCGCAGGTCGATACGTTGCAATACCTCCCGGAACTGGTCGGCGACATCGTCCGGCCCTCGTTTGCACCACTAGCGGAAATCATGCGACCTCCCTATCTGTGGATGGGGATCGGGGGCAACGCGTCGACTCTGCATTACGACTCCTACGACAACCTCTACGCGATGGTCAGCGGCCGCAAGCATATCACTCTGTTTCCACCGTCGGATCGCGCCCATCTCTACCCGTACGTAGATCAGCGCAAGCACGGGCACTTCAGTCGGGTCAATCTTCGTTGTCCAGATCTCTCGCAGTTCCCGGGCTTGCTGAACGCCCGGCCCTTCGAGTGCGTGCTATGCCGGGGCGATATTCTCTACATCCCCGAAGGCTGGTGGCACTATCTGCGCTCGCATGGGCTCAATGTCGCGGTTAACTGGTGGTGGATCGAAGACAGCGCCAAATCCACTCACGCGCATTCCGTGTGATGCAACCAGGCTAATTCAGCTCCGTAAGCGACCGACATCAAGCGGCGCTCCGCGTCCGACCTACCCTGCGACGCGGAGCCAGCCTCAACCGGCGAGAGGGCGCGTCACGGCTCAGTGCCCGAACCAGATACCAATACGCGACCGCAATCGATACGTCCTCACGTCCGGCCCGGCTAACAACACGATGGGTGCGCGACGGCAACGTCACCTGCCCGTCGTCGTCGGCCGACGCCGCTCCGCCACCTCCGCTCCGTCTATCGACTGACCACGCTCGCCGCAATCTGCGCATCCTGCACCGCGACGCCAGTCAAATCCGCCAGCGTGATCTGAGCCCGATCGGCGTCGTTGCGGCCCCGACGCTTTTCGGCAAGCAGGACCCCTATTTCCACCAACTTATCCGTGTGAATGAGTCGCGCAGATAACGCGTGGGAAACTTCGCCATACTGACTGCACTGCGCGATGGAGTCGACCACGACGGCGCCCGCCCGGGCAGCGATGCGCGGATCGAGCTCCTGCTTCCCAGCCGCGTCGGCTCCCACGGCCGTGATGTGGGTGCCATCGCGAATCCACTCTGCTTGAAGCAGCGCTTCGCGTGAAGGTGTCACCGTGACGATCAGGTTCGCATTTCGCGCCACGTCCTCGGCCGTGGAGTGAACCTGCACGGTAAACCCCTGCGCCGACATGTCGGCGGCAAATTGCATACTGCGCTCCCGATTCCGTTCCCACACGTGCACCTCGCGGCACACCGTAACTGGTTTCAGATACTCCAGTTGCAAGCGCGCCTGGACGCCCGCGCCAATGATCCCGATGCCGCCAACCTGATGTGGTGCGAGAAGACGCGCCGCAAGTTGTCCCGCGATCGCGGTGCGCACGCAAGTCAGCCAGCCTTCGTCCTGCAGCAATGCGAGGGGTTCGCCCGTCGTCGCCGAAAACAGCATGACCAGCCCGCTGTTGCTCGGCAGTCCCATCTCTGGATTGTTGTAAAACCCGGAAGATGCCTTGACCGCAAATGTCGCGGTGCCGTCGACATACGCTGACTTGATACAGCACTCTCCGTTGACCGATGCAAACTGAAAATGCTGAACCGGCGGCACCTGCGCCCCACCCCGCGAGTAAGCGATAAAGCCTTGCTCAACCATACGTACCGCACGTTCCATGTCAAAACGCGCAATGATTTCATCCTTGGTCCAGATTCTCATCGCACCGCCTCGATGAATTTATCCAGCATGATGTTCCGGCCGCAGATCACGACGGCAACCGCCCGTCCCCGGTATTCCGACGCACGCTTGAGCATCGCCGCCAGCGCGACGCCCGCGGCGCCCTCGACCATCCAGCCGTCGGTTTGCGCGATGAGCCGCATCGCCGCCTTGATTTCCTCTTCGGTCACCAGTTCGGTTCCCGTGATGATTTTCCGACTGATGTCGAACGTCACGGTATCCGGCTCAATGCCGCCCGCTGTGCCATCAGAAATCGTGTCGGACTCTTCGGATTCGACGATCTTGCCAGCTTTCAGGGAGTGGTAAAGGGCCGCCGAATTGGCCGGCCAGCAACCCACAATCTCCGTCGACGGATGTAATGTCCGGACGGCGGTGCCGACACCCGAGATCAGCCCTCCACCGCCCACGGAAACGAAAATAGCGGATAGGTCAATACCGGCCTCAAGGGCTTGCTCGTCGAGTTCGAGACCGATAGTTCCCTGTCCGGCGATGACATCGATATCGTTGTACGGCGATATGAATGTCATCTGCTTGAGTTCCGCCTGACGACGGGCTTCAAGTTCGACACCTAGCGCCGTGTCGTCGATCGTGACAACGTTCGCACCGAATGCCCGGATCGCGTCGAGCTTGAGCGGCGACGCCGTGCTGGCCGCATAAACCGTCACAGGCACGCCGGCGAGTTTGCCGGCGAGGGCGACGCCCTGTCCATGATTTCCGCTCGATACCGTCAACACACCATTGCGACGTGCCAACGAATCGAGCAAACGCATCTTGTTCCATGCGCCGCGAAACTTGAACGACCCCGTGTGCTGTAGATGTTCGCACTTTAGATAGACTTCGCAACCGGTCGAATTCGACAGCACGGGGCTGTACAAAAGCGGTGTCACCGCGACAAGCGGACGCATGGCGCGATGTGCGTCCTCGATCCTCGCGAATAAATCGTTCGTCACGGGTTCCCCCTTGTTTCGCCCTGCGGCGGTCGGGTACATCGGGCCGGTTCGCATCGGATGGACCGACACGCTTCTGCAATTTGGTGACGAATGTGAATCACCGCGATATCCGTCAATTATGCATAGCCTATTAATTTTAGGAAGCGAGCCGTCTCATTTAATGCGGACATATACGTATTGACACACATACAAGCATCGCATGAAAGCAAATGTTTCCACGCCACCAGTATCGCTTGACCTCGATCAACGGAAATAATCTTGACGCGCAATACACGAGCAAACACTTATGCGAAATAGTACACCCCACTCGTCTCGCAAGCCGAAATAATGATTGAGAAAGGTGCATTCCAACGGATTTTTTCAGCAGGACTTTTGCGTGTGGACTTGCCCCCGTATGCCCGGACACGCGGTCACGCTTGGGTTGGAGAATTTGCTTGCTGGCGAAACTCGCGTGGCGAACGGTATTTCAGGGCACTGTGCGGATGCTTTTCGTTGTAGTGGTCGGGGCCCAGCTCACGGCCTCCCGATCGCAGCAGTCCAGCTCGAAGACGACGCGCAAAGGAGCATCGTCGTCGCAGCGGAATTCGAAAACCGTCCGAGCACCAACGGACGTTGCTTCTGTCCTCCGCGACCCGGCCGTCGTGTCGACGCGCTGAGGGGAATAGCGCATGCCCTTGGCGTGAGAAAAAAAACTATCGGTACGCACAAGGCGCACGTTCTCGAAAAACTTGGACTACAGACCGATGCGGCGCTCGCCCGCTAGAGGGTCGGCCGGGATTCGTGAAATTTTCGCCAAAATGGCCTTAAGCTGCTGATTCAAAATAGAAATCAATGCTCGCATCAAGCGGCGGCGCCCTTCGCTGAAGATCCAGCAGATAGGACCCGAGGCGGTTGATGTGATCCTTCCGGTACGGCGAGAGCGCCTGCAGTACCTCGGCGTCGACCGGCAACCCGTTCTCCTGCAGGACTTTGAACCGCCGCGACATCCATTGGACGTTGTAGAGAATCACCATGTTCGCGACGAGCTGGTTGTACTTGATAACCTTGCGCTGCTCATGCCGGACGTTCTCGGCGACGACTTCGCCGCCGAACATCAGCCACTTCGCAAAATCGTTGAACTGCTCGCTCTTGTTCGTCGCCGCGTGAATGGTCTGGCGCATCTCCGGGTCGTTGATGTACCGCAGCAGGAACATCGTGCGGATCACGCGGCCGAGCTCGCGGAACGCAAAGTAAAGCTTGTTCTTCACGCTCTCGGAACCGAGGCGCCGCAGGATCGTCGACGGCGTCATCCGCCCCGCCTTGATCGAGATCGCCACGCGCAGCATGTCCGGGAAATGCCGCTCGATCAAGGTCCAGTCGATGCTCGCGCGAAACAGCGACTCGATGTTCTTGTAGCGCCGGCGCCGATCAGCCTTGAAGAACGTGAGGTCCTTGATGTCGCGGATGCGCGGCATGAGTTTGATGCCGAGCAAGTGTGCGAGCGCGAACACCGGCGCGCTCTTCGCGTGCGTGTCACCGTGCACGGTGTCGGGCTGCACCTCGGACGCGTTCTTGATCAGGCCATCGAGGATGTAGACGGCCTCGTGCACGCCGCACGGGATGAAATGGCTGAACAGCGCGATGTACTTGTCCGACACGTGGTAGTAGCCAATCCCGCCGTACCGGATGTGATATTCGGAAAGCAGATTCTGCTCGTACAGATTCCACTTCGTGCCATCAGCCGACACGCGCTTGCCCGAGCCCCAGAACTTCGGTAGCGCGAACTGGTTGTAGGCGTTGATGACTTTCACGATCGCCTTGTCGAGGCGTTCCTCGGTCACGTATTTCAGGTTCAGCCACGCGACCTGCTTGCGGCTGAGTTTTTTCACCGAGCGTGCCGTCTGCGTCGGCCCGAGATTACAGCCGTAGCAAAACAGCGTCGTGATGAAGCGTTTGCGCGGCTCGTCGATCTTCGCTTCGAATCCGGAAAGTGGCCCGAACAGACGATGCAGGTCGAGCCACTGTTCCGTTTCGGTGAGGATATCCAGGATGCTGACGGGGCGCATCGTCGCCTCCATCGCCTTAGAGACGGTTTCATAAAGACAGCTCAGTGCGCCGGAGGGTATTCCAGCAGATCAGGCAGCAACCGAGTTTGAGG
>NZ_JAGXKA010000448.1:0-238 GCF_019091065.1 Burkholderia sp. GbtcB21
GCCGTCCGCCAGGACCCCCTCCCGCGCTATGCGGAGCTTGGTGCGCTCAGGTTAATCGTTTCGTCCTTGCGCAGGACGTCTCACCTCACGGGCTGGAAGGTCGGCTATGTCGCGGCGCCTGCCGCGCTGTCCGCGGAATTCCGCAAGGTCCACCAGTTCAACGTATTCACGGTGAAAACGCCGATGCAGATCGGGCTCGCCGATTACCTGCGCCTCCCGGCACCGAACCTGACACTCG
>NZ_JAGXKA010000449.1:0-238 GCF_019091065.1 Burkholderia sp. GbtcB21
TTAACGTACTTAACTACAATAATTCTCGTGGAATCGACCTCACTCTTTGTGAGTATTACTTGTTAAAACGATACATATATTTGCGTTTTGAAAATTAATAACACTAGACAACACAAGTACTTACTATATATACCCAATAGATTAGAAAATTTTACAATAAACTCTTTAAAAGTGATGTATTGATGTACTCCTATTTCAGTATCTGAGAGATTTTTTTAATATATATTTTTTTTTTTAT
>NZ_JAGXKA010000450.1:0-238 GCF_019091065.1 Burkholderia sp. GbtcB21
TAAAGTGGCAAAATTGTAACTAGAGACTGGTCCACTTTATGGCCAACCCTAGAAGTTATTTTTGCCAGATATTTTATTCTTTTTTAATCCATATAATTCAGCCCTAAGCCCTAGTTGAAACACTATATAAAGAACATGATGCTCACATCTCATCCACTTGAAAACTATTCACTTCAACCAAGCTTAAATCTTGTTTTCATTCTTTGAGAATTAGAGATGAGAGAGTTCCTTCAAGAGT
>NZ_JAGXKA010000451.1:0-238 GCF_019091065.1 Burkholderia sp. GbtcB21
GGCGCTTGCGTGGGCGACCCGGAACGGCTCGCCCGATGCGAACGTCACGGTGCCGTTCGCGCAGCGGGACGGCAGGTTCGGGGTCGACGACGACGGCCCGCTGTCGGGCCGCATCGTCGCCGACATTCCGTCGCTGAAAGCGACCGGCAACCAGATCGGGCCGAGCTACCTGCTCGGCGGGCGCGCGGCGCAGAAGCTGACGGTCGCCGGCACGCCGGTGAAGCCGAACCTGGCGGGG
>NZ_JAGXKA010000452.1:0-238 GCF_019091065.1 Burkholderia sp. GbtcB21
CGCAGGCGCGGCGCCGGACGGGAACGGCGGCGGCGCCGCCCCGCCGATACTGGCGCCGATCGCGAGCGGCGCGAGCCAGCACTCATGAGCGGCATCGAAATTGACCGACGCGAAATGCAGCAGGCGGTCGCCTGCGACGACCGGCAGCGCGGCCGCGAGCGCGACGCAATGCGCGGCGAGCGGCCCGTGTGCGACGACGACCGCCTTCGGCGTGCCGGTCGAGCCCGACGTATAGATC
>NZ_JAGXKA010000453.1:0-238 GCF_019091065.1 Burkholderia sp. GbtcB21
ACTGACGCGGCGCCTGTGGGGCGACGCGCTGGCCTGCGGGGCGGGGCTGCGCGGCACGTTCCCGCAGGCGGTCTGGACGCACGCGGTAGGGGCGCGGACGGCGGATCAACGGGGTATGATCTGGATTTTCGTCAGCCCGATCCAGGGCCCCCACCATGACCTCCGTCGACACTACCCCCGTCCTCGACCATGCCAAGCTCGGTACCTTCATCGTGCGCAAGTGGAACGATGAAATCCT
>NZ_JAGXKA010000454.1:0-238 GCF_019091065.1 Burkholderia sp. GbtcB21
AGAAGGGTGGAAGAACGAGAAGGGGAGGAGTGGCGAACGAAGCAGAGAAAGGAGAGATGTGGAGAAGAGAAGGCGAGGCGGGAGCGAGGAGGGAGGAGGTGGGGCGGAGTGTGCAGAGGGAGTGCGTGAGTGGACGGGTGGAGAAGCGAAAAAGAAGCGAGAGAGGAGGAGAATGAGGTGGAGGGACGAGCGGGGACGGAAGCGGGAGAGAGATGAGTGGCGAAAGGAGAGGGCGGAA
>NZ_JAGXKA010000455.1:0-238 GCF_019091065.1 Burkholderia sp. GbtcB21
AGCGCGCGGGCGACATCGGCGATGCCCGCGTGGGCCACCTTGCCGTTCGTGTTGTGAAGTTGAATTCAATTCGTATCATTCTTTGCAGGGAATGATGAACAATAAATACATGCCTCATGTATTTAAATAACATTAGTCATGCTCACTGTTATTCTTATACTTTGATGTTTCAATGCAATTTTCTTAACATTCTTTTTAGGTATTCAAAACCCACTATAAAATTGCATCAATAATAATC
>NZ_JAGXKA010000456.1:0-238 GCF_019091065.1 Burkholderia sp. GbtcB21
TGGAAACCGTTGCTCCGAGCGGGCTGGTGGAGCCGGTGCGTACCCTGGTTGACGTGCGAAATGTCCTCGGCTCGTGGCTGGACGGCCCGAAGAGCGCAATGAACCAGGCGCGTGAACAGGCCGGCGTGAGCCGGCCTTCGTTCCGCGGCGAGAAGCTCGGGTTGCCCGAATCCGGGCCCGGCACCGCGGCACCGCTGCGCAAGCGGCTGCTGGCCTTCGTGGACGACCTGGTGCTCGC
>NZ_JAGXKA010000457.1:0-238 GCF_019091065.1 Burkholderia sp. GbtcB21
CACTCACTCATTCACTCAAGGAATTCAAAATTTAGAGAAGAAAAGAAGAGAGAAGTGGTTCGGCCTATAGAGAATAGAAAGAGGCTCAAATTTCATCTGACAAAGTTCACAAAGTTAAGTGTGAATGAGAGCCACCACTATCTATTTATAGGTAACCACCTAGGTTTAAGTTAGAATTATTTGGCATTAAAATAATGAAAAAAATAAATGATAAAAAACTTGTTTGCCGCCCTATCGA
>NZ_JAGXKA010000046.1:0-6366 GCF_019091065.1 Burkholderia sp. GbtcB21
CTGATACGCGCGTTCGGAATCATCATTCGCAAGGCAGTAACCCGCCACATGCTCCAGCGCATCGGCTTCGTCGATCTGCCACGCGGGTTTGCCGATCACTACGCCGAGTTCGACCTCCCAATCCAGCTTTTGCGCGTCTGCCGGCAAGATGAACGGGTCGTTCGGGCCGCTGATGGAGCCGGTATGCTTGTTGAACTCCACAGGTTCCCGTGGGATCGGCGTGTCCGATTCAGCAGCATGAGCGGAGTAGTTCAGACCAATGCACACGAGATTACGGACATTGCCGATGCACGCGCCGAGACGCGTGTCTGCTTCAACGACGGGCAGACGACCTAAATCGAGTTCGCTCAGCTTTGCAAGCGCGACTGGGGAGATAGTCGTTCCATCAATGTCATCCACGATGCCGGTCAGATCGCGGATCGCGCCGCTCGAATCGATAATACCCGGGTGCTCTTGGCCAGGCTGGCCGAAACGGACGAGACGCATCTAGTACTCCTATCAAGAGAAAAATGTAATCGGTAGTGTGCCGAGGTTACCGAAGCCCACACGTAGCTCGCAGCCGACTGGCAATTCCAGCACACCTGCGTAAGACCCGGTGATCACAGCCTGGCCCGCGTGCAGTCCGAGGCCGCGGACACGAAGAAAATTGGTGAGCCACACAATCGGCGCCAGCATGCTGCAATCAGGGTGGCGACCAGCGAACGTGATTGCTTCTTGCCCGACGCTGGCTAGACTGACGTCGAATTCGACGGGGAGATCGGCCAACGTCGCGCCCTCGATCGAATTAACCTGGGGTCCAATGACAAGACCGGCATTGAAGAGGCCGTCTGCCAGTAGTTCAGCGAACGTCAGCGTTTCGGGATGCGAATAACGACTGCCTAGCAATTCGAGCGCGAGGTGCGTGTGCCCAATTGCGTCGAGCACTTCAGCTTCGCTATAGGCTTCGCGCCGTGGGGGCAGGTCGCGGTTCAGCAGACAGGCCAGCTCCGGTTCCGCCCTCACAACGGCAAGCGGAGGTCCACTCAAGTGACATACATCGCCTCGATGAATATCAGCGTCATAGATCGGCGCGGCGATGACTTTGCCCGGCTGCGGAAGCGCGCATTTCCATGCGCCGATCCGCCCGCCTAGCTGATGGCTGACCTCTTGCTGGATTGCAAAACCGTCGTCCAGACTCGCAGGCAGCAATTCGACAGGCAGCCGCTCGACGAGCTCACCTTTGCGGCGCGCTGTCACAAGAATGCGTGCTGCCTGTTCACGTGGGCCGGCGATAGCCTCGGCAGCCTGTGTTGCGGCTGGCACGCTCATGCTGCCTCGATTACGTTGGCACCAACGCTTTGACGCGGCCATACCGCACCTAGCTTCGAAGCCGCTTCTTTCAACAGCGCATAGAAGTCGTCGTAACGCTCGGGCTGAACTCGCATTACCGGTCCAGCAATGCTCATCGTGCCGACCACCGTACCGTCGGTCAGCGACCTCACAGGCACCGCCAAAGCAGCAACGCCCGGTTCTGCTTCTTCTACGACAAGCCCGTAGCCGCGCTGCCTCGTCAATTCCAATGCAGGAATCAACTGCTCGATGCTGGTGATTGCCTTCGGCCCGCATGTGCTGGCGGCAGCTTTTCCGAGTCCGCCACGCAATGCACATTCGACCGCCTGGTCGTTTGTCATCGACGCTAGCCACACCTTCCCGTTCGCCGTTGCATGCAACGTAATCGGGCTATCCATGGACGGCGAATACATGAGACCCGGCGCCGCGCCTTGGGAGGACGCCAGCCACGCGAGTGTTCCCTCGCTGACGACCGTCAGCCTGACCAGTTCGCGGCACTGAGCCGCGACGTCATCGAGGATCGGCTGCACCAGGCCCGGTAAGCCAAGCCCATGCAAGTACCGCTGACCAAGCAAGGAAAGCTTCAAAGTCAGACGGTATTGCGAAGTGTGTTCGTCCTGTTCAGCCCAGCCCTGCTCGCACAACTGCGCAAGTACTCGATGGGCCGGTCCTTTCTCGAGCTCGAGTTCAGCGGCGATATCGGACATACGCATCCAGCGCGCCTCACGTGCGAGCAACTCGATCGCCTGAAGCGATCGGTCAACTGCTCCCTTGACAACTCTCATAATGTGAGTAACATCCTTCCTATTGGAACGGTGTTACAACAATAGACCGACAGCACCGGAAAGTCAATCACCATGGAGACAGGCATGAACGCACAAGCACCGGCTAAGCCCCACGGCAAGCGCCAGTCGAAGATCGCAGCAGCCAGTGGTTGGATCGGCTCAGCGCTCGAGTACTACGACTTTTTCATCTACGCGACCGCAGCGTCGTTGTTATTCCCGCAACTCTTCTTTCCGTCTCACAATCCAACGGTAGGCATCGTCGCATCGCTGGCGACCTTCGGTGTCGGCTATGTCGCCCGACCGATAGGAGCCATGGTGCTTGGCCACCTCGGCGACCGCCACGGCCGCAAGACGGTGCTGATCTTCTGCATGCTATTAATGGGGGTCGCAACGATGTGTGTGGGCCTTTTGCCCACCTACCAGCAGATCGGCATCTGGGCGCCGGTGCTGCTGGTCATCCTGCGGCTCATCCAGGGATTCGCGGTCGCGGGAGAGATGTCCGGTGCCAGCTCCATGATTCTTGAACATGCGCCGTTCGGACGGCGTGGATACTTTGCAAGCTTTACCCTCCAAGGAGTTCAGGCAGGGCAACTCCTCGCGGCAGGCGTCTTCTTGCCGCTCGCCCACTTCATGCCGAAGGATCAGTTTGCTTCCTGGGGTTGGCGCATTCCGTTCCTGCTGAGTATCGTCGTGATCATCGCGGGTTACATCATTCGCCGCCAGGTCGATGAGACCCCTGCTTTTTCTGAAGAACAGGCACACGGAGAAGTTTCTTCCTCTCCGGTCATCGAGGTCCTGCGCGAGAGTTGGGGCGATGTCTTGCGCGTTGTCGGCATGGCACTTGCCGCGGTCACCGCGCTCCTGGCGACTGTTTTCGGCGCGACCTATGCAGTCCAGCCGGCGTACGGTATTGGCTTTCCTGCTGCCGTCTATCTGTGGGTGCCGGTCCTCGGCAACCTTTGCTCCGTAATACTGATCCCCCTCGTCGGCAACCTCTCGGACAAGATTGGTCGCAGGCCGCCGGTTCTGGTCGGCGTTGTCAGCTCCGGGATCCTCTCCTTCGGCTACCTGTATGCCATCAGCATCCACAGTATTTGGCTCTCGCTGGTCTTTTCAGTGCTCATGTGGGGCGTCGCGTATCAAGGCTTCAACGGCGTGTTCCCGAGCCTCTTCCCCGAACTGTTCCGCACGCGCGTGCGTGTCTCCGGCATGGCGATCGGACAAAACGTAGGGACGACCTTGTGTGCGTTGCTGCCGTCGCTTTTCGTAGCAGTCGCGCCTCCGGGGGCCACCAACATCCCGCTGAAGATCGGTGTTCTCACATTCGGCATCTGTTTGGTTGCTGCGATTGCCGCATTCACCACTCGGGAAACGTACCGTATTCGCCTTGCCGATCTTGGAGACCGCAACGCGACTCCTGTACCGAAGGCAGAGTATGAACGCCTGCGCAGTGAAGCCATGTCCGCGACGAGCAAGGCCACCCATGAGCCCGAGTTTGCCAATAGCGCGCGCTCTTAAGCCGCCGCCAGTCGCTTGCACGGCGTTACCACTGCGTGGGCGCAACGCAAGTTGGACATCCCACGCAAACGTGCACTTCCGACGCGTACGCCGTAACGAATGTGCTCGAATTGACCGTCGTTTTACATTGAACATCAAGCCGCAATGCAACCACATATCTCGGGCACAACGCGACTCTATGGATTGGTAGGCGACCCGCTGAGCGCGGCGAAGTCGCCACAACTGTTGAACCGGCTGTTTGTCGAACAGCGAGCCGACGCGGTTTGCGTTCCTTTCTGGGTCAAGGAAGATAACCTGTTGGCCTTCGTCAGCGGTGCACGAGCGATGGGCAATCTGTCCGGCATGCTGGTCACAATGCCTTATAAGCAACGGATGCTCGCATTTGTCGACGAGCTGGATTCGACCGCTCGTCAGGTCGGCGCGCTCAACGTCATCCGCTGCGACACGGATGGACGCTGGGTCGGCGCGATATCCGATGGCGTCGGCTGCGTTCTCGGGATGCAGTGGGAAGGCAACCATCCGGCGAATAAGTCGGTGCTTCTCGTCGGCGCAGGAGGCGCCGGTAGAGCGATCGCATTTGCAGTCGCTTCCGCAGGCGCTGGCAAGCTGACCATCTCCGATGTCGATGAGCACCGCGCCAGGGATCTTGCGGCGGCTGTTGCCGCAGGAACGGGCTGTACTGCACGTTCAGGACCATCAGATCCGCATGGTTTCGAGGTTGTGATCAATGCCACCCCGCTCGGCATGAAAGCGAACGATGCCATGCCGGTTGATCCGCAGCGGCTCGCACCCGGCACCATCGTCGTAGACATCATTAATGCGCCCGAGCCGACGCCGCTCCTCCGAGCCGCGCAGGCACGTGGATGCCGTACCCAGGACGGCGGTCCAATGCATCAAGGACAGGCTTTGTACGCGCTGCGCTTCCTCGGGTTCGACTATTGCCCCGATGGCCGCTCAACAAGGGACGAGAGCCTGAAATGAACAGCGAGGCAAAAGCCGACGGTCGTGATGCGGAATTGCGAAATATGCCCGAAGCGACCAGTTGTTACCTGCGAATCCGGATTGAAAAATTCGTGGGAAATTGCGAAGGAGAACATGTATGAAAGTTGCCTTGTTGGAGGCCAGCCATTGGCATGTCCCGCTGTATCTTGATGCGCTCGACGCGCCCGGGATTGAGGTGGTTGCCCTGTCAGACGCGGAGCGAGTGAAGGGCGAGGCGATTGCGGCACGATTCGGAAGCAAGTTGTACTCATCGGCCTACGAGTTGCTTGAGCACGAGGAGGTCGATTTCGCGTTTGTGTTCGGGCGCCATTCCGAAATGCCGGCGCTCGCCGAGGCCGTAATCGCGCGGAACATTCCGTTCGCGTTAGAGAAGCCGTGCGGCGTCAACATGTCCCAAGTCAGCCGGCTTCGCACACTGGCCGAGAAAGCGAATCTTTACTGCGCGGTGCCGTTAATCTTCCGGATGAGCGAGTTGCTCGGCTCACTTGAAGAAGCGGAGGGGCGCATACCATCGGACTTTAACTACATGTCGTTTCGCTTCGTTGCCGGGCCGCCCAGTCGATACGAAGCCGCAGGCTCCGGTTGGGCAATCGATCCCGTATATTCCGGCGGCGGATCAACAATCAACTTGGCAACACACTTCATCGACTTGTTCAGGTTGCTCACAGGCAAGGAGGTTGCGCGTGTCTCCGCCGTCATGAACTCAAGGACGCATCGAGGTGCCATAGAAGACTATTCGCTGGTGACCCTGCAAACCGAAGACGGCGTGATCGGCTTGGTGGAGACGGGATACAGCTTTCCCAGTACCGTCGACGAGCAGCGCGAATTTTCTTTCACTCTTTCTTCGGACCGTATGTACGCGAAGTCCGGCCCGGACAGAATCGAGTTCCGCGACAGGAATCATCTTTCGGCAGGCACGCGAAGCCGCCGGCTCCAGCTTGAGACCGACGTCTATTACCCCGTGTTCGTCAAGCGTGTGCTCGCCGAAAGTCAGACCGGCGCAAAGCCGATCGCATCGTTGCGGGATGCGGAGCTGATGATGCAAGTCATGGACGCAGCCTACGCCTCGGCCCAACAGGGCGGAGTGTCTATTGAACTGGATCCCGTTTCCTAGTCGGAAATCTGTAGCGTAGGAAAAATGCGAGACAGCCGACATACATGCGCCGAGCGATCATCGTCAATCGCCGCAGCACGGGTATCGTCCACCGCTTCTAGCATCACCAGAGTTTCATCCTTATCGTGGCTACGATTGCCAGCACTTTCAATGCACATTGGATCCGTTCATGACCTCATATTCCAGCTATCTGCCTGACGATCTCGACGGTGCCCTGCTCGTTGGCCGCGTGTGGCGCCAAACGAAAAACGGCGCGGGACCGTGCGTCGTTGCTGTTCGCGGCGGGGAAGTATTCGATATCTCCTGCATCGCACCAACGGTGTCCGACCTTTTCGATCGCCAGGATCTGGTCGAACTCGTCCGGCAGGCTTCCGGCGAATCTCTGGGTCATGTCGGCAATCTGATCGAAGCCACCGTCGCCGCACAACGGCAAGAGGATCAACCCTACCTCCTGGCTCCCTGCGATCTGCAAGCCATCAAAGCCTGTGGCGTGACGTTCGCCGTTAGCCTCCTTGAACGCGTCATTGAAGAGCAGGCAGGCGGCGAACCTGCGAAGGCGGAGGAAGTACGCGCTGCGATCACGCGTCTGATCGGCACCGATCTGTCGAAGATCAAGCC
>NZ_JAGXKA010000458.1:0-237 GCF_019091065.1 Burkholderia sp. GbtcB21
CACGGCCGCGCTGCATCCCGCCGACGGTTTCGACGTGCCGACGCTCGCGTGTTACACGACGATCGGGCCGGCGCTGCGCGTGCGCGACTATCCGCATTGCGTGCCGGTCGCGCCCGACGTGCCGGCCGAATTGCGCGGGCTGCATCGCAGCGAGCGGCCGGACGATCTCGCGGCGGACGAGGCCGCGTATCGCGCGATCGACTGGGATGCGCTCGCGTGGCCGGCGCCGCGCGAAGC
>NZ_JAGXKA010000459.1:0-237 GCF_019091065.1 Burkholderia sp. GbtcB21
CACCGGCGGGCGAGCAGGGCGCAGGCAGCACGGAGGCTTCGGCCTGTCGTATCGCGGGTATCGGGGTTTCGGCGCTGGTTCGGCAACGGCAGGTCGGCCTGGGAGGGCTCGCTCCACGCCGTCAGATGAACTCAGCGCACCCCACCCAACTGCTCGTCGATCGTCCGTGTCAGCGGTGACTCGACGTCGCCGGGATGCTTCGTCTGGACGGGTTCGATCAGGACGATCCAGCATTCG
>NZ_JAGXKA010000460.1:0-237 GCF_019091065.1 Burkholderia sp. GbtcB21
GGCGCGCCAGTTCCGGCAGCAGAACATGGCCGACGTGGTGCACAGGGCGCTGCGGGATACTGGCCTGGAACCGGCCTGGCTCGAACTCGAACTGACCGAAAGCGTGCTGATGCAGGACCGCAATGCGGTCGCGCACACGCTGCGCGAACTGAAGGCGCTCGGCGTCGGGCTGTCGCTGGACGACTTCGGCACCGGCTATTCCAGCCTGGCCTACCTGGAGGGCCTGCCCCTCGGTGG
>NZ_JAGXKA010000461.1:0-237 GCF_019091065.1 Burkholderia sp. GbtcB21
ATATGCGTCGGTACTTAGTTGGCTATTGGTACATTTCATTATGTGCTTCAAGTTCCACTACTAGTGTTGGTGATATTTTGCTGAGCCTGTGAAAACTCTTCAACAAATTGTCTTAGTCATGCTCGTAGTCCTTCCAATACCTCTATTAGATCGTTAGCCTTAACTATTATTGGGTTCTCTGGAACATCAACCATCTGTGGGTCAGCGGAACACACATCCTTAGCCCCCACCTCTATT
>NZ_JAGXKA010000462.1:0-237 GCF_019091065.1 Burkholderia sp. GbtcB21
AGAATTGAAACAAAAAACGATTTTGATCAAGTTGTTTAGCGTACATACCTCTGTCGGGTTTCCACAAATCTGCCATAATGTTTTGAAAGATACGAAAATCAAAGATCTTTCCAGTTAATAGCCGCCCAACGAGATACCATGGACTGTCAATGTGCTGATCATCGTCGGCCTCTGTTTCTTCATAGAAAGTTTCCTCTGCTTCTTCTTCATCAAGCTGGATATTTCTCCATCCTTCTT
>NZ_JAGXKA010000463.1:0-237 GCF_019091065.1 Burkholderia sp. GbtcB21
CGAGCAGATGCAGTCGTGTGCGGCCGCGCTCGGCACGCACCGGATCCGCTGTAATTCCGTGCTGCCGGGCACGATCCGCACCGAGATCAACGAAGCGGATCTCTCGGCGCCCGGCAAGGCCGAGTACTTCGAGTAGCGCATTCCGCTCGGCCGCCTCGGCGAGCCTGACGACGTCGCGGACTGCGAGGTGTTCCTCGCGTCGTACCTGGCGCGCTACGTCAACGGCGCGTCTCTACT
>NZ_JAGXKA010000464.1:0-237 GCF_019091065.1 Burkholderia sp. GbtcB21
ATCAACTAAATAATCTTGTTTATTAATTCCATGATTACTCCACTATAAATATAAAATTGAAATCTTAGTAATTATAGAATTGTATTTACTTAATTTTACTACAGTATCGATTGATATAATTAATTCTAGTGATTAGCATTTTCTGTCTTCGTTCGTAATTAGTTTGGGTCAATTTACTATTTTACCCTTGTAATTACAACTTTATCCTTAAGTACATTAATTCACTAGTAAAAGTAT
>NZ_JAGXKA010000465.1:0-237 GCF_019091065.1 Burkholderia sp. GbtcB21
CTCGGAGTTCGGCATCGCTGTGTCGGCAGGCGGGCAGTTCGCGCCCGGCAGCATGCCGCCCGTGGCCGCGGTTATGCGATAACGCCCTCGGCGATACGCATCGATGCGTTCTGGCGAGGGCGCCGGCGCGTGTCGGGGAAGGGAACGGAGAGTGTGGCGCCGCGCGATTGCGGGCGTCTGATTTGTTGCAGCGCAAACAGGCACGGGATGTCACGGAACAGCCCCTTGTACCGGCGG
>NZ_JAGXKA010000466.1:0-237 GCF_019091065.1 Burkholderia sp. GbtcB21
CCGCGCAGCAACTGGAAGCGGCCCCCCCCGCCCAGGTCGGCCAGTGCGGCGAGCGAACCGGGCGCGGCCGGCCCCGCGCCCAGCCGTTCTGGGGCGACACGAATCGCCGGCGCGCCGCCGGCCGCCGGCAGCGTGCGGTTCGCGTGCCGGGCGCAGAGCCCCGCGGCGCGCGTCACGCGCGCCTCCTCGCGCGCGAGCGCGTGAGTTTCCCCGGCGGCGGTGCGCGCATGCGATCGG
>NZ_JAGXKA010000467.1:0-237 GCF_019091065.1 Burkholderia sp. GbtcB21
TTTTCCAGGTGCCGCGGCATGGTCTGGAGCATGCCGCGGCCCGCCCTCGTGTTTTTGGGCAGTTTATGTTGAATTTTAAAAAATGCATAACTTTGTGATCCGAACTCCGATTCGGGAGTTCTTTATATCGTTGGAAAGCTCGTTCCAAGCTCTATTTGATTATCTGTGTTTTGAATGCCATGTTTATATTTTGTGAAAGTGAAATTGGGGATTAACCCTATTTGTAAAATCCCGGAT
>NZ_JAGXKA010000047.1:0-5861 GCF_019091065.1 Burkholderia sp. GbtcB21
TGCTCACGCCCGCCTGGATATCGTCGATTGGATCGAGGGCTATTACAATCGGCAACGCCTGCATACCTCGATCGACTACCTCACGCCTGTCGACTACGAGGCCAGCTTGATTGCCGCATGAATTACTGTACGTGAAAACGAGGCAGGGTCACCGGGGCCTTGCTGCAGACATTGATCCACCAGCGCTACAAGCTGCGTCGTAGTGTCGTCGTCACCTCCAATCGGATCGTGCAGGATTGGGGCGCTTACGTCGGCGACAACACGATGAGTACCACGATCTTCGACAGGCTCATGCATCACTGCCATCTGCTCGAGTTCGACGGCCGCAGCTATCGGCTCACGGAGGCCGCCGAAACGCTTGCGCGCAAAACAAAAGCGAGCTAAAAAACCAAATCGGTCCTGCTTCCCGGGTGGGGGAGTTTACGCGACCACAAGTGGGGGAGTTTCAACTGACCGTCCGGGCCGAAAGCTTTCTTCATCCCCATTCTATTCGCCGACTTCTGCGACAACCTGACAATACCGCATTTATGAAACCGTCTCTTACCAATCCTCGAATTCCTTGGGGCTACCATTCGACAGTAAAACATCCTGCATCCATTTCGTCATCTGAAACTGGAGGTTGCTGGTTCCAATCAGAGTAGCCAGCAGGGGGGCGCGTAATGGATCATCCGGTTCGATCTGGGCAAGAATGTACTGCAGAATGGCGGTTTGATCGCTCAAGGTGACGAAGGCGCTCTCGCCGCTTTCCGGATCAACGAATTCGCGTAGTAGTCTGCTGACGGCGTCGGCATAATCCTTGGGACTATCGCCTGACGGCAACTGCCTCAGCGCGTAGAGAAAAGCGTGGGCACGCGGATCGCCGTTGAAATCCTGCCGCACAGGTATCCTCGCCGGAACTTGTTCAGTCAGGCGTTGCTGCAGTGGTATGACCGTGTCATCCCCCACGGAGGGGGAGACTCGCGCGGCGACGGGGAGGATAGGGATCATTCTGAGCTCCTGTCTGAGATGTCGAAAACCTGTTGCTCCCACTGAGCGATCCACTCGCGCAGTGCCTGGTCGGAAATATTGCGGCAGTCTTTAGGCAATTCATCCAGGCATTGCTGTAATTGGCGGCTTGCCGCCTCTACATATAATTCCGGCGCAAACTCGGCCAGCTGATCGCCGCAGCGCATGACGCAGCGCGGCTCAGCGTGGTAGTCCAACTGGATCGAGCCTGGCCATTGTTCGGCGAGCAAGGCCATGAGTCTGGTTTGGTGCGCGCGGGCGCTCTTGGGCAAGGTCAGTTGCAGCGTGGCGTCGGCGCGCTCCTGGCCGCGCAGCCATTCGTCTAACAGCAATAGCAGCGTGTCCGGATGATCGACTGCGGAGGCTAGCATGGCACGCGCGTGCTCAACCAGCCGTTCTCTCCAGTGCCATGCCATGGCCTGACTGGCGGCCAGGTAGGCGGCCACGTGCTGCAATGCATCCAGAAGTCCTTGCTGATATCCGGCTTGGTATCCATGCTGCCGCAGGGTTTCAGCCTGCTGTTCGGCATCGCGCAGCAGGCGCTGGGCATTTCGGCGGGCTTGCTGTTCCACCCTTTCGGCGCGGCTGGCGCCCTGGAGCGCGGAGCGGCGCAGTAGCGTCCCGTCAATGATGTGTTGCAGGTGGGGTGTGGGGATGTCTCTGGGCATACTGAAGGGCCAGGGTCAGAATCGTGGGATCGGCGCCTGGCTCCGTCGGTGCGGCGTCGACGTGTGGCGAGAACAGCAGCGGAAACCTTTGCGCCAATGGCACCGGCAGCCGTTCTCGCCAGCAACGGAGCCGGGCGTAGCCTGCTCGCAACAGCTCGTCATGGCAGGGCGGCTGCTGTTTCGAGGCGGCATCCGTCGGCAGATCGATGGTGGCGAATGCGCGCGCCCATTGCGGCAAGCTCAGCATTGCTCCGCGCCAAGCCAGCTGTGAGCGCCGCGCGTGGCAGCCAATCAGGTAGGCGGCCTGGGGCAGTCGCATCCAATGGCGCAGCAACTGCCTTGCCATTGCATCCAATTCTGCATCGGTGCAGTCGTTTCTCAATTGGTAGGCGGCTAGCAACAGTTCATTGGCCGCGGCGCGAGCCGCAGGCTGCCCGGTAAAGGACACCGGCAAGCTCAGCCGACGCGGGTGCAGGTACGACAAAGGGTCGAACAGCACGCGCCGCAAGCCTGGGGAGCATGACAACTTATCCATCGCGGCTCCTCGCGGGAGCCGAGGCTGCCGACGACGCGGTTTCCGCATTGCGGCGCTGCCATAGCCAGCCGGCGGCGCCGAGCAGGGCGAGCAGCACGGCGCTGGCAATCAGCCAGACCAGCCCAACTCTGCGTTCGGAGAGCGGCGTGCTGGGCGCTTGCTGTTGCGCCTCGCCGCGCCGGGACAGCACTACCGAAATATTGCCATAATCAACGTCGGCGAAACTGTTTTTCAGGAAGCGCGTGATGTCGGTGACTTTTTGCTCCGGCTCAATATCGCGATCATATACGGCCAGCGCCGACAGATGGACGGGCTTGGCGGCGCGCCCTCCCTCTCCGGAATCCAGGTCGTAGCTGATATGCACGCGCGCGGACAACACGCCGTCCATGGTTTGCAGCGATTGTTCCAGCCGCTGTTCGATGGCGGAGTACAACCGCGCTTTTTCCGCCCGCGGCGACGATACCAGGGAGTCGGCCGGAAACATCTGCGCTACTTCCATGCGGGGACGCGAAGGCAAATCATAGGTCTTCAGCCAGTCGACCGCCGCGGCGAAATTGGCCGGCGCCACGGAGATGCTGTAACCGGCTTTGCCACGGTCGTTTTTTCCCGCCTCGATATTATGGCGCTGCAGCACGGCGATCACTTCATTGGCTTGCTGCTGGTCCAGCCCCTTGAGCAAGTCCTGTTGCTGGCAGGCTGCCAGCAACAGAATCAACGGCATGGCGTAAAGACGGCGACGCATCATGAACGCATCAGGCTTTCTACCGCGCTCACGGCCTTGCGGGTCAGGGTGCTGATGGTGGACACCTCGAGATTGTAGTTCGAGGTTCGCAGCTGCAGCTGGAATAGTTCGGCCGGATCGGTTACCGCACTGGGTTGCTCCAGACGCTGCATGATGGCGTCTTTTTCCACGCCGGCGCTGACGGCGGACTGGGAGAAGGCCTGGATCAGCCTGTCATCCAGAGACACGATGTCGTTATCCTGGGCGGGCAGCTCGCGGATCCGGCTGACCAGCGCCTCGACCGGTTGGATCGAGCGGTTCTGCATGTGAAGCTCCTGTGCGCGCCGCGATGCGGCGCAGTGTCGTTAACGGAAGTTCTGGATGATGGCCGCGTCGATGTCCTTGAACACCTTGACGGTGTTGGATTGCGCGTTGCGGTACAGGTTGTATTCCGACAGCTTGCTTTGGTACAGAGCCAGTTTTTGCGGATCGGAGGGAGACGTGGCCAAATCAGCCAGAGCCTCATCCACCTGTCGTTGCAAGTCTTGTACGCCCGTATCGAATGTTTTGGAAATATTGTCCAGATAGCCAGTATTCCAAGTCATGATTGTTTTCCTTCGTGAGAGTTACAGGGGTTTGGGGAAGTACCAGTGACCCGGACTCATCTTGACATAGCCCTGGTCGCCGTAGCGGAAGGAGCGGCCCCTGAGCCAGTCGTCCTTCAATTCGATGGCGAACTGCACATAGCGTCCACCCCATTGCCGGTAGTAGTCGTCGACGAAGCGGCGCGCGCGCAGTAGTTCGCCATCGTCGAGTGCGCCCTGGATCACGAAGGTGACGCCATCGGCGTGGTCGCTGCGGGTGTACGGCAGCGCTTGGCGCTTCAACCCGGCCTCGGCTTGATGGGCGGCAGTGGCGTCGTCCAGTCCTATGATATCCACCCGCTCGGCATACGGCATGATCGCTGTCAGGCTGCGGGCCAGCTGCTGGCGCGCGCCGTCGCTCATCGCGGCGCGCTGGTGGCTGACCCATAGTTGCGGGCGGCGCATATTGTCCAATTGCAGCCGGTAATAGGCCAGATTGGGGTAGTGGTCGGCCAGCCAGCTGGCCACGCGCTCGTTTTCCCGGGGCGGATTGATGACCTGTGCAGGACGATTGTAGTCGCCACGCGCGATCACCTGGCGGGCCCAGGCGCTGTCTCGCTCATTCGCTGCCGCGACATAGAACACGTCGTCACGGCCGGGCAATACCTGAAAGCGCTGGCTGTCGCGTCCAAGCAGGGCATTCAGCTCGGAAGCCTGCCGTTGCGGGCTGTTCAACAGCCAGTAGCCGCCTCCCGCCAGCAGAATCAGCGCGAGGGAAGCCAGTGCGATCGCGACCCATGGATGGCGGCGGGCCGGGATGGGGGCGGCTGTGAGCTCGCTGCCCGGGTAGCCCAGCACCTCTGGCGACCATGGCAGATGTTCCCGGCGCAGCGCCAACGCCAATGCGCCAACGCGCAACGGCTGGTTGAAGGCTGCGGGACGTTCTTCCGACGCGCTATCGCTCAGTTCGCGCAGGATGACGAGATCGGTTTCATCGATCAGCAATTCGAAATTGACGCCGCCTTCCTCTAGCGGAACATGCAGCGTGTCGGCGGGCAACTCCGGCAATTGATCCGGCGCGGCCAGTTCAGCGCTTGAGCCGACCAGGAATAGCGTGCGGCCTGAAGGCAGCAGGAATTCGCAGCCGCGTAACGCACTATTGAGCAATCGGATGACGATGCGATTCTCGATGGAGAGTGTTGTGTCTTCAGCGGCCACGGTGTTTATGGATATGTGCGCATTGCACTGACTGCCTTACTCTACGTACAAGCCGCCCCACCTTCCTGATGGAAAGCCGATGAATTCTCGGGGCTCTGTCGCAATAAAGGAGTGAAGGCGAGCGAACGCGCGATCGCGGAGTGTGACGAGAAGGCGGGGCGATAGTGACCCTGCCACGATGGAGGCGGCCACGCTCGTTCGGAGGACGTGTCAGGAAGGTATTGTCAGGGGTTCTGTCGCGATAAGGAAGTCAAGGCGCATCGATTATAGAATGTATAGGAATCCTTATGTATCCAGCGTGTAGAATTGCTCGGCGGCCGTCTGGTTCTTGCGAATTGCTTTCATTTGCCCTTTGGCAATCATGCGCATCACTTCGATACCACCGAGCAGGATGCAAGCGCAGTGAAAATCCTTGAAGCCCATCATCGGCCGGGTTCGGCGCTTGATGGCGCGGTGATCCTGCTCGACGATATTGTTCAGATATTTTTGCTGACGAATCTTGATCGGCTGCTCACGGGTGGCGTTGATGTCCTTGAGCGCCGCCAGGTTCGCCCCGCTTTTGTCGATCGTCACGGTCTCGGGCGCACCGTTCTGCGCGATCGATTTTTCGAAATACCGACGGGCGGCAGCCTTGTCCCGGCGAGCCCGCAGCAGGAAATCGATGGTGTTGCCCGCCTTGTCGACGGCCCGATAGATGTATTTCCAGGCGCCGTTGACCTTGATCATCCGCCAGCTTTTTCCGACCGGCCGCTTGCGCTGCCGGAACGCCTTTTCCGGCACCGGAAGGCGCTTGATGGCCCATCGATGTACCGTCGAGTGATCGACCGACACGCCCCGTTCGGCCATCATTTCCTCGAGGTAGCGCAGGCTCAGGGGGTACGCAACATACCAGCGCACGCACAGTAGAATCACGTCGAACGGGTAATGCAGTCGCTGGAACACCCGCTTCAGGATCGCATTCATGCCGTGCTGAATCGCTCACTTCACCTACATTTCGATCACGCAAGCTTACCAGACCGTCTTAGTACTACAGCCGTAGATTTTTTTTCTATAGTTGATTAGCATTACTACATGAGTCTAAGCCGATGCGGGCAATTGCGAAATCGTGGGAACGTGAGCTATACGCATTG
>NZ_JAGXKA010000468.1:0-237 GCF_019091065.1 Burkholderia sp. GbtcB21
AGCACCGAAACCAGAACCACCAGCGCGGCCATCATGCCGAAGGACAGCGCGTGTTTCATCCCCACGGTCAATTGTCCAACGCTCATGTTTGGTCTTCCCCTGTCGTTCGCCCTGTTCGGGCGGTTGTGGCTGTGCTTGTTATGTACGTCGGGGTCGGGAAGGCGTCGTCATGCGTCCACGCTTCTCCGCGCCCCCGTTGTTGATATCGCGACCACGCAGGGTCCGGTGCCGTGCTTC
>NZ_JAGXKA010000469.1:0-237 GCF_019091065.1 Burkholderia sp. GbtcB21
ACCTGAAGACGCACCCTGCCGTGCGGCTCGCGCTCGAAGAAGGGCGTCTGGCGCTGCACGGCTGGGTCTACGACATCGAATCCGGCTGCATCGACGGCCATGACGGCGCGACCGGCCGGTTCGTCTCCCTGGCGGACCATCCTGACGTCCGTGCCACGCCTGCGACGCTTCCCGTCGCGGCCTGTATCGCTCCCACCCAACCACGAGGTATTGCCATGATCCAGTCCCAGCACAGCC
>NZ_JAGXKA010000470.1:0-237 GCF_019091065.1 Burkholderia sp. GbtcB21
AAATTAATATTAAAATAAAATTAATTTATTTCTGATAATTAGATTTGAAAATTGAAAAACAAAAATAAAAATACAAAACTACACAAAAAATCGGAAGTTAATTCCATGAAATAGCATGAAAAATCGAAGAAAAACAAAAAAATTGTGAACTGTACGGACAGAATCGCGATCGCAGGTAAATTTCAGCACATCCCCGATTTTAACAAAGCTTCAAACATTCAAAACTAATTCAAATAA
>NZ_JAGXKA010000471.1:0-236 GCF_019091065.1 Burkholderia sp. GbtcB21
CGCGGGCTCCAGCCTGCCGACCGCGCCGCTGCTGGCCTTCACCCTGTCGCACGCGCAGGCGCGCGACGCCGTTCACCAGCCGCTCGACGCGGACGCGCTGCGGCGCGAGATCGAGGCGGCCGGCCTGTTGCCGACGCACGGCGTGCAGAGCGCCGCTCCGGACCGCGACCACTATCTGCGGCGGCCCGATCTCGGCCGCAAGCTTCCCGATGTCAGCCTCGGGCTGCTGGCCGGTT
>NZ_JAGXKA010000472.1:0-236 GCF_019091065.1 Burkholderia sp. GbtcB21
TTCGAGCTTCGCGATCTGGCGGCTGACCGCCGACACGGCCACGTGCAGCCGCGCGGATGCGTCGCTGATGGAGCCGGTGCGCGCCACCACGACGAAATACCGCAGCGCCAGGCCATGCAGGAAAGCCGCCATCGTTCTGTCTCCGCGCCGTACCCGGCCGCGCTGCTTTGCCATTTCGGCAAATGAAGGTTCGAAATTCGATCATTGTGACAAAAAAAACGGCTTCCTAGAATCGA
>NZ_JAGXKA010000473.1:0-236 GCF_019091065.1 Burkholderia sp. GbtcB21
GTTAACTTACATAAGAGATTCAGACCCCAGTGACCATCTGTCCCGATTTAATAGGGTAATGAACGTCATGAGGGTCAGCAACGACGTAAAAATGTTTGTGCTTTTAGCTAACCCTAAGCGGGTCTGCTGAAGAATGGTTCAAGAAATTAGAGCCAGGATCAGTAGATTGCTGGAACAAGATACAAGTTAATTTCTGGCGGCAATTTATCGCAGTAAGAAAGATCAACCTCGAGGTC
>NZ_JAGXKA010000474.1:0-236 GCF_019091065.1 Burkholderia sp. GbtcB21
GCCCGTAAAGTCCTACCATCATGGGCCCAAAAATCCCATGATGTTGGAACAAAGGCCAGGTGGTGGGGAAATTGTGTGGGATGGAGGTGCCACTGGGCTCCATGAGGGAGTTGTTGGGGGACAAGCAAGAGTGAGAGAAGGCAGCCCTCATTGGCGAGCCGGAGTTAGCCAATGCCATTGGGGGGAGTGACTCGCAAAGTCATGCCCAAGGTGAGAGCGAGGTTTGAGTCCAAATC
>NZ_JAGXKA010000475.1:0-236 GCF_019091065.1 Burkholderia sp. GbtcB21
TGCTCGCAAATAAGATGTATTCCACATAGTGGACCTAGGAAAATTACGGATAATCAAGTTGCCTATTATTGATGGTGAGAATTCGTCAACTAATTTGTTGGTCGGAAAATCAAACTACACTCTAAGATCAAAATTAATATGAAGAGAAGAAGGAAATATAAATTCAAATTACTATCTTAAAATAGAGAAAAGAATGATAAAGTCTACATTGCTCTCAATGAAGTGTTACAAGTATG
>NZ_JAGXKA010000476.1:0-236 GCF_019091065.1 Burkholderia sp. GbtcB21
CAAGGTATCTCAACCTATTCTTCAATAGCTTAACTAATCAATTCCATCCTGAAACTTAATATGACAAAAAAAAAAGTTGTGTAAGGAAGCTAGAAACTGTCTAAAAATGTATGAAGGCCAGGATTGTACATAACAATCTCTGTCACTTTCCCCTTATTCAACTAGTTCTCATAATTCAACCACTTTAGTGATGTGATTATTATTTGTGTTAGATTCAAGAAGTTGAGGATTAAATT
>NZ_JAGXKA010000477.1:0-236 GCF_019091065.1 Burkholderia sp. GbtcB21
ATGAATAACAATTGTTTATTTTAAGGTTAAATTCCTCTCTTTTGGGCCTTATGTGAGAGTTGGGGGCCAATAGAAGTGGGTATGACATACTGAACCCAGCTCCCCCTCACATGAACTACCCCAATTGTGAAGGCCCATTTGCCTTATTTAAATAATTGTATTAGGTTAATTATATTAGTCTAACCTAATTAAAATTGAATTAGCAACATAATTAACTTTTAAAATATATGAAATTT
>NZ_JAGXKA010000048.1:0-5728 GCF_019091065.1 Burkholderia sp. GbtcB21
ACTCGACCAGCACGGGCAACGGCTGAGCGCCGAGGAATACTACCCGTACGGCGGCACCGCGGTATGGCTGCCGAAGAGCGCGGTGGAAGGCGACTACAAGTTCGTGCGCCACGCGGGCAAGGAGCGCGACGTGACGGGGCTGTACGACTACGGCTATCGCCATTACGCGCCCTGGCTTGCGCGCTGGCTGACCCCCGACCCCGCCGGCACCATCGATGGACTGAATCTCTATCGGATGGTGAGGAACAACCCCGGCACGCTGCGCGATTCCGACGGAAGACAGCCAGGTGGCGGCAATCCCACGGCCGAGGCCGCCGCGTCGTCATATGAGTCTGAGCGCTTTCAACTATCGGTGAGTCGCACCGTGGCTCTGGCTGCGAGAGCCCCATTTGCGCAGACCCTCTATCAAAAGGCGAAGGGATTTGATGTTCAAGCTTACCATGAAGAAAAACACAAATACAGCAAGGAAGGCCATTTCAAGGTAATCGAGATAGCATCAGACAAAGCCATGAAATATCAAATTACTTCCAATGTCGTCACGAGAACACTAGGGAAGTATGAAGAACTAGCGCTAGCAATGAAACAAGAGTTTCAAAATGAATTAACACCAGAAGAGAAAGAAAATTTTTCAATTTCCGCCCGACTCTCTCGCCAATATGCGGGAATGGTGGAGGAGGTTGGGGATGTATATAGCTACGTCTTAATCAACAAGCACGACGAGGCGCTCGAGAGAGGTGAGCCCATGCCAATTTACGGCGTCATCAGTTATCTTAGAGAAGACAGAATAGCCATTCTTGGCGCAGTTGTGTCGCATCCACTCACCCAGATTCCCAATCGACTGCGCATGAATGCTGGATTCCAGGCACGCCTGAGCGAGCTACTCACAAGAAAAGGAATTGCTGCGAAACCTGCTGATTTTCAATTAAAGGGTGTGGGCAGCACTCTGACCAATCTGTCCATTTTCAAAATGATAAAGACTCATCACATTTCCGAATTTAAAACAGAGGCAATTAATCCTCGCTCAGGACATATCGCACATAAATTTGGAATGAAACCAATGGTAACGCAGAGAATTCAATCCTGAACAATTCATTTTCCGGCACCTCGATTCGAGTTATCGAAACGGCAACAATGCGAGGTTGCTGCAGCGTTGGCCAGAACGACGCCGAAGTGAGACCGGTCGAAAGAAGCGGAAGCCAACATTGCGCAAAATTGAGTAAGGTTGACAGGTTGACTGGTAGGCATCGTCCGATGTGATCCTGGAGCAAGATAATCGGCAAGGAGTACGCAGATGAATACGAATGGACAGTCGGAGCCTGTTGCGGTGTCGCTACCGTCGTTGCCCAAGGGGGGCGGCTCCATTCGAGGCATGGGCGAGGCAATCGGTAACGCAGGCATGACCGGTCAATCCTCGCTCTCTATTCCTTTGCCGATCTCGGCAGGGCGCGGCTATGTGCCGAACCTGTCACTGGCATACGACAGCGGCCAGGGCAACGGGTGTTTCGGTATCGGGTGGAGTCTGCCATTGCTCACGATACGGCGACGCACCAGCACTGGTGTGCCCCGCTATCTGGGTAACGATGACTATCTATCGCCCGACAATGAAGTGATGACGCCAGAACTGGACGCTAATAATCAGGTAGTTTTCACTCGGGTTACGCAATACGGCGGTATGTCGTTGGATCAAACTTATACGGTGACGCGCTATTTTCCGCGCGTCATGGGCGGATTCGATCGTATCGAGCACTGGCAAGGAACAGGAAAAGGCAGCGACTTCTGGCTCATCCATTCAGTGGACGGTCAATTGCACAGCTTGGGTAAGCAACCCTTGTCCAGGATTGCCGATCCGTCGGATCCAGGCAAGATTGGCCAGTGGCTCCTGGACGAATCCTGCTCGCCGAATGGGGAGCATATTTGTTACGCCTACAAAAGCGAAAATACGGAAAACGTCGACATGATCGGACAGGAGTCCGATCGAACACAGACGTCCAACCGCTACCTGATGCAGGTTCAATACGGTAATGCAAGCCCATACGCGCCGCTCTATGCATGGGGAAATGTCCCCGCGGAGGACACGCCAATCTACTTGTTTACGCTGGTCTTTGACTACGGTGAGCGTACCCTGGATCCCTTGGTTGCTCCGCCTTGGACGCCACAGCAGCAGTGGCTATGTCGGGGGGATTCGTTTTCCGATTACGCGTTGGGGTTTGAGGTTCGTACGCACCGGCTGTGTCACCAGGTCTTGATGTTTCATCATTTCCCGGACGAGTTGGCCTCGAATGAATATCTCGTCAGCCGCTTGCTATTGAGCTATGACCAAGGCCCTCAGCTTACCCAATTGTCGACTGCTCAAAGTTTTGCTTATGAATCAAATGGTACGGTCCAGTCGGTGCCACCACTCGAATTGGCGTATACGCCGTTCAATCCAAATTTTTCGGCAGACGACTACCGAAGCCTACCAGCCTTTCCCGGCTGGAACGACGGTACCCAATACCAAATCGTGGATCTGTACGGTGAGGGGCTGCCCGGCATACTGTATCAAGCCGGTAGTGGCTGGTGGTACCAGGCACCACAACGCGCCAGCGATGGCCCAGACTCGATCGGCTACGCGACCTGGCAACCCTTGCCGGTTGCCCCGTCGACGAACCCGGAGCAGACAAAATTGATGGACCTCACAGGCGATGGTCGCCTGGATTGGATCATCGCTCAACCGGGGCTTGCCGGATACTTCACGCTGAGTCCCGACCGAAGCTGGTCGCACTTCATCCCCTTGCCTGTTTTGCCGACCGAATTCCTGCAGCCGTCGGCGCAACTTGCGAACCTGACCGGCGGGGGGCTGGCCGATCTAGGATTGATTGGGCCCAGAAGTGTGCGATTATATCCCAATCGCCGGGCAGACGGATTTTCGCCGCCAATGGAGGTTCCGCACGACAGCGACAACGACTTGCCCGTATTCGATGGAAACCCCGGCTCGCTCGTTGCATTCAGCGACGTCCTTGGCTCCGGTCAATCGCATCTCGTCCGCGTTCGATATAACACGCTGGAGTGCTGGCCCAATCTCGGATGGGGAAAGTTCGGCAAGCGGCTAACGCTCACCGCCCTCCATTTCGATCCCGATACGTTCGATCCGGCACGCGTGTTCCTGGCCGACATCGCCGGATCCGGAGCCGCCGATCTGATTTATGCCGAGTCCGATCATTTCAAAATTTACCTGAATCACAGTGGCAACGGTGTCGACCCAATACCACGCATATTGCCCATGCCAAAGGGCGTGACCTACGACCGGCTGGATCAAGTCAGCTTTGTGGATCTGGATGGAACGGGTACGACTACTCTCGTGCTGACTATCCCTCATATAGCATCGTCACACTGGTGTTATTCGTTTTCACCCACCAAGCCTTACCTTCTGAAACAAATCAACAACAATCTTGGCGCAAGAACGACATTGACGTATCGAAGTTCCGCGCAGGAATGGCTGGATGAGAAGCAAACGAATCCGGCGAGCACCTGCCGCTTGCCGTTCCCCGTCATGCTGTTGAACAGGGTGATCAGCCTGGATGAAGTCAACGGCAACACGCTGTCCCAGTGCTTTTCGTATAGACAAGGCATCTATGCAGGAACTGATCGCGAATTTCGCGGGTTCGGGTTCGTGCAACAACTCGATACGGACACTACCGCGGCCTCTACCGGGAAAAATATCGAGAACACGGCACCGACTTTGACGAAAATCTGGTATCACACCGGTCTGGAAGACGCCGAGACTAATCCAGCATCGCCTCCGTATTCGGACCCTGCGATGTTCAAGCTGGGCCCGACACGGTTTACCAGGTTCAACCCCGCAACTGGTGACGACGATGTGCTGCGAACCATCGACAGCACGACCCGTTATCAACTGTTCCGAGCGCTAGCGGGTCGTGAACTACGCGTGGAGGTCTACGGTGCGGACGACAGCCCTCAAAATAACGTGCCCTACTCGGTCAGCACCAGCCAATATCAGGTCCGTTTAGTCCAGTCCGCCAGCCCTGCTCATCCCTATGTTGTCGCCGTATCAAGCCCGTTGGCGGAATTGTCTGTGAACTATGATCGTGTCGAAGCCGATCCACAGGTCCATCAATCGGTCTCCTTGCAAGTGGACGCATATTGCACACCCGTGTGGAGCGTCGATATCGATTATGCGCGGCGTTCGCTTCCGCCAGTCAACCCCTATCCGCCAAATGTTCCCGAAGCGCAATGGCTCAGCACCTATGACGATAGTCAGCAAGTCTTGCGGCTTATCGAGACACGGCGGAGTGTGTACAACCTGGTAGACCCACAGGTCTGGCGTCTGGGCATCCCTTACGAATGGCGACAAAATGTCATCACCGACCCCAGCGGGTATGCAGATTACCCAGCGAATGCACATGGATTGGAGAGCGAGACGCTTCGTAGTCCCGATGGGGTGTTGGGCCACGACCAGGTGCGGGTGCTCGTCGGTCAAGAGGTCGCCTACTATTTCAATAGGGAGGGTAACCAGGTACTTCCGGCGGGCGTGCCCCCTCCGCCATTGGTTCTGGTCCACCATGTCGAAACTGCAGAGCTCGATCACGACGTGTTGGCAGTGTATGTCGCCATTCCGGATCTTGACCGCGCGCTGACGGATGCTGGTTATTGTGAGCGACCGGTCGTACTCTCCGTCGCCGACGCCTCCCCTGGTACAGTGTGGGTCAAACCTCACAGTTACACCACGTACGTGAACGGCAATGGCGAGTGGCTTCCGTTTGCGCTCCCCAGAGCCCAGCAGACGACGCCAATCGTCGGTCCTATCAACCTCAAGTATGATGTTCATCATTGTGTCGTCGTCTCGGTCACGGACGTTGACGGGTTGGAGACAATTACTGCGTATGACTACCGCTTCCTGACCCCCTGGCAGATCACCGATCCGAATCTCAATGTGCAGCAGGTCTTGTTCGACGCGTTGGGCCGGGTCGTAGCGACGTCATTCTTTGGTCGCCAGCTGGCTCCCGACGACGCCACGGCCGTGCAAGTCGGGTTTGCACCAGTCGGCAACTTCAACGCCGGGGCACCCGCGCTGGACTCAATCGACGCGGCGTTGGCCGATCCGTCTGGCGCGCTGCAACAAGCAGCCTCAACCTACCTCTACGCCCCGTTCAGTTGGATGGGGCGGATCTCCGGCGAGCAACTGACCGCCCACTTCGCCCCGTCCGAAATCACAATGCTATGGGACACATTGCAGCAGCATCACTTGATCATCGGCACTGGCCACATCCTGGCGAAAGGGCGGCATTGGGCACGTGGTGAATTTGAAGTTCCCGCCCTTCCTCCCTCTCTGCGCGCACTGGTGAGTGGAGTGCCGCAGATCCCGGTACATAACGCCGCGCTCAACGCCGAGCAGTTCCCTCAGACACAAGAAACGGATCGGCAGATTCAAATCCTATTGGCGTACAGCGACGGATTTGGACGGTCTCTGCAATCCAAACAGAAGACCGAGCCAGGCCAGGCCTATGTGGTTGACGGTAGCGGTCAACTTGTCCTCGACAACGCAGGCCAGCCATTGGTCAAGGACACCACCCCGGATTGGCGCTGGGTCGTATCGGGACGAGTCGACTACAACAACAAGGGGTTACCCGTTCGACGCTACCAACCATACTTTATCGACCAGCCGCGTTACGTGAACGACGCTTCGATCCAGCAATGGGGCTATGCCGACACCTTGTACTACGACCCATTG
>NZ_JAGXKA010000478.1:0-236 GCF_019091065.1 Burkholderia sp. GbtcB21
GTGGTGGGCTTCGCCGATCCCGGGACGGTCGGCGGCGGCAACCTCGCGCCGGGGATCGCACGCTCGACGCACGCGCTCGCCCTGGCGCGCGAACGCGGCTGGCCCGTCGCGCACAGCCGCATCGTGTACGCGGTCGACGGCAGCGACGACAACGTCTTCTCGCTGGAGGTGCCCGGCTTGGCGACGCTGACCGAGCATCATCCGCTCAGCGCGATCGTGCCCGCGCTCACCCCCGC
>NZ_JAGXKA010000479.1:0-236 GCF_019091065.1 Burkholderia sp. GbtcB21
TCTCCTACGACGTCCTACGCCCGTTGGAGACCGGTACGGCCAGGTGCGGACCCGGCTGCTGGGCCCGGCGCAATTAGACCCGAAGCGGGCATCCATCGTGCCAGACCGAATGACCCAAGCTCACTCCTCAACGGCCGACCGCAGCGCGACGCTCAAGAACATTGCCGAATGATTTCGAGGTCTTCAACAGGCTCCACGGAGTAGTGACCGTCGTGGCCGTCAATGTGATACACATC
>NZ_JAGXKA010000480.1:0-236 GCF_019091065.1 Burkholderia sp. GbtcB21
GACGCGTTCCTGCGCGCGATGATGCTCGACGTGGCGGGGGGCTTCTCCTACGGCTGGGTGAATTCCGATCACGTGTTCGGCACGCGCAATCACTACGGCAAGGTGGTCATGTATGCGGGCACCTTCAACGGCATCCTGAAGGTCGCCGGGGTCGGCTACACCGGGACCTTCGAAACGCCGACGAACATGGCGTCCTTCAAGGCGAAGTTGCACGACTGGACGAACGAAGGCATCGA
>NZ_JAGXKA010000481.1:0-236 GCF_019091065.1 Burkholderia sp. GbtcB21
GCCATCGCATATCTTCAAATACTTGTTGGAGATCTGTTTGGATCTCAAAGTATTTTAGGTGTACTAGGGGATCTTCTTTCCCTGTGTACATCTTCCAAGTTGGCATCTTGAACTTGGGTAAGGGCAAGGCATTGATGTATGCCGAGAAAGGTGAGCCCATTGACCTATCCAGCTTAAGGTCTAATGGTTTCGGGCCAGTCGAGCCCTTGAGCATGTCTCATATTTGATCAAAGTGT
>NZ_JAGXKA010000482.1:0-236 GCF_019091065.1 Burkholderia sp. GbtcB21
ACAAAATAGAATGATTTGTGCCTAAACAAGCAAGTTTATGGGAAGGGCGATACGGTATTGCATGTGACATTGGTGGGGTAAACTGCGATTGACATTGAGGCAACAATGATAAAAGTATGATGAACCATGGGGTAACTATGCTGTAATTGTTTTTGGTAATTCTTTCATTATATGTTGATTGTGACGTTTTGAGGAACATTGCCACTTTCAATGCGAAAGCCGATACCTATATTGCA
>NZ_JAGXKA010000483.1:0-235 GCF_019091065.1 Burkholderia sp. GbtcB21
AGTAAGCCGCGCCGAGCGCGCCGCCGCTTGCACGAAAAAGGCACCGCACGATGCGTGCGGGGCCTTTTTTACATGTGCGCGGCGCGACACGCGCCCGCCGTCACCGCTGCCCGGACCAGCGATCGAAGCGCCGCGTGTAGTTCAGGTCGACGCCCTGGAACGTGCCGCCGTACGCGGACTCCGACCAGAAGCGCGTCAGGTTGATCGTCGCCTTGAACGCGTTGCTGGCCGACTG
>NZ_JAGXKA010000484.1:0-235 GCF_019091065.1 Burkholderia sp. GbtcB21
GGCGCGCGTCGTGCCGAAACCCGCGTGACGCTGGTGGCGAACCAGTTTCTGCGCACGCCGCCGTCGCCGTTCATCAAGGCGGTGCAGGTGCCGGCCGGCTCCGACGTGGCTGACGCGCGCATCGTCGAGCTGGCCGAGGCCGGCGACCTCGTGATCACCCCCGACATCCCGCTGGCCGCCGCCGTGCTCGACAAGGGGGCGCATGCGCTCGACCCGGGCGGCAACTGGTTCAGCC
>NZ_JAGXKA010000485.1:0-235 GCF_019091065.1 Burkholderia sp. GbtcB21
TTGATCGCCAACATGCCCGGTGTCCGACGATCGGGCGTGACGGAAGCTGCGCTGAAACTCCAGGATGCCGGATTGATCCGGTACAACTATGGGCACATCGAGGTATTGGATCGATCCGGGCACGAAAAGCGTGTGTGCGAATGCTACGGCGTGGTCAGGCGAGAATTCGACCGCTTGCTTCCTGATTTGATGCGCCTTTAGAGCCCTTTGGAACCGTACCGAGGCCACGCGCCTG
>NZ_JAGXKA010000486.1:0-235 GCF_019091065.1 Burkholderia sp. GbtcB21
AGGGTGGGCGGCCGGGGTACGGGGCGAACCGGCCGCCGCCGGGGGCGGGCGCCGCCCGGGTCCCGTCCCCCTACGCCCGCACGTGCGCTGGGCGCCGCACGGCGCGCAGCTTGCCGCTGTTCCCGCCGCCGCAGTAGAAAAGATCGTGGCCGTCGGATTCGAGCCCCGACACGCCGACGCCGGACGGCATGCCGACTTGCTCGAGCACCTGGCCCGTACGCGGATCGACGTGCCG
>NZ_JAGXKA010000487.1:0-235 GCF_019091065.1 Burkholderia sp. GbtcB21
CGAACAGGTCGATCCCGAGGAAACGCTCGCGATCATCGTGTCGAAGACCTTCACCACGCTCGTGACGATGACGAACGCACGCTCGCTGCGCGACTGGTTCGTCGCGCGTGGCTGCCCCGAGGGCGCGCTCGCGAAGCACTTCGTCGGCGTGTCGGCGAACCCGGCCGAAGTCGTGAAGCTCGGCATCGCCGCGGACAACGTGTTCGAAATGTGGGACTGGGTCGGCGGCCGCTAT
>NZ_JAGXKA010000049.1:0-5707 GCF_019091065.1 Burkholderia sp. GbtcB21
AAACGCTGACGCCGAGTCACGCGCTTCTTGCCCGCACTTTCCGCTTCCGCAAAGCTCATTTGCCGTTTCATCGTCGTGGACTCGTTCCGTGAACCATCTTCTACAACGTCTGCGGCTGCGTCGCCGCTGACCACCGAGCCACATAAATCAGTGTTTCCCTAAGGAAACACTGATCTATCAGGCTCGGCCCGTCATCGCAGACGAAGCCGAGGGCGATATGTCCTTGACTTTTCTTGCGAGCATCATTTATCTTACATATACCTTTCACTCGCTAGGAGAGCGCAGATTGGAAGGGGGCTTGTTAAATTGAAAACCATTTGGAGTGCAGATTGATGATCGAACTCAAGCAGACAGAAGTACGCTATGTGAGCGGCGGCGCCGCCGATGTGCATCCGCCCATCGGGGCTTGTTATTCGCATCCGCCCATCGGGGCTTGTTATTATATCTTTGGACATGATGCTCCTCAATGTCAGAACAGCAACTCTCACCAGAACAGCAACTCTCACCAGAACAGAAACTCTTGAGCTGCTTGGATACTCTGGACAGCTTCCAGCGTTAGTGCCGGGGGTTTCATGAGCCTTCGGCCGTAGGATGTATTGCCGGGCGAACGCGCCCGGCGTCAATTCGTCGAGCGCCATGTGAGGCGGCTTTGTTCGATAGGGTAGGCGTTCAGTTGGTTGCTGGCGCAATTAGACTGTCTTGATACAGAAGGCCCTGCCGAAGCTGTTCCACCGGTTCACGAGGTTTGCGATGATCATGCCCTCGCGCTGCTATTCGAATCGGCGAGTCGGTAGCCGCGAACCGATGCAACGCTTGATCCGCGTGATTTGCGCCTCGACCAGTGCGCGCTTTCCATACCCGTACTTGTTGTGGAACGCATAGATGCCTTTCTCCTGGATGTAGCCGACAATCCGGTCGTGCCAGCGTGTCGCCGGCTGGTCATGAACCACCGCATTCGCCGGCGGCGGAATCACCGGCAGCACACCGCTGCTCGACCAAGCCTCGGTCTGTGCGATGCTGTAGTACGCGCCGTCGGCAATCACGCAGTCGACGGGCGCATCGACCGCCAGCACCGCATCCAGTCCTGCCGCGTCGGACACGTGGGCGTCGGTGAGCGCGATGGCGTGAATGTTCATTTCCAGATCGATCGACAGATGCATCTTGCGCCACGGCGTTCGGCTCGCGCCGCAACCGTACTTCTGGCGATGCCATTCGTTGGCCCGGCCAAACTTCATCCCGCTGCTGTCGACGATCAGACTGATCGCCTCGCCTCGGGACAGGCAATCGGCGACGCGCTGGCAGCACTGTTTGACCTGAACCTCGAGCGTGCGAAACCGCTCGCTGAGCAACCCGAAGCTCGGCACCGCGATGTCCAGTCCGCGCAGCGCCCAGAATTCCTGCATATGGCCGATGTTCTGCCGCATGGATAACCTTGCTTTCGACATCATTTGTGGCACTCCGGATAAAATCGTCCAGCGTGCCATGGTTAACCCGCGTCGTCGCCGTCCTGCCTACCGTTCGCTTACGCGTGGAATGTGCGTTCGGTTTGCGGTGGAATCAGCGTTCGGAATGTCGTGGAATTCGCGTTCAGTTCGGCGTGGAAACCGCGCTCGCTCTGGCGTGGAATACGCACATAGGCCACCAGATGCGCGGTGGAGGGTAAGCGTGGGGCCGATACCGTCTTGACGGCGTGAGTTACCGGTTTCCCCAACGATTGGATGCCATGCGCAGCAGCGTGGCATTGGCAGCACGCAGATCGAACCGATCGGCATCGAAGCCGGGGCCAACCCAGTTTCGGTAATGTTCTGCCTCTTCGCTATTCGGATCGTTAGATAGCGTGTTCAGGAACGCGTCGTAGCCAGGCGGGCCGCCCACATCTTCTGGTGGGCACGCGCGAGCACCATCGATGACCTGGGCCGTGCCCCACGGTTCGCTTTCAACGATTTCCACTTTCTCAACGATGATGGCGTGATCCCACCCGTCCCCGAAGTCGTACCGGTAGAGGAAGCGTGAGCCAGGTTTCAGGACCTTCTGCAGTCGAACCTTGCGGTCATCGACGGTCGTGCCCGGATCAGCGAAGTCCAGCACGTCATCGACCTCGAACATGGCGTAGGTCATGCCGTCGATCAGGAAGTCGTGCAGGTGGGAGTTGACCCTGCCTCGTTTCCACGTACAGCAGGTCATGCGGCGATCAACGCGGCCTCGTAGTCGACAGGGGTATGAAAGTCGATTGATGTGTGCAGGCGTTGCCGATTGTAATAGCCTTCGATCCAGTCGACGATGTCCAGACGAGCCTGGGCACGTGTTTCGTAGTGGAGCTGATAGATTCTTTCGACTTTCAGCGTCTTAAAGAAGCTCTCCATCGGGGCGTTATCCCACGCATTCGCGCGTCGGCTCATCGAGATGTTCATCTTGAAGTCGGCGGCAAGTTTCCGGTAGGTTCGGCTTGCATATTGGCTTCCGCGGTCGGAATGTAACAGCAGCCCCGGTGGCGGTTTGCGTTGCCAGCACACGCTGCGCAGTGCCTGGCAGACCAGGTCGGCATTGATTCGTTCGGACATCGACCAGCCCACGATGCGTCGGCTCGCCAGATCCAGGATGGCCGCTAGATATAACCAGCCTTCGCCGGTCCGGATGAACGTGATGTCGCTGACCCACGCCCGATTGGGCAGCCAGCCGTCGAAACGACGATCAAGCAGATTGGGGGCCACCGGCTGGCGATGCGTCGAATCCGTTGTAACTCGATACGGACGCTTGTAGAGCGGGCGCAGCCCCTGGCGTTGCAAGCTGCGACGTACGCGTTCGGCACTCGCCGGCTGGCCCTGGGCACGCAACTGCCGCACGATACGAGGACGGCCGTAGCTGCCGCGGCTTGACCGGTGGATGGCGGCGACCGCCGCGTCCAGCGCTGCATTGGTCTGAGTGCGTGCGCTTGGGCCACGCCGACGCCATTGGCAATAACCGCTGCGCGACACATCAACTATTCGGCACAAGCGACTGAGCTGTACTGGTCGCGGTAAGTATCGATCCAGGCGTACTTCACCGCGACCCCTTCGCAAAGTACGCCGTTGCTTTTGAGAGAATCTCAACATCGAGTTTCGCGCTGGCCAATTCCTTGCGTAGCCGACTGTTCTCCGCTTCCAGTTCGCGAATCGGGCGAGCTGACCGTGCTGCGACCGCCTGATGAGCACCCGCCTCACCAACGCCGTCGGCCCGGCGACTACGCCGCATCCAGTTCCCTAATGTCGCCACCGGTACCCCGAGCCGTCGCGCGGCTTCATGCTGACCGACTGATTCGGCAAGCCTGACGGCCTCGACTTTGAACTCGTCCGTGTATTGCCGTTTCGGCACTGACTTCTCTGACATGCAACCCTCCGTACATACAGGAAATTAACAAAATTCCTGCTGTACGCGAAATCGAGGCATGGTCAGTCAGAAACTGCCGGCCGGCAAGTTCAGGCCGTTGCGACCCGTACCGGAGACTCACGCTCCAAGAGGGATCAGCGATTGATCAATTTTTGAATGGCTCTGCATTTGGATTCAGATAACGTGTGTCACTGTTCCACCTACCGGATTCTTTATGAAAATCGCTCCGTCACTGAATAGCCTCAACTCGTACACTGCGCGCGACGCGACGTCAGTGGCGTCCGACGCCTGTCAAGTGGGCGTCGCGGAGAGTCAGGCCGCCGAGGGGCGAAAGCTGCCGCTTGACCCGCATCGGCTTCGCGACGTGACGTTTATCGGCGTTGGCAGCAGTACCGCGTTCTTGTTGAACGAGTTGAACGGGCGGCAGGATGCGCATTCCGATGAGCTGCCGTTTTGGGGCAAGGTGACGATCATCGGCGAACAGGACGCGTGGCAGCCGAGCGTGCGAGGCGCGGGCTACATCAATCACCAGCACGAGATCATCGATCAATGGGGCGACCGCGCGCCGTATTACGATCGAGGCTACGCCGACCGTGCGACGTTTTCCGCCGGCAACGATGCGCAGATCGAGCGTGCAGCTAGGCTGGGGGCCGAGCGTATCAACGAGAGTATCACCGGTGTCCAGCGCCTGGACGACGGGAACTATCGGATCAGGCTCGGCGGCGGCCATGTCGTCGACAGCAAGCAGGTTGTGCTCGGTATCGGCGCGGGGCCGCATACGAGTGTCTGGGGCAACTCGGACAACAAATCGAGAGCCGAACAAAGCTTCAGCAACATCACCATCGCGTCGGAACACAAGGCGGTGTTCCGCAACGAAGGGCGGGTGCTCGATCTCGACGAGTTCATGCGTGCCGCCGATGCGGAGCCTGAGCGGTTCAACGGCAAGACTATCGCGGTGCATGGCCCTAACGCCGGAATTGACGCAGTGGAACGGGCTGGCGAACTGGGCGCAAAGGTTGAATGGCTCGTGCGCAGTACAAGGCCCATCCTGCTCGATGGCAATCAACTCAAGTACGCACCCGACTGCGCCAAGAATGCGCTTCGCAAGGTGGATACTTTGTCGATCTCGCGAAACGACGATGGTCGAATCACGCTTTCATGCCGGGCACCGGGCACCGGCGAGCTCACCCGGGTTGACGCTGACTTCTATGTCTATGCACTCGGCCAGGACCCGGATCAACCGGGTGCGATCGGCAGCGTGCTCGGCGATGCATTGATCTCGCAGCTTGAGCCAATGTATGACTACGACCAAGTATATTCCGACAAGCCCTATCAGACGGTGCTCGGCCTGCAGAGCCGAGGCGCCATAGGGGGGCAGGGTTTACTGGTCGTCGGTGCATCGGTTGCGCAGTTGGCGCGGCAAGTCTCCCACACTTATCTTGATCACGCATTGGAACGCGTGAGCGAATCCGTCGCGCAGCTAGATGACGATCGTTTCGCGCAGACGCTCATGGCGGCGCTGCTCGACGGCCAGCCGCGAGAAGAAGTGGTGAATCAACTGAGCGCAGTGGGTGGGAGAGGAACGCCCGCCTTCATGCAGCTGGAAACCCGATTGATGGACCTCTTCGACGCACGCGATTATTTTTCCACGCGTAGGGTGTCATTGGGTGTTGCTGCCGAGGTGGAGAACCAGGTAAAAACGGAAGTCGCGTCGGTTGTCGTCTCGCCACAGCTCGCCACCGTAAAGGCATCTGCTGCCGCGATCTCCAGCATGATGCCGCGCTATGTGGCCAACGGTGAAGCCAACTATACGTCCGATAATCGGACAATGTTGCGTGCGCATATCGCCGAACGCTACCCAAGCATCGACAATGAACAGGCCTCGAAATTCATCGACGAAGTGATCCAGCTTCGGCACCGGAGAGGCAGCGACTTTACCCAGTCGGCACTGGAGGAAATCAAGAGGCTGGTGTCCGTGGGTAACGCCAGCGAGACGATCGCCGCATTGAAGGAATACGGAATTGGAGACGAATTGGCCACTCGAGTGCAGGATCTGAGCGGCGCGCTCGAAAACGACGCAAACAAAGACGTGCTGCTTGATCTGAAACAAGCGCTCGACGAATATTTCGCGACGCGGCCGAAGCCCGTGCACGGCACGCCACAAGCGGTCCGCGACGCCTATGAAGCCGCGCTCGGTAGACTTGATCGCGGGGAGCAGCGCTCGCCGTTGATCAAACACTGGGTGCGCGTGTGAGGGCGCGGTGTAAGAGACGGTTTCAGAAAGGCCCCGTTGGGCTGTTAACTTTCGCGGCAAGCTGTTAACCTCAGGCATCGGAACAAC
>NZ_JAGXKA010000488.1:0-235 GCF_019091065.1 Burkholderia sp. GbtcB21
GCCGTGGACGAAGGGCGGCTGGGACTGCTCGGAGACGTTCGAGCATACATCGGTGCTGCGTTTTCTCGTAGCGCGCTTCGGCGTGAAGGAGCCGAACATCAGCGCATGGCGCCGGTCGATCTGCGGCGTCCTCACGTCGGCATTCGATTTCTCCGCGCGCCCCGGCCCGCGCTCCGTGGGCTTCCCGGTGCCGCAGCACATCGCCGCGGCCCGCCCCCCGTACCCGGCGCCCGCG
>NZ_JAGXKA010000489.1:0-235 GCF_019091065.1 Burkholderia sp. GbtcB21
ATTTCGCGACGCGCGACCCCGGCAACGCATCGTTCTGGGACGAGCGTTTCGAGCGCGGCGTGTCGCCGTGGGAATTCGGCGGCGTGCCGGACGGCTTTCGCGTGTTCGCGCACCGGCTCGTGCCGTGCGCGGTGCTGATTCCCGGCTGCGGCAGTGCGCAGGAGGCCGGGGGGCTCGCGCAGGCCGGCTGGCCCGTGCGCGCGATCGGTTTCGCCGCGCAGGCGGTGGCTGCCGC
>NZ_JAGXKA010000490.1:0-235 GCF_019091065.1 Burkholderia sp. GbtcB21
CGAGGAAAACGCACTCGTCAACGCACTGTCGCACAACCGTCCGGGGATGGTCGCAATCGACGTGTTCGAGAGCGGGCCGATCCTGCAGGGCTACAGCCTGCTGCGGATGGAGAACGTGATCTGCACGCCGCACATCGGCTATGTCGGGCGCGAGGGCTACGAGCTCTATTTCAGCGCGGCGTTCAGGAACATCCTCGCATTCGTCGACGGCGGCATGTCGAGCGTCGCCAATCCG
>NZ_JAGXKA010000491.1:0-235 GCF_019091065.1 Burkholderia sp. GbtcB21
TTTAAAAAAAATTAATTTAAATATACCAATAAGAATATGACACGTGGATGATAATATTTAACGGTTAGGTACCTACAGAGTTCCAAAAATATAACTTAGGTATTATTACCTCAAAAAATTAAACTTAAGTATTTATTTGCAACTGAGAGTTAAACTCAGGTATTTATGCCGCAAATTACTCTATTGTGTTTTTATATAGGCTAATTAGAATTTTTACCTCTTAACTTTGACATGT
>NZ_JAGXKA010000492.1:0-235 GCF_019091065.1 Burkholderia sp. GbtcB21
GCCGCGCGCGGACTGCGCCGTCGGCCTGCACGGGGCCGCTGCCGGCGAGGCGTAGGGGCTCGTCGGCGAGCAGAACGGCCAGCACGTCGTCGGACATGCCGGCCGCGAAGATCCGCCCGATCGCGGTATTGACGAGCGACATCACGGTGCCGACCCGCAGGCTCACGGGCTGCGGCCGCGCCGATGCCTCGAGGCGGATCACGGACGGGCCGAGCGGCCCGAGCGTCGCGGCGGC
>NZ_JAGXKA010000493.1:0-235 GCF_019091065.1 Burkholderia sp. GbtcB21
CTCGCGCGGCCGACGATCGCGCCGTACGCGGCGTCGCAGGGCGCGGTGCGGGTGCTGACGAAAGGGATGTGCGCCGACTGGGCGCGCCACGGCATCCCGGCCAACGGCCTCGCGCCCGGCTATTTCGAAACGGAGCTGAATCGCGCGCTGGGCGGCGACGCGGCGTTCTCGGACTGGCTGGGCAAGCGCACCCCGGCCGGCCGCTGGGGGCGCGGCGGCGGGCTGGGCGGCGCGG
>NZ_JAGXKA010000494.1:0-235 GCF_019091065.1 Burkholderia sp. GbtcB21
CGCCCCCGCCGCGGCGGGCATCGCCGCCGGGCGGACCGCCGAATTGACCGTCGCGCTCACCGATCCGCACGACCGCGACGATCCCCCCGCGTGCGCCGCCCGCGTGGCGGCGCGCGGTGGGGCAGTGCTCGTCGTGGCGGCCGGTGGCGTGCAGGGGCTGGTCGGGCCACTGCTGGCCGGCGGCGGTGCGCTGGCCCGCGCGCCCTGCATCGAATGCGTGCGCTACTGGATTCGC
>NZ_JAGXKA010000495.1:0-235 GCF_019091065.1 Burkholderia sp. GbtcB21
GCCTTGACCGCGACCGTCTTGAGGATTCCGCGGATGTTGTTCACGACGAGCGGCGCGACCGCTTCGCCCTCGACGTCCTCCGCGATGATCAGCAGCGGCCGGCCCGTCTTCGCGACCTGTTCGAGCACCGGCAGCAGGTCGCGGATGTTCGCGATCTTCTCGTCGTGCCGCAGGATGTACGGGGACTCGTTCTCGGCGATCTGCTTGTCGGGCTTGGTGATGGTGTGCGGCGGCA
>NZ_JAGXKA010000496.1:0-235 GCF_019091065.1 Burkholderia sp. GbtcB21
CGGGCGCCCGCCGCAGTGGGGCCTGCGGCCCGCATCGCGCGCGCGAACGCGCGGCGGTTCATCGGCGTCATGGAGCGTGCTCCTCGTTGGGGTCGTTGCACTGGAGCGGGCCGGCTAACGTACCAACGGGGAGGGCGGGCGATAACCGATAAAATCTGCTATCGATCCGACTGGCGGGCAGAAGGGGGTGGGGCAGGCCGGGGCGGGGGCGGATGCCGTGCATAGCCGGCGAAGG
>NZ_JAGXKA010000497.1:0-235 GCF_019091065.1 Burkholderia sp. GbtcB21
GCGCACGCCGGCGCCGGCACCCCGGCCTTCACCGCGGCGACCACGGCGTCGCGCAGCGATGCCTGGTAGTGCGCTGCGATCTCCTGGAAGCGCGGATCGAGCAGCAGGTTCGCGAGCGCCGGATCCTTCGCGTAAGCCACCGTGATCTTCTGCAGGAAGCGCGCGCGGTTGATGCAGCCCGCGCGGAAGATCATCGCGATCGTCCCGAGGTCGAGATTCCAGCCGTACTCTTCGG